>NZ_CP075371.1:0-654402 GCF_018459925.1 Nocardioides aquaticus
CAGCTTGTGGACAATGCTGTGGAAGGACGAGGGCCCCCACCGGACGGGACGGGCCGCAGGGCTCGCAGGAGCCCGACCGCAGACCAGGAGGGACGCGACGTGCAGCAAGGACCCGAGGACCTCGAGAGGGCCTGGCGACAGGTCGTCGAGGACGTCGCGCCGGAGAAGCAGGCCTGGCTGCGCAGCAGCGCGCTGGCCACGGTGCACGAGAACACCGCGATCATCGAGGTGCCGAACGAGTTCACCCGCACCCGGCTCGAGGGCCGCCAGCGCGGCCAGCTCGAGGACGCGCTCACCGAGCTCCTCGGGCGCGAGATGCGGATCGCGGTGACGGTCAACCCCGCGCTCGAGCGCACCGACGCGGACGTGGCCACCGAGTCGGGCCCCGGCTCGCGGGGCGTCGAGCACGCCGCCCGACGCGACCCCCGGGACCGGGACCACGACGATGACGAGTCGATGCGTCGACCCATCGACATGTCGACATATCGATCCGCCGGGGCCCGCGGCCTCGAGGCGCACGACGGTCTCGGCGGTCCCCCCGTCGACGGGCTCGACCAGGGGGCGCCCTCACGACCCACCCCCGGTGGCGCCTCGCTGGGCTCCTCCGACGGTGCCGCCCGCGCGGCCGAGACCCGGCTCAACCCCAAGTACGTCTTCGAGACCTTCGTCATCGGCTCCTCGAACCGCTTCCCCCACGCCGCGGCCGTGGCCGTCGCCGAGGCGCCCGGCAAGGCGTACAACCCGCTCCTGGTCTACGGCGACTCGGGGCTGGGCAAGACCCACCTGCTCCACGCCATCGGCAACTACGTCCGCAGCCTCTACACCGGCTCGAAGGTGCGCTACGTCTCCAGCGAGGAGTTCACCAACGAGTTCATCAACGCGATCCGTGACGACCGGCAGGACCGCTTCAAGCGGCGCTACCGCGACGTCGACGTACTGCTGATCGACGACATCCAGTTCCTGGAGGGCAAGACCCAGACCCAGGAGGAGTTCTTCCACACTTTCAACACCCTCCACAACGCCAACAAGCAGATCGTGCTGACCTCCGACCGCGCCCCCAAGCGGCTCGAGGCGCTCGAGGACCGGCTGCGCAACCGCTTCGAGTGGGGCCTGATCACCGACGTCCAGCCGCCCGACCTCGAGACGCGGATCGCGATCCTGCGCAAGAAGGCGGCGATGGACCGGCTCACCGCGCCGCCGGACGTGCTGGAGTTCATCGCCTCCAAGATCCAGACCAACATCCGTGAGCTGGAGGGTGCGCTGATCCGGGTCACCGCCTTCGCCAACCTGAACCGGCAGGACGTCGACATGACGCTGGCCGAGATCGTGCTGAAGGACCTGATCCCCGAGGGCGGCGAGCCCGAGATCACCGCGCCGCTGATCATCGCGCAGACCTCGGCGTACTTCTCGCTGAGCATCGAGGAGCTCACCGGCCCGAGCCGTGGGCGGCACCTGGTGATGGCGCGCCAGATCGCGATGTACCTGTGCCGCGAGCTCACCGACCTCTCCCTGCCCAAGATCGGCGCCCAGTTCGGCAACCGCGACCACACGACGGTGATGTACGCCGACCGCAAGATCAACCAGCTGCTCGCCGAGCGCCGCCAGGTCTTCAACCAGGTCAGCGAGCTCACCAACCGGGTCAAGCTGCAGGCGCGCCAGCAGGGGTCCTGAGCCGGCGAACTACACGGCTGCAAGATGTGCAGCCGTGTCGTCCGAACCGGGGAGGGCCCCGGGAGAGGCTGTGGACACCCCGTGGTCGTGCCTCCACGACCGGGCCGGACCCACAGGCCGACGTGGTCCACCGGGGTCGCGGTGCACAGGCCCTGTGGACGACGATTGCGGCGTGCGACCTGCGACGACGTCGTTCCTCCACAGACTCCACCGCTCCTACTACGACCACTCACCTAGAGGGGGTCGGATGAACGGTGAACTCGGGAACGACGTCCTTCCTGTGGATGAGTCCCCCGCCGGCACCGGGCACGGAGCGGCGAGGTCGGGCACGCGCCTCGTCCTCCTCGCAGCGACGTGGCAGGATCGCGTCTCCCACGTCCGGCTGCTCCCGGCCGGCGTGCCCACGACTCCTCGACCCGAAGGACCGCCACTGTGAAGTTCCGTGTCGAACGCGACGTCTTCGCCGACGCCGTCGCCTGGGCGGCGCGGAGCCTCCCGGTGCGGCCGAGCGTCCCGGTCCTCGCCGGTCTGCTGATCACCGCCGGGGACGAGGGCCTGGTGCTGTCGAGCTTCGACTACGAGACCTCCGCCCGGGCCAACCTCAACGCCGACGTCAGCGAGGACGGCACCGTCCTGGTCAGCGGCCGGCTGCTCGCCGACATCTGCCGCAGCCTGCCCGCCAAGCCGGTCGAGGTCGCCCTGGACGGCTCCCGCGTCTCGCTGACCTGCGGCTCCGCGCGGTTCAGCCTGCAGACGATGCCGGTCGAGGACTACCCGGCCATCCCGGACATGCCGACCGCCACCGGCACCGTCGGCAGCGACGTCTTCGCCCACGCCGTCGCCCAGGCCGTCACCGCCGCCGGTCGCGACGACATGCTGCCGGTGCTCACCGGTGTCCGCCTCGAGATCGACGGCAGCACGATGTCGCTGCTGGCCACCGACCGGTTCCGGCTCTCCCAGCGTGAGCTCGACTGGTCCCCGCGCACCCCCGACGAGACCGTGGCGGCGCTGGTGCCGGCGAAGGTCCTGGCCGACACCGCCAAGTCGCTCACCGCCGGCAGCGAGGTGACCATCGCGCTGTCCTCCGGCGGCGCGGGCGAGGGACTCATCGGGTTCGAGGGCAACGCCCCCGGCGGGGTGCGCCGGACGACGACGCGCCTGCTCGACGGCGAGTTCCCCAAGGTCCGCAGCCTGTTCCCGAGCGAGAAGCTGACCGTCGCCTCGGTCGACAAGGCCTCGCTGATCGAGTCGGTCAAGCGCGTCGCCCTCGTCGCCGAGCGCAACACCGCGGTGCAGATGGCCTTCTCCGACGGCACCCTGACCCTCGACGCGGGCACGGGCGACGAGGCCCAGGCCTCGGAGTCGATCGAGGCCGCCATCCGGGGCGACGACCTGACCACCGGGTTCAACCCGCAGTTCCTGCTCGACGGCCTCGGTGCCATCGACCAGCCCACCGTCGAGCTCGCCTTCACCCAGGCGGCCAAGCCCGTGGTGATCTCGGGCTCGGTCGAGGACGGCGCACCGGACCCCGGCTTCCGCTACCTGCTGATGCCGCGCCGGCTGCTGTCCTGACCGGCCGACCCACGCCCGTACCCGACCGCAGGGGGACCCCAGTGAGCGACACCATGACCATCGGACTCGTCGGCCTCGGCAAGATGGGCGGCAACATGCGTACCCGCATGCGCAACGCCGGCCTCACCGTCGTGGGCTACGACCGCAACCCCGAGGTCGCCGACGTCGGCAGCCTCGAGGAGCTGGTCGCGCAGCTGCCCTCGCCCCGGGTGGTCTGGGTGATGGTGCCCTCGGGCGAGCCCACCCGCGCCACGGTCACCGCGCTGGCCGACCTGCTCGCCGACGGCGACCTGGTCGTCGACGGCGGCAACTCGCGGTGGACCGACGACGAGGACCACGCCGCGATCCTGCGCGAGCGCGGTGTCGGGTTCGTCGACTGCGGCGTGTCCGGCGGGGTCTGGGGCCTGGAGAACGGGTACGCCCTGATGTGCGGCGGCTCGGTCGAGGACGTGGCGCTGGTGCAGCCGGCGTTCGACGCCCTGCGTCCCGAGGGCGACTCGGGCTTCGTCCACGCCGGTCCCCGGCCCGGCGCCGGCCACTTCTCCAAGATGGTCCACAACGGCATCGAGTACGCCATGATGCAGGCCTACGCCGAGGGGTTCGAGCTGCTCGAGGCCGCCGACATGGTCGACAACGTGGTGGACGTGCTCGACTCCTGGCGCGGCGGAACGGTGGTCCGGTCCTGGCTGCTCGACCTGCTCGTCGCGGCCCTGCGTGACGACACCCACCTCGACGGCATCGCCGGCTGGGCCGACGACTCGGGCGAGGGTCGGTGGACCGTGGAGGCCGCGATCGACCACGCCGTCCCGGTCCCCGCGATCGCGGCGTCCCTCTTCGCCCGGTTCTCCTCCCGCCAGGACGACAGCCCGGCGATGAAGGCGGTCGCTGCGATGCGCAACCAGTTCGGCGGACACGCCACCCACACCGAGCCGCCGTCCGGCGGCTCCGCCGGCTGAACCGCTCCTAGACTGGCCCGGTCGTCCCGTCCGGGCGCGGCGCGGGAGGAGGACGCACCAGGTGTACGTCTCCCACCTGTCCCTGCACGACTTCCGCTCCTGGCCGAGCGCCGAGATCGCGCTCGACCCGGGCGTCACCGCCTTCACCGGCCGCAACGGCCAGGGCAAGACCAACCTGGTCGAGGCCGTCGACTACCTCTCGCGGCTCAGCTCGCACCGGGTCGCCACCGACGCGCCGCTGGTCCGTGCGGGCTGCGACCGGGCGGTGGTGCGCGCCTCGGTCGTGCGCGAGGGGCGGACGGCGCTGCTCGAGGTCGAGCTCGTCCCCGGCAAGGCCAACCGGGCGCGGGTCAACCGGTCCCCGCTGCCGCGCACCCGTGACCTGGTCGGGCTGGTGCGCACCGTCGTCTTCGCCCCCGACGACCTCGCCCTGGTCAAGGGCGACCCCGGCGAGCGGCGGCGGTTCCTCGACGACCTGCTGGTCCTGCGCGCGCCGCGGCTGGCCGGGGTCCGCGCCGACTACGACCGGGTCCTGCGGCAGCGCAACACGCTGCTGAAGTCGCTGCGCCAGGCCCGCCGCGGGTCGTCGGCGGAGGGCGCGCTGGCCACGCTCGAGGTGTGGGACGACCACCTCACCCGCACCGGCGCCGAGCTGTGGGCCGAACGCGTCGCGCTGGTCACCGCGCTGGCGCCGTACGCCGGGGCCGCCTACGCCGCGGTCGCCCGCGGCGCCGTCCGTGACGACGTGGGGATGTCCTACCGCTCCGCCTGCCCGGCCCCCGATGGTCTCGACCCGGCCGCGCCCGACCTGGCGGCCCTCACCGACGCCCTGCGCGGCGAGCTCGCGGGCCGTCGCGGCGACGAGCTCGACCGCGGCGTGACGCTGGTCGGTCCGCACCGCGACGAGCTGCTGCTCACCCTCGCCGGCCCGGCCGGCCCGGCCGACCCCCTGCCGGTCAAGGGGTACGCCTCGCACGGGGAGAGCTGGTCGTTCGCGCTGGCGATGCGGCTGGCGTCCTACGACCTGCTGCGCGCGGACGGCGACGACCCGATCCTGGTGCTCGACGACGTGTTCGCCGAGCTCGACGCGCAGCGCCGCTCCCAGCTCGCCGAGCTCGTCGCGGGCGCCGAGCAGGTGCTGGTCACCGCGGCGGTGCCCGAGGACGTGCCGGCGGCGCTGGCGGGGGTGCGGTTCGCCGTCGCGGACGGCGCCGTGACGAGGGTCGACGACGATGGCTGACCCCGACGGCGAGGCACCCGCCGAGGAGGTCCCGGCGGCGACCCCGGGGGCGGCGGAGCCGACCGCCGAGGAGCCGCACCGCGACGACGGGCTCGACCTCGCGCGCACGATCGCCCGGGCCACGGTCGGCACGACCGGTCCCGCCCGGCGTCGCCGGGGCAAGGACGCGACGACCCGCGACGCCGCGGCCGCGGCCGCGGCCCGGTCCGGGCGACGTCGCAGCAGCGGCGCGCACCCCGACGACCGGGACCCGCAGCTGCTCGGCAGCAGCCTGTCCCGGCTGGTCGCCGACCACGGGTGGGAGCTCGACCTGCGCATCCGCAGCCTGTTCGCGCGGTGGGAGGAGCTGGTCGGCGCCGAGGTCGCCGAGCACAGCACGCCCGAGTCCTTCGCCGAGGGTCGCCTGGTGGTGCGCGCCCACTCCACCGCCTGGGGCACCCAGTTACGGCTGCTGGCCCCGACGCTGCTGCGCCGGTTGGCCGAGGAGGTCGGCGACGGGGTCGTCACGGTGATCGACGTGCTCGGGCCGCACGCCCCGGGCTGGACCCGGGGGCGTCTGTCGACCCGCGACTCCCGCGGTCCCCGCGACACCTACGGCTGAGGGATCCCCGGCGTCCGGCGTGGGTGCCGCGACGCCCGGCGGCCCGGGCACCAGGAGCCCCCTGTGAGCCCTTCGTGGCCCTCGCTGGCGTATCCGCCCCCGGCGACCCCCTGCTCGGCCCCGCAGGCAGGCTTCCCGGGGCGCCTGGGGCCCTTCCACGGCTCGCCGAGCCCTCCCGGCTGGGGACGATGCGTGGCCAGGAGCCGTACGCGCGGTATGCTGGGTCCGTTCCGGCCTCCGCCGGACCCTGCCTGTCTGACTCCAGCTCGAAGAAGGTTGTGCGTGACCGACGAGACCCCGACGCCCGACGAGATCACCGCCGCCACACCGAAGCCGGACGACCCGGGCGTGACGGCCGCCGACCCGGAGGCCGACCAGGGCTCGATCGCCTCCCGCGACCACGTCAGCGCCGACTACGACGCCTCCGCGATCCAGGTCCTCGAGGGCCTCGAGGCCGTGCGCAAGCGTCCCGGCATGTACATCGGCTCCACCGGGGTCCGCGGCCTGCACCACCTGATCTGGGAGATCGTGGACAACGCGGTCGACGAGTCGCTGGCCGGCCACTGCGACCGGATCGTGCTCACGCTCCTCGGTGACGGCGGCGTGCGGGTCGAGGACAACGGTCGCGGGATCCCCACCGACACCGCCCCCGGCCAGGAGATGCCGGCGCTGACCATGGCGCTGACCCTGCTCCACGCCGGCGGCAAGTTCGGCGGCGGCGGTTACAAGGTCTCCGGCGGCCTGCACGGCGTCGGCGTCTCGGTCGTCAACGCGCTGTCGACGCACGTCATCGCCGAGGTCAAGAACCGCGGGCACCTCTGGCGCCAGACCTTCAGCATCGGCGTGCCCGATGGCGACCTGGTCGAGGTCCGGCCGATGGAGGACGGCGAGCGGACCGGCACGACGATCACGTACTACGCCTCGCCGGACATCTTCGAGACCACCGAGTACAACCTGGAGACGATCACCGCGCGGGTGCGCGAGTACGCCTTCCTCAACAAGGGCCTCGAGATCGTCGTGCGTGACGAGCGCCCCGCGGCCGAGGAGGTCGCCGACGTGGTCGACGACGGTCTCGAGGAGGACGTCGACGCCGAGCGGCCCGACGCGATCCAGCGCGCCGCCGGCGGTGGCGTGGAGCAGGTCTTCAAGTACGACCGCGGCCTGGTCGACTACGTCGAGCACCTCAACCGGCGCAAGGAGACCGCGAACCCCACGATCATCTCCTTCGAGGCCGAGACGGCCCCGTCGGTGGAGAACCACGCCAGCCTCGAGGTGGCGATGCAGTGGAACACCTCCTACACCGAGTCGGTCCACACCTTCGCCAACACCATCAACACCCACGAGGGCGGCACCCACGAGGAGGGCTTCCGGGCGGCGCTGACCTCCCAGGTCAACCACTGGGGCGAGGAGTGGGGCCTGATCAAGAAGCGCGAGGACCGGGTCTCGGGCGACGACATCCGCGAGGGCCTCACCGCGATCATCTCGATCAAGCTGGGCAACCCGCAGTTCGAGGGCCAGACCAAGACCAAGCTCGGCAACACCGAGGCCAAGAGCTTCACCCAGCGCACCGTCAACGAGCAGCTCGGCGCCTGGCTGGAGCAGAACCCGGCCGAGGGCCGCGACATCGTCCGCAAGTCGCAGGCCGCGGCCACCGCCCGGATCGCGGCCCGCAAGGCGCGCGACCTGGCCCGCGACCGCAAGGGCCTGCTCGGCCGCTCCGGCCTGCCCGGCAAGCTCTCGGACTGCCAGTCGACGAACCCGGCCGAGTGCGAGGTCTTCATCGTCGAGGGCGACTCCGCCGGCGGCTCGGCGCGCCAGGGCCGCGACCCGCGGATCCAGGCGATCCTGCCGATCCGCGGCAAGATCCTGAACGTCGAGAAGGCCCGCATCGACAAGGTGCTGGGCAACACCGAGGTGCAGTCGATCATCTCCGCCCTGGGCACCGGCATCCAGGAGGAGTACAACGCCGAGAAGCTGCGCTACCACAAGGTCGTGCTGATGGCCGACGCCGACGTCGACGGCCACCACATCAACACCCTGCTGCTGACGCTGCTGTTCCGCTTCATGCGCCCGCTGATCGACGGCGGGTTCGTCTACATGGCCCAGCCGCCGCTCTACCGGCTGCGCTGGAACAAGCCGGCCGAGCACGAGTTCGTCTACTCCGACGCCGAGCGCGACGCGCTGCTGCGCGACGGCGCCGCGGCCGGCAAGAAGCTGCCGAAGGAGAACCCGGTCCAGCGCTACAAGGGCCTCGGCGAGATGAACGCCAAGGAGCTGTGGGAGACCACGATGGACCCGGACAACCGGCTCCTGCTCCAGGTCACCCTCGACGACGCCGCGCACGCCGACGAGATCTTCTCGATCCTGATGGGCGAGGACGTCGAGCAGCGCCGCTCCTTCATCCAGCGCAACGCCAAGGACGTCCGATTCCTCGATATCTAGGTCTCTAGCACTCACCCTAGACAGTCGTAGAAGCAACCAGAGAGAGCGATCGTGACCGAGACCCCCACCGGCGGCACCCCGACCGGATCCCGGATCGAGCCGGTCGAGCTGCAGACCTCCATGCAGCGCGCCTACATCGACTACGCCATGGCCGTCATCGTCGGCCGGGCCCTGCCCGACGTGCGCGACGGCCTGAAGCCCGTGCACCGCCGCGTGCTCTACGCCATGTACGACGGTGGCTACCGCCCCGACCGCGGCTTCTCCAAGTGCAGCCGCGTCGTCGGCGACGTGATGGGGCAGTACCACCCGCACGGCGACACCGCGATCTACGACACCCTGGTCCGCCTGGCGCAGCCCTGGGTGATGCGGGCGCCGCTGATCAACGGCCAGGGCAACTTCGGCTCGCCGGGCAACGACTCCGCCGCGGCGATGCGGTACACCGAGTGCCGGATGGCGCCGCTGGCCATGGAGATGGTGCGCGACATCGAGAAGGAGACCGTCGACTTCCAGCCCAACTACGACGGTCGCTCGCAGGAGCCCGTCGTCCTGCCGGCGCGGTTCCCGAACCTGCTGACCAACGGCTCCGCCGGCATCGCGGTCGGGATGGCCACCTCGATCCCGCCGCACAACCTGCGCGAGGTCGCCGAGGGCGCCCGCTGGGCGCTCGAGCACCCCGACGCCACCAAGCAGGAGCTGCAGGACGCGCTGATCGAGCGGATCAAGGGCCCCGACTTCCCCAACGGCGCCACCATCGTGGGCCGCCAGGGCATCGAGCAGGCCTACCGCACCGGGCGCGGCTCGATCACGCAGCGGGCGATCATCGACGTCGACGAGGACGCCAAGGGCCGTACCATGCTCGTGATCACCGAGCTGCCCTACATGGTCAACCCCGACAACCTCGCCCTGAAGATCGCCGAGCTGGCCGACTCCGGCCGGGTGCAGGGCATCGCCGACGTACGCGACGACACCTCCGACCGCACCGGTCAGCGCCTGGTGATCATCCTGCGCCGTGACGCCGTGGCCCGCGTGGTGCTCAACAACCTGCTCAAGCACACCGAGCTGCAGAGCAACTTCAGCGCCAACATGCTGGCCCTGGTCGACGGGGTGCCGCGCACCCTGTCGATCGACGCGTTCATCAGCAACTGGGTCGAGCACCAGATCGAGGTCATCCGGCGCCGCACCGAGTACCTCCTGCGCGAGGCCGAGAACCGGGCCCACATCCTGCGCGGCCTGGTCAAGGCCCTCGACATGCTCGACGAGGTGATCGCGCTGATCCGGCGCTCGCCCGAGGTCGAGGACGCGCGCGACGGCCTGATGTCGCTGCTCGAGATCGACGAGATCCAGGCCCGCGCGATCCTGGAGCTGCAGCTGCGCCGGCTCGCGGCGCTGGAGCGGCAGAAGATCATCGACGAGCTGGCCGAGATCGAGCGGACCATCGCCGACCTCGAGGACATCCTGGCCAACGTCACCCGCCAGCGCCAGATCGTGGCCGACGAGCTGGCCGAGGTCGTCGAGAAGTACGGCGACGACCGGCGTACCCAGATCGTGGCCGCCGAGGGCGACCTGTCGATGGAGGACCTGATCCCCGACGACGAGCTCGTCGTCTCCATCACCCGCGGCGGCTACGCCAAGCGCACCTCCCGCGCGCTGTACCGCACCCAGAAGCGCGGCGGCAAGGGCGTGCGGGGCGCGGCTCTGCGCGGCGACGACGTCGTCGAGCACCTGATGGCCACCACCAACCACCACTGGCTGCTGTTCTTCACCACGGCCGGACGCGTGTACCGCACCAAGGCCTACACGCTGCCCGAGGCCTCCCGGGACGCCAAGGGCGGGCACGTCGCCGGCCTGCTGTCGTTCCAGCCCGACGAGTCGATCGCGCAGGTCCTGGCGATCCGCGACTACGACCAGCTGCCGTACCTCGTGCTCGCGACCCGGCACGGCCTGGTCAAGAAGACCCGCCTGGCCGACTACAACAGCCCGCGCCAGGCCGGCATCATCGCGATCAACTTCCGCGAGGAGCACCCGACGCTGGGCCAGGACGAGCTGATCGGCGCCGAGCTGGTCAGCGCCGACGACGAGATCCTGCTGGTCTCGCGCCGCGGCCAGGCGATCCGCTTCCGCGCAGACGACGCCCAGCTGCGTCCGATGGGACGCGCCACCTCGGGCGTCTCCGGGATGAAGTTCCGCGAGGAGGACTCGCTGCTGTCCATGTCGGTCATCCGCGCCGCCCAGGTCGCGGCCGAGGAGGCCGCGGGCCTCGCCGAGGGCACGGAGGACTCGCCGGACGTGGAGGCGTCGCCCGAGGAGGTCGCGGAGGTCAAGCCGCAGTACGTCTTCACGATCACCGACGGCGGGTTCGCCAAGCGCACCCGGATCAGCGAGTACCGCACCCAGTCGCGCGGCGGCCTGGGGATCAAGGCGATGGCCCTGGCCAACGAGGACCGCGGCGGCCTCGTCGGCGCGTTCATCGTCGAGGACGGCGACGAGGTGCTCTCGATCACCGCCACCGGCCAGGTCGTGCGCAGCCCCGTCAACGACGACTTCCGCGCCACCGGCCGCTCCACCATGGGGGTCCGGTTCGTGACCACCAAGTCCGGCGACAGCGTCGCCGTCGTGGCCCGCTCCGTCGAGGCCAAGGTCGAGGCCACGGTGGAGGGCGAGGTCGAGGGCGAGGGCGAGGTGGCCGGCGAGTCGTCCGATTCGCCCGCGGCTGACATGATCGAGACGACCGGGGCGGCCGACGACGCCGCAGAGGTCGCCGGCGACCAGGGCGGCGACGACGCCGGGGAGGACACCTGAGATGAGTGACGGATCGGGCCGCAGCGCCGGCACACGCGCCGACGGGCCGGGCGACGACGCCACCCGCAAGGTCCCCATCACCCCGGCGGCGACGCCGTCCGGGGGTGCGGGGAGGACGAAGGGCACCGGGAGCACGGCCGCCGAGGCCAAGGGCGGCGTCTCCGACGACACCGCGTCGCGACCGCCGCTGATCGAGCGGATCCAGGCCAAGCTGGCCTCGGCCACCGAGGAGCACCGGGCCAACGCGTCGGCGAAGTCGGAGCACACCACCTCGACGAGCAGCCAGGTCAAGACCGGCGGCGGGAGCCGTACGCCCCGACGGGCGCGGCTCCGGCTGACCCGGATCGACCCGTGGACGGTCATGAAGACCTCGTTCCTGCTGGCCATCGCGTTCGGCGTGGTGACCGTGGTCGCGGTGGCGATGATCTGGTCGGTGCTCGACGCCGCGGGGGTCTGGGACTCGATCAACACCACGATCCAGGAGAGCGTCGGCGGACCCGACACCGCCGACCTCGACGTGGAGAACTACATCGGCACCTCCCGCGTGCTGGGCTTCACCGTGGTCGTCGCGGCGATCGACGTCGTGCTGATCACGGCGATCGCCACGCTGACCGCGTTCCTCTACAACATGTCCGCGGCGCTGCTCGGCGGCGTCGAGGTCACCCTGTCGGAGGACCAGAACTGATCGCCGCCGCACCCCTTCCGACCTGCGAACTCAGGTCGGCGGAGCCCGTTTTGTCGGGCTCCGCGGGGGTGGGGTAGTGTCACCCCTCGGCCGCAGGTCGGCCATGTCGGCCGCGGCCGGAGCGGGCCTATAGCTCAGACGGTTAGAGCGCTTCCCTGATAAGGAAGAGGTCACAGGTTCAAGTCCTGTTAGGCCCACCAGCACCATCCCCGCAGCCCGGACCAGCCCCACCACCGTTGGAGAGACCATGAAGAAGGTCGTCCTCGCCGTGCTGGCCGCCGCCGGCGCCGTCGTCGTCAAGCGCCGGTTCGACGACGGTCGGGCCGAGCAGGCGCTCTGGGCCGAGGCCACCGACCCGGTCGAGCGGACCTGAGCGGCCACCACCACCCGTACGACCCGCACCACCGGCCGCACCCGCGGCCGACCCGGGGCCTTGGCGCAATTGGTAGCGCACCTGCTTTGCAAGCAGGGGGTTAGGGGTTCGAGTCCCCTAGGCTCCACCGAGAGAAACCGCAGGTCAGCCTGCGGTTTCTTACCATTTCCGGGCTAACCCCCTGCTGATTCTCTGCTCGCTATGGGGGACTGGCGGGGGAATGGGCCTAGCTGATGCAGGGGTTCCCGAATCTGCCTGACGGCCATGAGCCAAGATGACGTCATGCCGATCCCGGACGACGTGTGGAACGACCTCATCGAGATGCAGCCGGGAGAGATGAAGAACAGAGGTCCGCTCGCGTCCAGGTGGCGCGACGAGGCGGTCGAGCAGCTCCTTACGTCTGGACACCTCGTTGCGGACGGTGGCCGCGTTACGCGCACGAAGGTGTCACTAGACGCGGAGGCCCTTTGGGAGGTTCTGCCGGAGGACGGGTCCACGATGGGCAACCAGAGGGCCCGCACCGAACTCGGGTGGAGGGACGAACGTCGGTACGAGAATGCCAAGGCCATCTTGCTCGCCACGAGCGAGATTGCTGTGGGCCGCGGGCGGGGAGGCTCGATCAAGCGGATCACGGACCCCAGCGGCTCGCTCGAGCAGGTGCCGAACTCGCCCGCACCTACATCCCGGGCAGCGGTGCCGCCGGAGGTTGAGAGCCGTGCTGACGTGCAGGCCCCCGTCGACGAAGAACGTCGGGTGACGAGGGCGCCCGCGAGCACAGAAACGGAACGGGCGGAGCTGCACAAGACCATCTGGCGGATCGCTAACAATCTTCGCGGCAGTGTCGACGGATGGGACTTCAAGACATATGTCCTCGGGATGCTCTTCTACCGTTTCATCTCCGAGAACCTGACGGTCTACCTCAACGAGCAGGAGCGGCTGGCAGGTAACGAAGGCTTCGACTACCGCAACCTGGCACGTGCTGACGCGGAGGTTGGCCGTGACGAGACGGTCAAGGAGAAGGGCTTCTACATCCTCCCGGAGGATCTGTTCGCTAATGTCCGCGCCAAGGCCAGGCACGACGAGAACCTCAACGAGACCCTGAGCCGTGTCTTCAAGAACATCGAGGGCTCGGCCGTCGGCGCGACCTCCGAGGATGACATCAAGGGTCTCTTCGACGACCTCGACGTCAACAGCAGCAAGCTCGGCCCCACGGTGGCCAAGCGCAACGAGAAGCTCGTCAAGCTCCTCGACGCCATCGGCGACCTCCCGCTCGGTGGTGCCTTCAGGGAGAACAATAACGACCTGTTCGGCGACGCCTACGAGTACCTCATGCAGATGTACGCGTCCGCGGCCGGCAAGTCCGGTGGTGAGTACTACACGCCTCAGGAGGTTGCGGAGCTCCTGGCCAGGATCACCGTCGTCGGCAAGACCGAGGTCAATAAGGTCTACGACCCGGCCTGCGGCTCGGGCTCGATGCTGCTGAAGTACGAGAAGGTCCTCGGACACGGCAAGGTGCGGCAAGGCTACTTCGGCCAGGAGGTCAACCTGACCACCTACAACCTGTGCCGGATCAACATGTTCCTGCACGACATCCCGTACGAGAAGTTCGAGATCGCACACGGCGACACCCTGATCGATCCGGCCCATTGGGACGACGAGCCGTTCGAGGCGATCGTGTCCAACCCGCCCTACTCGATCAAATGGGAGGGCGACGCGAACCCGCTACTTATCAACGACCCGCGATACGCACCAGCCGGAGTCCTCGCGCCCAAGTCCAGGGCGGACCTCGCGTTCACCATGCACATCCTGAGCTGGCTTGCCGTCAACGGTACTGCTGCAATTGTCGAGTTCCCCGGAGTGCTATATCGCGGAGGAGCTGAGCAGAAGATCCGCAAATGGCTCGTAGACAACAACTACGTCGACACCGTCATCCAGCTCCCGCCGGACCTCTTCTTCGGCACGACGATTGCGACCTGCGTTCTCGTGCTCAAGAAGTCCAAGCCTGACAACACGATCCTCTTCATCGACGCCTCGGCGGAGTTCACACGCCAGGGCAACAAGAACAGACTCACTGCCGACCACCAGGAGTCGATCCTCGAGGCCTTCAGCAAGCGGGACGACGTCCCCTACTTCGCCAAGCTCGTCGATCATGAGGTCATTGCCGACAACGGCTACAACATCGCGGTCAGTTCGTACGTCGAAGCCGAGGACACTAGCGTCGCGGTCGACATCCGTACTCTGAACGCTGAGATCGCCCGCATCGTCGTGAGCCAGTCGACGCTCCGCGCGAAAATCGACGCAATCGTTGCTGACTTGGGGGAGAGTCGTGAGCGAGGACGAGGAGGCGGCGCGCGACTCTCTGACCACAGCCGTGGAGAGTTCGGTTGAGCGGTTCCTCGATGGGCACCTTTCGCCAGAAGAGGAGCGGCACGCCCGGAACATCGGGCGCATGTGCTTGGAGTTCGCGTGCCTCGAGGAAGAAATCGGCGAGCTCGTGGTGTCTCGAGGCGGCGGATCCCCAGATCGGGAGGCCTACATGGAGAGGGTCAAGACCGGTAAAGGCGTCCTCTCGGCCATTGCCGAGGTGGCCACAGGTGACCTGAGCGACCTCAAGGAGCGTTACAACGCTTTCAAGGCAGAGCGTGATCGCTACGCTCATGCGTCCCTGGGGGCGGTCCTCCAGGAGGAGCAGACGGAGGATGGCCGGAGGATCCTCCACCTCAAGACAGATCTGCAAAAGCATCCGAGAGGCGATCGCCACCCGAGCGGTCGGGTGTCGTCGCTGCCAACTGACGAGGATACGGACGCGCTCATCCGCGACATGCGTTCGCTTCGGATGAGGCTAATGAACGAACGGATGCGCGCCACGGTCGAACGGGCCACAAAGAACATTGCCACGCAGATGCACGAGATGGTTAGCCGCAGTCTCCCGCCCATGCGTGAGCGCATGACCGACATGGTTCGGCGGATCGTCCCGTGAGCCGTATCGTCGACCTTATCGCTGAGCACTGCCCGGAAGGTGTCGAGTTCAAGGCGCTCGGCGAGGTTGGCGAGTTCATTAGAGGCAACGGCCTTCAGAAGAAGGACTTCGTCGCCGCGGGCTTCCCGTGTATCCACTACGGGCAGGTGTTCACAACCTATGGGACGGCCACGAGTACAACGAAAAGCTTCGTGACCCCTGAGTTGGCGATGCGCCTACGACGAGCCAAACCGGGCGATCTCGTCATCGCTACTACCAGCGAGAACGACGCGGACGTCTGCAAGGCCGTTGCGTGGCTCGGGGACACAGAAGTGGCAATCAGTGGCGACTCCTATATCTACTCGCACAGCCTGGACCCCCTCTATGCCGCCTTCTTCCTCCAAACGAGTGACTTCCGATCTCAGAAGATGCGATTCATCACGGGAACGAAGCTCAAGAGGGTCTCCAGTAGGCACCTTGCACGGATCAAGATCCCCGTGCCGCCCTTGGTGATCCAGCGCGAGATCGGCAAAGCCCTCCAAGAATTCGGAAGGCTGAGAGCCGAACTCGTTGTCGAGCTTGAAGCCGAACTTCGATACCGCTCTCGCCAGTTCTCGTATTACCGCGACTCCCTTCTCGCAGGGGGGGAGGCGGAGAGCGATCGTTGGGCAACAGTGGGCGAGTTGTATGAGTCGTCGTCCGGTCTTTCGAAAAGCGCGGATCAGTTCGGGTTCGGTCAACCGTTTCTGTCGTTCAGAACAGTGTTCAACAACCCCATCGTTCCCTCTGAACTTCGCAACCTCGTCAACTCGACAGAGTCGGAACAAGCCCGCTACTCGATCAACGCGGGCGACGTCTTCGTTACGCGAACGAGCGAAGATATTGAAGGTCTCGGCATGAGTTGCGCTGCGCTCAGGGGTTACCCCAAGGCTACTTTCAACGGCTTCACTAAACGACTCCGTCCCAGAGAGCCCGATGTCATTGATGCGCAATTCGCCGCATACTTCTTCCGCTCTTCACTCTTCAGAAGACAGATCGCCCGTATGGCTGTCCTGTCCACGCGGGTCAGTCTGAACGACGACATCCTGCTGAGGATCCGTATCCCCGTTCCCCCGGTGGAAGAACAGCAGCGGATCGTCGCGATCCTCAACAAATTCGATGCGCTCGTGAGCGACTTGTCACGAGCGCTGCCAGCTGAGGTGGCCGCTCGCCGACAGCAGTATGAGTACTACAGGGACAAGCTGCTCACGTTCGAGGAAGCAGCGTGACCGAGTTCCCCGAGCTCGGCGTTGCGGGCAGTGCCACCCACTTCGAGCCGATCTCGGTCAGTGACGAGAGCACGGTCGTCGCAGAGTTCCCGCCCGAGGATTCGAAGGAGAGCGGCTACCAGAGCGAGGCCGAACTGGAAGCTGCGTTCGTCAAGCTGCTCCAGGGGCAGGCCTACGAGTACCTACCGATCGTCAACGCTTCCGCGCTGGAGACCAACCTTCGCGCCCAACTCGAAACGCTGAATAAGTTCGAGTTCACCGACCCTGAGTGGCAGCGGTTCTTCAACGAGTCCGTCGCGGGCAAGAACGACGGGATCGTCGAGAAGACGGCCCGCATCCAGGAAGACCACATCCAGGTCCTCAAGCGCGACGACGGCACGGCCAAGAACATCTACCTGATCGACAAGACGAGCATCCACAACAACCGGCTCCAGGTCATCAATCAGTACGAGGTCGAGGGCCGAGCATCAGGTGTTCAGCGCTCGAACCGCTACGACGTCACCGTCCTCGTCAACGGGCTGCCGATGGTGCACATCGAGCTCAAGCGCCGCGGGGTCGACATCCGGGAGGCCTTCAACCAGATCAACCGCTACCAGCGGGAGAGCTTCTGGGCCGACTCCGGCCTGTTCCAGTACGTCCAGCTCTTTGTCATCAGCAATGGCACCCTGACGAAGTACTACTCCAACACCACCCGCGAGCGACACGTCAGCGAGACGGTCGGTAGCAAGCGCGGCAGGAAGCAGTCGTCCAACACGTTCGAGTTCACGAGCTGGTGGGCCGACGCGAGCAACCGGGCGATCGCCGACCTGACCGGGTTCACCAAGACGTTCTTCGCCAAACACACCCTGCTCAACATCCTGACGAAGTACTGCGTGTTCGATGTCGACCGCAACCTGCTGGTGATGCGTCCGTATCAGATCGTCGCGGCCGAGCGGATCCTTCAACGCATCGAGACCTCCACCAACTACAAGAAGCTCGGCACCATCGGAGCCGGCGGCTACGTGTGGCACACCACCGGGTCCGGGAAGACGCTCACCAGCTTCAAGGCCGCCCAGCTGGCGAGCAAGCTGACCAGCGTCGACAAGGTACTTTTCGTCGTCGACCGCAAGGACCTCGACTACCAAACCCAGCGCGAGTACGACCGCTTCGAGAAGGGCGCGGTCGACGGCACCACCAACACCGCGCACCTCAAGCGAAGGCTCGAGGATCCGACGTCGCGGATCATCGTCACGACGATCCAGAAGCTCGCCAGGTTCGTGAGCTATGAGCGAGGACACGACGTGTTCGGCTCGCATGTAGTGGTGATCTTTGATGAGTGCCATCGCAGCCAGTTCGGCGACATGCACATGGCCATCACGAACGTCTTCCGCCGCTACAACCTGTTCGGCTTCACGGGCACGCCGATCTTTGCCGAGAACGCTGGGGCAAGCGGGAACCCGCAGTTACGCACCACCGAGCAGGCATTTGGCGACAAGCTCCATACGTACACGATCGTCGATGCGATCAGTGACAAGAACGTACTGCCGTTCCGCATCGACTACGTCAACACACTGAAGCTCCCGGCGGCCCTGACCGACAAGCAGGTTGCCGCGATCAACACCGACGCAGCTCTGCTGAGTCCGGAGCGGGTCGGAGCGGTGACGTCGTACGTCCTCGACCACTTCGATCAGAAGACCCGCCGCAACTCGGCCTACCGGCTGGGGGAGAAGCGCGTCGCCGGGTTCAACTCGGTGTTCGCGACCGCGTCCATCGACGCAGCGAAGCGCTACTACAAGGCGTTCAAGGAAGCGCAGCGCGAGCGGGAGGAGACGGTCCCGGGATACCAGCCCCTCAAGGTCGGACTGATCTTCAGCTACGCCGCCAACGAGGACCTCGACGGCGGCATGCTGGGGGAAGAGGAGTTCGAGACCAGCGACCTCGATTCCAGCTCCCGCGACTTCCTCGAAGGCGCGATCCAGGACTACAACGTCATGTTTGGCACGAGCTTCGACACGTCGGCCGACCGGTTCCAGAACTATTACAAGGACCTGTCGCAGCGTCTCAAGAACCGTGAACTCGACCTCGCGATCGTCGTCAACATGTTCCTCACTGGCTTCGACGCCACGACCCTGAACACCCTGTGGGTCGACAAGAACCTCCGCCAGCACGGCCTGATCCAGGCCTACTCGCGGACCAACCGGATACTCAACTCGATCAAGACCTACGGCAACATCGTCAGTTTCCGCGACTTGGAGCAGGCCACCAACGACGCGCTGTCGCTCTTCGGCAACAAGGACGCCAAGGGCATCGTCCTGCTCAAGCCCTACGCCGACTATTACGCCGAATACTCCAGGCTCGTCGCCGACCTCACGACCTTGTTCCCGCTCGGCCAGCCGATCGTCGGCGAGGCTGCGCAGAAGGCGTTCATCACGCTCTTCGGCGCCATCCTCCGGCTACGCAACATCCTGGTCTCCTTCGACGACTTCGTCGGCCACGAGATCCTCAGCGAACGCGACTTCCAGGACTACCGAAGCATTTACCTCAACCTGTACGCCGACTTCCGCGGCCAGGACGCGGTCGAGAAGGAGTCGATCAACGACGACGTGGTCTTCGAGATCGAGCTCATCAAGCAGGTCGAGGTCAACGTCGACTACATCCTGCTGCTGGTCGAGCAGTGGCGTGAAGCCCGAGGCAACGGCTCCGACGTCGAGATGGCCGCGCTGATGAACATCCAGCGCGCCATCGACTCCAGCATCACCCTGCGCAACAAGCGCGACCTCATTCTTGCCTTCGTCGACTCCGTCAACGTCAGCGCGGACACTGGCGAAGACTGGCGCCGCTTCGTTGATGCCAAGATGGCTGAGGAGCTCGAAGGGCTGATTGTCGCGGAGGCGCTCAAGCCTGATGAGACCCGCGCGTTTGTCGCCGACGCCTTTCGCGACGGCGCCATCCCCACCGCCGGAACTGCTGTTACCAAGATCCTGCCGCCCGTCTCCAGGTTCGCGGCCGGGAACGACCACGCACTCAAAAAACAGACCGTTCTCGACAAGCTCGCCGCCTTCTTCGACCGGTATGCAGGACTCTCGTGACCCGGGCCGGCGTGCCGTGAGCATCGCTGCGTGCGAAAAGGTCTGACGGCGACTCGCACCTCTAGAAACGTGTCTGTCCTACCCGGGAGTGCAGAACTACCGCCCAGTCAACGTCGAGCCCCTCGCCCATCCGCCCGATGACTTGAAGCGCAGTTGCTCCGGCCAACCACCCGCTGCCCTTGACGAACTTTGACGAGGACCGACGAGTCACGAAACCGTTGGACTCAGCAGCAGTTCGAAGCCTCCAGACCGAGCGGCACGCATGCTACGAAGGTCCGTAGATCGGTCCGCCCATGGGGCGGGCCGTGAGTCATTTCAAGGCTAAGTGACGACGGCTGACGGGCGGTGACGAGGGCGATGCGTGGTGGGGTCAAGTTCTACCGCGGCTCCGCGTCCGCAGCGCGCTCGTACGTAGAGGCGGACCGCTCACGGGTCGACGACTACTACCTCGCGGAGGGCACGGGCGTTGCCGAGCGGTATGTGGCCAGGACATCTCCCGCCGAGGGGGGACGCGGTGTTTTCGCAGTTCAGGGCGGGGGACGCTAGACGGTGACGCGTACGAGCGGTGGGTCGCCGGGTACGACGTCGAGACTGAGAGGCCGAAGGGCCGGTTGCGCCAGGACGCTCGGGGGCTTCGGTTCGTAGAGGTCGTGGTCAACGGGCCGAAGACCTGGTCGCTGGCTGCGGCGCTTCATCCCGACGTCGCTGCGGCGTACGACGCGGCGATGGATCGCGCGGCCGGCGAGGTGATCGGGTGGGTGGCTGAACATGCCACCACGCGGGTCGGGCCGCGGGGCCGGCAGGTGCAGGTGCCGGTAAAGAGGCTCGAGGCGGCCGTGGTCCGGCACTACACCTCCCGAGCCGGCGACCCGCACCGGCATCTCCACGTGCAGATCAACGCCCGCGTCTTCGCGCAGGGGACATGGCGAGGACTGCACTCGGTCGGTGTCGTCGACAGCATCGAGGCGCTCAACGGGATCGGTCACGCCGCGGTGATGTGCGACCCCGAGTTCCGAGCCGCGCTCGCGGCACGCGGCTACAGCCTCGACGCTAACGGCGAGATTCAGCAGCTCGCGCCGTACGCCGGCGGGTTCAGCCAGCGCGCGGCGCAGATCAACCGCCATGTCGACCGGTACGAGGCCGCTTGGCGTGCCGAGCACCCTAGCCAGGAGCCCGGGCCGCGACTGCGCCGCACCTGGGACCGCCGGGCGTGGGCCGACGCGCGACCCGACAAGGTCGTGCCCCGCAGCGGCGCCGACCTCGTCGCCGCGTGGAATGAGGAGCTGCGCGACCTCGGCTTCACCCCACCAACCAGCCCGGTGAACGACGCCGGCGTCCCGGTCGGCCGGCTCAACCGGGATGTGGCCGCCGACCTGGTGCTCACCCGGCTCGGCGCGAAGCGGTCGGCGTGGAACGCAGCCGACATACGCGGCGAGGTCGAACGACTGATCGCCTCCGTCGACGTGATCGCCGAGCGACCGGTGCGGCACGAGCTAGTTGAGGACATCGCCGACCGCGCTTTGACGCGGTGTGTGCCGCTGCTGGACCGCGACGACGTCCCCGAGCACGTCCGCAGCCTGACATCGCAACGGGTCCTGGGCGTCGAGGCCGACCTGGTCGACAGCTTGGCTGCACGCTCCGCCCGGTCGGTCACTAACGCGGTGCGGCTCCGCGGCATCGACCACCTCGACCCCGCGCAACGAGATGTGGTCGCGGCGCTCGCCGGCGACGCCGAGCTGCTCGTCATCGAGGGCGCCGCCGGCACCGGCAAGACCACCACCCTGGCGGCCGCCCGCGACGTGCTCGACGACGCAGACCGTCGACTCGTGGTCGTCACCCCCACGCTCAAGGCAGCCCAAGCAGCGCAGCAGCAGGTCGGCACCGACGCCTTCTCCGCCGCCTGGCTGATCCACCAACACGGCTACCGCTGGGACGAGGACGGCCACTGGTCACAGACCGACGCCGCGCCAGAGGCACGCGCACGGCTGCTGCCCGGCGACGTCCTCCTCGTCGACGAGGCCGGCATGCTCGACCAGGACACCGCCCGCGCGCTGCTC
The DNA here is from genome assembly GCF_018459925.1 of Nocardioides aquaticus. NCBI lineage: Bacteria > Bacillati > Actinomycetota > Actinomycetes > Propionibacteriales > Nocardioidaceae > Nocardioides > Nocardioides aquaticus. The sequence continues at coordinate 21,692 of NZ_CP075371.1, forward strand.
GCCATCGCCGACCAAGCCCACGCAGCCGTCGCGCTCCTCGGCGACCGACACCAGCTCCCGGCCGTCGGCCGCGGCGGCGTCCTAGACCTCGCCGCACGCTGGGCGCCACCTGAGGCGCACCACGAGCTCGAGTCGGTCCACCGGTTCAGCGATCGTGCGTACGCCGAACTCAGCCTCCTCATGCGAACCGGTGAGCGGTCTGGTGAGGTCTTCGACGCCCTCCTCGAACGCGGCCAGGTCGTCATCCACGCCAGCGAGGTCGGACGCACCGCAGCTCTGGCCGCCATCGGCGCCCGCGCCGCCGACGGTGACCAGCTCGTCATCGCCGACACCCGCGACCAGGTCGCCGCGCTCAACGCAGCCATCCGCGACCGCCGCCACGAGGAGCGCGCACCATCCGGTGAGCAAGATGGTGAGCGCGGTCGTGGAGATGTTGTTGGGCCGATCACGGCCCGGGGTGAGCGGATCGGTCTCGGCGACCGGGTCGCCACCCGACGCAACGACCGCGACCTCGAAGTCGCCAACCGCGACACCTGGACCGTGGCCGGCATCGGCGACGACGGCAGCCTCCTGATCACCGGCCGCCACGGCCAACGGACCTTGCCCGCCGGCTACGTCCACGACCACGTCGAGCTCGCCTTCACCACCACCGCCTACGGAGCACAAGGCGATACCAGCGACTGCGCACACCTCGCACTCGGCGAGACCACCGGCGCCGCCTCGGCCTACGTCGCCATGACCCGCGGCCGCCACCACAACATCGTCCATCTCGTCGCCGAGTCCCTCGACGAGGCCCGCAGCCAATGGGTCGACGTCTTCCACCGCGACCGCGCCGACCTCGGCCCCAGCCACGCTGTTCAGCGAGCCGCCGACGACATCGACCGGTACGGGCCGAACGCTCAGCCGACCAATGCTGGAACGCGGCCGGTGCCGAGCAGCGGCCCACGTCGCCCACCGCCATCGCTGCCGGCTCCTCCATCCAGCTCCCGCGGGATCGGCCGCTGACCACCTTCCTCGCGCCGAGTGATCGCCCGCAGCAGCCCGGAGGACCTAGGTGACCAGGAGAGGCCCGGGTCTCGACAACAGCGGCCATTAGGGGTGTCCGAACCGTTGGACCCGATGTCGCTTCTCCAAGAAGGAGCCGCCGAATCCGTCGGCGGCCATGGCGAAAGGCGACGTGATGGTGACACCCATCGGCATCCCCGACGACTGGGACGACAACAACCTGATCCTGTTCGAGGAGTTCTGCGACCTCATCCGCACACCGCAGCGAACCGTCCGTGACTGGCGTCGTCGTGGCGTCGGGCCGCGGTGGACCCGCTTCCAGGGCGTGGGCCGGCTCTACATCACCGTCGCCGAGGCCCGACGCTTCCTCGGTTCCGCCACCGCCCCACGAGCGGAGGTGCGTTCCGATGGCTGAGCGACGCCCCATCCCCGTCTACCTCAGCCTGGAGGAAGCGGCCGACGCCATGTCGGTCTCGGTCAAGACCATCCGGCGCTGGATCGCCGCCGGCACCCTTCCGGCGTACCGGTGCGGCAAACGTGCCATCCGGATCAAACTCGAAGACCTCGAGGCCGCGCCCCGACAGATCCCGTCCGCTCGTTGGTGAGACCGTCTGGCAATCGCGCCAGTAGCTAAGCCGACCGTGCCGTGAAGCCCACCCCCGCGGTCATTAGGGGACGGAGTGCCTGGACCAGCGCGGCGAGCTCACCCGCGGCGAGGTCGGCAGGCACGCCAACCTCCACCAAGGTCTCGGCCCGAGCAAAGGCCACGCGGGCGGAGGTCTCGAAGTGGCCGAGTTGCTCCGGGCTGAGCGCGTTGGCCTCTGCCTTGCGACCGTAGGAGGCGACTTCATGTTGGGAGCGGCGCAGGTACTCCTCAAACGTGTCGACGTGAGCCTTCGCCCTCTTGTAGTCGCGGTCCGCTCCTCGACGGCAGGTGTCCGAGCAGTACTCCTTGCGACGACCGGGCCCAAGTTCCTGAACAACGGGCTTCTTGCACGAGAGCCGCCCGCAAGGGGGAGCGATCTGGCCAATGCTCTGGTCGTCCGTATCCATGATGTCCGCCTATCCGCGCGCTAAGGGGGTCCTGTAAGCCCCACTGTGGCGGCAAGGGGTCACCACAAGCCGCAGAAACGCCGAACTACACGGGTGTTTATTCGCGCGATTCACCAGCGAAATTGCCCCAGCTTCGTCGGCGTGTTGCGGCCCGGCGGGTCGGCGTCGCTGCTGGACTGGCGTCGCCACCTGAACCCAGGCGGCGCAAAAACCGCGCGAATGCCAAAGCGCCCGGCTGGGAGGCCGGGCGCTGAGGTGCACGGGACATGAGCTGTCGTCGTACGGATGGAACCGCAATGACATCACCGGTCCCGAGCTCGCGCAAGACACGCACTGACGTGCGAGACGGGAGGGATCGCCAATGTGGCGGTTCGTCGTAGCAAACAATCAGGCCGGCAACCCGACGTGGTGGCTCTACGCCGGCAACAACGAGATGGTGGCGTGGGCGGGTGAGACGTTCGCGTCGACCTCCAACGCCAGCCGGGCCGCGTCGGCCTTCAAGCAGGGAGCGAGGACCGCGCGGTACGACGTCTACCAGGACATCGGCGGCTCCTGGCGTTGGCGGGCGTGGCGCTCGTCCGACAAGGTCGCGGCCTCCGGCGAGTCCTTCTCCAGCAAGTACGCCGCCGACCAGGCGGCGGTCAGGGTCCGTGATCAGGCGAGTGGTGCCTCGGGTCCGGCCTGACCGTTGACGGTGGCGACACCTGGCTCGGGACAGGTGCCGACCGGCCGCAGCGGGCAGCGCGCGCCCACAGGCCCAACGCGATCAGTTCTTATGTGTCGCTGCTCCGTGTTAGCGTGACATCACTACATCCCCCTCGCCTCTCGTAGAAGCGCACTAGGGGGATTTTTATTTTGGTTGGGCTGGAGATCGTCCCATGGTGAAGGCTTCGCGTGCCCGAGGCACTGGCACCTACGACAAGCCTCCGCTCACGCTCGAGGAGCTGGTCGAACGCCTGCAGGATCGGGGCCTTGCGATACCCGACCGAGATCGGGCCATTCGCTACCTCCGACACCTTGGCTACTACCGACTGTCGCCCTACACGATCCCGTTCCAGGTCGCCGGGACCGACCACCAGTTCCGACCGAACGTCGAATTCGACGACGTCCTCGACCTCTATGTCTTCGACCGCGCGCTGCGACTGCTCATCCTCGACGCCGTCGAGCGGGTCGAGGTGGCCGTCAGGAGCTCACTCACCGACCACATGTCTATTACCTATGACGACCCGCACTGGTATGTCGATCCCAGCCACTTCGCGGATGGTCGCGACCACAGCGGCCTGCTCAGGAGCATCGGGAAGACGTGCGACGAACAACTTGGGCGGGCAGCAGAGCATCCCGGAGACAATCTTGTGTTCCGTTCGGCGCTCGAGCACTACCTCACCACTTACGGCGCGCCGGCACTGCCGCCGTCATGGCTGATGGTGGAGACGCTGACGATCGGTTCCCTGGAGCGAGTCGTGCGCAACCTCAAGCGAAGGTCGGACAAGACCGCAGTCGCCAAGACAGTTGGCATCAACGCTGTGCTGTTGGACTCCTGGCTGCGCACCTACGTCCGCGTGCGCAACATCTGCGCTCACCATGGACGCATGTGGAACGTCGGCATCGGCGTATACCCGGCGCTCCCTACTTCCAGCGCCATCTCCTGGCTCGAAGACAAGACCGTGCTCGCCGGTCGCAGGGCGAAGCAGCTCTACCCCGTGCTCGTATCTCTCCAGTCCGTACTGGACACGATCTCCCCACGCAGCACGTGGGCGCGACGACTCAGCGACCTCATCGCCGAGCACCCGCACCTACCCCTCGGCGGCATCGGAATGCCCGAGGACTGGCGCGACGACCCATTTTGGGCCCGGCACATCCAGGACCACGGGTAGCGCCCAGACGCCGAGTCAGCGGCTGCGTGCGCTCTCCCAATCGCTGTAGGCCACGCCGATCTTCTCGGCGAGTGACCTGTCCCGGTCGAGGGTGGCGTGTTGGTAGATCGCCATCGCCGCTTGAGACGCGTGGCCCGCACGAGCCTGCAGTTCTGCAGCGGTCGCGCCGTGCTGCCCGGCCAGCGTCAACGCCGTGTGGCGGAGGTGGTGGAGCGTCAGGTCCGGGCGTCCGGCGGCTTCCCGAGCCGGACGGTAACGGTCCATTAGGTAGCGGACGCTCATGTGGTCAGTGCGGTCGCCGGGGAACAGTAGGCCGTTCGGCCCCTCGGCGCTGTACTGAAGCAGGTGCTGCTGGAGCATCTTCAGGAAGGGAGGCGGCACGTGGACGGTGCGCACGCCGCTCCTCGTCTTTGGGGTGCTGATCGGCCGGCCGCACTTGGGACAGGCGCCGCGGGCTGATGGGTTCGCATCCTTATCGACCTTGCGCGTGACGTCGATCCGGCCGGTGACGCCGTCGACGTCGGAGCGCCGGAGTTCGAGCAGCTCGCCTTCGCGGAGGCCGACGAACGCGGCCAGGACGATGAGCAGCTTGAGCCGCTCAGGCATGGCGTCGATGATGACCGCGAGCTCGTCGAAGGTGGCCGGCACGGCTGCCCTCTTGACCCGCGCGCCGCTCGCCCCGCGGATCTTCGGCGGCGCTCGGTCGATCAGCTCCTCCTCCTCCGCCGCCTGCAGGAGGGAGCGCAGGAGCCGGTACGCGGCCGCGTTGGTTGACTCTGTTGATGCATTGAGGGACGCGCGCCAAGCCTTGATCTCCGAGAGTGTCACGTCACGGAGCGGCAGCTCGCCGAAGTAGGGAAGGAGCCGCGAGGCGAGCAGCGTCTCGTAGCCGCGAACGGTGTTGGGCCGCAGCCCGCGCTCGGCGAGGTAGCGCTTCGAAAACGCGCGGACCGTGTTGGCCGCAGCCGCCCGCTCGCGCAGTTCGGCGGCCGCTTTGCGCGCGGCCGGCGGCGTCCACTCGTCGCGGTCGATCAGCGCCCGCTCGGACGAAAGCCAGCCCTCTGCGTCCATCTTCGAGCCGAAGCTCCGCGAGTAGCGCGTGCCGTCGGGCATGGCGTACCTCGCCCGATAGGAGACATCGCTCCGGCTGGTGCGCCGTTCGACCTCGCCGAAACCTCGTCTTCGTGCCATCGCGAGACCTCCCGCCCCGTCTGTGGGATAGGTTCCCCGAGCCCACCCCGGGTGGATCCCCATGCTTAACCAGCAGGGCGTGGGGGGCCCGTGGGGGAAAGGATGGCACAGTCCGTCCATTGTAGGCCACCTCTGAACTGGAACTTTAGCCGCTGGCCACAGTTTGCGAGGTGACCCGACATGCTTTGCAAGCAGGGGGTTAGGGGTTCGAGTCCCCTAGGCTCCACCGCCGAGATGACGCTCGCGGACAGCCGAGATGACGCCTCCGGCGCCTCGAGATGACGGTTCCGGCGCGGATCGCCGGCCGTACGACGTCCCGCCCACGTGACGCGGCCCACGCCGCCGCGCGCCGTGTGGGCCGGTCTCGTGGGCGAGACTCTCGGAGTGATCGTCTCCTCCGTCCCCCCGCCCCTGACCGCCTGGCGCGGTCTGCTGCCGCCGCTGGCGCTGCTGCTGGTGTGGGACGTCGTGGTGACCCTGGCCTACGTCCGGGGCTGGCTGGGCTTCGGCGAGATCACCATCCAGTACACGCTCTACGGCACGGCCGTCGCGCTGTTCCTGGGGTTCATGGTCAACGCCGCCTACGCCCGGTGGTGGGAGGCGCGGACGCTGTGGGGCACGATCACCAACCACTCCCGCAACCTGGCGCGGGAGAGCGTCACGCTGCTCGACACCGCCGCCGCGGAGGCCCGGCCGATGCTGGTCACCGAGGTCGTCCGGGCGCAGGCCGCGTACGTGCACGTCCTGCGGACCTCCCTGCGGGGCCAGGAGCCGCCCGAGGAGCTGACCCGCTACACCACCGACGAGGTGGCGGCGCGCGTGCTCGAGGCGACCAACAAGCCGAACGCGGTCCTGAACGAGATCGGCACGCTGCTCACCGAGGCCCGGCGCCGGGGGATGGTCGACACGATCACCCGGGTGCAGCTCGAGACGACCCTGACCACGCTGGCCGACGCCCAGGGCGGCCTGGAGCGGATCAAGAACACCCCGCTGCCGGTGCAGTACCGCTTCCTGCCGTCGTTCTTCGCCCGCACCTTCTGCGTCATCCTGCCGTTCGCGATGGCGCAGGACCTGAGGTGGCTGACGCCGGTCGGGTCCGGCCTGGTCGGGATGATGTTCCTGCTGGCGGTGCAGGTCGGCCGGGACCTCGCCGACCCGTTCCGGGACGAGATCCACGACGTGCCGATGACCGCGATCACCCGCACGATCGAGATCGACCTGCTGGAGACGATCGGGGAGCGGTCCCCGGACCGGGTGGGTCCGCGGCACGAGGTGCTGTGGTGAGGGCGCCGGAACCGTCATCTCGAGGCGCCGCGAGCGTCATCTCGGCGACTAGGGTGCGCGGGTGCAGGCCCTCCCCCCGTTCGCCCGGGCACCCGTGCTGGGCGCGATGGCGGCGGTGGCGCTCGCGCTGACCCTGGCCAGCCCGGCGTACGGGTACCACCGCGACGAGCTGTACTTCCGGATGCTCCCGCCGCAGTGGGGGTACGTCGACCAGCCGCCGCTGACCCCGCTGATCGCGCGGGCCACGACGCTGCTGGCCGACGAGACGTGGGCGCTGCACGTGCCGGCGACGCTGCTGATGGCGGTCTCGGTCGCCGTGGTCGCCCTGATCACCCGGGAGCTCGGCGGGGACCGCACGGCGCAGACGCTGTGCGCCTGGGCCTACGCCACCTCGCTGCTGCCGCTGGAGTTCGCCCGGGTCCTGCTGACCGCCACCGTCGACCTGGTGGTCTGGCCGCTCGTCGTGCTGCTCGTCCTGCGCGCGGTACGCCGCGACGAGCCCCGGTGGTGGCTGGCCGTCGGGCTGGTCGTGGGCCTGAGCACCTACAACAAGTGGCTGGTCTCGCTGCTGGTGCTCTCCCTGGCCGCCGGGATCGCGATGCTCGGGCCGCGCCGGCTCCTCCGCTCGCCCTGGGTGTGGGGGGCGGGCCTGCTGGCCCTGGCGCTGGCCGCGCCGAACCTGGCCTACCAGGCCACGAACGGCTGGCCACAGCTCGACATGGGCCGGGCCCTGGCCCGGCACAACGCCACCGAGGTGCGGCTGCTGGCCCTGCCCATCCTGCTGGTGATGCTCGGCCTGCCGCTGGTCCCGGTCTGGGTCGTGGGGCTGGTCGCGCTCTGGCGCGGGCGCCACGGCTGGGGCGACGTGCGGTTCCTCGCGGCGGCGCTCCCGGTGCTGCTGGTCCTGGTCGTGACGGGCGGCTCGCAGTTCTACTACTCGCTGGGCCTGCTCACCGCCGTCCTCGCGGCCGGGTGCGTCGTGGTGGTCCGGTGGTGGCGCGACGGGCCGCGCAGCCGGGCCCGGTGGGTCGCCGCCGGCGTGGTCGTCAACGCCGCGACCTCGGCGGTGATCGCGCTCCCGCTCATCCCGGTCGAGCACCTCGGCTCGACCCCGGTGCCGCTGTTCAACCAGATCGCCCAGGACCAGGTCGGCTGGGAGGAGTACGTCGCCGACGTCGCCCGCGTCCGGGACGCGCTGCCGGTCGAGGACCGGGCACGGGCGGTCGTGGTCACCGACAACTACGGGGAGGCCGGGGCGATCGACCGGTACGGCGCGGCCCACGGCATCGACGAGGTGTACAGCGCGCAGAACGAGCTCTACCTCCAGGGCCGGCCGCCGGAGGAGGCCACGCTCGCCGTCGTGGTCGGTACCCGGATCGGCATCCTGCGGCGGATCTTCAGGGACTGCCGGATCGGCGGTCGCCTCGACCACGGGCTGGGCGTGGACAGCCAGGAGCAGGGCCGGCCGGTCACGGTGTGCGACCTGCCGCGCGGCGGGTGGGAGGCCGTCTGGCCCCGGTTGCAGCACTACGACTGAGGCTCGGGCACGGCCTCGTACGCTGAGGGGGTGCGCGCGTTCCTGACCCCCCGGATGCTGGGGGCGCACCTGCTCGCCCTGGTGCTGGTGACGGTCGCGCTGCTGCTCGCCGCCTGGCAGTTCGCCGCCTGGGACGCCCGGCGCGACGCCGAGGCCCGTGACCTGAGCCGGATCGAGCCGCTCGCGATCACCGAGGCGCTGGGCCCCGACGACCCCTTCCTGGGTGACCTCGTCGGCCAGCCCGTGGTGCTCGAGGGCCGGTGGCTCGACGACGCGACGGTGCTGGTCTCCGGGCGGGAGAGCGAGGGCCGCGAGGGCTTCTGGGTGGTCACGCCCCTGCAGGAGGACGCCACCGGGTCGGCCCTGCCGGTGGTGCGCGGGTGGACCGCCGACGAGTCCGACGTGCCCCCGGCCCCCACCGGGGAGGCCGAGATGGTCGCCTACCTGCAGCCCCCGAGGGCCGGGTCATCACCGACGCCGACCCCACCGACGACGTCGTGCCCCAGCTGCGCACCGCCGACCTCCAGCAGCGCGTCGAGGTCGACCTCTACGGCGCGTACGCGGTGGTCCCGCCGCCCGCGGCCGACGCCATCGCCCCGGTGACTGGCCGCACGGGCGGACGGCGGTCAACGACGGGACAGACGGCCTGGACCCGGCCACGGTCGAGCAGCTGCCCCCGGTCGGGCAGACCACCGCGCTGCGCAACCTGCTCTACGGCATCGAGTGGGTCGTCTTCGGCGGGTTCGCCGGCTTCATCTGGTGGCAGTTCGTGCGTGACTCACGTCGCGCCGAGTCCGCCGACGGCGCCGACCCGGAGCCGTCCCCGCAGCCCGACCCGGTAGGTTCGGAGCCGTGAGGGGCGCGCTGACGAGGTACCGGGTGATGGCCACGATCGTCGGCGTCCTGCTGGTCGTGCTGATCCTGGTCGGCACCCCGCTGGCCAACTTCGACGGCACCGGCATGTGGTACGTCATCCCGTCCACGCCGGAGGTCTTCCCGGCCGGGTCGACGGCCCACGAGGTCGGCCTCGCGATCACCGAGTACCTCGGCGTGGCGCACGGCTGGCTCTACATGATCTTCCTGGTCACCGCCTTCTGGCTGAGCCGCAAGGCCGACTGGGACCTCGGCTTCACCGTCGTCACCCTGCTCTGCGGGACCGTGCCGCTGCTGTCCTTCTGGGCCGAGCGCCGGGCCACGCGCCGGGTGCGGGCCGAGCACGGCGCCGAGCTGGCCGCGCCCGCCGCGCCGGCCGCCGCCACCCGTTGAGCGCATGACCACCGCCTTCGTCCTCGGCGGCGGCGGCGTCCTGGGCGCGGTCGAGGTCGGGATGCTGCGGGCCCTGCTGGAGCGGGGTGTGACCCCCGACCTGGTGCTCGGCACCAGCGTCGGCGCCCTGAACGGCGCCCTGGTCGCCAGCGACCCGACCCCGGACGTGGTCGACCGGCTGACCTCGCTGTGGCGCTCGGTCGCGGAGTCCGGTGAGGAGCTCTACGGCGACCGCCGCCTGCGCACGCTGCGCCGCGCCCTGACCACCGGGACGCACCTCTACTCCGCGGCACCCCTGCGCCGCCGGGTCGAGGCCGAGCTCGGCGGCGCCCGCTTCGAGGACCTCCCGGTGCGCCTCGAGGTGTGCGCGGCCAGCATCGAGCGGGCGGCGGAGCACTGGTTCACCCGCGGCCCGGTCGCGCCGGCGGTGATGGCCAGCGCGGCCGTCCCCGGCCTGCTGCCGCCCGCCGAGGTGGACGGGCAGCACTACCTCGACGGCGGCATCGTGAACTCGATCCCGCTCGGGCGGGCCGTGGAGCTCGGGGCGACCCGGGTCTTCGTGCTGCAGGTCGGCCGGGTCGACCGGCCGCTCGCGGTCCCGCAGCGCCCGTGGCAGGTCGCCCGGGTCGCCTTCGAGATCGCGCGCCGCCACCGGTTCGCGCGCGAGCTCGAGCTGGTCGCCGGCGCCCGCCCCGAGGTCGAGTGCCACGTGCTGCCGGCCCGCGGCACGTCGGCGCGCGACGACTCGCTGACCGCCTTCCGCGACACCTCCGGCGTCACGCGGCGGATCGAGGCGACGTACGACGCCACGCGGGCCTACCTCGCCGAGCACGACGTCGCCGCCACGGGCACCTCGTGAGCTGGACCAGCGCGACCGCGCGACGCACCTGGGTGGTGCGCCGGTTCGTGCTGGCCCCGGCGGTGGTCGCGCTGACCGCGCTGGTCTGGGCCCTGCTGCCGGTCGGCATCGTCGTGAGCGCGCTGGTGTCGCCGCTGATGAGCGGGCGGTGGCGGGCCCTGCGGCTGTTCTGGCTGCTCGTGGTGTGGCTCAGCATCGAGACCGTCTGCCTGGCGGTGCTGCTGGGCTGGTGGGTGGCCAGCGGGTTCGGGCGGCGGATCCGGACGCCGTACTGGGAGGGCGTGCACTACGACCTGGCCCAGGGCATGACCTGGGTGCTCTTCGGACGCGCCGAGCGGGTGCTGAACCTCCGGGTGGTCACCGAGGGCCCCGACCCCGACGCCCATCCCGGCCACCCGCTGGTGGTGGTCAGCCGGCACGCCGGGCCCGGCGACTCGCTGGTGCTCGTGCACGCCCTGCTGCACTGGTACCGCCGCGAGCCGCGGATCGTGCTGAAGGACACGATCGCCTGGGACCCGCTCGCCGGGGTGCTCCTGGGACGGATACCGTCCCGGTTCGTGACCCCGGGCGGGGACGCCGGCGACACGCTGGAGGGGCAGGTGGCCGCGCTGGCCACCGGCCTCGACGACGACGACGCGTTCGTGATCTTCCCCGAGGGCGGCAACTTCACCCCCGGCCGCCGCCAGCGCGGCATCGACCGGTTGCGTGAGCGCGGTCTCGAGCCGATGGCGCGGCGCGCGGAGGCGCTCACGAACGTCCTCGCGCCCCGCCCCGGGGGCCTCCTGGCCGCCCTGGACGCCGCCCCGGAGGCCGACGTCGTGCTGGTCGCCCACACCGGGCTCGACCACCTGCTGACCGCGGCCGACCTCTGGCGGGAGGTGCCGATGGACAAGCAGCTGATCATGCGGTGGTGGCGGGTGCCCCGCGAGGAGGTCCCGCTCGACCGGGACGCCCGGATCGAGTGGCTCTACGACTGGTGGGCCCACATCGACGCCTGGGTCGACGAGCACCGTCCCGAGCCGCTGGCCCCGGGCGCCGTCCGTCGCCGGGCCGCACCGGCCGCACGTCCGGACGCACCGACGGCCTGACCCCCGGAGGGGCCAGGCCGTCAGCTGGTGCGGGGTGGTGCGGGGTCGTGCTCAGGCCTTGTGCTGGCCGTCCACGTCGATGACCTCGGCCGGGTCGTCCGGCGTCGTGGCCGTGTGCGGGGTGCCCGCGGCGTCGGCGAGGGCCTCGTCGGGCGAGGAGCCGGCCGAGTCGTCGAGTCCGGCGCCCTCGGCGGCGACCGGCGACGGGGGCGTCGTGGTCGAGGCCGGGGCGGGCGGCGGGGTCGGGGTGTAGGAGGACTGCCACGGGTCCTCCTGGGACCCCTGCAGCTTCTTGGCCACGAGGGCCGCGGCGCCGGCGACGCCGGCCACGACGAGCAGCGTCTTGAGCTTGCTCCGCTTCTTCTTCTGCGGCTGGCCGCTCAGCTCGGCGACCTTCGCGTCGGCGAGCTCCTTGACGGCTGCGGCCTTCGAACCGGCAGCGGCAGCGCCGGCGGCGACCACGGGGGCGGCCTTCACCTTGGCCTCGTGGACCAGGGGGCGGTGCGGTCGCGCACGGTCGCGAGGTGCGGCGCGGCCTTGCTGCGGACGTCGGCCACGTAGGGCGCGGAGAGGTCGCGGGCCTGGGCGACGTACGGCGTACCGACCTCGCGGGCCTTGTCGCGGGCGTCGGCGACGTACGGCGCGGCCTTGTCGCGGGCGTCGGCCACGTAGGGCGCGGCCTTGTCGCGGGCGTCGGCCAGCGCGGGGCCGGCCTTCTCCCGGGCGTCGTTCAGCGCGGGGATCGCGGTGTGGGTCACGAAGTCGCCCGCGGAGGTGAGGGCGGACTCGACGTGAGGCTTCGCCTTGGCTGCCAGGCCGACGCCGCCCGCCTGGGCGAGCAGGGTCTTCTTCTTCTTGCGCAGTGCCATGCGAACGTCCCTCTGCAGTGGTGGTCTGGGGGTCTCACCCAATCATGAACGGGCCGGACCGACCACGCTCCGGGGGCGGGCGGCACACGCTCCGCTTGATGATCATGGCAGGATCGCCGGGGACGACCTCCACCCGCACGGGTGGCGGAACCGGCCGCGGGCGCGGGGCGATGACCCCGCGGGACCTGCGACGACGCCGACGACAGACCGACCGGAAAGGCACCCCCACCCATGCCGAAGCAGGCGATCCTCCACACCAACCGCGGCGCCATCTCCGTGGACCTCTTCCCCGACCACGCGCCGGAGACCGTCGCCAACTTCACCGGTCTGGCGACCGGCGAGAAGTCCTACGACGACGGCCGCGGCCGCAGCGGCCCGTTCTACGACGGCCTCGTGTTCCACCGGATCATCGACGGCTTCATGGTCCAGGGCGGCTGCCCGACCGGCACCGGCACCGGCGGCCCCGGCTACACGTTCAAGGACGAGCCGCACCCCGAGCTGACCTTTGACAAGCCCTACCTGCTCGCGATGGCCAACGCCGGGCCGGGCACGAACGGCTCGCAGTTCTTCATCACCCTCGGCAAGACCCCGTGGCTGAACTTCAAGCACACCATCTTCGGCGAGGTCGCCGACCAGGCCGGGCGCGAGGTCGTCGACGCCATCGGCAAGGCCCCGACCGGCCCCGGTGACCGTCCCCTCGAGGACGTCGTCATCGAGCGTGTCGAGGTCGTGGACAACTGACGCAGCAGCCCGCTCCGGGCACCGGAGGGGTGCCGGTCTGCTACCGGCACCCCGACCGGGAGAGCCACATCCGCTGCCAGCGGTGCAGCCGCCCGATCTGCCCCGACTGCATGAACGACGCCGCGGTCGGCTTCCAGTGCCCCGCGTGCCTGGCGGAGGGTCGCAAGCAGACCCGCCAGGGACGCACCCCGTACGGCGGCCGTCGCTCGGCGAACCCCCAGGCGACCTCCCTGACGCTGATCGCGGTCAACGTCGGGGTCTGGCTGGCGACCGTGCTGGCCGGTGGCGCCTCCTCCGGCCTGGTGCGCACCCTCGTGCTGCGCCCGGACGGTGGCTGCGTCGGGCTCGGCGCGCCGGACGCCGGCTCGTGCACCTCCTCGGGCGGGCTGTGGCTGCCGGGCGTCGCCGACGGCGCGCTGTGGCAGCTGGTCACCAACGCGTTCCTCCACGTCGACGTGCTCCACCTGCTGCTGAACATGGTGGCCGTCTACGTGCTCGGCCCCCAGCTCGAGGGTCTCCTCGGCCGGGCGCGCTTCCTCGCCCTCTACCTGGTCTCGGCGCTCTCCGCCTCGGCCCTGGTGATGTGGGCCGCCCCGCAGTTCCAGGCCACCCTCGGTGCCTCGGGCGCCGTCTTCGGCCTGTTCGCGGCCTACCTCGTCGTCGCGCTGAAGGTGAAGGCGCCGCTCCAGCCGATCCTGGTGATCCTCGGCATCAACCTGCTGATCACCGTCGTGGGTCGCGGGTTCATCTCCTGGCAGGGCCACCTCGGCGGCTTCGTCGGCGGCATCCTGCTGGCGTTGGCCTTGGTCTACGCGCCGAAGCAGCAGCGGGCCCGGTGGCAGTGGGCCGGTGTGGCCGCGGTCGCGGTCCTGGTCCTGGTGGTCATCGCCGCCCGGGTCGCCGTCCTCGCCTGACCGGCCCCGTCGCCGTCGGCCGTCCCGGCCCGCCACGGCCGTCCCGACCCGGCCACGGCAGCTGTAACGCTGTGTTACTTCATCTGGTGCACCGTCATGACGGTGCAGGAGACCGAGTAACACAGCGATACAGCCGCGCCCGGCCGCGGGGTCGAGTTTCCACACCTGTGGAGCACCCGGTGGATAACTACACGCATGTTATTCACAGGGAGTTCCACAGGTGTGAGTAACCGTGTCCGGGGCCCGGACGCAGACAGTCCCCGACGATCTCGTCGGGGACTGTGCGTGCGGGGGTACGGGCGGGCGGCCCGCGCGGGTCAGCGCGGCGGCGCGCTCACTCCCACTTGGTGGCGAAGACGAAGCCGACCGCCATCGCCGCCACGCCGACGAAGAGGTTGCGCTGGCCGAGGTCGTCGAAGACCGGCAGCACGGAGACATCGTCGCTGATGATGTAGAAGACGCAGATCCAGACCAGGCCGAACAGGAACGAGCCGAGCATCCCGACCACGACGCCGCGGCCGCGGCCGAGGGGGGTCGAGGGGTGGGCGGCGACGACCAGGCCGAGGAACAGCAGGCCGAAGCCGATGAGGTAGTTCCAGTCGCCGAGGTCGGCCATGAAGGCCGGGCTGCCGGCCTCGGGGGCCGGCTCGCCGACCACGGGGCTGCCGGCACGGACCGCGACGTAGTAGAAGGCGATCCACGCGACGCCGACCACCATCATCAGCACGGCCACGACGAACCGGGCCGTCACCACGCGGCCCCGGTCGGGGTCGGTGTAGGTCTGGGGCTTGGTCTTGGCCACGAAGGGGCTCCTCGTCGGGCGCGCGTCGCCGCCGGGGGCGGCGTGGGGGCAGATGATGGTCCGGCGGTTACCTTAGTCGTCGTGAGCCAGACCGATCCGGAGGACCCCGCCCAGGCGCCGCGCCGTGCGCTGCGTCCCGGGTGGAGGGTGGCGACTCCCGCCGTGGTCGTGGTGAGCGGCCTGCTGTTCGCGGTCAGCGCCACCAACAGCGACGGCACCGACCTGCGCCCGGGCCGCTACCGCGACATGGTCAGCGTGGTCGAGGGGGAGTCCCGTGCCTACGACGCGCTGGCCGCCCGTGCCTCCCAGCTCACCACCGAGGTGGACGACCTCACGGCCTCGGTCGGCTCCGCCGAGGTCGACGAGGTGCGCGGCGAGGCGGCCGCGCTGCGGGCCTCCGCCGGGCTCGAGCCCGAGGTGGGCCCCGGCGTCAGCGTGGTGCTGGCCGACGCCTCGTCCGAGACGATCGACGACGCCGTCTCCGCCGGGGTGCAGGACATCAACGAGCTCGTGGTGCACCAGCAGGACATCCAGGCCGTGGTCAACGCCCTGTGGGCCGGCGGCGCCAGCGCGGTGACGGTCGAGGGCCAGCGGATCGTGTCGACCACCGGCATCAAGTGCGAGGGCAACGCGGTGCAGCTGCAGGGCATCCCGTACCCCCAGCCGTACGAGATCGCCGCGGTGGGCGACCCGGCCGACCTCGTCGACGCCCTCGACACCGACCCGTACGTCGCGGGCTACCGCGCCGACGCCGCCGACCCGTCCGGGGGCGTCGGGTGGGGCCTGGACCTGGAGGCCGAGGTGGTCGCCCCGGCCTACGACGGCCTGCTCGACCTCAGCTACGCCGAGCCGCAGGCCTGAGCCCACCCGGCCGGGTCGTGGCGCCAGGGCCGCCCGCCTGCCCGCGCGCCGGGCCGGCGGCCTCGCCGCGCGGGCCGTCCTCGCCCCGCTCGGGCTGGTCGTCGGACGGGTCGTCGGACGACTCGTCGTCGGAGGGCCCGTCGGTGGGGTCGTCGCTCGGTCCGTCCGTCGGGTCGTCGGACGGGTCGTCGGTGGGATCGTCGGTGGGCTCGGGCTCGCCCTGCGAGACGAAGATGTTGACGTCGCCGCCCTCGGCCAGCGGGGTGCCGGCGTCGGGGATCTGGTCGACGACGGTGCCGGCCGGCGCCACGCTGGTCGGGTCCTCACGCACCACCGGGTTGAAGCCGGCCGCCTGGAGCTGGCGCACGGCCTCGCCCTGCTGCAGGTCCTCGACCGAGGGCACCTCCTCGGGGCCGTCGGAGTAGGTCACCGTGACCCGGGTGCCGACGTCGACGCTCGTGCCGGCGCCCGGGTCGGTCGACAGCACCTCGCCCGCGGGCTCGTCGGACTCGGCGGAGACGGGGTCGACCCCGAGGCCCTCGTCGCGGAGAACGGCGACCGCGGCCGCACGCTGCTGCCCGACGACGGTGGGGACCTCCACCTGCTCGGGTCCCTCGGAGACGACGAGGTCGATCTCGGTGGCCGCGACGACCAGGGTCTCGGGGTCCGGGGTCTGCTCGACGACGCGACCCGCGGCGACCCGGGCGTCGGGTCGGAACTCGACCTCGCCGACGCTGAGGCCGGCCTCGCCGATCGCCGTGCGGGCGTCCTCCTCGCTCAGCCGGACCAGGTCCGGGACGGGTTCCCTGGCCGGCGGGGACTCCATCAGCCGGGGCAGCAGGAACGCGGCGCCGGCCAGCAGGAGGACCGCCAGCAGGATCAGCAGCCACAGCAGGCTCCGACCGCGACGGCGGCCGGCCTCGGGGTCCGGTGGCGGCGCCGGCACGACCGTGGTCGCACCCGAGCCGCCACCGGCGCCGTACGCCGCCCCGGCGCCCGCAGCCCCCGCCGCGCCGAGCGCGGCGGCCCCGGCGACCGGCATGGCCGGCACCCGGGCGTGCACCTGCTCCCCGGCCAGGTAGCGCTCGATGTCGGCGCGCATCTCGGCCGCCGACTGGTAGCGGTCCTCGACCCGCTTGGCCAGGGACCGCATCACGATCGCGTCGACCTCCGGCGGCAGGTCGGTGTCGTGGTCCGACGGCGGCTGGGCCGGCTCGCGCACGTGCTGGTAGGCCACCGCGACCGGGCTGTCGCCGACGAACGGCGGCCGCGAGGTGAGCAGCTCGTAGAGCAGGCAGCCGGCGGAGTAGACGTCGGAGCGGCTGTCGACGGTCTCGCCGCGGGCCTGCTCGGGGGACAGGTACTGGGCGGTCCCGACCACGGCGGCGGTCTGCGTCATCGTCGACTGGGCGTCGCTGATCGCCCGTGCGATGCCGAAGTCCATCACCTTGACGTCGCCCGCCGGCGTCAGCATGACGTTGCCGGGCTTGATGTCGCGGTGGATGATGCCGGCGCGGTGGCTGTAGTCCAGCGCCGCGAGCACGCCGCTGGTGATCTCGAGCGCCCGTTCCGGCAGGATCTTGCGACCCTCGCGCAGGATGTCGCGCAGGGTGCGCCCGGACACGAGCTCCATCACGATGTACGGCTGGGCGACGCCGTCGGCGGCGATCTCCTCGCCGGTGTCGTAGACCGCCACGATCGAGGGGTGGTTCAGCGACGCGGACGACTGCGCCTCACGCCGGAACCGGGCCTGGAAGGTGTCGTCGCTGGCCAGGTCGGTGCGCAGCCGCTTGACCGCGACCGTGCGGCCCAGCCGGGAGTCGGTGCCCTTGCGGACCTCGGCCATGCCGCCCCGGCCGAGGAGCTCGCCGAGCTGGTAGCGCCCGCCGATCAGCGGTCCGGAGTCGCCGCTCATCCCTCGGTGCCCTGGGTGGCCTCGGCTCCGGCCTCGGCGTCGGCGTCGTCGGTGGCCGTCGGCGTCGGCGTCGGCGTCGGCGTGGTCTCGGGCGCCGGTGCCTCCTCCCGCGACGCCTGGCCGGCGTCCTCGGAGGTCCCCGGAGCGTCGTCGGCGGACTGCCCGGACGGGGTCGGCGTCGGCGCCGGTGCGGTGTCGGGCGCCGGCGGGTCCTCCCGCGAGGCCTGGCCGGGGGCGTCCTCGGAGCTGCCGGGGGCGCTCTCGGTGGACTCCTCGGACGGGGTGGGCGTCGGTGTCGGGGTGGGCGTCGGAGTCGGAGTCGGCGTGGGGGTCTCCTCCGGAGGCGCGCCCAGGTAGGTGACGGTGACGCTGGCGCCCTCGGGCAGCTCGCCGTCCGGGGCGACGCCGGTGACGGCACCCTCCTCACCGGAGCCGTCGTTGGTCTGCTCCGAGGGCTGCGGGCTCAGCCCGAGGTCCGAGAGCTCGGCGACCACGGAGTCGATGTCGTCGCCGAGGTAGTCCTCCGCGGAGATGGTCACGGTCGTCGGGGCGGCCGAGGTCGGCGGTGCCTCGGTGGTGGGGGCGGCGCTCGTCGGCTCCTGGGTGGGCGAGCGGGTCGGCTCGGAGGTCGCCGAGGTCTCGCCCGAGCCGGGCTCGGTCGTGCCCGTCTCGTCGCCGCCGAGGAAGGCGAAGTAGGCGACCAGCAGGAGCAGCACCAGCAGCAGTCCGACGACCACCGGCAGGAGCACCTTGGCGCGGCCGTCGCTCTCCTCGGCCCGACCGACCCGGACCGGCTCGAGGGGTTCTGCCGGGGTGTCCGCGGCGGCGGGCACGGCGCCTGTGCGCATCACCCGCGTGCTGTCGGCGTCCGCGGCGGACGCGCCCGCCAGACCTGCGCCGGCGAGCCCGGCAGCGCCGAGGCCGGCGGCCGCGGCGGCCAGCCCGCCCGGCAGGACGGCGGTGGCCGGCTCGCGCAGCGCCGCGGCGAAGGCGTTGCCGTCGGGGAAGCGGTCGGCGGGGTCCTTGGCCAGCGCGGTGCGGACCACGGCGGCGAGGTCGTCCGGGACGTCGGAGGGCAGGTCCGGCACCGGCTGCTGCAGGTGGGCCAGCGCGGTGGCCACGGGGGAGTCGGCCTCGAACGGCCGACGCCCGGCCAGGCACTCGAAGGCGACGACACCGAGGGCGTACACGTCGGAGGCCGGGGTGGCCTGCTCGCCGCGGGCCTGCTCGGGGGAGAGGTACTGCGGGGTGCCCATGACCTGTCCGGTCTGGGTGATCCCGGCGGCGTCCGCGGCGCGGGCGATGCCGAAGTCGGTGATCTTGATCCGGCGGTCACGGGTGACCAGCAGGTTGGCCGGCTTCACGTCACGGTGGATGATCCCCGCGACGTGCGCGGCGCCGATCGCGGTCGCGGCCTGGGCGAGCAGGTCGCGCAGCACCTCGCGGTCCACGGTCCGCCCGGCCTGCTGGCCCTGGCGCAGGATGTCGGAGAGCGGCTCGCCGTCGACGAGCTCCATGACCAGGAACGGCTGGGGGTGGCCGGAGCCGTCGCGCGAGGGGCCCTCGCCCACGTCGTAGACCTGGGCCACGCCGGGGTGGTCGAGGGCGGCGGCGTGCCGGGCCTCGGTGGCGAAGCGCGCGCGGAAGTCGGGGTCGTCGGAGTACTCGTGCTTGAGCACCTTCACCGCGACGGTGCGCCCGAGCATGGTGTCGGTCGCCCGCCACACCTCGCCCATCCCGCCGGTGGCGATCCGGGAGTCGAGGCGGTAGCGGCCGCGGTCGTCGACGAACCGCTCGGGTCCGCCGTCGCCGCCGCCGACCGGCTGCGTGGGGCGCGTGGGGGGCTGCTGGTCGCTCACTGGTTGATCACCGCCTCCATGACCGCCTTCGCGATCGGTCCGCCGAGCTGTCCGCCGGCGATCTCGCCGCGCGGGATGTCCGCGCTCTCGATCATGACGGCCACGGCCACCTCGGGGTTCTCCGCGGGGGCGAAGGAGGTGAACCAGGCGTACGGCGGGACGTCGTCCTGGCCGCTCTGCGCCGTGCCGGTCTTGCCGGCCACGGAGATCCCCGGGATCGCGGCCGGGCTGGCCGTGCCGTTGTCGACCGTGGCGACCATCAGCTGGGTGAGGTCCTCGGCGGTCTCGGAGGACACCGCGCGGGAGAAGTCGTCGTCCTCGGTCTGCTCGAGCACGTCGTACTCGGCGGACTGGATCTCGTCGACGACGTAGGGACGCTTCACGACGCCGTCGTTGGCGATCCCGGCCGCGACCATCGCCATCTGCAGCGGGGTGGCCCGGACCTCGAACTGCCCGATGCCGGTCTGGCCGGTCTGCGGGGCGTTCGCCTCCTCGGGGAAGTCCGAGATGGCCTGCGGCCCCCAGTCCTCGAGGTAGCGCTGGTTGAACCCGAACGCCTCGGCCTGCTCCAGCATCGCCTCCGCGCCGACCTCCACCGCGAGGGCGGCGAAGGTGGTGTTGCAGGACTGCTCCATGGCCTGCTCGAACGGGATCGTGGTCGTGCCGCAGTCGCGGCCCTCGTTGTCGATCAGGCCGGTGTCGCCGGTCGTCTCGGGCAGCTGGTAGGTCGCCCCGCCGGGGACCTGGTCGTCGGCGGTGTAGGCGCCGCTCTCGATCGCGGCGGCCGCGGTGACCAGCTTGAAGGTCGAGCCGGGCGGCAGCGTCTGCTGGATCGAGCGGTTCAGCAGCGGCTGGCTGTCGCGCTCGGAGAGGTCCTCGTAGGTGCGGCGCACCGACGTCAGGTCGTGCGAGGCGAGGTTGTTCGGGTCGTAGGTCGGCAGCGACACCGCGGCCAGGATCTTGCCGGTGGCCGGTTCGACGGCGACCACCGAGCCGCGCACGTCCTCGCCCAGCGCCGACAACCCGTCGTACGCCGCCCGCTGCGCCGCGGCGTCGATGGTCAGCTGCACGTTGCCGCCGGCGTCGGACTTGTTGGAGAGCAGGTCGACGAGCTGGCGCACGAAGAGCCGGTCGTCCTCGCCCGAGAGCACCGGGTTCATCGACTGCTCGACACCGGTCTGGGAGAAGAAGCTGAAGTAGCCGGTGAGGTGGGAGTACATCAGCGGCATCGGGTACGTGCGCAGGTACTCGTACTTGTCGTCGACGGGCTCGCTCTCGGCCACGGCGTCGCGGCCGACCAGGATCGCGCCGCGCTCGACGGAGTAGGCCGCCTCGATCACGCGGCGGTTGAGGGGGTCCTCGTCGAGGTTCGAGGCGTTGAAGAACTGCAGGTACGTCGCGTTGGCCATCAGCGCCACGAAGAGGATCAGGCAGAAGACCGAGATGGTGCGGATCGGCTTGTTCATCGCGGGATCTTCACCACCTGGGTCGCCTCCTCGTCGGGGCTCTCGTCGGTCGCGGACAGGTCGGGCACGGGGCGGCGGGCCTGGTCGGAGATGCGCAGGAGCAGGGCGATGATCACCCAGTTGGCCACCAGGGAGGACCCACCGTAGGACAGGAAGGGGGTGGTCAGACCGGTCAGGGGGATCAGCCGGGTGACGCCGCCGATGACCACGAACACCTGGAGGGCCAGCACCCCCGCGAGGCCGGTGGCCATCAGCTTGCCGAAGGCGTCGCGGGAGATGACGGCCGAGCGCAGCGCGCGCTCGACGATCAGGCCGTAGAGCAGGATCACCGCGAGCACGCCGGTCAGGCCGAGCTCCTCGCCGATGGCGCCGATGATGAAGTCGGACTCGGCGTACGGCACCCGCTCGGGGCTGCCCTGGCCCAGGCCGCGGCCGATCAGGCCGCCCCAGGCCATCCCGAACAGGCCCTCGACGAGCTGGAAGGAACCGGGCGACTGGTCGTAGAAGGGCAGGGGGTCGAGCCAGATGTTGACCCGGTTCTGGACGTGGCCGAAGAGCTCGTAGGCCACCGCCGCGCCGCCGAAGAACAGCGCGCTGCCGACGACCAGCCAGCCCGGCCGTTCGGTGGCGACGTAGAGCATCACCAGGAACAGGCCGAAGAACAGCAGGCTGGAGCCGAGGTCGCGCTGGAAGACCAGGATGCCCAGGCTGACCGCCCACATCGCCAGGATCGGGCCGAGGTCGCGGCCGCGGGGGAGGTCGACGAACAGCAGCCGGCGCCCGGCCAGGGCCAGGGCGTCGCGGTGGACGACCAGGTAGCCGGAGAACGCGATGACGAGCAGGACCTTGGCGACCTCGCCGGGCTGCAGGCCGAACGGGCCGAGACGGACCCAGATCCTGGCCCCGTTGACCTCGTAGCCCAGGCCGGGCACCAGGGGCCCGAGCAGCAGCAGGATCGCGCCGAGGCCGGCGGTGTAGGTGAACCGCGCCAGCACCCGGTGGTCGCGCAGGACCAGCAGGGTGATCGCGAACAGCACGACGCCGACGGTCATCCAGGTCAGCTGCTGCTGGGCGAAGGTGGTGCCGTCGGCCAGGTCGAGACGGCGGATGACGGCCAGGCCGAGGCCGTTGAGGGCCGCCACGACGGGGAGCAGGACGGGGTCGGCGTACGGCGCGACGAGGCGGACGACGACGTGGGCGCCGATGATCAGCGCGGCGAGGCCGCCGCCGTAGCCGAGGATGTCGGCCGGAACGGCGCCCTCGACGCCGAGACCGACCGCGGCGTAGGCGCCGATGCCGACGGCGAGCGCGAGCACGAGCAGGAACAGCTCGGCCCCGCGGCGGCGGCGGTGGACGAAGCCCATCAGGGCCCCGGGCTGGGTCGAGGACATCCTCATCCCTCCCCGGTGGTGGCGCCGGTGGTGGGCTCGGTGCTGGCGCCGGCGGTGGGCTCGGTGCGCTGCTGCTCGGCGAGGCGCTGGACGGTCTCGCGGGCGGACTCGAGGTCGCCGGCGTCGATGCCCTCGGTGACCTCGTTCGCGTCGAAGCCCGAGAGCAGGTCGACGTCGACGTCGCTGGTCTCGTAGGGCTCGGACAGGGCGATCCCGGGCAGCTCGGCGTCGAGCCCACGGAAGATCGTGACCTGGCCGTCGCTCTCGCCGACGTAGTACTGGCGCTGGCTCCACGCCCAGGCTGCGGCGGTGGCCACCCAGAGCAGGCCGACGACGACGGCCAGGACCAGCAGCCGGCTGAGCCAGGCGAAGCGTCGCGGCGGGCGGGGGGCGTAGCGCTGCGCCTCGGGGTCGGTGGCGATCGCGAACGGCACGCCCTCGGGGATCTCGGCGTCGACCGGCTCGAGCTCGCCGGTGTCGCCGGAGCGGTGGCCGCGGAAGATGCCCATCCCGCCGGAGACCCCGCGGCCGCGGCGTCGCAGCTCGGAGGCGGCGCCGACCAGGAGCGGCTCCAGGTCGGAGAAGGAGGGGTCGTCGGCCGTCGCGGTCTCGTCGAGGACGTCGGCGACCACGCAGGTCACGTTGTCGGTGCTGCCGGCCTCGAGGCTGGCGCGGACCAGCTCGACGGCGGCGTAGTCGGGCGTACCGGTGGCCAGGATGTCGGCGAGGCGGTCCGGGCGCAGCGACCCGCTGGCGCCGTCGCTGCACAGCAGCAGCCGGTCGCCGGGCACGACCTCCAGGACGAAGAGGTCGGGCTCGAGGTCGTGGTTGCCGTCGAGCGCGCGCAGGATGACGTGGCGGTGGGGGTGGGTCTCGGCCTCCTCGGGACTGATCCGTCCCTCGTCGACCAGCGTCTGCACGAAGGTGTGGTCGGTGGTGAGCTGCGAGAGCTCGCCGGAGCGGTACAGGTAGGCCCGGCTGTCGCCGACGTGGCCGATGCCGACCCGGCTGCCATCGAAGAGCGCGACCGTGGCGGTGGTGCTGGTGCCGTTGAGCGCGGGCTCCTCGTCGACCAGCCGGCCGATCGCGAGGTGCGCGGCGTCCAGGCCGGCGGCGACCCGGTCGAGCAGGTCGCCGCGGTCGGCCGGCGCGTCGTCGAGCTCGCGGAGCGCCTTCACGGCCGTGGAGGACGCGATGTCGCCCCGCGCGGCGCCGCCGACGCCGTCGCAGACGGTGAGCAGCCACGGCCCGGCGTACCCGGAGTCCTGGTTGTCCTTGCGGACCCGACCGACGTCCGAGATGGCGGAGTAGTGCAGGACGAGGGACGTCACTTGCGCAGCTCCAGGACGGTCTTGCCGATCCTGACCTGGGTGCCGAGGACGAGCGTGGTGGGCTGGGTGATGCGCACCGAGCCGATGTAGGTGCCGTTGGTGGAGCCGAGGTCCTCGACGTACCACTGGTCGCCGGAGGCGGCGATGCGCGCGTGGCGGGTGGAGGCGTAGTCGTCGTCGAGCCGGATCGCGGCGTCGGTGCCGCGGCCGATGAGGATCGGGGCCTGTTCGAGCGGGACGGTGACGCCCTCGTTGGCGCCGGAGGTGACCGCGACGTGGGTGGGCTGCCCGCGACGCGGCTTGGCCGGCTTCTTGTTCTTCGACTTCTTCTGCTTCGGCGCGGCGGGGCCGCCGGTGCGGGCGGCCTCGGGCACGCGGGCGCCGAACATGTCGGAGCGGATGACCGAGATCGCCGACAGCACGAAGATCCAGAGGATGGCGAGGTAGGCGGCGCGCACCAGGAACAGGGTCAGCTCAGACATCGGACTGCTCCTCGACGAGCGCGACGGTCATGGTCGTGTTGCCGGCCTGCACCCGCGAGCCGTCGTGCAGCGTGGCGCGGCTGACCCGGTGGCCGTCGACGGTGATGCCGTTGGTGGAGCCGAGGTCGTGGACCTCGACCGCCGGGCCGCGCGCACCGTCGGTGACCACGAACTCCGCGTGCCGGCGGCTCATGCCGGGGTCGTTGACCCGCAGGTCGGCGTCGCTGCCCCGTCCGACCACCAGGCCGGGGGCCTGGAGCGGGTGGCGGGTGCCGTTGACGACCAGCAGCGCGCGGGCGCGGCCGACCTGGGTCTGGGAGGCGTGGTGGATGACGCGGCCCTGGGCCTCGCTGCGCACCCGGAACCGGCCGGTGGTCAGCTCCTCGGCGACGGCGAAGTCGATGCTGATCGGCCCGGGGAAGGCGTACCCCTGCTGGTGGGCGTGGACGTCGAGCTCCTCGGCGAAGGTGACCTCGAGGTCGTAGGGCGCCAGCCGGTCGTGGTCGGCGCCGGACAGCTCCACGTGGAAGACGTTGGGCACGACGCGGCGGGTGCGCGAGACGATCTGGGCGTTGTTGTCGACCTCGCGCTGGAGCGCGGCGGAGATCTCGACCGGCTGGACCGCGGAGCGGAAGGTCTTGGCGAACGCGCTCGACACCGCCTGCTCGAGCTTGCTCTCGAAGCGTTGCAGCCTGCCCATGACTCCACCTCCTCCTGGCCTGCGTCTCGTGTGGTCGCCCACGCCGGGGGAGCGTACGGATAACTGGTGGCGCGGCGTACCGACCCGGCGGTCGGCCGGGGTCGCTCGATCGTATCGGGGTCAACCATCCGGAGGGCGAACCCTGGGCGGCTCGGCGGGGGCGCGACCGGGCCTGGACAGGGGCGGATTGGGCACGACCACGGGGTCGGGGTAACGTTACGCCCGCTTCACGCGCGAGTGGCGGAATAGGCAGACGCGCACGGTTCAGGTCCGTGTGTCCGAAAGGACGTGGGGGTTCAACTCCCCCCTCGCGCACGTGTGAGCAGGTCCCGGATCCACCTCGGTGGGTCCGGGACCTTTCTCGTTCCCGGGGCGGCGTCGGGCAGGTGCCCCGCGCGTCCCGCCCGCCGGGACACGCCCACCCCGTACGCCGACCGGGACGTCCCGCCCTGGCGTGCGACCCCCGGACACATGACCGTGGCCCCTGTCCGCCTGCCGCCCCGGTGCCTAGCGTCCGGTCCGGGGCGAGCAGAGGGGGACCGCGTGGACGGTGCAGCGGGCGGCGGAGCCGCCCCGGTGGTGCACGAGGGCAGCTGGTGGCTGCTCGGCCTCGGCCTGCTCGCCTTCGCGCTGCTGGTCGTCGTGCTCGCCGGCGCGCTGACCAGGCTCTACCTCGACGACGAGATCGGGGAGCACCGGGCGGCCAAGGCCACCAGGGCCACCAGGGCCACCAGGGACCCCGGGGCGGCGCGGCGGTCGACGGGGTCGTCACGGCCGGTGCGCCCCCGGCCGGCGGCGGCCCACCGGCTGGGCCGGGGCGGTCGGTGGCGGCGACCGGCGCCGGGTGCGGCGTGAACGGGCCCCGGCCAGGACCGGCTACCGGGTCGCGGAGGTCAGCTCGACGCTCACCAAGGTGTCGCGCAGGCGTACGGCGTTCGTGCCGCGCCGCGGGGCGCTCGAGCTCACCGACGGGGTGACGCGGTAGGTCGTGCCGGGGTCGAGGCCGCGCACCAGCCAGCGCGCCGTCGCCGGTCCGTCGGCGCGGGGATCGATGGTGGCGGGGCCGGCGGGGCGGGTCCGGAGGTCGTCGGTGGTGGGGTCGTCCTGACCGTCGGCCCCGCCGGTGTCGACGGTCAGCTTGAGGACGAACGGTCCGGGGCCGCGGGTGCGCGCGTCGTAGGAGACCTCGACCACGGCGTCGTACGCCGCGGCGTCCGCGGGCGTCCCCAGCTGCAGCGAGGCGACCTCGCCGATGCCCCCGATGTCGGCGGAGTACGACGCGCTGGGTCCGCTGCCGTAGAAGATCGCCGCGCGCGTCACGGGCTGCGGGTCCCGGGCACCGCCCCCGGCGAGAGCCGCGACCGCCCCGCCCGTCCCGGCGACCAGGGTCGCGACCACCACCGGCAGCACCCAGCGCCTTGACGTCACGCGCCGAGGGTAGGCGCGTCCGCCGCGGACCGCGGGAGGTGTCCGCAAGCGTCACCTCGGGTGTCCGCGAGCGTCATCTGGGCTGTCCGCGAGCGCCATCTCGGCGGGCGCGGCGGAAGGAGCGGGCGGAGCCGCGGCCGCTGCTGATCACCCGGGCGTTCGCGTCGTCCACGATCGAGCCGACGGTCTCGGCGGCGTCGGCGCGGTTGGAGCCGATGCCGCCGCGCGGACCGCGCTTGATCCAGCCGACCACGTAGGTCGCGGGCACGGCGGCCCCGGTCGTCGGGTCGACGACGCGGCCCTCGCGGTGCGGGACGGTGCTGGTGGCGTGGTCGAAGGGCAGGCCCGGCACCGGCTCGCTGCGGTAGCCCACCGAGCGGAGGACCAGGCCGGTGCGGACCTCGCTCCTGGCCCTCTCGGGGTCGCCGGCCGCGGGGGCCAGACAGACCGCCCGCACGCGGTCCTCCCCGACCAGCCGCTCGACGACGGCGTGGAAGCGGAGCACGAGGCGGCGGCGTACGGGGGGCCCGCCGGCGTGGTCGAGCGGCGCGACCTCGAGGCCCTGCAGGGCGGCCGCCTTGCTGCCGGGGGCGGCGGCCGCGATCGCCTCGGCGACCTCCGGCCCGCCGTCGACGACCACGTCGAGGTCCTCGCGGGCCAGCAGGGGGCGCAGCTCGGAGAGCGAGTACGCCGCCTCCGCCGGGCCGCGCCTGCCCACCAGCACCACCTCGGTGACGGCGCTCGCCCCCAGCGCCGCCCTCGCGTGGGGGGCCACGGGGGTGCCGGTCAGGTCGGCTGCGTCGGTGAGCAGCAGGCGGGCCATGTCGAGCGCGACGTTGCCGTTGCCGACCACGACCACCCGGCCCGTACGTCCGTCGCCGTCGGCGGTCAGGTCGACCACGTCGGCGGGGACCTCGGGGTGGCCGTTGTACCAGCCGACGAACGTGCGCGCGGGCAGGCTGCCGGCCAGGTCCTCGCCCGGCACGTCCAGCGCCCGGTCGGCCGAGGCGCCGACGGCGTAGACCACGGCGTCGTGGTGGGCCAGCAGCTGCTCGTGGGTCACGTCGCGGCCGACCTCGGTGCCGAGCACCAGCTCGACCCGGGGGTGGCGGCGGACGGTGTCGAACCGCGCGCCGATCTTGCGGGTGTCGACGTGGTCGGGCGCGACGCCGAAGCGGACCAGGCCCCCGGGCTGCTCGAGCCGGTCGAGCATGGTCACCTCGGCGCTCGTGGTGAGCAGGGCCGAGGCGGTGTAGCTGGCCGCCGGCCCGGTGCCCACCACGGCCACCCGCAGGCCGGCGGCGTGCCCGGCCAGCGCGGCCGGGAAGTCCGGCGCCCCCCAGGCGGGCGCCGGGCCGTCCTCGAAGTGCGCGGCGTTGAGCGCGGCGTACGCCTGCTCGTCGCCCACCAGGGCGTCGACCGGCTTGATCGCGTCCACGGGGCACGCGTCGGCGCAGGCGCCGCAGTCGATGCAGCTGCGGGGGTCGATGAACACCATCTCGGTGGTCCCGAAGCCGGGCTCGCCGGGCGCGGGGTGGATGCAGTTGACCGGGCAGACGGACACGCAGGACGCGTCGTTGCAGCAGGACTGCGTGACGGCGAAGGCCACGGCTCAGACCATGCTCACGCGCTGGTAGATCCTCAGCGCGGGACGGGTCAGCAGGCCGAGCTCGTCGAGGAACTCCATCAGGTGCGCACAGCTCGAGCGCATCAGCGTGTGGTGGTGCTCGTTGGCCCGCGCCGCGGCCACCGCGCGCTGCGGGTCGAGCCCCGCCGCGGCGTAGACACCCTCGTTGACCATGTTGGACACGATCTGCTGGGCGGCGATCGCGATCACCAGCGCCGACAGCCTCCGCCGGCGCGGGCTGGCGCCCTCGATCCGCTCGCGCATCTCCTGCCGCGCGAACTTCATGTGCCGGGACTCCTCGACCACGTGGATCCTGCTGGTCGTCCGCACGATCGGCAGCACCTGCTCGCCGCGCATCCAGTCGCGCTGCATCACGTCGAGCACCTCCTCGGCCACGAGGATCCCGCCGTAGGCGACCTCGGCGGCGGCGAGGCTCTTGAAACCGCGGCCGAGGGCGATGCTGGCCCGGCGCGGGAAGTAGGCACCGATCCCCATCGTCGAGCAGGCCCGGGCGAACATGATGGAGTGCCGGCACTCGTCGGCGATCTCGGTCAGCGCGAACTGGAAGTCCGGCTCCGCGTAGTCGCTGCAGTACTGGTCGCGCAGCACCATCTGCTGGAGGATCATCTCGAACCAGATCCCGGTGCTCATGATCGAGGCGACCTCGTGCCGGGTCAGCGTGACGCGCTGTGCGTGGGTCATCTCCTCCCACAGGTCCGTGCCGTAGAGCGTGCTCCACTCCGGGTTCAGCCCGAAGTGGTCGGGGTCCAGCGGGGTGTCCCAGTCGACCTCGGTGGTCGGGTCGTAGGACAGCGCCGCGGCGGAGTCGAGCAGTCGCTGCGAGGAGTCGCGGGTGCCGGGCTGGGGAGCGGTCGTGGTCATCGGGAGGACCTCCAGGAGCTGGTGGGTGCCGGTCGGGAGCAGTTGGTGCGACGCCGTGTCCGGTAGGGGGTACGACGCGTATCGACTACCTAGACGGTACAGCGCGTACCCCCTGTCCGGGCAAGCGTTTGCACGAGTGAGCCGGGTAACCTCGCGAAGGTGTCGACCCCGCCCGCCGAGCCCGCGTCCCCGGCGCTGGCCGACGGCCGGGCCGTGCGCTGGAGCGGGCAGCAGCAGCGGCGCCGCGAGGAGTTCGTCGAGGCCGCGCTGGTGGCGATCGCCGAGCACGGCGCGGACGTCTCGACCGAGCAGATCGCGGCGCAGGCGGGGGTCGCGCGGACCCGGCTCTACCGCCACTTCGCGGGCGCCGGCGAGCTCAACCAGGCCATCGCCGCGCGCGCGGAGGCGATGATCCTGGAGGGCCTCGCCCCGTCCTGGGACGCCTCGACGAGCCCGATGACGATCATCCGCTCCGCGGTGACCACCCACCTGCAGTGGCTGACCGAGCACCACGGCCTCTACCGCTACCTCGTGCGGCACTCGGTCACGACGGCAGCCGGGGAGAACGTCGTCACCGACGTCAAGCGGCTCATCTCGGACCTGCTGATCCGCCTGCTCGACCACTTCGTCGACCTGCTGGGGCTCGACGTCAAGGTCACCCAGCCGCTGTCCTTCGGCCTGGTCGGGTTCGTCGACGCCGCGGCCGGGCGCTGGGTCGAGGACCCGCGCGGGGTCTCCCTCGAGGAGATGGTCGACCTGCTGGCCGGGTGGATCTGGTCCCTGCTCGACGCCGTGCTGGGCGACGTCGGCCTCGACATCGACCCGTCGGTCCCGCTGGAGCTCGACCCGGTCGACTGAGGGCGGGCCCGGGGCCCGCCGCCCGGCGCGGCGTCACTCGCCGAGCGTGGTCTCCAGGTCGCGGAGGTAGCCCGCGAACCCGCGCCCGACCCGGCCGTACCGGCGCCCCGAGGTGACCGCGGGCAGGCCGGCGGCCTCGTGGACGCCGTGGGCGCGGAGCGCGTCCACGAGCAGGACGTCCTCGTGCTCGGCGACCGGCGGGAACCCGCCGACGGCGTCGTGGGCGGCCAGCCGGACCCCGAGGTTGGCCCCGTGCACGGCGACCGGTGCGGCGGGTCCGTGCCTCAGGAGCCAGGCGGCGTACGTCGTGGGGTCGAGGTCGCGCTCGTCCGGCACGACGGCGCCGAGGACCAGCCCGGCACCCGCGTCCGCGGCGGCCACCTGCTGCACCAGCCAGCCCGGGGGCACCACGGTGTCGGCGTCGGTGGAGGCGACCCACACCGCCCCGGGCGGCAGCGGCCCCAGGGCGTCGACGGCGGCGCGGACGCCCTCGCGCCGCGCGGTCCCGACGCTGCGGGCGGTCACGACCAGGGTCGCCACCCCGGCCCGCGCGGCGACCTCGGCCGTGCCGTCTGTGCACGAGTCGAGCACGACCAGCGTCGTGGCGGTCAGGTGCGGGCACGCCTCCCGCAGGGCCGTGACCGACGCCGCGACCGCGTCCAGGCAGCGTCCGACCAGCTCCTCCTCGTCGTGGGCCGGGACGACCACGACGACGGCCCGCACCGGGGTCGGCAGGGTGACGGCCTCAGTCATGCGGGTCGGGCAGGACGTCGTGGCCGAGGACCAGCATCGCGACGTCGCGGTCGGCGTAGGTCGCGGCCACCGGCAGGACGGCGGTGAAGGCGGCGTGGACGTCCGCGCCGTCCAGGGGCCAGCCCTCGACGGGGTGCCGCCAGTGCGCCAGGACGACGACGCCCCCGGGCGCCAGGTCGGCGGCGACCCGGGCGACCAGGCCCTCGAGCGCGGCGGGGGAGAGGAAGTAGCCCACCTCGGAGACCACGACGAGGTCCCACGGCCCGGGGGGCTGGTCGTCGGGGACCGCCCCGGCCAGCAGGCGCACCCCGGTGCCGGCGGGGTCGGTGTCGAGGCGGGTGCGCGCCAGCGCCAGCGCGTGCGGGCTGGGGTCGAGCGCGGTGAGGTGGTCGCAGCGGGTGGCCAGGGCGAGGGTCGTCGCGCCGGTGGAGCAGCCGACCTCGAGCGCGGAGGCGTACCGGCGGTGCGGCAGCAGGGCCAGCAGCAGGGCGCGCTTGCGCTGCTCGTACCACCGTCGGTCGACTCCCCAGGGGTCGTCGGCCGCGGCGTGCAGCCGGTCCAGGTCGGGGTCGGCGGCCGGCTCCCGGACGAGGACCTCCACCTCGCCCGCGGAGTGCGCCAGCAGGGCCGGGCCGAGCAGCACCTCGTCGCCGGGCTGGTCCGAGAGGGGCTCGACCTGGGTGCGGTGCGCGCGGACGGCGAGGGTCTTGGCCGCGACCGCGGCGGGGTCGAGGCGGAGCGCGGTGAACCGGTGCCAGGGGGCGTCGTCGGGGGCGGCCCAGTGCCAGAACCAGACGGCGTACTCCAGCAGGTCGGCCCCGCAGCGGACGGCCGCGGCGGCGCCGGCGCGGCCGACGGCCTCGTGGTCGGGGTGGCCGTCGCTGCGCCACGGCGCGACCACCAGCGTCCGCCGCCCGTCCCCGACGACGTCGACCACCGCGGCGGCCACGGTGCCCTCGTGGTCCGCGACCCCGCCGTCGGGCAGCCCGAGCAGGAGGGGCACGCAGCCGGGCGCCAGCGCGTCGACGGCGGCGTGCGACTCCTCGGTACGGCGCGCCGCGAGCCGGTCGGCGGTGTGGGTCGGCGAGTGCGGGTGGCTGGCCTCGCCGGAGGTGGCCACGACGACGGCGACGTCGAGGCCGCGGGCGTGCGCGGTGGACAGCAGGCCTCCGGCGCCGAGGGTCTCGTCGTCGGGGTGCGCGGCCAGCACGACCACCCGGTCCGCCCCGGCGAGCGGGTCGTCGGCGTCCTCGAGGAGAGCGGCCCAGCGGGGGTCGGCGCGCCAGGCGGCGGCCGGGGTGCCCTCCCGGTCGTGGGTGAAGGTCACCACGGCGGGGAGGAGGGGTCGCGCTCGAGCAGGGCGGCGCCCAGGGCGGCCTGGTCCCGCTCGGCGTGGTGCTGGCGGAGGTAGAGCGCGAGGTCCGCGACCCGCCGCGCGTGCCGGGCCTCGTGGGCCAGCGGGCCGGGGCCGAGCGCGTGGGCCAGGCGACGGGAGACCTCCTCGCAGGTGTCGGCGACCACCTGGCGCACCCGCGCGGCGAGCAGCGCCCCGTCGGCTCCGGTCGCCCGGCCGGCGTCGATCTCGGCGGCCGCGGTGACGAGCACCGACCGGGCGCCGGCCAGGGCGGCGTCGACCGCGCCGAGGTGCACCAGCGCCACCTGGTCGGGCTGCCGGGTGCGGCACTGGTCGTGCAGCCGACGGGCAAGGGCGACCGCCCCGCCGTACCAGACCGCGGCCACGCCGGCGCCGCCCCAGGCGAAGCCCGGGCGGTCGAGGTACCAGCCGACCGGCCCGACCGGGGTGGCCGGCACGGCGTCGAGGGCCAGGGTCGAGGTCGTCACCTCGGCCAGGGCGTAGGCCGACCAGGCGCCGTCCTCCACCACCACGCCGGGCTGCCGGGTCGCCACCGAGAACATCGCCCGGTCGTGCTCGCCCACCCAGGCGGTGACCAGGCCGTGGCTCACCTCGCCGGCCAGCGAGCACCACGGCTTGCGGCCCGACAGGCGCCACCCGCCGGGGGCGTCGTGGTCGGGCACGGCGTCGAGGCGGGCGTGCGGCGCCTCGGCGGCCCACACCCCGTACGACGCGCCCTCCTCGATCGCCGTCGGCCGGTCGGGGGCCTGGTCCAGCACGGCAAGCGCGTCGAGGTGCGGCTCGAGGACCCGGCCCAGGGCGAGGTCCACCGCGGCGACCGTCGCCAGCTGCTCCCAGTGCTCGAGGGTCCGCCCGCCGCCGGGCAGGGGCGCGTGGCGGCCGACCCCGACCGCCCAGGCGACCGCCTCGGCGACGGGTGCGCGCACGAGGGCCTCGGCGCCGGCGGCGAGGTCGATCAGGTCGGTCAGGTCGGCGAGGTCGCTCGGGTCGGGCGTCGTGGCGGCGAGCCGGACGGGCACGGGCGCGGCGGGGGGCGCGGAGGAGGGCACGCTCCCCACTGTGGTCGCTGGCGGCGGGACCGACCCCATCCCTGGGTACCCGACCGGGCGGAGTGGGTGGGCGTGTCCTGGGGCGGGTGGGTCAGTGGGTCGCGGCAGCGCCCCGGCGCGAGGTGACGAGCGTCTTCACCGCGACGATCAGCGCGCCCAGCAGCGCGCCGACGAGGGCGGACGCGGCGGTGTTGACCAGCCAGCCGAGCACGCCGCCGAGGACCGGGACGGCGTCGTGGACCGCGACCTCGAGGTGGTGGACCAGGTCGTACGGACCGCTGACCCCCAGGTCCTTGAGGCCGACCAGCTCGATGTGGCCGCCCACCCACAGCATCGCGGCCGTGCCGACCACGGAGATGACCGACAGCACCTTCGGCATCGCGCGGACCAGCCCGGAGCCGAACCGGCCGGCGGCGCTGTCGGCGCCGCGGCGCTCGACCAGGGCCAGGCCCAGGTCGTCCATCTTCACGATCGCCGCGACCGCGCCGTAGACGACGACGGTGATGAAGAGCGCCACCACGACCAGGATCACCAGGCGGGAGAGGAACCCCTCCGAGGCGATCTCGTTCAGCGCGATCACCATGATCTCGGCCGACAGGATCAGGTCGGTGCGGACCGCGCCGGAGACCACCTCGTCCTCGGACTTCTCCCGCGGGTCCTCGGCGTGGTGGGCGCCGTGGCCCAGTGCGTGCCAGACCTTCTCGGCGCCCTCGTAGCAGAGGTAGGCGCCGCCGAGCATCAGGATCGGGGTCAGCGCCCACGGCAGGAACTCGCTCAGCAGCAGCGCCGCCGGGAGGATGAACAGCAGCTTGTTGCGGATCGACCCGATCGCGATCCGCTTGATGATCGGCACCTCGCGCGCCGCGGCGAGCCCGCGGACGTACTGCGGGGTGACCGCCGCGTCGTCGACCACGACACCGGCCGCCTTCGCCGACGCGCGCGCCGCGGCGGCCCCCACGTCGTCGACCGACGCCGCGGCGAGACGGGCCAGCGCGGCCACGTCGTCGAGCAGGCCGAAGAGCCCGGCGCTCATCGTGCGGTCCGTCGGGCGGTGGGGGCGGGGTGCGGGGAGGTCACGGCACCATCATGGCCCGAAGAGCCGAGACCGTGTGGCCCTCCACGGGGGTCAGTCGCGTCGTGCCGCCTCGTCGAAGGCGGCGGCCGCACCCCGCAGGAAGCGGTGGACCACGGCGCGGTCGTGGTCGTCGAGGTCGGCGTCCAGCGTGGCCAGGTGGCCGAGCATCGGACCGAGGTGGGTCAGCACGTCGGCGCGACCGTCGTCGGTGAGCTCCACGACCGTGCGCCGCCGGTCGGCCGGGTGCGGGTGGCGCGCCACGTGGCCCTTGGCGCTGAGCCGGTCCACGACACCGGTCGAGGCCGCCGTGCTCACCTCGAGCAGCCGGGCCAGCTCGGCCGGCCCCGCCGCCTCGCGGGCGAGGTGCTCCAGGGCCTGCATCTCGTGGTCGTTGACGCCGAGCCTGCGGGCCAGCTCGTGGCGGTAGCGCGCGGAGGCGTCGACGAGGTCGCGGACCAGCTGGGCGGTCGGCGGGGGCTCGGGAGGGCGGGTGCCGATTTTGTTTCACCAACTTAACTACTAGGCTGCTGAACGACATCGTACCGCCGCACCCAGGAGCCACCCGTGCCCGCACGCACCGAACCCACCTCCCGACGCGCGACCGGTCCCGTCATCGGTCTGGTCACCGGGCGACGGACGGCCGCGGTGGTCGCCCTCGTCCCGCTCCTGCTCGCGGTCCTCGCGATCGTGTTCCTCGGCGAGGGCGAGCGGACCCCGAGCTCGACCGACAACGTGCCGGCCGGCCTCGACTCGACCCTCGGGACGGAGCTGCGCGACGAGCTCCCCGCCGGTGACACCAGCGCGGCCGTGGTGGTGCTGACCGCCGACGAGGGCACCTTCGACCGGGCTGCCGTCCGCGCGCTCACGGGACTCGCCGACGACCTCGGCGCGGTGCCCGCCGGACCGGACGGGTCGTTGCAGGTGGCCGAGGACGGCACGGCGGCCCTGGCCGTGGTGCCGCTCGACAGCGGCTCGGCCACCGAGACCGCCACGGCGGTGGGCGACCTTCGCGACCGGATCGACGGGGCCGTCCCGGACGGCGTCACCGGGCAGGTCACCGGACCGGCGGCGGTGCAGGCCGACCTGGCCGCGGTGTTCGACGGGGCGGACTTCCGGCTGCTCGGCGCGACCGCCCTGGTGGTGGCGATCCTGCTGATCCTCACCTACCGCAGCCCGATCCTCTGGGTGATCCCGCTCGCGGTGGTCGGCGTGGCCGACCGGCTCGCCGCGGTGCTCTCGACCCAGGCCATGGAGGTCCTGGGCGTGGCCTGGGACGAGTCGACGGTGGGCATCCTCTCGGTGCTGGTGTTCGGCGCCGGCACCGACTACGCCTTGCTGCTGATCTCGCGCTACCGCGACGAGCTCAAGGTCGAGGAGTCGCGGCACCGCGCGATGGCGACCGCGGTGCGGCGCACGGCCGAGGCGGTGGTCGCCAGCTCGGTGACCGTGCTGCTCGGGCTGCTGACCCTGCTGCTCTCCCTCGTGCCGACGACCCGCGGCCTCGGACTGGCGTGCGCCATCGGCATCGTGATCGCCGCGACGTTCGCGCTCGTGGTGCTGCCGGCCGCCCTGGTGTGCTTCGGTCGGTGGGTGTTCTGGCCGCGCGTGCCGCGGGTGGGGCAGGCCGCGCTCGCCGACACCGACACCGTCTGGCACCGCGTGGGCGACCGGGTCGCCCGCCGACCGGGCGCCTTCGTGGCCGGCACGCTGGTCGTGCTCGCGATCCTGGCCGCCGGGGTCCTGCGCATCGACACCGGCCTCGGCACCGACGAGCAGTTCCTGCAGGAGCCGGAGGCGATCAGTGCCGCCACCCGGCTGGCGGAGTCGTTCCCGGCCGGCGTCTCCGACCCGGCGCAGGTGCTCACCCGGGCCCCCGCCGAGCAGGTGCTGGCGGCGGTCGAGGGCGTGCCCGGCGTCGGTGCGGCCGAGGTCGCCCAGGAGGGCGCCGGCGTCGCCCAGCTCGACGTCGTCCTCGAGGGCGAGCCCGGCAGCGAGGAGACGGCCGCGACCGTGGCCGGGCTGCGCGAGGCCCTGTCCGGCTTCGACGACACCCACGTGACCGGCACCGAGGCCGAGGCCGTCGACGCGAAGGACGGGGCCGCCCGGGACCGGTGGGTGATCTTCCCGCTGATCCTGGTGCTGGTCCTGGGCGCGCTGCTGCTCCTGCTGCGCTCGGTGGTCGCCCCGGTGCTGCTGGTGCTGACGGTCGTGGCCACCTACGCCGCCGCGCTCGGGGCGTCCTGGTGGGTCTTCACCGGGCTGCTGGGCTTCAGCGCGATCGACACCGGGGTGCCGTTGTTCGCGTTCCTGTTCCTCGTCGCGCTCGGCGTCGACTACAACATCTTCCTGGTCACCCGGGCGCGCGAGGAGGCGGCGACGCACGGCTCGCGCCAGGGCATGCTGCGAGCGCTGGCGGCGACCGGCGGCGTGATCACCAGCGCCGGGATCCTGCTGGCCGCGGTCTTCGCGGTGCTGGGGGTGCTGCCCCTGGTGCTGCTGGCGCAGCTCGGCACGATCATCGGTCTCGGGGTCCTGCTGGACACCCTGGTCGTCAGGACCGTCCTGGTGCCGGCCCTGGCGGTGCGGCTCGGCGACCGGTTCTGGTGGCCGGCCCGTCCGGGACCGGTCGGCTGACGGCGACGCGGTCCGGCAGCTCGGCCGCCCCGGCCGGGCCTCAGTAGTCCTGGTCGCTCTCGTGCCGGTGGTCCGGGGCCACCCGCTGCAGGTGCACCCGCCGGGTCAGCCGGATCGCCGGACGCACGGCGAGCTGGATGCTGCCGATCAGGAAGCACCAGGTGCCGACGTCGGTGGTCTCGGGTGAGAAGAACAGCACGCTGCCGACGATGAACCAGGCCGCCACGAGCAGGTCGTTCAGGATGGAGACGACCTCGTAGCGCTGGCGCAGCACGAGCTCGTCGCGGGTGAAGGGCAGGGGTACGTCCACCGCGCGAGGCTACGGCCCCCGGTCCCGAGCGACCTGCGGGACCCGTGATCGCCGGGGTGCCGGGGGGTGGGGCCGGTTCAGGGCACGATGAGCACCATGACCTCTGCCGACCACCCCCGCGGACCGTCCCCGGACGACGACGCAGCTCCTGACCCGCAGCGGCCGCGCGGCACGCCGCAGGAGCGTCAGGACGACGCCGACCCGACCGGTGACGTCGACAGCGTCACGGCCTCGGCCCGGGCGCTCGACCCCCGCGCGATGGCCTCCGGCGTACGCCGCCTCTCGACGTGGACGCTGCGTCTGCTCGTCCTCGTGGTCGGCGCGATCGTGCTGGGCATGCTGGTCGGCAAGCTGTGGAGCATCCTGCTCCCGCTGGTGCTGGCCCTGGTGCTGACCACCGTCCTCGAGCCGCCGGTCCGGCTGCTCGAGCGGCGGTTCCGGGTCCCGCGGACCCTGGCCTCGGCCGCCGTGGTGGTCCTGTTCGTGGCGGTCTTCGGCGGGATCATCTCGCTGCTGGCCCCGACGGCCAGCGACGAGGTGGTCGAGCTGTCGCTGAGCGCGTCGAAGGGGCTCAGCGACCTGGAGTCCTTCGTGGCCGACCTGGGCGTGGGCGTGACCGACGCGCAGATCGAGTCGGTCGTGACCGCCGCCCAGGAGCGGCTGCAGGCCAGCGCCGCGACGATCGCGTCGGGCGTCCTGGTCGGCCTCGGGGCGATCGCCAACCTGCTGATCAACGCGGTGGTGACGTTGGTGCTGACGTTCTTCTTCCTCAAGGACGGCGGACGCTTCCTGCCGTTCCTGCGGCGCTGGACCAGCCCCACGGCCGGTCACCACCTGATCGAGGTGACGACCCGGTCGTGGATCACGCTCGGCAGCTTCGTGCGCACCCAGGCGCTGGTCGGTCTGATCGACGCCTTCTTCATCGGCGCCGGGCTGCTGGTGCTCGGCGTGCCGCTCGCGCTGCCGCTGGCCGTGATCACGTTCCTGGCCGCCTTCGCGCCGATCGTCGGGGCCGTGACGGTCGGCGCACTGGCCGTGCTGGTCGCCCTCGCGGCCAACGGGTGGGTCACCGCGCTGATCGTGCTGGGGATCGTGCTGGCGGTCCAGCAGCTCGAGGGCAACGTGCTGCTCCCGTGGCTCCAGGGCCGGAGCCTGGACCTCCACGCCGGCGTGGTGCTGCTCGCGATCGTGCTGGGCTCCACGCTCTTCGGCGTGATCGGGGCCTTCTTGGCCGTGCCGGCCGCCGCCGTGGCGGTCGTGGTCGCGCGCTACCTGCACGAACAGGCCAGCGCCGAGCCGGTCGCCGACATCGTGCGGCGTGAGGAAGCCGCGCGGGAGTGAGCCGCCTGGGAGTGAGCCGCCCGGGAGTGAGCCGCCCGGGAGTGAGCTGCGGGCCGGCCCGGCGACCCCGGGAACGAGGAAGACCTCCCCTTCCGGCGCCGTGGCGTCGGGAGTGGGAGGTCCGGGTGCTCGGTCGAGCGCCGCGAACGGCGCCGGATCAGCGCTGGGTCAGGCCGAGGCCGACCGAGAGCGTCTCGGTGAGCGAGGTGCGTCGGGGGGAGCGCGCGAGGTTTGCGACGCGGGCGAAGCGGGTGCTGCGGGCCCGCGACTGCGTGCCGGAGGAGTGGCGCGAGACGACGGGGGTGGAGTCGAACATGGTTCTCAGATCCTTAGGTTCACTGGTCGGTGTAGACATGACTGTACACAGGTCGGTGTAGCGTGGACAAGATGACGGACCACGACACGCCGGGTGATCTCGACCACGTCGTCACCGAAACCCCTGCCGAGGGTGTCCCGGAGGCGGACCCGACCACCCCCGAGCGGATCGTCGCGGCCGCGGCCCGTTGCTTCTACCGCGACGGGATCTACTCCACGGGGGTCGACGCCCTGGCCGCCGAGGCTGGGATCTCCAAGCGCACGCTCTACAACCACTTCCCCAGCAAGGACGGCGTGATCGCGGCCTACCTGCGCCAGCGCGAGGAGCAGTGGCAGGACAAGCTGCACGGGATCTGGGAGGAGGTCGGCGACGACCCGGCCCTGCAGGTCGTGGCCTACGT
Source organism: Nocardioides aquaticus (assembly GCF_018459925.1). Lineage (NCBI taxonomy): Bacteria > Bacillati > Actinomycetota > Actinomycetes > Propionibacteriales > Nocardioidaceae > Nocardioides > Nocardioides aquaticus. The sequence goes on from NZ_CP075371.1 coordinate 60,228, forward strand.
CCGCGGCTACGCCCACCCGGTCGAGGACGAGGTGTTCCGGGGCAGCGCCTTCATCAACGCCGCCGCCGAGCTCTCCGACAGCGAGCACGAGGCGCTGGGGGTGATCCAGGAGTCGATGAAGCACATGGAGGACGGCCTGGAGCGCATCCTGGCCACCGCCGGGGTCCGGGACGCGGCCGCGGTCGCCACCCGGATCCTCTACCTGGTCGAGGGGGCCGTCGCCGTCGGCGGCGTCCGTCGCGACGAGAGCTGCCTGCGCGACGCGGAGTACTTCATCGAGCTGCTCCTCGAGGAGTGCGGCCTGTCGGTCGAGGCCGTGCGCGCCGCCAGCTGACCCGCCGAGATGACCCTCGCGGACAGCCGAGATGACGCTCGCGGCGCCTCGAGGTGACGCTTGCGGCGCGGTCAGCCGACCCGGTCGCGCTCGGCCACGGCCCGTTCGACCGGCCGCCGCGACCACCAGCCGGCCAGCAGCGAGCCCGACACGTTGTGCCACACCGAGAAGATCGCGGCCGGAAGGGCGGCGGCCGGTGAGAAGTGCACCGTGGCCAGCGTGGCGGCGAGCCCGGAGTTCTGCATGCCCACCTCGATGCTCACCGCGCGGCGGGCGGGGACGTCCAGCCCGGTGAGGCGGGCCAGGCCGTAGCCCACGCCCAGGCCGACCCCGTTGTGCAGCACGACCGCGAGCACCAGCAGCGGCCCCACGGTGAGCACGGTGTCGGCGCTGCCCGCGACCACGATCGCGACCACGGCGGCGATGCCGGCCACCGAGACCAGGGGGAGCGCGTCGAGGACCCGCTCGACCAGGGCCGGGACGACCGTGCGGAGCAGCAGCCCGAGCAGCACCGGGGCGAGCACCACCTGGACGATCGAGACGAAGAGCGCCCCGGCGTCGACCGGCAGGAACTCCCCGGCCAGCCACAGCACCAGCAGCGGCGTCAGCACCGGGGCGAGCAGGGTGGAGAAGGTCGTCATCGCCACCGACAGCGCGGTGTCGCCCTTGGCGAGGAAGACCATGACGTTGCTCGCCGTCCCGCCCGGGGACGCGCCGACCAGCACCATCCCGGCGGCCTGGGTCGGGGAGAGGTCGAGCAGCCGGGCGAGGGCGAAGCCGGTCAGCGGCATCACGAGGTACTGCGCGGCGACCCCGACGCCGAGCGCCCACGGCGTACGGACGACCACGGCGAAGTCGACCGGGCGCAGCGTCATCCCCATCCCGAGCATGATCAGCGCGAGCAGCCAGGGCACCGCGGGCGCGGCCTGGGCGAGGGTGTCGGGGAGGAGCAGCCCGAGCCCGCCCGCGGCGAGCACGAGCACGGCGAACCAGCGACCGGTGAAGGCGCTGGCGCGCTGGAGGACGGGGGTGGAGGACGACGGGCTCACCGGCCCAGGTGACCACACCGCGGGGACGACGACGGGCCACCGCCACATGCTGGCGGTGGCCCGTCGCCGGGTGGTCGGGTCAGCCGACCTGCATCTCGCCGAGCTCGGACCACTCCGTCCCGGGCACCTCGGCGTTGACGATCCGCGGGGTCGCGGCGAGGTACGCCGGCAGCTCGCTGGTCGCCTTCTTGAAGTGGTCGGACTGCACGTGGGCGCCGCCGGCGTCACCGTCGCGGAACGCCTCCACGAGCACGTACTCGTTCGGGTCGGTGACGCTGCGGGACCAGAAGAACCACAGGCAGCCGTCCTCGGCGTTGCAGGCCTCGGTGAACTCGCGGGAGATCTCGGGCCAGTCGTCGGCGTGCTCGGCCTTCACCGAGAAGACGGCGGTGATGAAGATCAAGGGTTTCCTCCTGCTGGGTGGTGGGGGTCAGGGGACCAGGATGGCGCGCCCGCGGACGCGGCCGTGGTCGAGGTCGTCGACGGCGGTCGCGAAGTCGTCCAGGGCGTACTTCTGGGTGTGCAGCGTGACCTGGCCGCGGGCCGCGAGGACCATCAGGTCGCACAGGTCGTTGTAGGAGCCGACCAGGTTGCCGACGATGTTGATCTCGGCGCTGACGATGTCGATGGTCGGGACGTCGATGTTCTCGCCGTACCCGACCACGTGGTAGTCGCCGGCCCGGCGCAGCATCGCCACGCCCTCGGCCGTCGCCCCGCCCTCGCCCACGAAGTCCACGAGCACCTCGGCGCCGTGGCCATCGGTCAGCTCGAGGACCTGCTCGACGTGGGTGCTGTCGGCGACGACACCGTGGTCCGCGCCGATCGACAGCGCCAGCTTCACCGCGTCCGGGTTGCGGTCGACCACGACGATCTCGGCCGGGGTCAGCGCCTTGAGGACCTGGATCCCGATGTGGCCCAGACCGCCGGCGCCGATCACCACGCACCGGTCGCGCGGGGTCAGCCGCTTCGCGGCCTTGGCGGCGGCGTGGTACGCCGTGAGGCCGGCGTCGGCCAGCGCCGCGACGTCCGACGGCTCGAGGGAGTCGTCGATCTTCACCACGCTGCGTGCGGTGGTGCGCAGGTAGTCGGCGTACCCGCCGTTCGTGTCGATGCCGGGGAAGTCGCTGACCTCGCAGTGCACGTCGTCGCCGGAGCGGCAGGCGCGGCACAGGCCGCAGGTGACCAGCGGGTGCAGGATCACCTTGTCCCCCTCGCGCAGGTGGGTCACCGCCGAGCCGACCGCGTGCACCCAGCCGGCGTTCTCGTGCCCGATCGTGTACGGCAACGTGACCTGGGACTTCTCGGCCCACTGCCCCTCCAGGATGTGGAGGTCGGTGCGGCAGACGCCGGCGCCGCCGATCCTGACGACGACGTCGAGGGGGCCGGTGGCCTCGGGGACGTCGACCTCGGCCATCTGCAGGCCCTGGTGGTAGCCGACGACCTGGACGGCGCGCATGGTGCTCATCGGTGCTGCTCCTTCGCGGGGTGGGGACGGGTGGTGAGCGAGGCCAGCGGCACGAACGCCTCCTCGGCGCGGGGGGCCTGGTCGCCCTCCGAGCCGGGGTAGCGGGTGGCGAGCAGGCCGCGGCAGAAGTGGGCGTTGCCGTCGATCGAGATCCGCGTCGAGCGGGCCCGGCGCAGCGCCATCGGGACGTCGTCGGGACGCCGGCCCTCGGCGTCGACCAGGACCACGGCGTCACCGTCGACGGGCAGGCCGAGGGCGGCGCGGCGGCGTACGAGCGCCTCCCGGTCGTGACCCTCGGGCAGGTCGCCCAGGCGGACCTCCCCGAGCGTGTCGACCGCGCGCTCCGGGTCCAGGCGCAGGAGCCCGGTCAGGCAGCGCTCGGCGGCGGCCGTGTGCGCCTTGCGACGGAAGACCATCCGCAGCTCGTCGAGGCTGTCCTCGGCCTCGTCGCCGAAGGTGCCGCGGTAGCCGGCGTCGGCGGCCAGGCCGGCGTTGATCCTCGGTGAGTCGTGGTGGTCGTCGAGCTCGACCACCAGCGCCCGCGGGTCGTCGCGCCGGGCGAGCAGGGCGGTGACCTCGTCGCGGCTGTCGGAGGCCATCAGGTAGGCGAAGCTCGGCGAGCAGAACGACGTCGGCAGGCGCAGGTGCACCTCGACCGCCGCCTCGGTGACCGTCACCGAGGTGACGAAGCCGAGGTCGGTGATCGGCTCGTCGAGCTCGGGGTCGAGCACGACGTCGAGCACCCCGCGCACGTGGGCCTCGGTCAGCGGTGGTCCGGGGACGCTCGCCGGCGCGCGCTCCTCGACCTCCGACAGGAGCGTCATCGGGCGCCCACCAGGTCCGGGTCGGCGGCCGAGGGGTCGCGGGGACCGGTGGCGGTCTCGTCGGCCTCGGGCAGGCGCAGGGCCTGCGGCACGTCGAGGTCGTACAGCGCGGCGGCGTTGAGGCCGAGGATCTTCTTCTTCTGTTCCAGGGTGATCGGCGCGTACTCGCTCATGTCGGAGGGGATCTGGAAGTCCACGAAGGCCTCGACCAGCCACTTCGGGGTCCAGATCGCGTAGTCGGAGGAGAACAGGATCCGGTCCTCACCGATCCAGTAGAGGAGCTCCCCCATGATCTGGGCGAAGTAGCGGGGACGGGTGTGGATGAAGGGCATCGCCACGGCCAGGCCGCCGTAGACGTTCGGCTCCTGGGTGGCGATCCAGCAGAAGTCCTCCAGGCGCGGCAGGCCGACGTGCTCCACGATGAAGTTCAGGTCGGTGAAGTCGGTGGCCACGTGGTCGACGTCGGCCACGTCGAAGGCGTCGCGGTCGAGGGGGCGGATGGTGGGGCCCTTGTGGACGTGGATGTTCTTGATGCCCAGCTCGCGGCAGGCCTCGAAGTAGCGGTAGGCCCACGGGTCGTCGAGTTTCCAGCCACGGGAGTCCCCGTGCCACTCGGCGGTGTAGAGCTTGACGCCCTTCAGGCCGTACTTCTCCGCGTCCGCGTGGAGCTGCTCGAGGCCGCGCTCGCCGTTGCGGGGGTCGAAGTTGTGGTTGTAGGTGAGCTTGTCCGGGTGCGCCGCGGCCAGGGCGGAGGCCTCCTCGGACTGTCCGAAACCGGTCTTGTAGAACTCGTGGAGGTAGGCCGGCTGGAAGATGGCGTGGTCGGCGTAGCCGTCGGTGAAGACGTCCTTCATCAGCCGCTCCCCGCCCTGGTAGAGGTACTCCTCGTAGGGCCAGACCTCGGACTCGGGCGAGAGGTTGCGGTGGTAGTCGTAGAAGCAGTCGATGAACTGCTTGCCGTGGATGTTGCGCTGGTTCTCCTCGCGGGCGTCCCACAGGGCGATGTGCGCATCGACGATGTAGAAGTCCTCGCCGTCCTTGGTGTACATGGTTCCTCCGTCTCCGCCCGTGACGACCGTCACGGAGCACGTCGCCGACGCTAGGTCGTCGCGACCCCGCTGCCGAGGGGGTGCGCGTCTCACTTTGAGACGCGGGTCACAGTCCGCGTCGTACGCTGGCGCCACCGCCGGGCACGCGTGGGTGTCCCGGGGGCGGCCGTGGAGGTGGCTGGTGGGGGAGCTCGAGCAGCACGCGCCCGACCGGGTCGTGGCGTCGTGGCGCCGCAGCGAGGACTACGGCGTGTCCCACGGTGAGGTGCAGCCGCGCTTCAGCGGCGCGCCGCCCACGGAGTCGCTGTTCGCGACCTGCGGCCGCGAGGTGCTCGGCGACCTCCACCGGTCGCTGGCCGCCGAGCCGGTCAGCCTCATGCTCACCGACGCCGACGGCCTGGTGCTGGACCGCCGCAGCGGTGACCACGCGCTGCTGCGCGCCCTGGACGCGGTGCACCTCGCACCGGGCTTCTCCTACGCCGAGCGCGAGGCCGGGACCAACGGGCTCGGCCTGGCGCTCGCCGACCGCACGCCGACGGTGGTGCGGTCCGAGCAGCACTACGCGCTGAGCCTGCGCGGCTACACCTGCGCCGCCGTGCCGGTGCTGGACCCCCGCACGGGACGGCTCGAGGGCGCGTTGAACCTCACCACCTGGTCGGCCTCGCACAGCGACCTGCTGCTGGCGCTGGCCCGCTCGGCCGCCGGCACCACGACCGCGCTGATGCTGGCCCGATCCGGCGGCGGTGCCGCCCCGACGCCCTCGCGCGGGGCGGTCTACCGGGTGGAGGCACCGCGCCTGGAGCCCGGCTCCGGCACGCTGACGGGTCTGTCCGCGTCCTGGACCGACGCGCTCACGCAGGTCCGCGCCGCCGTGGCGAGCGGGCGGGTGGTGGCCGTGGTGGGCGAGCGCGGCGCCGGGCGGACGACCCTGCTGGCCCAGGCCGCGCGTGCCGAGCGCCCCCGCGGCCGGGTGCTGGCGGCCCGGGTCCCGGCCCCCGACGACGTCGCCACCTGGCTCGACCTATGGTCGCCGGAGGTCGGCAAGGAGCACACCACGGTGCTGCTCGGCGACGCCGACCTGCTGCCGGCGTGGGCGGCCGACCGGCTCCGCGACCTGCTGCCCGGTGCCGGCCCGGCCGGCTGGGGCGCGACCGCCGGACGCCTGGAGGACCTGCCGGCCGCGCTGGTCCCGCTGGTGGGCGCGGTCGTCCAGGTCCCGCCGCTGCGCGAGCGTCCCGACGACGTGGTCCCGCTCGCGCGCCACCTCGCCCACCAGGTGCGCGGGCGCGAGGTGGACCTCACCCCGGCGGCCGAGCAGGCGCTGCGCGACCACGGCTGGCCGGGCAACGTCGCGGAGCTGCGCGACGTGGTGCGCGACGCGGCCACGCGTACCGACGTCGTCGACGTCCGCCACCTGCCCGCCGAGGTGCTCAGCCAGGGCACCCACCGGCTCAGCCGGATCGAGACCTTCGAGCGCGACGAGATCGTGCGGGTGCTGACCCGGCCGGGGGTGACGATGCGTGAGGGAGCGCTCGAGCTGGGCATGAGCAGGGCGACGGTCTACCGCAAGATCGGGCAGTACGGCATCCGGCTCCCCCGGGGGTGACCGCGGGGGTGATTGGCCCGCGCCCCGTAGCGTCGGGCCATGACCTCCCCGCGGCGCTGGCTGGTGGTGGCCGCGCTGGTCGCGGCCGTCGTGCTGCTCCCGCTCGCCCCCCGGCTGCTGCCGGCCGAGGAGACCGACCAGGACCCCGCCGCGCTGCTCGCGCTGCTGGCCGAGGCACCCGACGCGGGCTGGAGCGGCTACGTCGAGACGACCGGCACGCTGCAGCTGCCGGCCACCGGGGACCTCGACGACCTCGGGTCGCTGCTCGGCGAGACGACCCGGCTGCGCGTGTGGTGGCGCGACGCGGACTCGTGGCGGGTCGACCGGCTGCTCACCGCCGGCGAGAGCGACCTGCGGCACACCGACGACGTCACCGTGGCCTACTCCTACGAGGCGCAGGAGGCCGAGGTCAGCCGCGACCCCGACATCCGGCTGCCCCGCACGAGCGACCTGCTGCCCTCCGAGCTGGCGCGGCGGTTCGTGGTCGGCGCCGACCCGGCGGCGGTCGACGCGCTGCCCGCGCGGCGGGTGGCCGGCGTCTCGGCCGCAGGGCTGCGCGTCGACGGGTCGCAGGCCGACGAGCGGACCACGATCGGGCGGGTCGACGTCTGGCTCGACCCCGCCACCGGGGTGCCGCTGCTCGTCGAGGCCTACGCCGAGGGGTCGTCCTCGCCGGCGCTGACCAGCGAGGTCCGTGACTACGACCCGGGGACGCCACCGGCCTCCGTCGTCGCGCTGGACCCCACCGCCGGGACCGACGTCGAGCGGGTCGACGTGCTCGACATCGCCGACGCCGCCAGCCAGTACGCCCCGCTCCGCCCGCCGGACGAGGTCGCCGGCCTCGACCTCCAGCCGAGCTCGCGCGGAGCCGTCGGGGTCTACGGGCAGGGGCTGACCCAGCTCGTGGCCATCCCGCTGCGCGACAACGAGGCCGACCCGCTGCGCGAGCAGGTCGCCGTCACGCCCGACGCGGTCGCCACCGAGGACAGCATCGGAGCCCTCGCCGGCCCGCTCGGCGTCCTCGTCGGCGGCCGGGCCGGTGACGGGGGCTGGCTGGTCGCCGGCACCCTCGACCTCGACGCGCTGCGCGCCGCCGAGGCCGACCTGCGCTCCGGCGCCGTCTATCTCCCCGAGGAGGACCAGTGATCCGCACCCACGGCCTGACCAAGCGTTTCGGCCGGGTGGCGGCGGTCAGCGACCTCGACCTCGACGTGCGCGAGGGCGACGTCTACGGCTTCCTGGGCCCCAACGGCTCCGGGAAGACCACCACGGTCCGGATGCTGCTCGGCCTGGTCCTGCCCACCTCCGGCACCGCCGAGGTGCTCGGGCGCCCGATGCCCGGCTCGGCCGCCGAGGTGCTGCCGCAGGTCGGGGCGATGGTCGAGGGGCCGGCGGCGTACGGGCAGCTGTCCGGGCGCCGCAACCTGGCGCTCTACGACGCCGCGGGACGCGGGTCGCGCCAGGGGCGGGCCGGGCGCGTCGACGACGCGCTGGCGCGGGTCGGGCTGTCGGGCGTGGACAAGCGGCCCGTGCACGCCTACTCGCTCGGGATGCGGCAGCGCCTCGGGCTGGCGCAGGCGCTGCTGACCTCGCCGCGGCTGCTGGTCCTCGACGAGCCCACCAACGGCCTGGACCCGCAGGGCATCCGGGACATCCGGGCGCTGCTGCTCGACCTGAACGCCGCCGGCACCACCGTGCTCGTCTCCAGCCACCTGCTGGCCGAGATCGAGCAGACCTGCGGCCGGGTGGGCGTGATCTCGCGGGGCCGTCTCGTCGTCCAGGACGACCTCGACGCCCTGCGGGGGCCGACCGGGCGCCAGCTGCTGCGCACCGCCGGCGCGGCGCACGGTGAGCGGGCGGCCGCGGTCCTCGGCCGCGCGGTCGAGGACCGCGACGGCGAGCGGCTGGTGGTGCGTGGCGACGACCCGGCCGCCATGGTCGCCGCGCTCGTCGCTGCGGGCGTGCCCGTGGTCGAGGTGACCCCGGAGCGGCGCACGCTGGAGGGCGTCGTCCTCGACGCGACCGGCGCCGGCTCCGACGACTTCTCCGTCACCGACCAGGGCAGGGTGGGCGCCGCGTGATCCGCGTCGAGCTGTCCAAGATGGTGCGCAGCCGCCGCACCTGGGTGACGATCCTGCTGATCGACGCCTTGCCCAGCCTGGTCGCGGTGCTGCTGTCGCTCACCGCGATCGGGCCCCGGCCCGGCACGGGCCCCGCCTTCCTGTCCGCCGTGCTCACCGACGGCACGCTGTTCCCGCTGGCCGCGCTGGCCATCGTGCTGCCGCTGCTGCTGCCGATCGCGGTGGCCCTGACCGCGGGCGAGGCCGTGGCCGGCGAGGCGCAGCAGGGGACGCTGCGCTACCTGCTGGTGCGCCCCGTCGGGCGGCTCAGCTTCCTGGTCGCCAAGATGGTGGCAGTGATGGCCTTCGTGGTGATCACGATCGTGGTCGTCGCGGTGACGGCGTACGTCCTCGGGGTGCTCCTGCTCGGCAACGGCGAGGTCACCGCCGGCTCGGCGGTGGTGCCCGGCGGCACGTCGGTCTCCGGCACGACGCTGTCGACGCCCGAGCTGGTCGGGCGCACGGCGCTGGCCCTGGCGTACGCGATCCTCTGCATGGCCGGCGTGGCCGCGATCGCGCTGTTCCTCTCCACCGTCGCCGACTCCCCGCTCGGGGCGGCGCTCGGGACGATGGCGGTGCTGATCGCCTCCACGCTGCTGTTCACCCTGGACGCCGCCGACGTGGTCCGGGACGTGCTGCCGACGCGCTACTGGCTGGCCTTCGTCGACCTGTTCCGGGACCCGGTCCTGTGGCGCGACGTCGTGCGCGGGGTGCTGCTGCAGCTGGCCTACGTCGTGGTCTTCTTCGGCGCGGCCTGGGCCAACTTCGCCACCAAGGACGTCACCGACTGAGGTGAGGTGATGATGGCCCGATGAGGACGGCGTCCGAGGCCCGGCAGCTCGCGTCGCAGCTGGTGCGTGTCGTGACCGACGGTGGCCCGGACGAGTGGCGCGCCGGCTCCCACACCCTTGCGCGGCTCGGGGGCAGGTCGTGGTTGCTGCTGGACGAGGCTGCGCGGTGGTCCTTGCCGATGGCGGGCGCGCCCGTCGGCGGCTCCCAGGGCTGGTTGGGGCCGGAGGTGGCCGAGTCCACCGGTTTCGTCGCTGCCGTGACCAGCATGCACGTGGACGGGCGCGTCCGACAGCGCGCGTCGCGGGTGCTCGCCGCCAGGGACGGAACGGTCGCGTCGGCCGCTCTCGCCGTCCGGTTGCTGGACCACGTCGAGCAGGTGCGGGACGAGGCCACCCGAGCGCTCCACCCGCGCCTGGGCGCCGCCGACGCAGGCACGGTCCTTGCCGTGGTCCTCGCTGGCCGCGGACGCCGGCACGCGCCGTCCGCCCTGGCGTTCGTCCGCGGCCTCCTGCTGGAGCGGCTGCCCCCAGAGGGGCTGGTCGAGGAGCTCCTGCGCGGGGACGACCGCGCCGTACGACGGTGGGCGCTGGCCCTCGCCCAGGACCGTCACCTGCTTGGTGCCGAGCAGCTGCTGGAGATGGTGAGGTCCGACCCGGACCAGTGGGTGCGCGCCTCGGCCGCTGAGTGGCTGCTGCCTGTGGCGGAGCCGCAGGAGCTGCGCGAGCTCCTGGTGGCCAAGACGGTCGAGGCGAGGATCGTGGCGCTGACGCGGTTGCCCGACGAGCTCCTGGCGGACGACGAGACGACACGGTTGCTGACCGACCGCGCCCCTCGCGTGCGGGAGCAGGCACAGATGCGAGCACGTCGTCGCGGCATCGACGCCGCGCGGTGGTACCGGGAGCTCGCCGGCACGATCACTACCCCGGCGCACAGGGTGGCGGCGGTCCTCGAGGGACTGGCGACGGTCGGGGGACCGGAAGACCTCGAGGTGTTCGCCGCACACCTGGACCACCAGAGCGCCCGCGTCCGAGCCGCCGCAGTGAGCGGCGTCAGCGCCCACGCTTCTGCGGACCTCGCCGTCGGCATGCTCGGGCCGGTCCTGCTGGACCCCAGCCCACGCGTGGCCTCGGCCGCTGCCCGTGCCCTGGTCCGTCTCCGGGCACCGCAGGAGGTGGCGACGAAGGCGTGGACGGCTCCCGGGCCCTGGAACCGTCGGGCCGCGTGGCACGTCGGTCACCGAGCGGGCGCTTGGGACCGGGTGGAGGCCGACCTGCGCGCTGCTTCGGACCCCGACCCGCAGCTGGTCTCCCTCGGCCGCACTGGGGTCCTGAACTGGCTCGAGACCAGCGCGGCGACCACCTGGGCGCGGCTGTCGGAGGAGCAGCGAGACCGGGTGCAGGGTCTTCTCGACACCGCATCGATCGACAGCGCGACGAACCGGACCGTGGCGTTCCACGCCGGGATCAGGAGCCAGGCGCCCGCGCCTACGGCGCCTGCGCCCGCCACCCCCGGACCCCGGCCCCACGGCGCGCGACGCTGGTTGCGGCTCGTACGCCGCCGCTGACACCGCCAGGGACTGTCCCGCCCGGCGGTCAGCAGACCTCGGGGCCGGGGACGACCGGCGGTGTGGTGCCGAGCTCGGCGACCACGATCCGCAGCACCGCCGGGGTGCTCGGCACGTCACCGTGGCTCACGACCAGGTCGGGGCAGACGTCCTGGAGGCCGAACGAGACCGCGCCGTCGAGCCGTCCGGAGGTCGGCGGCACGACCGTCTGGTCGTCCTCGGTCCACAGCGCCGCCCACTCCGGGCCGCTCGGGGTCTCGTCCCCGGCGTTGAGGCTGGCCAGCAGCTCGCTGTCGGGCTGCAGCTGCTGGCACCCCTCCGGGCACCCGGACCCGGCCAGGCCGGCCGCCTCGGCCAGCTCGGTGCCGTGGTGCGGCGAGGCCAGGGTCAGCACCCGCCGCGTGATCTCGTCACCGCCCAGCTCGGCGACGAAGAGCCGGGCCGCCACGCCGCCGGCCGAGTAGCCCACCACGTCGACCGACGGCGCACCGCCCGCGACCGCGGCCTCGGCCGCCTCCGCCACGAGCGCGGCGTGCTCGCGCAGGTCGCCGCGGCCGTCGCCAGGAGGGGCCACCACCTCGACGGTCCGGCCGTCCTCCCGCAGCGCGCCGGCCAGCGTCTCGAGGCCGGTCTCGCTGCCGCCGTACCCCGGCAGCAGCAGGACGGGGCCGACGTCGCCCTGCGCGACCGGCGGCGCCGGCTCGTCGCGGCCGAGGACCAGCGCGACCGACCCCGCGACCACGGCGGCGACGACCAGGGCGGCGACGACGAGCCAGAGTCGGCGGCGGGCGGGGGAGAGGGAGTCGAGCACCGCTCCAGCATGCCCCGGGGGCGCACGCCGGTCCCGACGGACTGCCACCCGACCGGGTGCGGGGACGCCCTCCTAGGTTGGGTGGCATGACCTCGATCCCCGCCGGGCTCACCCGCGCCCTCGACACCGCGCTCGACCGGTCGGTCGTCCTGGGCTACACCCGGGTCGGCTCTGCGGTGCGCCGTCGCTTCTGGGCCGCCGACCCGCCGGCCGGGGCGCTGCTCGGCAAGCACGTCGTCGTCACCGGCGCGACGTCCGGCATCGGGGAGGCGATGGCGCTGTCCTTCGCCCGACTCGGCGCGACGGTGCACGTGCTCGGCCGCACCCAGCACAAGATCGACACCGTCCTGGCCGACGTCCGCAGCCGGGTGCCGGGCGCGTCGGTGGTCGGCGAGCTCTGCGACGTGAGCGACCTCGACGCCGTCCGCGCGTGGTGCGCCGACCTCGTCGGCCGGGTCGACGCGCTGCACGGGCTGGTGCACAACGCCGGCGTGCTCCCGCCCGAGCGGCAGGAGAGCGCGCAGGGCCACGAGATGACGCTGGCCGCGCACGTGCTCGGGCCGCACCTGATGACCGAGCTGCTGCTCGAGCCGCTGCACGCGGGGGGCCGCGACGGCGGCGCGACCGTCGTGTGGATGAGCTCCGGCGGGATGTACACCTCCGGTCTTCGCGCCGACGACCTGCAGTTCGTCCGGGGCGAGTACGACGGGGTCCGCGCCTACGCGCGCACCAAGCGGATGCAGGTGGTCCTGGCCGACGCCTGGGCCGAGCGGCTCCGCGAGAGCGGCGTGACTGCCGCGTCGATGCACCCCGGCTGGGCCGGCACCCCCGGCATCACGGACTCGCTGCCCGGCTTCGGCAAGGTCGTCGGCCCGTTGCTGCGCAGCGCGGAGGACGGCGCTGACACCGCGGTGTGGCTGGTCGCCACGCGGCCCTCGGCGCCGGGGACGCACCACTTCTGGCACGACCGGCGCACTCGGCCCACCACGTACCCGGTGCAGATGGCGGACGACCGGGGCCGGGTCGCCGACTTCCTCGGCCAGGTCGCCGACCTCACCGGCACCGAGGCGTGGCCCGCGACGGTGCTCCGATGAGCGCCGCGCCGGTCAACGACGACGCGCTCGCCGAGCCGCTCCGCTCCCGGTGGAGCCCCACGTTCTTCGACGACACCCAGGCCCTCGACCGGGCGCAGGTCACGACGCTGCTGCAGGCGGCCCGCTGGGCCCCGAGTGCCGGCAACTCCCAGCCGTGGGTCTTCCTGGTCGCTGAGCGCGGCTCGGGGACGCGCGCCGCGCTCGAGGAACACCTCTCGCGCGGCAACGCGTGGGTGCGCCGACCAGCGGTGGTCCTGCTCGGCTGCACCCAGGTGGGCCCGGACCCGGCGGCCCCGCCGAGCGGCAAGCCCGCGAAGGACCCGGCGTACGCCCACCACGACCTCGGCCAGGCCGCCGCCCACGTCACGCTGCAGGCGCGGGCGATGGGCCTGGACGCCCACCAGTTCTCGGGGTTCGACAAGGACGCGGTCGCCGCCGCCCTCGGCCTGCCCGACCACGTCCGACTGCTCACCGGCATCGCCGTCGGCCACCGCGGCGACCCCGCCGCCGCCCCGGAGGCCGAGCGCGAGCGCGAGGCCAAGCCGCGTACCCGCAAGCCCCTCGACGAGGTGGCGCTGGTGCGGTGGGGCGAGGCCTGGTAGATCGCCGCTGCGCGGAGCCGGAAGGAACGATGTCGACCCGGGGGTCGCGCTGACCGTGTCTTCGCAGGTCAGCCAGTTCGAGGCGACGGGTCAGCAGACTTCGTTCCTTCCGGCTACGACCGCTGACCCACCTCCCAGCCGAGGCGGAGGCGGAGCCGGTGCGTGCGGGTGCGCTGGCGCAGTGTTTCCCACCAGATGACGGGCCCTGCTGCCAGCGTGACGACCGGCAGCAGGGTCAACAGCAACGGAACGTCCACACCGGCCGCGCCCGCCAACGACCGCGGCCGCCCGGTCAGCCGAGCCGCATCGCCAACCGGCGCAGGCGCTCGCGCCGGCGCACCGCCTCCCACCACGCCAGCGGTCCCACCACCACCACGACGACGGGCAGGAAGGCGGGGAAGCGCCAGGCGTCCCAGCCGGCGGCCCAAGCGATGGCGACGGGTATCCCGAGGGGGACGGCCAGCACCCACAGCCAGGGTGCCCCGGCGATCTCGGCCTCGGTCGAGCGGAGCTGGCGTGACGTCTCAGCCCGCCACCTCGCCTCGTCGCCGACCCCCTCGGGCGGGAGCTCGCCCTTGCGCACGGCGCGTCGGAAGGCCCAGACCCGGTCCAGCCTGCCCAGCCGGGCCGCGGTGGCGTCCTGACGCCGCCAGCCCAGGACGACGGCGGCGCCGATCACCCCCACCATCGCCACGAACAGGGCAAGGGCGCCGAGGGTGCCGGAGGTGGCGTCGAAGGCAGCCCACAGCCAGGAGTAGACGGCGAGCGGGAGGAGGGGCGCCCCGATGAGGACCAGGCCGCGGACCGGCCCCGTGTCGCTCATCAGCGCCCCAGCCGCTCGGCCAGCGCGTCGAGCCGGTCACGGCGACGTCGCAGGTGGACGGCGAGGAACGGCCAGCCCAGGACGGTGACCGTCGCGACCGAGGCAGGCACAGAGGCGGCCTCGCCCCTTCCCGTGAGGACCAGCACGACGACGGCGGCCACCAGGGCCAGCACCACGAGACCGACCCACGGCACCGCCAGGACGGCCTCGCGGGCTCGTAGCCGGAGCACCGGGAGGTGCAGACGCCACGCCCCGACCTCACCGTCCGGGTGCACCCGGGCCCCGGTCAGGGCCTGCTCGAAGAGATCGCGCTGGCCGGGACCGCCGTACGGGAGCTCCTCGCGCCGGCGGAGCCGCCGACCGACCAGGACCGCCGCTGCGACGACGAGGAGCAGCACGCCGTAGGCGACGAGCAGCTCCCTTCCCCACGGGACCTCGCCCCAGAGGGCGCCGGCGACGATGATCGCCCACCACGGCGCCCACGACCGCGCCATCCCGCGCACCCGACGGAGCACCGGGCCGGCCGGTGTCGCGGCGACGGGAGGGGCGGTGGTCGTGCTCATGACGGCATCATCCGACGCCCGCACCCGTCTGTCACGCACTTCCTGCACGCCCGCGCTCGCCTTTCCGGTTGCCGCCCGGCTGGCAGGATCGGAGCATGACCTCCCTCCACGACCACCACGCGACCGCGATCGACGGGGGGGACGTCGACCTGGGGACGTACTCCGGTCAGGTCGTCCTCGTCGTCAACACGGCCTCGCAGTGCGGCTTCACGCCCCAGTACGAGGGCCTCCAGGACCTGCAGAAGTCCTACGCCGACCAGGGCTTCAGCGTGCTCGGTTTCCCGTGCAACCAGTTCCAGTCCCAGGAGCCGGGCGACGACGCCTCGATCGCGGGGTTCTGCGAGCGCAGCTTCGGCGTCACGTTCCCGATGTTCAGCAAGGTCGACGTCAACGGCGACCAGGCGCACCCGCTCTTCCGCTGGCTCCGCGAGGAGAAGGGCGGCCTGCTGGGCGACAAGATCAAGTGGAACTTCACCAAGTTCCTCGTCGGCAAGGACGGCCAGGTCATCAAGCGGTACGCGCCGACGACCAAGCCGGAGAAGATCACCGGCGACATCGAGAAGGCGCTGGCCTCGTGAGCGGCTTCACCGCGACCACCACCGCCGAGGCGATCGTCCTGGCGACCCGGGAGCAGATCTGGGAGGTCCTGCGCGACGCCGACGAGGTCGCCCGGCTGACCCCGTTCGTCACCCGGATCGAGGACCGTGGCGAGCACTGGATCTGGTCGATGACCAAGCTGCCCGTGCCCAAGGCCACCCTCTCGCCGACCTTCACCGAGAAGATGGAGTTCGTCGAGCTCGAGCGGATCGAGTTCAAGCACGACGCCCCCGAGGGCTCGGACGAGAACGCCTGCGTCGACGGGTGGTACGAGCTGGAGGAGCTCGAGCCGCTGGAGGGCGAGCCGGCCGCCACGATGCTGCGCACGTCGCTGTCGATCACCCTCGACCTGCCGCTGCCCAAGGCGCTCGGGCCGGCGGTGAAGGCGTCGATGAAGACGGTCATCAACCAGATGGGCGACCGGTTCTCGGCGGGCATGCTGGAGACGCTCGGCACGACGACGCGGGGGAAGCCCACACGCTCGTGACTTGCCGGTAACCCGACCCGGGCGGGAGTCTGACCCCGTGCCCAAGATCGCGACCACGTCCTCGTACTCCATCACCATGCGGCTCCACACCGAGCCCGACCACTCCGTGATCGGCTCGGTGGCCACGGCGATCGCCGCGGAGGGCGGGATCGTCATGGCCGTCGACGTCGCGGAGTCGGCCAACGACCGCCTCGTCATCGACGTCACCTGCTCCGCGATCGACGCCGACCACGCCGCGCAGCTGCGCGAGAAGGTCGACGCGGTCGACGGCGTGACGGTGCACAAGGTCAGCGACCGGACCTTCCTGCTCCACATCGGCGGCAAGATCGAGGTCACCTCGAAGGTCCCGCTGCGCAACCGCGACGACCTGTCGATGGCCTACACCCCGGGCGTGGGGCGGGTCAGCAAGGCGCTGGCCGACAACCCCGGCGACGTCTCGCGGCTGACGGTCAAGGGCAACTCGGTCGCGGTCGTCACCGACGGCTCGGCCGTGCTCGGCCTCGGAAACATCGGCCCGGGTGCCGCGCTGCCGGTGATGGAGGGCAAGGCGGCGCTGTTCAAGCGGTTCGCCGGCATCGACGCCTGGCCGATCTGCCTGGCCTCCCAGGACACCGACGAGATCGTGCGGGCCGTCGAGATGATCGCCCCCGGCTTCGGTGGCATCAACCTGGAGGACATCGCCGCCCCCCGGTGCTTCGAGATCGAGGCGCGGCTGCGCGAGAGCCTGGACATCCCGGTCTTCCACGACGACCAGCACGGCACCGCGATCGTCGTGCTCGCGGCGCTCACCAACGCGCTGCGCGTGGTCGGCAAGAAGCTCGAGGACCTGCGGATCGTGGTCTCCGGTGCGGGTGCCGCCGGCACCGCCATCGTGACCCTGCTGCTCGCCGCCGGCGTGACGGACGTCGTGGTCTGGGACCGCGAGGGCTGCCTGTCCGGCGACGACGAGTCGCTGCCCGCCGCGAAGCTCAAGCTGGCCAAGGTGACCAACCCGCGCAAGGTCCGCGGCGACCTGCACACCGGCGTGACCGGCGCGGACGTCTTCATCGGCGTGAGCGCCCCGAACGTCCTCGACGCCGAGTGGATCAAGGACATGAACGAGAAGGCCATCGTCTTCGCCCTGGCCAACCCCGACCCGGAGGTCGAGCCCGGTGACGCCGGGGAGTACGCCGCGGTGGTCGCCAGCGGGCGGTCGGACTACCCCAACCAGATCAACAACGTGCTGGCGTTCCCGGGTGTCTTCCGCGGGCTGCTCGACGCCCGCGCCACCGACGTGACGATCGAGATGATGCTGCGGGCCGCCGACGCCATCGCCCACGTGGTCAAGGACGAGGAGCTCAACCCCACGTTCATCATCCCGTCGGTCTTCAACTCCGAGGTGCCCAAGGCGGTCGCGCGCGCGATCGCCGGGAAGCACGCCACCCTCGGCGACGACTGAACGGCGACTTGACAGTCACCTAGGTATTGTCAAGTGCGTTGACAATCGGTACCTTTCTGTCAACCCGGCGCGCTCCCGCGCCGGCGACAGGAGGGACTCCTCGTGAGCGCACGGACCACCACCGGCAGCAGCCCCGGCGCCGGCAGCACCGTCCCCGCCGGATCGACCGACGGGTGGCACGACCACAAGCGGACCCTGTGGCTGATCGGGCTGGTCGTGCCCTCGCTGGCGTTCGTCGCGTACGGCGGGTGGCTGGCCACCGGGTCCGGCCTGTGGTTCTGGGTCGGCCCGGTCGTGATCCTGGTGATCGTCCCGGCCGTCGACCTGGTCGCGGGCCTCGACCGCGCCAACCCGCCCGACGACGTGATCGAGGCGCTCGAGCAGGACCGCTACTACCGCTGGGTGACCTACCTGTTCCTGCCGGTGCAGTACGCCGGGTTCGTCGGGGCCGCCTACCTGGTCGCCCGCGGCGACCCGCTGGGCGTCGGCGGTGACCTGACCCTGGTCGAGCAGCTGGGCCTGGCGGCCACCATCGGCTGCATCGGCGGGATCGGGATCAACACCGCCCACGAGCTCGGCCACAAGCGGGAGGCCAACGAGCGCTGGCTCTCCAAGATCGCCCTGGCCCAGAGCTTCTACGGCCACTTCTACATCGAGCACAACCGCGGCCACCACGTCCGCGTCGCGACGCCCGAGGACCCGGCGAGCAGCCGGATCGGGGAGTCGTTCTACGCCTTCTGGCCGCGCACCGTGCTCGGCTCGGTGCGCTCGGCCTGGCGCCTGGAGGAGAAGCGGTACGCCCGCCGCGACCAGCACCCGTACCGGCCCGGCAACGACGTCCTGAACGCGTGGGTCATGTCGGCGGTGCTGTGGGGCGCCCTCGCGGTCTGGCTCGGCCCGGTCGTCCTGCCCTTCCTGGTCGTCCAGGCGCTGATCGGCCTCACCCTGCTCGAGGTCGTCAACTACATGGAGCACTACGGCATGCGCCGGCAGAAGGTCGGCGTCGGACACCGCGAGCGCTACGAGCGGGTCGACCCGTCGCACTCCTGGAACTCCAACAACGTGGCGACCAACGTGCTGCTCTACCACCTGCAGCGCCACAGCGACCACCACGCCAACCCCACCCGGCGCTACCAGACGCTGCGCGACTTCGAGGAGTCGCCGGTGCTGCCGACGGGGTACGCCGGGATGATCCTGATCGCGCTCGTGCCGCCGCTGTGGCGCCGGGTGATGGACCCCCGGGTGGTCGCCCACTTCGACGGCGACGTCACCCGCGCCAACGTCCACCCGCCGCGCCGCACGCGGGTGCTCGCCGCGTGGCCCGCCCCGGCTGCGGCCGACCAGCCGGCCGCGGCCGACCAGCCGATCGAGGACGCCGCCGCCCCTGCCGCTGCCGCCACAGCCGTCGTCCCCGCGGACGAGGTGCTGGCTGCGCGCTGCCCCGGCTGCGGCTACACCTACGAGGTCGAGGTCGGCAACGAGCTGGAGGGCTTCGCGGCCGGCACCTCCTGGGCCGACGTCCCCGACGCGTGGTGCTGCCCGGACTGCGGGGTCCGCGAGAAGGTCGACTTCGTCCCGATGACCGGGAGCGACGCCTGATGCGGGTCGTGGCGGACCGCGACACCTGCGAGGGTCTCGGCATGTGCGAGGCGATGAGCGAGCTGTTCGAGGTCGGCGACGACGGCTCCGTCGTGGTCCACGACGAGCAGCCCCCCGAGGCCGCCCGGGCCGACGTGCAGGCCGCGGTGGACGCCTGCCCGGTCCTGGCCCTGCGGCTCGAGGGCTGAGGCGTGCGCGCGGGCGGACGCCTGGTCGTGGTCGGTGCCGGACTGGCCGGGTTCAGGGCGGTCGAGACCGCCCGCCGCGAGGGTCACGCGGGCGAGCTGGTGCTCCTCGGGGCCGAGGAGCGGGCGCCGTACGACCGGCCGCCGCTGAGCAAGGCGGCGCTCGCCCCCGGTGCCACCGAGCCCGTCCCCTTCCGCACCGCGGAGGAGCTGGAGGACGACCTCGGGATCGACCTGCGGCTGGGGGAGGAGGCGACCGGTCTCGACACCGCCGCCCGTGAGGTGGTCCTGGGCGGCGAGCGACTGGCCTACGACGCCCTGGTCGTCGCCACCGGCGCCCGCCCGCGGGCCGTCCCCGGCGACCACCTGGCGGGCGTGACCCACCTCCGCACGGCCGACGACGCCGCGGTCGTCCGGCGGGCGCTGGACGCCGGCGCGCGCACCGTCGTCGTCGGCGCCGGGTTCATCGGCTCCGAGGTCGCCTCCGCCGCCCGCGCCCGCGGGCTCGAGGTGACCGTGGTCGAGGCGGCCGACGTGCCGCTGCAGCGGTCGCTCGGGCCCGAGGTCGGCAGGCTCGTCACCCGGCTGCACCGCGACGCGGGCGTCGACCTGCGCCTGGGCTCGGGCGTCACCGGGCTCACCGAGGTCGCCGGCCACGTGACGGGGCTCGCCCTGGAGGACGGCACCGAGCTGGCCGCCGACCTGGTGGTGCTCGGCGTCGGCGTGGCCCCGTCGACCGGCTGGCTCGAGGGCAGCGGCGTCGACCTGCACCCCCGCGACCGCGGCGTCGTCTGCGACGACACCCTGGCCACCAACGCCCCCGGGGTGTGGGCCGCGGGGGACGTCGTGCACGCGCCCCACCCGCTGCTCGGCGGGGACCTGCTGCGGGTCGAGCACTGGACCAGCGCCGCCGAGCAGGGTGCAGCGGCCGCGCGCCACGCGCTCGACCCGTCGTCCGCGCAGCCGTTCGCCCCCGTGCCGTACGTCTGGTCCGACCTCTTCGGCCACCGCCTCCAGCTCGTCGGCACCTCCGTGGCCGACGGGGTGGTGGTCCTCGACGCCGACGACGGCGGCGTCGCCGGGACGACGGCGCTCTGGCACCGGGGCGGGCAGGTGGTCGGGGCGCTGGTCGTCGACCGTCCGCGGGTGGTGATGAAGCTGCGTCGCCGGATCGCCGACGGCGGGCCGTTCGACGAGGCGCTGCACGCTGCCCGGGAGCTGCTCGGGCGCGCCGGGACCTAAAGTGGGGCCGGTGACCTCCACCGCCCGACCGCACCAGGCCGTCGCCACCCGCGACCGGATCCTCGCCGCGGCCGTGGACCTCACCTCGCGCACGGGGTGGGCGAAGGTGACGATGGCGCGGCTCGCCGACGAGGTCGGGGTCAGCCGGCAGACGGTCTACAACGAGATCGGCACCAAGAACGTGCTGGCCGAGGCGATGGTCCAGCGCGAGCTGGAGGCGTTCCTCTCGGTGGTCGGCACGGCGTTCGACGAGCACCCCGACGACCTGCAGGCCGCCGTCGTGGCCGCCTCGCGCGGGGTGCTGGACCGGGCCCAGGACAACCCGCTGCTGCACGCCGTCGCCTCGGCCACGCACGGCGCCGACACCGAGCTGCTGCCCCTGCTGACCACCCACGCCGGCTCCCTGCTGGCCGTGGCCAAGATGGTGGTCGGCGAGCGGGTGGCCTCCTTCGACGTCGCGCTCGGCGCCCGCGACCTCGACGCCGCCATCGACACGGTGGTCCGGGTCGTGCTCAGCCACGTGATGCAGCCCAGCGGCCCCCCGCGCAGACCGCCGACGACATCGGGTGGGTCGCCACGCGGGTGCTGCGGGGCTGAGCCGGAGGGGCCGTCCGCCGCGCGCGGGTCAGCCGACGACGCCCGCGCCCTCGAGGATCAGCAGGACGCCGAAGAGCGCGAACAGCGTCGCGGCGCCGTAGGTGATCGCCTTCTCGGGCAGCTTCCTGCCGAGCATGGCGCCGACCACGATGGCCAGCGCGTCGGCGGCGACCATGCCGACGGTGCTGCCGATCCAGGTGCCGAACCAGCCGTGCTGGGTGGCCAGGGTGATCGTGGCCAGCATGGTCTTGTCGCCGAGCTCGGCGAGGAAGAACGCGACGCCGACGGCGAAGATCGCCTTGCCGGTGGAGCGGCGGGCCTTGTCGGCCTCGTCGTCGGTGAGCTCGTCGCCGCGCAGCGTCCAGGCCGCGAAGCCCAGGAAGGCGATGCCGGCCACGATCGCGATCACGTCCTGCTGCTCGGCGAAGGCGTCGCCGATCCAGAAGCCGATCGCGACGGAGGCGAGGTGCACCACGGCGGTGGCCACGGTGATGCCCAGGAGGACGTCCCGGGCGCGGTAGCGGCTGGCGAAGGTCATCGCCATCAGCTGGCTCTTGTCGCCGAGCTCGGCGACGAAGATGACGGCGGTGCTGAGCAGGAAGGCTTCCACGAGGTGTCTCCTCGGCCCGGGAGGGCCAGGTCAGGGCCCGGCCGAGCACGTGGTCCGCGGGACGGAGACGTCTTCGACCGGGCGCATCAGGGTTCGGTGCGCTGGTCGAAGGTCTCGTCCGCCCGGCTGAGCCGGGCCTGCCGCACCGGACCGTGAGGTCAGTGTGTCGATGCGACTGTTGAGGACTACTCCCCTTCGTGTCCCAGGATGACGCACCGGTGGGGGTCCAGTCCAGCCGGCTCCGCGGCGTTCGGTGAACGGGTGTTGCTCCTCACGTCTACGCTCCACACGGGAGGGATGCAGATGCGTCGAGGTGTGGCCCGGGTCGCCGGGGGTCTGGCGGTGGCCGCCGTGCTGACGGCCTGCGCCGGCGACCCCTCCGGCGCCGGCTCCGGCACCGCCGAGGACCCCGTGATGGGCACCAGCCCGGTCTCCGAGGCGCTGGAGGCGCCGACGGGCGGTGGCAGCGCTGCCGGCTCCGGACGCTCCACCGACCGGGAGGACCGGCAGGACGCCGCGGGCGGCCGGGACGACGGCGTCGTGGTCGCCGACCCCGAGCACGCCGTCGAGCCGCCCGGCCCGCGCGGTCGGGACGAGGCGATCGCCCCGCCCGACATGCTGCTGTTCAACGCCGACGAGCCGCTGGCCGACGAGGTCGTGGACGAGATCGCCGCGGTGGACGGCGTCGACGAGGTCTCGCGCCTCTCGATGGCCCAGGTCTCGCTCGAGGAGCGCGTCTACACCGTCGCCGCGGTCGACTCGGCGACGTACCGGCTCTTCACCCCGCCCGAGAGCGCGCTCTTCCAGGAGCAGTGGGACCGCGTCGCGGGCGGCGAGGTCGCGCTGACCACCGCCAGCGAGAAGTCGCTGCCGGTCGACGGCGACGGCTACCTCCAGCTCGCGCTCGGCGAGGACGACGCCCAGGAGATCCACGTCGGCGCCATCGCGCCCCAGATCGACCAGGTCGACGCCGTCGTGAACACCTCGTGGGGCGAGGAGCTCGGCATCCCGGCCGGCAACGCGCTGCTGGTGCGTACCGGTCAGAAGGCGCCCCAGGCGCTCCGCCCCGTGATCGCGAAGATCCTCGGCGACCAGGCCACCATCCAGGACATGGACGTCGTCGCCCGCGAGGGCCTCGACACCGACGCCACGCAGCAGGCGTTCCTCGTCGGCGGCGTGGCCGAGGCGGTCGGCACCTTCCGCTACACCGTCGCCGGCGGCCAGGTGATCCCCGAGCAGGCCTGGGAGAGCCAGTACATCAGCACCGAGGAGGTCCCGATCCTCGGCACGGTGACCTGCAACAAGGCGATGATGCCGCAGCTGCGGGCCGCGCTGGAGGAGATCACGCTGGCCGGGCTGGCCGACAAGATCAACCCCGGCGAGTACGCCGGCTGCTACTACCCGCGGTTCATCGCCGGGTCCACCACGCTGTCGAACCACTCCTTCGGCACCGCCTTCGACCTCAACGTGCCGGGCAACCTGCGCGGCACCGTCGGGGAGATGGACCGCGGCGTCGTGGCGATCTTCAAGCGGTGGGGCTTCGCCTGGGGCGGCGATTGGAGCTACACCGACCCGATGCACTTCGAGATGGAGAGCCTGGTCGAGCCCCGCTGACCTGCGCCGGTCGGTTCACCGGTCGTCGGGTCGCTCCAGCAGCACGTCCCGCACGATCGCCGCGACCCGTGCCATCAGCCGCCGCGCGCGGTCGGGGTCGTGGGACCAGAAGTAGTGGTCCGCGCCGGGCGTGACGTCGTGCAGCAGCACCGGGACGCCCGCCTCGGCCAGCCGCTGGGCGTAGAGGTCGCCGTCGGCACGCAGCGAGTCCCGCTCGGCGGTCATCACCACCGCGGGCGGCAGCCCACGCAGGTCCGGCGCCAGCAGCGGGGAGGCGTACGGCTCCGCACGGCGGGCCGGGTCGGGGAAGTAGACGCGACGCACCAGCGCGCGCAGCGACGGCGAGATCATCGGCTCCGCCCCCGGCCCGGCACCGCCCTCCGGCACCTCGGTGGCCAGGTCGAGCGCCGGGACGCCGAGCACCTGCAGCAGCGGGCGCACGGTGCCGCAGTCGCGGGCCATCAGGCAGGCCGCGGCGGCCATCCCGCCGCCCGACGAGAGGCCGCCGACGGCCAGCCGGGTGCCGTCGACCCCGAGCGAGGTGCCGTGCCCGGACTGCGGGCCGTCCAGCCAGGCCAGCACGTCGTGCGTCTGCTCCTGCGCGACCGGGTAGCGCACGTACGGGCCGGTGCGGAAGTCGACGTTGACCACCGCGACCCCGGCCTCGGCGACCAGGTAGCGGCACCAGAAGTCGTCCATGAACGGGTGGCGCATCAACCAGGCGCCGCCGTGCAGGTGGACGTACGCCGGCCGTGGCCGCGAGCCGGGCGCCCACGCCGGGTCGGTGTAGACGTGCACCGGCACCCGGCCGTGCCGGGTGGGGACGAGGTGGCGCCGGGGACCCGGCAGGTCGGTGCCTGCGAACCGGAGCTCCTCGCCGTAGCGCACGGACCACCGCGCGCTCGCGTGCATCGTCATCGCCGCGACGCGGTCGGACAGCCTCACCGGGTGGACCTCACCGCCGGGATTCGGAACGGTCGCACGGACGGATGGGTCGCCCGCGCGCGCCCTGGCCTACCCTGCCGGGCATGCGCGCAGCCCAGGTCGTCACGCTCACCGGTCCCACCGACGTCGTCGTGCAGGAGGTGCCGGACGCGACCGCCGGCGAGGGCCAGGTCCTCGTCGAGGTCCACGCCGTCGGCACGTCCTTCCCCGACCTCCTGCTGTCCCGGGGGGAGTACCAGATGAAGCCCGAGCCGCCCTTCACGCTCGGCGTCGACGTCGCGGGCGTCGTCGTGTCCGGCGAGGGCTTCGAGCCCGGCCAGCGCGTCTGCGCGGTCCAGGGCTACGGCGGGGCGTCCGAGCTGGCCGCGATGCCGGTCGACTCGACGTTCGCGCTGCCCGACGCGCTGTCCTTCGAGGAGGGCGCGGCGATGCCGATGAACTACCTCACCGCGCAGTTCGCCCTGGCCGAGCGTGCCGGGCTCCGCGAGGGCGAGACCGTGCTGGTCCACGGGGCCGCCGGCGGCGTCGGCACCGCGACCATCCAGGTCGCCAAGGGGTACGGCGCCCGCAGCGTCGCGGTCGTCTCGACCGAGGAGAAGGCCGAGGTCGCCCGGCAGGCCGGTGCGGACGAGGTCGTCCTGCTCGACGGCTGGAAGGACGCCGTGAAGGACCTCACCGGCGGCAAGGGCGTGGACGTGGTGATGGACGTCGTCGGCGGCGACGTGTTCCTCGACTCCCTGCGCTCCCTGGCCCCCCAGGGCCGTCTGCTCGTGGTCGGCTTCGCCGCCGGGCAGGGCATCCCCGAGGTCAAGGTCAACCGGCTGCTGCTCAACAACACCGACGTCCGGGGCGTCGGCTGGGGCGCCTACGCGATGGCCCGCCCGGGCTACATGCAGCAGCAGTGGGCCGCGCTGGTGCCGATGATCGAGGCCGGGGTCGTCAAGCCGCCGGTCGGTCGCACGTACGCCTTCGAGGAGTTCGGGCAGGCGCTGGTCGACCTCGACGAGCGGCGCACGCTGGGCAAGGGCGTCGTCCGGCTCCGTGACTGACGACGACCCGCGGGGCGCCGGGCGGCGGGCCGCGCACGGGCAGGCGGCGTACGCCGTCCGGCTCGAGACCGGCCCGGCCGGTGCCGCCGCGGTGGTCGCCGGGCTGGGGGCGGAGGACGTGACGGTGGTGGTGGACGTGCTGTCCTTCACGACCACGGTGACCCTCGCGGTGGAGCGGGGCGTCGAGGTGCACCCGTTCGCCTGGCGCGACGAGCGCGCGGAGGCGTACGCCCGGGAGCGCGACGCCGTGCTGGCCGTCGGCCGGTTCGAGGCCGCGGCGTCGTCCCCGGGGGTCGAGGAGCGAGCGTCTCGAGACCGGCCCACGCTGTCCCCTGCCGCGATGCTGCGTGGCGACGGCCTCGCCGGGGTGCGGCGGCTCGTGCTGCCGTCCCCGAACGGTTCGACGATCAGCGCCCTGCTGGCCGACGCCGGGGTCGGCGTGGTGGGCGCGTGCCTGCGCAACGCCCGCGCGGTCGCCGACGCGCTGGCCCCGGCGCTCCTGAGGGGCTCGACCCTGGCCGTCGTGGCGTCGGGGGAGCGCTGGGGGACGGGTCGCTGCGCCCCGCGACCGAGGACGTCTGGGGGGCCGGGGCGCTGCTCGCCGCGCTCCTCGATCGCGGCGTGACCGGGTTGAGCCCGGAGGCGGGGCTGGCGGTCGCCGCCTGGCAGGCGGTCGCCGACGACCCGGCCGCCGCGCTCCGCGCCTGCGCAGGCGGCCGCGAGCTGGCGGCGGCCGGGTTCGGCGAGGACGTCGACGTCGCGGCGGCGGTCGACGTCAGCGACGCGGTGCCGGTGCTGCTGGACGGGGCGTTCCGCGGCGGGCGGCGCTGGGGCTGGTCCGCCGACGGCGGCAGCGGGCCCGAGCGGTGGTTCGACCCGACCTCGGTGTGGCGCAGCCCGCCGCCGTCACCGCCGCCCCGCACCGGCCCCACGGAGATCCGGGTGATGGTGGACGACCACACCGGCATCTGGTGCTGGACCGACGACGACTCCTTCACCGAGGAGGACCTGGACCGCGACGACGCGCCACCCGTGCCGCCCGGTCTCCGCGCCCGGTTGCGGGCCTGGACCGAGGAGCACGAGGCGCACCTCGGCGCGGCCGTCGAGCCGGGCTGGCCGGCCGACCACGACCGCCGGGGGCGGGCGATGGCCGCAGAGCTGCAGGAGTCGCTCGGGGAGGACTACCGGGTCGAGCACGTCCCGGGGTGGGCGCTCGAGGGAGGCCAGGAGTGAGGCTCGCACGGCGGCCGACCGTCCCGGCGAGGAACGGTCCGGGGGACGGTGCAACCTCCGGACCCGTGCAGAGCATCTTCTCGGCGTGGACGCCACCGACCTCGTGAGCCCGGAGACGGGGGATCCGACCGACCGACCGCCCGACCATGCGTCCGGCGGGGTCGACGACGCCTTCGCCGACTTCTTCCGGTCCTGCTGGCCCCGCTCCTACCGGGTGGCTCTAGGAGTCACCCGCGACGCCGCCGCCGCGGAGGACGCCTGCCAGGCGGCGTTCGCCCGGGTCTACGCGTCCTGGGCGCGCATCAGCCGCGTCGACCACCCGGAGGCGTACGTGCGTCGGATGGTCATCAACGAGGTGCTGGGCCAGCACCGCCGGCCCTGGCGCCGCCACGAGCGGATGCAGGCGGACCCGACCGCCGATCCACGACCGACGAACGGCGACCTGGACGCGCTCGGGCAGGTGGTCACCGGCCGGGACGCGCTCTGGGGGGCCGTCGCCGTCCTGCCGCCGCGGCAGCGGGCGGTCGTGGTGCTCCGCTACTACGAGGACCTCTCCGAGACGGAGATCGCCTCCGTCCTCGGCTGCTCGGCCGGGACCGTGAAGTCCCAGGCCTCGCGAGCCCTGGCCACCCTGCGCCGCGTGGCGGCCGACGACAGCACCGGAGACCTGCGATGAGCACCGACCTCGAGCACCTGCTGGCGGCCACGGTCCGCGAGCGGCTCGACCCCAGCGCGATCCCCCCCGGTGACCTGGACCTCGTCCTCGCGTCCGGGCGCCGGATCCGACGGCGCCGTCGCGGGGCTGCGGTCGCGGCGGGGGTGGCCCTCTCCGCGACAGCGGTGCTGGGCGCGCTGCTCCTCACAGGCCCGGGCGATGGCGCGTCCGACGGGCCCGAGGTCGCCGTCGACGTCGCCCTCGGACCGCTGGACGTCTCCGACGGTCTGCGTGCCTACGCGGACCCCGGCCAGGAGGTCCACCTCGGCGGGCGGGTCTTCCCCGCCGACGCGCTCGGGGCACTGGACACCGACGCGGCCGCGACCCCCGCCGGGATCGTCGCGTACGTCGACGGCCGGCCGGTGCTGCTCGACGAGTCGGGCGAGGTCCGCGAGCTCGAGCCGGGGGCCGAGGCCACCGACTTCACCCCGACCGCCAAGGCCGACTCCACCAGCCCCTCGGCCGCCTACGGCGCCCGGCTCGGCGGTGAGCCGACCATCGTCGTCCGGGACCTGGTCACCGACCAGGTCCTCGGCCGTCGCACGGTCCCCGCCGGGACCGTGGTGGACGCCTACGACGACGGGCTCGTGGTGCTGCGCACGGAGGGGGGCACCTCGGTCTGGGACGTGGCTCGGGACTCCGTCGTCGAGCTCGGTGGCCCACGCACCCGGGTGGCCGACCTGCGGGGCGGGGTGCTGCTCTACGACGGCCCGCGCCCTGACGGGCCCGCGGCGGCCGGGTTGCGGCGGCTGGTGCCCGGTGCCATCGACTCCCAGCTCACCTTCGACGGTGAGCACGTCCTGTCCTGGGCCAGCCGGTTGGAGCCGACCGACCCGGCAGGTCGGCCGGTGGTCCTCGAGGAGGGTCCCCCGGGCGGCGGGTACGCCTTCTTCACCATCGACACCGACGGCTCGGTCCTGCTGGCCGAGCCCGGCGCGCGCGGTGCGACCGTGTACGACTGCCTGGTCCCGTCCGGGACCTGCGAGGAGCTCGGCCCTCTCAGCACCACGGGCGGGGACCCCGCGTTCATCGGCAACGACATGTAGTGGGCGGGCCGTGCACGGCCCCGGTTAGGGTCGACGGGTGAGCATCCTGGACGACGCCCGCGAGGGCATGAACCCCGACATCCGACCGCAGGACGACCTCTTCGGCCACGTCAACGGCCGGTGGCTCGACGAGGTCGAGATCCCCGCGGACCGCTCCAGCTGGGGCCCCTTCGTGCAGCTGGCCGACGCCGCCGAGGAGCGGGTGCGCCAGATCATCGAGGACTTCGCCGCGCAGTCGCGCGAGCCGGGCGTGCCCGACGCCGACGCCGCGTCGGCCGAGGAGGCGCAGAAGATCGGCGACCTCTACGCCTCCTTCATGGACACCGAGGAGGTGGACCGGCGTGGGGCGGCACCGATCCGGGCGCTGGTCGACGCCAGCCGGTCGCTGCGCGACGTGCGCGACCTGGCCGCGTTCCTCGGGGAGTTCGAGCGGATCGGCGGGCACGGCCTGTTCGGGTCCTACGTCGACACCGACGACCGCAACTCCGACCGGTACCTGTTCCACCTCGCCCAGGGCGGCCTCGGGCTGCCCGACGAGTCGTACTACCGCGAGGAGAAGTTCGCCGAGATCCGCGGCAGCTACGTCGCCTACCTCGAGCGGCTCTTCACCCTGGTCGACCACGAGGACCCCGCCGGCGCCGCCGCGGCCGTGCTCGCCCTGGACACCCGGATCGCCGCCGGTCACTGGGAGCGCGCCGACACCCGGGACGTCCAGAAGACCTACAACCTGCGCACCCTCGAGGAGGTCAAGGCGGCCTGCCCGTCCTTCGACTGGGACGCCTACGTCCAGAACCTCAGCGGCCCCGAGATCGACCCCGCCCCGCTGCTGGCCGAGGCCTGCGTACGTCAGCCGTCGTTCTTCGAGCACCTCGACGGCGTGCTGCGCGAGACCCCGCTGGACGACTGGAAGTCCTGGCTGCTGGCGCACGTGCTGCGCTCCTCGGCGGCCTACCTGACCGACGACTTCGTCGAGACCAACTTCGACTTCTACGGCCGCACCCTCAACGGCACCCCCGAGCTGCGGGCCCGGTGGAAGCGCGGCGTCGCCCTGGTCGAGGGCGGCCTCGGCGAGGCCGTCGGCAAGGAGTACGTCGGGCGCCACTTCGGCCCGCGCGCGAAGGCGATGATGGACGACCTGGTCGCCAACCTGCTCGCGGCGTACCGCAGCTCGATCGGCCGGCTCGACTGGATGACCGAGGAGACCAAGCAGCGGGCGTACGAGAAGCTGGGGACCTTCCGGCCGAAGATCGGCTACCCGGACCGCTTCCGTGACTACTCCGCGCTGCGCATCGACCCGCACGACCTCGTCGGCAACGTCGCGGCGATCTCCGCGCACGAGACCGACCGCCACCTGCGCAAGATCGGCTCCCCGGTGGACCGCGACGAGTGGTTCATGCTGCCGCAGACCGTCAACGCCTACTACAACCCCGGCACGAACGAGATCTGCTTCCCCGCCGGCATCCTGCAGAAGCCGTTCTTCGACCCCGACGCGCTCGAGGCGGAGAACTACGGCGGGATCGGCGCGGTGATCGGCCACGAGATCGGCCACGGGTTCGACGACCAGGGCGCGCAGTACGACGGCACCGGCACTCTCAACGACTGGTGGACCGCCGACGACAAGGCCGCCTTCGAGGTGAAGTCCAAGACGCTGGTCGCGCAGTACGACGGGTTCTCCCCGCGCAACCTGCCCGGCGAGAAGGTCAACGGCTCGCTGACCGTCGGCGAGAACATCGGCGACCTGGGCGGTCTCACGATCGCGCACACCGCGTTCGTCATCGCCCAGGGCGGCCACGCCTCGGTCGAGGACCGCCGGCGGCTGTTCATGAACTGGGCCTACGTCTGGCGCACCAAGCGCCGCACCGAGCAGGAGCAGACCTACCTGACGATCGACCCGCACAGCCCGCCGGAGTTCCGCGCCAACATCGTGCGCAACCTCGACGAGTTCCACGACGTCTTCGGCACCGTCGCCGGCGACGGGCTGTGGCTGGACCCGGGGGACCGCGTCCGGATCTGGTGACGGGGGGCGCGGGGGACGACCACGCGGCATGCTGACCCCGTGCACCGGACCGCGCTCGTCTCCTCCGCCCTCGCCCCCGTCGCGCTCATCGGGGGCTGGACGCTGGCAGCGACCCGGCAGCCGGAGGCGTACGACGCCACCCGCGACACCATCAGCGCGCTGGCCGCGGTCGGCGCCGAGGACCGGTGGGTGATGACGACCGGGTTCCTGGTCCTCGGCGGCTGCCACGTGGTCACCGCCCTCGGGCTGAGCGAGGCGCACCGGTGGGGCCGGCTCGTGCTGGGCGCCGGCGGGGTGGCGGTGGTCGGCGTCGCCGTGGCGGCCGAGCCGTCGACGGCCCACGTGCCCGTGGCGACGGCGAGCTTCGTGGCCCTGTCGCTGTGGCCGGGGTTGTCCGGCCTGCCCGGGCGGCGCACCGGGTGGGTGGCCACGGCCGTGCTGGGCGGGCTGCTCGCCTGGTTCTCCCTCGAGCTGGGCGGTCCCCGGTCGGGCCTGGCCGAGCGGGTGGTGGCGGGCGCGCAGGTGCTGTGGCCCCTCGCGGTGGTCCTCACGCTGCGGGCCCGGGGGCGTACGGCCGGCCGCGCCGCGGGCCGCACCGCCCGCCGGGGAGCTGTCGGCGGGCGCTCGTAGGCTCGCGGCATGCCCTTCGACGACGCCACCTGCGACGCGGTCCTCGCGCACATGAACGACGACCACCGCGACGACAGCCTGCGCATCGTGCAGGCCCACGGCCACCCGGGCGCGACCGCCGCCGAGATGACCGGCCTCGACGAGCACGGCGGCACCTGGCACGTCACCGAGGGCAGCGCCGAGGCCACGCTGCGCGTGGGCTGGCCCGACGGCCCGGTCACCGAGCGGGCCGACCTGCGGGGCGCCGTGGTCGCCCTGCACGACGAGTCGGTCCGCCTCCTCAGCGCACCGCAGGACCACCGGTGACCGCCGGGTCCGCCGCGCCCGGGGCGACCGACGCGGGCACCCGTGCCGACGTGCGCGCCCGAGCCGAGGGCCACCTGCGGGCCCTGGTCGGCAAGGACGACGCCGTGCTGCGCGAGGACCAGTGGTCGGCGATCGAGGCGCTGGCGGTCGACCAGCGCCGGGCGCTGGTCGTCCAGCGCACCGGCTGGGGCAAGTCCGCGGTCTACTTCGTGGCCACGCTGCTGCTCCGTGAGCGGGGCGCCGGACCCACCGTCATCGTCTCGCCGCTGCTGGCGCTGATGCGCAACCAGATCGCCGCCGCCGAGCGGGCCGGCATCCGCGCGGTGACCATCAACTCCACCAACGCCGAGAGCTGGGAGCCGACCCACGAGGCGATCCGCGCCGGGGAGGTGGACGTCCTCCTGGTCAGCCCCGAGCGGCTGAACAACCCCGGCTTCCGCGACGAGGTGCTGCCGCGCCTGGCGGCGACCTGCGGCCTGCTGGTCGTCGACGAGGCGCACTGCATCTCCGACTGGGGCCACGACTTCCGACCCGACTACCGCCGGATCCGCACCCTGCTGGGCGACCTCCCCGACGGCATCCCGGTCCTGGCCACCACCGCGACCGCCAACCAGCGGGTCACCGACGACGTCGCCGAGCAGCTCGGCGGGCTCGACCGCGGCGCCGGCCGCGCCGAGGTGCTCGTGCTGCGTGGCTCGCTGGACCGGGAGTCGCTGCGACTGGGGGTGGTGCGTCTGCCCACCGCCGAGCAGCGGCTCGGCTGGCTTGCCGACCACCTCGCCGAGCAGCCGGGGTCGGGGATCGTCTACTGCCTCACCGTCGCCGCCACGGCCGAGGTCGCCGACTACCTCCGCTCCCGCGGGCACGACGTCGCGGCGTACTCCGGGCAGACCGAGGCGACCGAGCGGCAGGCCCTCGAGCAGGACCTGCAGGCCGGGCGGGTCAAGGCCCTGGTCGCCACCAGCGCGCTCGGCATGGGCTTCGACGCCTCCCTCGGCTTCGTGGTCAACCTCGGGGCGCCGTCCTCGCCGGTCGCCTACTACCAGCAGGTCGGCCGCGCCGGGCGCGGGCTCGACGCCCGCAGCGAGAGCGCCACGGTGGTGCTGCTGCCGGCGACCGAGGACCGCGACATCTGGGCCTACTTCGCCTCCCTGGCCTTCCCGCGGGAGGAGCTGGTCCGCCAGACGCTCGACGTGCTCGCCGAGGAGGGCCGGGCGATGAGCACGGCCGCCCTGGAGACCCGCGTCGAGCTCAGCCGCAACCGGCTGGAGACCCTGCTCAAGGTGCTCGACGTCGACGGCGCCGTCCGCCGGGTCCGTGGCGGCTGGGAGTCGACCGGGCAGCCGTGGACCTACGAGGCCGAGCGCTTCGAGCGGGTCCGCGCGGCCCGGGAGCGCGAGCAGCGCGCGATGCTCGACTACCTCGACACCGACCGGTGCCGGATGCGCTACCTGCGCGAGCAGCTCGACGACCCCGACGCCGAGGACTGCGGCCGCTGCGACACCTGCGGCGGCCTGGACCTGCCCACCGGTGTCTCCGACGCGGCGCTGGCCGAGGCCGGTGCCCGGCTCTCGCGCCCCGGCGTCGTCGTCGAGCCCCGCAAGATGTGGCCGACCGGGCTGCCCGCGATCGGTGTCGACCTCAAGGGCAAGATCGCCGAGGGGGCCGGCGAGGGCCGCGCGGTGGCCCGGCTCACCGACCTCGGCTACGGCCAGGCGCTGCGCGAGCTGTTCCGCGCCGGGACGGAGGACGGGCCGGTCCCCGTACCCCTGGTGAAGGCCGTCGTGGCCGTCCTCGGCGACTGGTCGCCCCGGGTGGACGCCATCGTCGTGCTCGACTCGGCCACCCGGCCGACCCTGGTGGCCGACCTGGCCGCGGGCCTGTCGCGCTACCTCGGCGCCCCGGTGGTGGGCCGCTTCGCGATCGTCGACCCCTCGGTCGAGCCGGGTCGGGGCGCGGTGAACTCCGCCCAGCGGGTCGCGGCCGTCGGGCGTCGCTACGACCTGCACCTCGACGACCCCGCCGCCCTCGACGGCGCGTCGGTGCTGCTGGTCGACGACCTGGTGGTCACCGGATGGACGATGACGCTGGCCGCCCGGGCCGTCCGCCGCGCCGGCGCCGCCCAGGTCGTGCCGCTGGCGCTGGCCACCCAGAGCTGAGGTGACCCGCGCCGTGCCCGTGCCCCTGCTGACCTCCTCCGAGGCCGTCGCCCTCGACGCCCACGCCCGTCGGCTGCTCGACGTCGCCGCGGGTGCCCGGCACCCCGACGGCGGCTACGCCTGGCTGAGCGACGACGGCACGGTCGACCCGGTCCGGGCGCGGGAGCTGTGGATCACCTGCCGGATGACGCACGTGCACGCGCTCGGGGTGCTCCTGGACCACCCCGGGTCGACGGCGCTCGCCGACCACGGCGTGGCGGCGCTGCGCGGGGTCTTCCGCGACGAGGCCCACGGTGGCTGGCACGCGCGGGTCGGCCCGGACGGCGCGGTGCCCGGCGCCAAGACCGCCTACGAGCACGCGTTCGTCGTCCTGGCCGCGTCGTCGGCCGTCGCCGCCGACCGGCCCGGGGCCGCCGACCTCCTCGAGGAGGCGCTCGCGGTCCTGCTCGAGCGCTTCGTCGCACCGGCCGGGCCCGGCGCCGGCCTGGTCGCCGAGGAGTGGGACCAGCGGTTCGAGGTCCTCGACGACTACCGCGGCCTGAACGCCACCATGCACGCGGTCGAGGCGCTGTCGGCCGCCGCCGACGTGCTCGACGACCCCGGTCCGCGCGCCGTCGCCGCCGGGATCGTCGACCACGTCCTCGGCCGGCTCGCCCCGGCCCACGACTGGTTGCTGCCCGAGCACTTCGACCCCGCGGGGAGACCGCTGCTCGACTACCACCACGACCGGCCGGCCGACCCGTTCCGCCCCTACGGCGCCACCATCGGGCACGGCTTCGAGTGGGCCCGGCTGGCCCTGCAGCTGCACGCCGCGACCGGGGACACCGCCCCCGGCTGGTGGGTCGACCACGCGGTCGCCCTGGCCGACGCGGCCGCCCGGCACGGGTGGGCGCCCGACGGCCACGACGGGTTCGTCTACACCGTCGACTGGGACGGCGCCCCGGTCGTCCGGGAGCGGATGCACTGGGTGGCGGCCGAGGCGGTGGCCGCCGCCTCGGCGCTGCACCAGGCCACCGGCGACCCCCGGCACGCCGACCGCTACCGCGCCTGGTGGGCCCACGCCGGGGAGTGGTTCGTCGATCCCGTCCGCGGGTCCTGGGTGCACGAACGCTCGCCCGACGGCGGCGCCAGCAGCCTGACCTGGTCCGGCCGCCCGGACGTCTACCACGCGCTGCAGGCCGCGCTGCTGCCCCGGCTGCCGCTCTCGCCGTCGCTGGCGACGGCGCTGCGCGACGGCCTGCTGCCCCCGCCCGGCACCCACCCGACGCCCTAGGGTCGGGCCCATGCGCCACGGAATCACGATCCTGCCCGAGCTGCCCTGGGCGCAGGCCGCCCCGCGGTGGCGTGCGGCCGAGGAGATGGGCTTCGACCACGCCTGGACCTACGACCACGTGGTGTGGGGGGGCCTGCCGGAGTCCGACTGGTACGCCGCCGTGCCGACGCTGACCGCCGCGGCCACCCTCACCACGACGATGCGCCTCGGCACGCTGGTCGCGTCCCCCAACTTCCGCCACCCGGTGCCCTTCCACCGTGAGGTGCAGGCTCTCGACGACATCTCGGGCGGGCGCTTCCTGCTCGGTGTCGGCACCGGCGGCGACCTCGACTCCCGCATCCTCGGGATCGAGGACCTCGCGGTCCGCGACCGCGTCGACCGCTTCCAGGAGTTCACCGACCTCCTCGTCCGGCTGCGCACCGAGGACCACGTCGACGCCGACGGCCGCTGGTTCTCCGCCCGCGGGGCGCGCACGCTCCCGCGGCTGCGCGACGTCCCGCTGCTGGTGGCGGCCAACGGACCGCGCTCGCTGCGGTACGCCGCCCGCACCGGCGACGGCTGGGTGACGACCGGGCCGCGGACCGAGGCGCTCGAGGACTGGTGGGTCGGGCTGGCGACGGCGCGGGACACCTTCGAGACGGCCCTGGACGCCGCCGGCCGGGACGCCGCCGCGGTGCCCCGCTACCTGCTGCTCGACGCCTCGCCGCAGTTCTCCCTGGAGAGCGTCGGCGTCTTCGACGACATGGTGGGCCGGGCCGCCGACCTCGGCTTCACCGACGTGGTGACCCACTGGCCGCGCGCCTCGGACCCGTACGCCGGCGACGAGTCGGTCCTGGAGGCGGTCGCCGCCCGGTTCTGAGACCCGCGTCACATGCCGTCCCGGTCCCTGGATCTCGACGCGGCGGGGAGGGCAGGTCGGGTTATGGTCGTGCCCGATTCAAGGACCGGAGACCAGATGCCCCAAGGCGTGACCGCGCGTGCTGCCGCAGACCTGCTCGACCTGATCCTCGACCAGACCTTCCCCCCGGGCGCGTCCCTGCCGTCCGAGACCGAGCTCGCCGAGCGTCTCGGCGTCAGCCGCCTGACCGTCCGCGAGGCGATCAAGTCGCTCGCCGGGACCCGGGTGATCGTGGTGCGGCAGGGCCGCTCCAGCATGGTGAACGAGGTCGAGGAGTGGTCGCCGTTGGAGCCGCGGCTGTTCGCCGCCCGGGTGGCCCGGGGCAGCGACTCCCTGCCCGCGCAGATCCTCGAGGTGCGGCGCATCGTCGAGGTGGAGGCGCTGCCGCTGGCCGTCGAGCGGTGCACCGACACGCAGCGTGAGGTCCTCGCCGACGCGCTGAGGTGGATGCGGGAGGCCCACGCCGCCGACGACCCGACCACCTTCGCGGAGAACGCCCTGCGGTTCCGGTCCGGGCTGATCGCCGCCGCCGGGAACGTCTACCTCGAGGCGCTCCTCGCTCCGCTCACCGACATCGTGATGCCCGCGGCGCACGAGGCCCACGCGGACCCCGGCCTGCGGCAGCGGGTGCTCGACGTGCACGGCGAGCTGCTCGCGGCCGTCGAGGCGGGGGACGTGCCCCGGGCGCGTGCGGTGCTGACGGGCCACTTCGAGAAGCAGCGGGCCGACCCGATGTGGCTGCGCACCCGTCAGATCAGCAGACCGACCAGCAGCACCAGCGCCACGACGCCGAGCACCAGCGCGAGCAGCAACGGCACGGCGACGAGCAGCAGCGCCGACGCGACGTAGCCGACCGTCGGCGCCGGGACCGGCGCGCCGACCGGCCGGTCCGCCAGTGCCCGCTCCATCAGCCTGATGTTCTTGCGGTTGGCCCGGTGGGCGACGTCCGCGGCATCGCCCACCAGCGGCACCACCCCGAGCAGGGCGTCGACCACGAGGTTGCCGCCCATCCGCGCGAGCACCGGCACCGGGACGTGGCACCGCACCGCGTCGTAGAGCACCACCCCGGAGATCGCGGAGCCGGCGAGGTCCCCGACGCCGGGGACCAGGCCGATCACGGCGTCCAGGCCGAGGCCGACCTGGGTCCCGGGCACCCGGATCGCGTCGTCCATCACGCGGGCGAGGACCCGGCTGCGGCGGGGGACGGGGGTCCCGGTCTGCTCGTCCATGCCCCGATCCTCCCGGACGGCTGCGCGGGCCCGGTCGTCTCCTAGGGTGAGGCCTCCGCACCGACCCTCGGAGGAACCTCCATGCGACTGCGTCCCCAGCACCGTCCGCGTCCCCTGGCCGCCGTCGCCGTCGCGGCGGTGACCGCGGCGGCCCTCGCCGGCTGCTCCGGCGGGGAGGAGGAGTCGCCGGAGGACGAGACGTCCGGGTCCCCGTCGGCGTCGTCCTCGGAGTCGGCGGAGCCCTCCGCGTCATCGGAACCGTCGGAGCCGGCCGACGGTGAGGCGGCCGCCCAGGCCCTCCAGGACGCCGTCGACGCCACGATCGCGGCGCGGGTCTTCACGATCGACGGCGACCTCGACCTCGAGATCGCCGGTCAGCAGCTGGAGCTGCAGACCGAGGGCAGCGTCGACTACGACGCGACCGTCGCGGACCTGCGGCTCGCGATCGGCCAGGGCGGCCAGACCAGCGAGGCCGAGGTGAAGGCCGACGGTGAGACGCTCTGGGTGCGCGCCGAGGGCCAGGGTGTCCCCGCCTTCCCCGGCGGCGCGACCTGGCTGCAGGGCGAGGCCACCCGCCTGGCCGAGTCCACCACCTTCACCCCGACCGGTCTCGTCGGAGCGGTCCTCGTGCTGCGCGGCGCGTCCGAGGTCGAGGAGGTCGGCACCGAGGAGGAGGACGGCGTCGAGGTCACCCGCTACGCCACCACCTTCACCTACGACGACGCCCTGGCGGCCGTCGACGGCCAGGAGGCCCAGGTGCTCGGCAGCGCCTTCTCCCTGACCGGCGCGGCGTCCTCGATCGACCTCGACGTCGAGGTCGCGGTGGGCGACGACGGCGTGCTGCGGGAGTTCGACCTGGAGCTCGCCGAGTCCGACGTCGCGGCCGCGGGCAGCTACGAGATCAGCCTGAGCGACGTCGCCGGCGAGGTCACGCCGCCCGCGCCGCCGGCCCCCTCCGACGTGGCCACGGGTCCCGAGGCCGAGGCGCTGCTCGACCAGGTCATCGTCTGACGCGCCCGGTGTCGGCGGCCGCGGCTAGCGTGGGACAGGTGCGGTCGACGAGGGGGTGCCTGTGGGTTTCGTCCCGCTGACCGGGCCGGCCGAGCTCGCCGAGGCCGCACCCGGCGCACGCCCCGGCGAGGCCGTGGTGGCGTTCACCGCCGCCGACGGGGGCCGACGGGTCGAGCTGCCGGTGCGCGCCGCCCTGCCGGTGCTCACCAAGGCCCACGCCCGCGACGACGTGCACCCCAGCGTCGGTCTCCTGGCCGGCGCGGCGCTGCTGGCGCTGCGCCTCGTGGCGGCCGGTCGGCTGGCGCCGGACGCGGTCGGCGACGGCTGGCGGATCGCCCCGCTGCCGGCCGAGGACGACGACCGGGTCGCGCAGCTGGCCCTGGCCCGCTCCCACGACGGTCTCGCGCCCGACCAGGCCGAGGCCGTCGTGCGCCGGGTGCTGGACGCCGTGGCCGACACGATGCCGCGCACCGCCTCCCGCCCGCCCCGGGCCCGGCCGGCCGAGCGCGTCGCGCCCGGTGACTTCGCGGAGCGGCTGGCTGCCCGGCTCGACCGGCTGCGCGCACCCGCCCCGACAGGGCAGGTCGACCGGACGCCGCCGGCGCGGCGGGCCGAGGACGACGACCGGCCGCAGCTGGTCCGCCTCGCGCTCCGGGTCGAGGCCGACGAGGAGGACCTGTCGGCCGGCTCGGTGCGGCTCGTGCTCCAGGTCCACGACGAGCTGGACCCGCTGCACCTCTGCGAGGCCGTGGACCTCTGGGCGGACCCCGACGCGACCGACGGGGCGGGTCACGGGTTCGGCGTCCGGGCCCGCACCCACGCCGCCATCGCGCTGCGCGCGGCGGCCGAGGCGTGGCCGGTGCTCGACCGGATGCTCGACGGGCCCACGCCTGCGGAGCTGACCCTCAGCGGCGAGGACCTCGCGAGCCTGCTGGAGGACGGGGTCGCCGCGCTCGGCGCCCGGGGCGTCGACGTGCTGTGGCCCCGCAGCCTCGGCCGGGACCTGACCGCGACCAGCGTGCTCGACCGGGTCGACCCCCGCCACCCGCAGGACCGGGGTCCGGCGACCGGGCCGGGGCCGCACGAGGAGCCGCTCCAGGACCCGCTCCTCGGTCCCGACTCGGTCTTCGCCTTCCGCTGGCAGCTCGCGCTGCACGGCGAGGACCTGACCGCGGCCGAGATGGACGCGCTGGCCGACGCCGCCTCACCGCTGCTGAGGCTGCGCGGTGGCTGGACGGTCGTCGACCCCGCCACCGCGCGCAAGGCCCGCAAGCGGCTGCAGCGCACCGTGGCCCCCACCCGCGCGATCGCCGCCGCGCTGACCGGCACCGTGCCGGTCGAGCCGGGCACCGGCCTGCCCCCCGACACCCCGGTCGTGGTGGGCGCGTCGCTGCTGAAGGTGCGCGAGCAGCTGGTCGGCGCGGCCACGACGGAGCCGGTGCCCCCGCCGCCGGGGCTCCGGGCGGAGCTGCGGGACTACCAGCGGCACGGCCTGACCTGGCTGGCCACGCTGACCGGCCTCGGCCTCGGCGGCTGCCTGGCCGACGACATGGGACTGGGCAAGACCGTCACCCTCGTCGCGCTGCACCTGCACCGGACCTCCCGCGGCGCCACCGGGCCGACCCTCGTCGTCTGCCCGGCCAGCCTGCTCGGCAACTGGGAGGCCGAGATCCGCCGCTTCGCCCCCGGGGTGCGGGTCCGGCGCTTCCACGGCGGGGAGCGGACGCACGAGGACCTCGCCCCCGACGCGACGGGTGCGACCGGGCCGGGCGCCGACACCCGGGGCTTCGTGCTGACCACCTACGGCACCATGCGCCGCGACGCCGAGCGCCTCGGCACCACCGCCTGGGACCTGGTGGTCGCCGACGAGGCCCAGCACGTCAAGAACGCCCGGTCCTCGACGGCCCGGGCGCTGCGCACCATCGACAGCGCCGCCCGGGTCGCCCTGACCGGGACCCCCGTCGAGAACGACCTCACCGAGCTGTGGGCGATCCTCGACTGGACCGTGCCGGGCCTCCTGGGCAGCCGCAACGCCTTCCGCAAGGTGTGGGCGGCCCCCATCGAGTCCGGCCTCGAGCCGACCAAGGCACGCCAGTTCGCCGACCTGATCGGACCGTTCCTGCTGCGGCGTCGCAAGTCCGACCCCGGCATCGCCCCCGAGCTGCCGGCCAAGACCGAGACCGACCACCTGCTGCGCCTGACCCGGGAGCAGGTCGTGCTCTACGAGGCCTTCTGCCGCGACACCCTGGCCCGCATCGAGCGCGCCGACGAGGACGCGCGCCGCGGCCTCGTGCTGGCCCTGCTGACCGGGTGCAAGCAGATCTGCAACCACCCGGCGCAGTTCCTGAAGCAGTCCGGGGGGCGGTTGCGCGGCCGGTCCGAGAAGCTGGACCTGCTCGAGGAGCTGCTCACCACGGTCGTCGCCGAGGGCGGCGCGGTGCTCGTCTTCACGCAGTACGTCGCGATGGCCCGCCTCGTCGAGCAGCACCTCACCGCCGTCGGCGTGCCGCACCAGCTGCTCCACGGGGGCACCCCGGTCCCGCAGCGCGAGGCCATGGTCGCGTCCTTCCAGGCCGGGGAGGTCCCGGTCTTCCTGCTCTCCCTCAAGGCCGGTGGCACCGGCCTCAACCTGGTCCGCGCCGACCACGTCGTCCACCTCGACCGGTGGTGGAACCCGGCCGTCGAGGACCAGGCGACCGACCGTGCCCACCGGATCGGGCAGACCAGGCCCGTCCAGGTGCACCGCCTGGTCGCCCAGGGCACCATCGAGGAGCGGATCGGGCAGCTCCTGGCCCGCAAGCGGTCGCTGGCCGACGCGGTCCTGGGGCGCGGGGAGGCGGCGCTGACCGAGCTCAGCGACGCCGAGCTGCACGACCTCGTCCGCCTGCGGCAGCCCGACGGACCGGACGGGCCGGACGGGCCGGACGGGCCGTGAGCGCCGTGGCCCACCCGCGGGTCCCGGCCCGGCGCGGTCGCGCGTGGGCGGGGCGGTGGTGGGCGAAGGCGTGGCTGCGGGCGGTGGAGGAGGTGGCCTACGACGAGGGCGACCTGCGCCGCGCCCGCTCCCTGGCCCGGAGCGGCGCCGTGGGGGCGGTCCGGGTCGACGCCGGCAGCCTGCGCTCGGCGGTCACCGAGCAGCGCCGCGGTGCCGAGGAGCTGTGGGGCGTGGAGGTCGCGCTGCCCGTCCTCGACCCCTCCGCGGTCGCGGCGCTCGTGGAGGCGGTGGCCGCGGACCCCGCCCGGGTGGCCGCGCTGCTGGCCGGCGAGCTGCCGCACGACCTGGTCGAGCACGCCGAGGAGGCCGGGGTCGAGCTCGTGCCGTACGGGACGGAGCTGGCGGCCTCGTGCACCTGCGCGTCCTGGGTCGACCCGTGCCCGCACGCGCTGGCCCTGCTGCTCCAGGTCGGCTGGCTGGTGGAGGACGACCCGCTGGTGCTGCTCCAGCTGCGCGGGCTGCCCCGCGAGGACCTCCTCGCCGCGCTGCACCACCGCCGCGACCCGCAACCCGGGCCGGGGCCCGGCCGCGACGACGCCGAGGAGGTCCTCGAGACCGCGGAGGACGCCGCGCGCCGTGCCGCGCGGATCCTGGACCTGCTCGGGCACGACCACGACCCGGCCGAGCTGGACCGGCTCTGGTGACCCACCCGGCCCGACAGGTGGGGCCTGGTCTGGCACCCTGAGGCCGCCG
Organism: Nocardioides aquaticus; assembly: GCF_018459925.1. NCBI lineage: Bacteria > Bacillati > Actinomycetota > Actinomycetes > Propionibacteriales > Nocardioidaceae > Nocardioides > Nocardioides aquaticus. Next base: position 101,492 of record NZ_CP075371.1, read on the forward strand.
CACCACCCGCCCGTACCGAGGAGACCCGATGAGCGACGTCCTGCGCGTGGAGCGCGACCGCACCCCGCACGTCGAGACCTGGACGCTGGACCTGCCCGACCAGCGCAACCCGATCTCGGGGCCCGACGTGGTCGCGGCCCTCGTCGAGAACCTGGAGCGCGTCGACGCCGACACCGACGTGCGCTGCGTGGTCCTCACCGGTGCGGGATCGGCGTTCTCCGCCGGCGGCAACGTGCGCGACATGGAGGAGCGCCGCGGCATGTTCGGCGGGACCCCCTGGGAGCTGCGCAACGGCTACCGGCACGGGATCCAGCAGATCCCGGCGGCGATGGCCCGCTGCGAGACCCCGTTCGTCGCCGCGGTCAACGGGCCGGCCGTCGGCGCCGGGTGCGACCTGACCCTGATGTGCGACCTGCGGGTGGCCTCCAGCCGCGCGTGGTTCGCCGAGTCCTTTGTCCAGCTCGGCATCATCCCCGGAGACGGGGGCGCCTGGCTGCTGACCCAGGCCGTCGGACCCGCCCGGGCCGCCGAGATGGCCCTGACCGGGGACCGGGTCGACGCCGCCACCGCGCTGGACTGGGGCCTGGTCTCGCAGGTCGTCGAGCCCGACGACCTGCTCGACGCCGCCCACGCGCTGGCCGCCCGGGTCGCGAAGAACCCGCCGCACGCGACCCGGATGGCCAAGAAGCTGCTCAAGGCCTCCCAGCACCAGGGCCAGGCCGCGGTGCTGGAGCTGTCCGCGGCCATGCAGGCCCTCGCGCACCACACCGCCGACCACGCCGAGGCACTGGCAGCGCTGCGCGAGAAGCGCGCCGGCGACTACCAGGGCTCCTAGCCGTGCGCACCCCGCGCGAGGTGCTCGACCGGGTCGCGCTCTGGAGGATCGACCCCACCTCGCTGGTCCGGCCGGACGAGCAGACGACCGTGCGGCGGATCGAGGTCGTCCGGGGCACCTGGGGCCTGGTGATGCTCGCCGGCCCGACGCCGCTGCTGCGCGCGATCTCGATCGACGACGACCCCGTCATGATCTGGACCGGGCGGGTGCTGGGCACGCGCCACCTGACCCAGGCCGTGCTGTCCGGGGCGCGGCCGAGTCCCGAGGGCCTGGCGATGGGCGTCTGGGTGGACGCGGTGCACGCGCTGTGCGCGCTCGGGCTCGCGGCGTCGTCCCGCCGCCGCGCGGCGGCCGGGATCTTCGACGCGGTCGCGGCGACCGGCTGGGCGGTCGCGGGCTACCGCGACCTGGTCAACCCCCGCGCCGCCCTGCCCACCCACACCGGACGCCGCGACGCGCTGGCCCGCCGCTTCCTGCGGGCGCTGCCCGGCGGCGCGCCCCTGGCCGACCGCGTGGAGCAGGACCGCGAGCGGCTGCCGACCGCCGAGCGGGGCGGCACGGACGACGCCCGGGGCGACGTGTCGTAGCCGCGCAACGGCGCCCGTACGGCAGGCCCCGCCGCCGGCGTAGTCGGAAGGAAGGAAGTCGGCGCGGCCGTGGCCGGTGACCTGGATCCACAGGTCAGCGCGGTGCGGGCGACGGGACGAGGTACTTCGTTCCTTCCCGCTACGACTGCCGGGCCGCTGTCCCACCCCGGCTGCCGTCAGCCCGCCGGCGCCACCCCCAGCGCCGCCTCGGCCATCGCGCGGAGCAGCGCGGCCATGTCGGCCGGCGGCAGGACCGCGCTGTGGGGGGTGGAGTTGATCAGGCCGAACACCGCGTGCGCGCGGGCCCGGGCCGGCGCCGGCCCGAGCGCGGGGTCGGCCGCGCGGCACTGAGCCGCCCACAGGTCGACGTACGAGCGCTGGAGCGTCCGCACCCGCTCGCGGGCGTCGCCGGGCAGCGAGGACCAGTCCCGGTCCTGCACCACGATCAGCGCCGGGTGGGCCAGCGCGAAGTCGACGTGGAAGGCGATCAGCGCCCGGAGACCCGCGACCGGGTCGGTCGCCTCGGCGACCCGGCGGCTGCCGTCACCCAGGAGCCGCTCGCTGATCGAGACCAGCATCTCGGCCAGCACCGAGTCCTTGGACGGGAAGTGCTTGTAGAGCGCCGGGCCCGAGACGCCGCAGGCGGCGCCGATGTCGCTGACCGACACCCCGTGGAACCCGCGGCGGGCGAACAGGTCGGCCGCGGTCTCGAGGATCTGCTCGCGGCGGGAGACCGCGCTGGTCGTCACGGCCACAGGCTAGGGGCCGCACCGGGCGGCCGCACGCCGGCCTCCCACCGTCCTCCCGCCGACGTGCAACCCGGCGCCGAGGCGCCTACGGTGGTAGTCGCCCTCGGGCGGCGGCACGATGTCCCAGACCTCCGACCAGAAGGACCGAGATCTTGCGTTCCTACCTCAGGGAGCACACCAACCCGCCCGTCTTCCTCGGCTCGGCCGCGGTGATGCTGGCCTTCCTCGTCTGGGGTGTCGTCTCGCCGCCGAGCGTGGCCTCCGTCAGCGACAGTGTGCTGTCCTTCATCACCAGCAACTTCGAGTGGCTCTACATCTTCGGCGCCAGCGGCTTCGTGGTGTTCGTGATCTACCTGATGCTGGGCCGCTACGGCTCGGTCAAGCTGGGCCCCAACGACTCCGAGCCCGAGTACAGCAACCTGTCGTGGTTCGCGATGCTGTTCACCGCCGGGATGGGCATCGGCCTGGTCTACTACGCGGTCAGCGAGCCGGTCTTCCACTTCCTGAACCCGCCCACCGGTGACCCCGGCACGGACGAGGCCGCGGCCAACGCGATGAACTACACCCTGTTCCACTGGGGGCTGCACCCCTGGGCGATCTACATCGTGCTCGGGACGTCGCTGGCCTACTTCTCCTTCCGCCGCGGCCTGCCGCTCCGTCCGGCGTCGGCCTTCTACTCCTTCCTCGGGGACCGGATCTACGGCTGGCCCGGGGCGCTGGTCGACATCCTCGCCGTGTTCGGCACCCTCTTCGGGCTCGCCACGTCCCTCGGGATCGGGGGCCGCCAGGTCGGGGCCGGCCTGAACGAGCTCTTCGGGATCCCCAACAACACCCTGGTCCAGGTGCTGATCATCGCGGCGATCACCTCCGTCGCGGTCGTCTCGGTGATGCTCGGGGTCGACAAGGGGATCCGGAACCTGTCCCTGGCCAACCTCTGGCTGGCCCTGGCCCTGCTGCTCTTCGTCTTCGTGTTCGGCCCGACCCGCGACCTCGTCAACACCCTCGCGGCCAACGTGGGCACCTACGTCCAGACGCTGCCGAGCCTCGGGCTGGAGACCTTCCCCAACGGCGGGGAGCAGGCCCAGGGGTGGCAGAACGGCTGGACCCTCTTCTACTGGGGCTGGTGGATCTCCTGGGCGCCCTTCGTCGGGATGTTCCTGGCCCGCATCTCCTACGGGCGCACGATCCGGTCCTTCGTGGCCGGAGCGCTGTTCGCGCCGGTGGGCGCCTCGATGGTCTGGCTGACGGTGTTCGGCGACTCGGCGCTGACGATCCTGCGCGACGACCCGGAGAACGCGCTGAACCAGGCCGGCGACGACGCGCCGCGCAGCCTGTTCCTGCTCTTCGAGCAGCTCCCCGCGCCGGAGGTCCTCACGACCCTCGCCTCGGTGCTGGTGGTGCTCGTGGTCGTGCTGTTCTTCGCCACCTCGTCGGACTCCGGCTCGCTGGTGGTCGACATCCTCACCAACGGCGGGGACCCGAACCCGGTCTGGCAGCAGCGCCTGTTCTGGGCGGTCACCGAGGGGGCGCTGGCGTCCGTGCTGCTCATCGCCGGGGCGAACGCCGCCGGGGGGCCGATCCGCTGGCCGCGCTCCAGGCGGCCTCGATCGCCGCGGGCCTGCCGTTCTGCGTGGTGCTGATCTTCATGGCGGCGGCGCTGATGAAGGCGCTGCGTGAGGAGCGCATCGAACGGCCCGGCATCGCCGCGCCGTCCCCGATGGTCGGCATGCGGGAGTACGCGATGCGTACCCGGCCGCCGCGCGACGGCGACGCCCAGGCCGAGGGCGGGGCCGGGTCGGCGAAGGAGGACCCCGCGGACGCGTGAGCCGGGTCTCGACGCGGCGGTTAACGATCGCTAACCTGACCCCGTGACCGACGACCTGCGTACCCAGACCGCGCAGCTGCACGCGCGGCTCGAGACCGTGCGTCGCGGCGGCAGCGAGGCCGCCCGCGCCAAGCACGTCGCCCGCGGCAAGCTGCTCGCCCGCGACCGGGTCGACCGGCTGCTCGACCCCGGCAGCCCGTTCCTCGAGCTCAGCCCGCTCGCGGCCACCGGGATGTACGACGACGCGGTCCCGGCCGCGGGCGTGGTCACCGGGATCGGCCGGGTGGCCGGGCGCGAGGTCGTCGTCGTGGCCAACGACGCGACCGTCAAGGGCGGCACCTACTACCCGGTCACGGTCAAGAAGCACCTGCGCGCGCAGGCCGTCGCCGCCGAGAACCACCTGCCCTGCGTCTACCTCGTCGACTCCGGCGGGGCGTTCCTGCCGCTGCAGGACGAGGTGTTCCCCGACCGCGAGCACTTCGGCCGGATCTTCTTCAACCAGGCGCAGATGTCGGCGCGCGGGATCGCCCAGGTGGCGGCGGTGATGGGCTCCTGCACCGCCGGCGGCGCCTACGTCCCGGCGATGAGCGACGAGACCGTGATCGTCAAGGACCAGGGCACGATCTTCCTCGGCGGCCCGCCCCTGGTGAAGGCGGCCACCGGCGAGGTCGTCACGGCCGAGGAGCTCGGCGGCGGCGAGGTCCACGCCCGGGTCTCCGGGGTGGTCGACCACCTCGCCGACGACGACGCGCACGCCCTCGACCTGGTCCGCTCGATCGTCGGCACCCTCGGACCCGGCCGGGTGCACCTGGAGCCCCAGCCGGTCGAGGAGCCGCTCGAGGACCCCGAGGGCCTCTACGACGTCGTCCCGGCCGACCCGCGCACGCCGTACGACGTCCGCGAGGTGCTGCGCCGCGTCGTCGACGGCTCGCGGCTGCACGAGTTCAAGCCGCTCTACGGCGAGACGCTGGTCTGCGCGTTCGCGCACGTCCACGGCTACCCGGTCGCGATCGTGGCCAACAACGGCATCCTGTTCAGCGAGTCGGCCCTCAAGGGCGCCCACTTCGTCGAGCTGGCCAACCAGCGCGGCATCCCGCTGCTGTTCGTGCAGAACATCGCCGGCTTCATGGTCGGGCGCGAGTACGAGAACGGCGGGATCGCCAAGGACGGCGCCAAGCTGGTCACCGCCGTGGCCTCCTCGGTGGTGCCCAAGCTGACCGTCGTCATCGGCGGCTCCTACGGCGCCGGCAACTACGGGATGTGCGGGCGCGCCTACGACCCCCGCTTCCTGTGGATGTGGCCCAACGCCCGGATCTCGGTGATGGGCGGCGAGCAGGCCGCCTCCGTCCTGGCCACCGTGCGCCGCGACGGGATCGAGGCCCGCGGCGGGGAGTGGACGGCCGAGGAGGAGGAGGCGTTCAAGGACCCGGTCCGCGCCCAGTACGAGGAGCAGGGCTCGCCCTACTACTCCACCGCCCGTCTCTGGGACGACGGCGTCATCGATCCCGTCGACACCCGCCGCGTGCTCGGGCTCGGCCTCGCCGCCGCCGCCCGCGCCCCGATCCCGGAGACGCCGCACTTCGGCGTCTTCCGGATGTGAGGACCCGATGACCCCGCAGCAGCGCTTCACCTCCGTGCTCGTCGCCAACCGCGGCGAGATAGCGCGCCGCGTCATCCGCGGCTGCCGCGCCGCCGGCCTGCGCACCGTCGCGGTCTACTCCGACGCCGACGCCCGCGCCCCGTTCGTGCGCGAGGCCGACACCGCCGTCCGCCTCGGGCCGACGCCCGCCGCGGAGTCGTACCTCTCGGTCGAGCGGCTGCTGGCCGCGGCCGCCGAGTCCGGCGCCGAGGCGGTGCACCCCGGGTACGGGTTCCTGTCCGAGAACGCCGGCTTCGCCCGCGCCGTCCGGGACGCGGGGCTGGTCTGGATCGGGCCCACGCCCGAGGTGATCGACCTGATGGGCCGCAAGGACCACGCCCGCGACGTCGCCGAGCGGGCCGGTGTCCCCGTCACGCCGCGCTACCCCGAGGACGGCGTCCCGGCCGACGCCTACCCCGTGCTGGTCAAGGCCGCGGCCGGCGGCGGCGGCAAGGGCATGCACGTCGTGCGGGACGCCGCCGACCTCGACGCCGCCGTCGCGCGGGCCCGCCGCGAGGCGCGCTCGGCCTTCGGCGACGACACGCTGCTGGTCGAGACCTTCGTGGAGCGCGGGCGCCACGTCGAGGTCCAGGTCGTCGGCGACGAGCACGGCCACGTCGTGCACCTCTTCGAGCGGGACTGCTCGGCGCAGCGGCGCCACCAGAAGGTGGTCGAGGAGGCGCCGGCGCCGTACCTCGACGAGACGGTCCGCCGCCGCCTGCTCGACTCCTCCGTCGCGCTGTGCCAGGAGGTCGGCTACACCGGCGCCGGCACGGTCGAGTTCCTCGTCGACGGCGACGGGCCGGACGCCGGTGCCTACTTCCTGGAGATGAACACCCGCCTCCAGGTCGAGCACCCCGTCACCGAGGAGGTCACCGGGGTCGACCTCGTCGCCTGGCAGCTCACGGTCGCCCAGGGCCTCCCGCTGCCGCTGGCCCAGGACGAGATCACCTGCACCGGCCACGCCGTCGAGGTCCGCGTCTACGCCGAGGACCCGTACGCCGGGTTCGTCCCCCAGACCGGCCGGGTCCACCGGCTGCTGCGCGCGGACGGCGCCCGCCACGAGTGGGGCGTCGAGCAGGGCGGCACGGTCGGCACGGCGTACGACCCGATGCTCGCGAAGGTCGTCACCACCGGGGCCGACCGCGACGCCGCGCTGGCGGCGATGGTGACCGCGCTGGACCACTCCGCCGTGCTGGGCGTGGTCACCAACACCGGCTTCCTGCGGCGGCTGGTCGCGAGCGAGGCCTTCCGCACCGGCGAGGTGCACACCTCCTGGCTGGACGGGACGGCGGCGGACGAGCTGCTGACCGCGCCGGCACAGCCCCCGCACGCCGCCGGGCACGCCGCCCAGGCCTGGGCCGACGAGCACCTCGTCGCCGGCCCCGGGCCCTGGGAGGCGCTCGACGGGTGGCGCAGCGCCGGGCCGGCGCGCCCGGTCTCGGTCACGCTCCTCGACCCCGCGGGGGAGGTGCACGAGGTGCCGGTGGTCCTCGGCGGCCCGCCCCGCACCGCGGACGACGGCACCGCGGACGACCGGGGTCCGGTCGTGGTCGACCGCGCCGGCGCCTGGGCCCTCGTCGAGGGCCACCCGTGGCGCTTCGAGCGCCCCGACCCGGCCCGGCGCGGCGAGGTCGCCGTCGGTGACGCCGACGTGACCTCCCCGATGCCGGGCACGGTCATCGACCTGGCCGTCGCGGTCGGCGACCGGGTGGTGGCCGGCCAACGGCTCGGCGCGGTCGAGGCCATGAAGATGGAGCTGGCGCTGACCGCCCCGCACGACGGCGTCGTCGCCGGCGTCGGCGCCGCGGTGGGCGACCAGGTCCCGATGGGCCACGTCGTGGTCCGGGTCGACCCCGACGACGGGCCGGGCGACGGGCCGGGCGACGGGCCGGGGGACGCGTCGTGAGCCGGCCGCCCGGCCTGCCGATGGCCGTCCCCGCGCCCGGGATGCCCGAGCACGTCACGATCTACGAGGTCGGCCCCCGCGACGGCCTGCAGAACGAGCAGGAGCTGGTCCCGACCCCGGTCAAGGCCGAGTTCGTGCGCCGGCTGCTCGCCGCCGGGCTGCCCGTGGTCGAGGCGACCAGCTTCGTGCACCCCCGCTGGGTGCCCCAGCTGGCCGACGCCGCCGACCTGGTCGGGTCCCTGGTCGACGACCTGGGCGACCATGCGCGCGCGCTGCCGGTCCTGGTGCCCAACGAGCGGGGGCTCGACCGGGCGCTCGAGCTCGGGATGCGCCACGTGGCGGTGTTCGGCTCCGCCACGGAGACCTTCGCCCGCAAGAACCTCAACCGCGGGCTGGACGAGCAGCACGCCATGTTCGCGCCGGTCGTCGACCGTGCGCTGGCGGCCGGCGCCGACGTCCGGGCGTACGTGTCGATGTGCTTCGGCGACCCCTGGGAGGGCCCGGTGCCGCTGGCGCAGGTCGTCGACGCCGGGCGCCGGCTGCTCGACCTCGGCGCCTCCCAGCTCAGCCTCGGCGACACCATCGGGGTCGGCACCGCCGGCCACGTGGTGGCCCTGGTGGAGGCCTTCGGCGACGCCGGGATCGGCCCGGAGCGGCTGGCGCTGCACTTCCACGACACCTACGGCCAGGCGCTGTCGAACGTGCAGGCCGGGCTGCGCGCCGGGATCACCACCTTCGACGCCTCCGCCGGGGGCCTCGGCGGCTGCCCGTACGCCGAGAGCGCCACGGGCAACCTCGCCACCGAGGACCTCGTGTGGCTGCTCGACGGCCTCGGCGTGGGGCACGGCGTCGACCTCGCGTCGCTCGTGGCGACGTCGACCTGGATGGCCGGGCAGCTCGGACGGCCCAGCCCGTCGGCCGTGGTGCGGGCGCTCGGGAGCGGTACGGCACAATCGCCGACGTGAGCCGAACCGCCCCGCGTCGCGTCTTCCTCCACGTCGGGGCACCCAAGACCGGCACCACCTACCTGCAGGACCGGCTGACGCTCAACGCCCGGTCGCTGGCCCGGCACGGCGTGCACGTGCCGACCGGCTCGCGCCTGGTCAGCCCCGCGCTGTTCCAGTTCCGAGCCGCCCTGGACCTGCTCGGCCAGGACTGGGGCGGCGCGCCCGGCCACGCCGAGGGCGCCTGGGAGGCGCTGGTCAAGAAGGTGCGCGCGACCAGCGGCACCGTCGTGGTCAGCCACGAGATCCTCGCCCCGGCCAAGGCCGAGGCGGTGGCCCGCGCCAAGCGTGACCTGACCGCCGACGGCTCCGAGCTGCACGTCGTCTACACCGCGCGCGACCTCGGTCGGCAGGTGCCCGCCGCGTGGCAGGAGAGCATCAAGCAGGGCCGGACGTGGTCCTACGCCGTGTTCGTGAAGAAGTTCCGTCGCCGCTCGGCGTGGTTCGCCCACGCCTTCGACCTGCCCACGGCGCTCGGTCGGTGGTCCGAGGGGCTGCCGCCCGAGCGGGTCCACCTGGTCACGGTGCCGCCCAGCGGCACCCCCGGTGACCTGCTCTGGACCCGCTTCTGCGCGGTCACCGGCATCGACCCGGCCTGGGCACCGCGGCCCAGCGACCGCCGCAACGCCTCCATGGGGGCGGCCGAGACCGAGGTGGTGCGCGCGCTCAACGAGGCGCTGGACCGCAAGGTGCGCCGCGGACCGGACTACGACTACCTGATCCGCAACCTGCTCGCCGAGGACAGCCTCGTCAGCGGCAGCAGCCACTCCTCGCCGGTGCGGATGCCCCCGCGGCTGCTCGACTGGGCGCAGGAGGAGACCGCGCGCTGGCGCACCTGGGTGGAGTCCGCGGGCATCGACGTCGTCGGCGACCTCGACGAGCTCGAGCCGCGCCCGATCGCCGAGGAGGACTGGAACGACCCCGACAAGACGACGCGCAAGTGGCGGCTCCGGGTGGCGATGCGGGCGCTCACGGCCATGACCGAGGAGGCCGCCCGCCGTCCGATGCCGGAGCGCTCGCTGCCCGGGCGGGTCCGCGCCGAGGCGGCCCGCCGGATCCGGACCAGGTGAGCGACCCGGCTGCGATCCGGGCCTGGTCCTGGGTGGCCCACCTGCGGGACGGGGGGTCCACGCCCTGGGCCGGATGGTCCGCGCCGGCCGACAGCCCCGACAGCCCCGGCGGCCCCGACAGCCCCGGCGGCCCGGCCTCGACCGGTCCCCGGGTGCTCCCGGGCGCCCAGCAGCTCGAGCTGCTGCGTCGGGTCAACGCCGCCGGCGACCTGCCCGTCGCCGCGCGCGACCGGGTCCTCCTCGCCAGCGGGCTCGACCGTGGCCGCGCCGACCTGCCGCTGCCGGGGGACCGCGCGGCCGCTTCGGCCCCCTCCCGCTCGACCCCGCCGACGTGCCGACCGAGGAGCTGCTGCGGGTCGCGGTGCTGCTGCTGGCCGACGCGCTGCCCGGAGCCCCGGTGACCCGTCCCGCGACGGTGCCCCCGACCCGTACCTCCCGGCTGCGGCGGGCGGCGGGCGGCGGCTACCGGGTCGCCGGCGACCCGTGGCTCGCGGACCGGGTCCGCGAGGAGCTGCGCCGCCGCGGACGCCCTCCCGGCGGGCGGCGGCCCCGGGTCCTCGTCCTCGGCGGGTCGGTGCCGGACCTGCTCGCCCGCACCTGGGCCCACCGGGTGCTCCACGAGGGTGCGCCGGCGTGGCCGGACTGGGTCGCGGCCCGGGCCGGCGGTGCCCTGCCACCTGGTGCCGACGTGGCCGGCCAGGCCGACGCGTGGGCCTCGCGGGTGGGTGCGGCGCGGGTCGTCGTGGTCACCGACCCGGCCGCGCTCGGGCGGCTCACCGGAGTGCGCCGGCTGGACCCGGGCACCGCGCTCGGCCCGTGGGGCGCCCGTGGCCCGGGCGGCGACGCGGTCGAGCTCGCCCGGCGCGTCCGGGTGGCCCTGGCCGTGGTGGCCCCTCCGCACGAGCACGCGACCCTGCTGCGCGAGCGGTTCCTCCCCGCCCTCGCTGCGGAGGCCGCGCGACCCGCGTCGAGCGCCCTGGTCACCGGGCCCCTGCCCCGGGTGCCGGCCGAGCACGCCGAGTGGGCGGCGCGCCGTGCCGTCCGGCAGCGCCGCCGGGTGCTCCGGGCTGGCTACGCTGTCGCGGGCGACGTCGACGACCTGCTTCCGGGCCGACCAGGGGTCGTACCGGACCGACCCGGTCGTGACGTCCCGGATCCCGAGCGCGTGCTCGGGATCGCCGTGTCGCTGCTGGCCCAGGGGCTGGTGCCGGACCACGGATCCGATCACGGAGGGCAACAGGCATGACGCGTCGGGTGCTGGTGCACGTCGGCACTCCCAAGACCGGGACGTCCTACCTCCAGGACGTGCTGTTCCGGAACCGGGAGCTCCTCCTGGAGCACGGCGTGCTCTACCCCGCCGACCGCTTCGACGCCCACTTCCTGGCCGCGCTGGACCTGATGCGGCTGCCCTGGGGCGGCCTGGAGCAGGAGGCCCTCGGGCGGTGGGACGAGCTCGCGGCCCAGGTGCGTGCGCACGACGGCACCTCGATCGTCAGCCACGAGATCCTGGCGCGTGCGAGCGCCACCCAGGCCGCCGAGGCGCTGGCCTCCTTCGACGAGCCCGGCCGCGAGCCCGCCGAGATCCACCTGCTGCTGTCCGGGCGCGACCTCGTCCGCCAGGTCCCGGCGGAGTGGCAGGAGAACGTCAAGCACCGCAACACGCTGACCTACGAGCGCTTCCTGGCCAGGCTGCGCGACCCGGACCGCTCCACCCGGATCGGCAGCTGGTTCTGGGCGGTGCAGGAGATCCCGGACATCCTCGACCGGTGGGGCGCGCACGTCCCGCCCGAGCGGGTGCACCTGATCACGGTGCCGCCGCCCGGCGGCGACCCCGACCTGCTGTGGCAGCGGTTCTCCTCCGCCTTCGGCCTCGACGGCCTCGACCTCGAGCTGGAGACCACCCGCTCCAACCCCTCGATGGGCGTGCCCGAGACCGCCCTCCTGCGCCGGATCAACGCGAGCACCAACAAGGTGGTCCCCCCGGCGCACTACCGGGAGCTCGTCCGCGAGCTGGTGGCGCACCAGACCCTCTCCCCACGCCGCGACTCACCGCGGCTGGCGGTCCCCCCCGACCTGCACGACTGGTTGCACGAGCTGCAGTCGCGGTGGGTCGCCGAGGTCCGCGACCGCGGGTACGACGTCGTGGGCGACCTCGATGACCTGCTCTCCCGGCCCACGGTCGCCGCGGAGGACTTCGCCGACCCCGACCACCCCGACGAGGCCGAGGTCGCCGACGCCGCGCTGGCCACCATCGGGGCAGTGCTGCAGGAGCAGGTGCGCGAGCGCGAGGACCGGGCCGCCGAGCGGGCCCGGGCCCGCGAGGTCGAGGACGACCTGCGACGTCAGCTCTCCGACGTTCGCGAGGCGCTCGCGCGGTCCTACCTCCGGCCGTCCTTCCTGCACCGCGAGCGGATCGTGCGCGGGCTCGAGGGCTCGCGCGCGGGCCGGGTGTCGATGCGGGTCTACCGCGCGGCGCGCGGCAGGAGCTCGCGCTCGGCGTAGCGCCCGATCTTCCAGGTGGCGTAGCCGTCGGCGCTCGCGCCCACGACGCCGCCGACGACCGGCACCCGGCGGCTCACGGTGATCGCGAGGCGCTTGCCGGTGATCCGGCTGATGATCGAGTTGGCGACCTCGCGGGAGACCGTGGCGTCCAGCGCCTCGTCGTGCACCGGTGCGGTGGCCAGGGCCATCGGCGGGGCGGGGAGCTTGTTGGCCTTCACCAGGTCCTCGACGGTGTCCTCGCCGAGGACCGTGACCAGGATGGCGTTGCGCACCTTGGGGTCCTCGAGGTCGTAGCCGCGCAGGTGCGCGATGCCGGCGACCATCCGGCACTGCAGCAGGGCGAGGCCGGTCACGTTGGTGGGGATGGTCAGCGGCGCGGTCACCAGGCCGCCGATGTTGGTCACGAAGCCCTGGGCGCCGGCGAAGCGGACGTGGTTCTCGACCAGCTCGCGCACCGCCTTGTCCCGGTCGCCCTTCTGCTCGGCCAGCTGCTTCTCCGCCGCCTGCGCCGCGGCGGGGAGGGGGCCGACGCCGTTGATGGCGCGCGAGAGCGCCTCACGTACGAAGGAGGTGGTCAGCCCCGGCGCGAACCCCGTGACGCGGGATCCGAGCTGCTTGCCGATCTGGTTCTTGATCATACCCATGCCGTCGATCCTAGGGACGGCCCGACCACCCGGTCGGCGGGCGTGGGGGGTCCGCGGAGCCGCTACGGTCGCCCCGTGCCCGTCGAGCCCCCTGCCACCGGTTGGATCTTCGGGGACGCCTCGGCGCACGACGAGACCGACGACCTGGTCGCGATCGGCGCCGATCTCGAGCCGGGCACGCTGCTGGAGGCCTACCGGCACGGCATCTTCCCGATGCCCGCCGGGGACGCCGGTGACCCGATGTACTGGTTCAGCCCGGTCCGCCGCGGCGTGCTCCGGCTCGACGACCTGCGGGTCCCGCGCTCGCTGCGCCGCTCCTGCCGCGACACCGAGATCCGCGTCGACACCGTCTTCGCCGAGGTCGTCGAGGCCTGCGCCGACCCCCGCCGACCGCACGGCTGGATCACCGACGACGTGGCGGGGGCCTACCAGCGCCTGCACGCGCTGGGCTGGGCGCACTCCGTCGAGGCCTGGCAGGACGGCGAGCTCGTCGGCGGCCTGTACGGGCTCGCCCTCGGCGGGCTGTTCGCGGGGGAGTCGATGTTCCACCGGGTCCGCGACGCCTCGAAGGTGGCCCTGGTCGGGCTGGTCGACCTGCTGCGCGAGGGATCGGCCGAGGGACCGCGGCTGGTCGACGTGCAGTGGGCGACGCCGCACCTGGAGTCGCTCGGGATCACCGAGATCGGCCGGGCCGACTACCTCGCCGCGCTGCCGCGCCTGTTCGCCACGCCGCTCCCACCGGCCTTCGACCAGCGCTGAGGGTCGGACCTGCTCAGACCACCCGGGGCGGCTGGCCGTCCTCGCTGACCATCGGCCGCCCGGCGGCCTCCCACTCGAGCATCCCGCCGTCGAGGTTGACCACGTCGTGGCCCTGCTGGACGAGGTAGGCCACGACCTGCGCCGAGCGGCCCCCGACCTTGCAGGTCACCAGCACCTGGCCCTCGGGCACCTCGTCGAGCCGCTCCACGAGCTGGCTCATCGGCAGGTGCCGCGCCCCCTCGATGTGCCCGGCGTCCCACTCGTGCTGCTCGCGCACGTCGATCACGGGCAGCCGCTCGGGCAGGGGGTTCGGGACGGCGTCCAGGGTGACGGTGGGGACCTCGCTCATGCCCCGAGCCTGCCACGGCGGGGTACGCCAGGCCCGGCGGGCACCGCCGAGATGACGCTTCCGGACAGCCGAGATGACGCTCGCGGCGCGTCGAGGTGACGGTTGCGGACCGGTGGGCACGCCGGTGGTCAAGGAGCGAGCGCAGCGAGCGTCTCGAGACCGGCCCCCGGTGGGTCGATGGGTGATCTGCATGCACCTGGTGAGTGCAGATCACCCATCGACCGGTGGGCGGTCGCAAACGATTCGGGAGGCTCAGTCCTCGACGTCGTCCCCCGTGACGTCGTGCGCGGACAGGTCGAGGAGCTCGGGCCCGCCGAGGGGGTCCCCGGTCCACGAGACCAGCTCCCACCCGTCGTCGGGTGAGCCTTGGAGCACCGCGGCCGCGGTGTTCGAGACGTGCAGCTCGGCGGCGTGCTCCGGTGACATCGCCGTGGCGACGGCCGTCCAGACCCGGATCGCCGCCCCGTGGCTGACCACCACGACGGTGTCGTCGGGCCCGTGCGCCTCGGCGAGGTCCGCGACGACGGCGTCGAAGCGGGCCAGGAAGGAGGTGCCGTCCTCGCCGCCGGGAAGGCGGCGGTCGCGGTCCACGTGCATCCAGGAGCGGAGCAGGTCGACGTACGCCAGCACGGCCTCCTCGTCGGTCCGCATCTCGAGGTCGCCGGCGGAGACCTCTTCGAGCCCGCGTCGCACGACGACCGGCAGCCCGCGCGCCTCGGCGAGCGGGGAGGCGGTCTGCTGGGTGCGGACGAGGGGGGAGGCGTAGACCGCCGTCACGTCCTCGTCGGCCAGCGCCCCGGGGACGGCCGCGGCCTGGCGCCGGCCGAGCTCCGTGAGGTCGGCACCGGGCTCGTCGGTGTCGAGCGCGCCGGCCACGTTGGAGGAGGTCTGGCCGTGCCGGACGAGGATCAGCCGCATGGCGCGGAGGGTATCGGCGTCGGGTGGACGGGCGGCGTCACGACGTCACCCACTGCTCGCCGGCGAGCACCCGCGCGGCGGGGCCGCCGCTGTCGTCGCCGAGCAGGGTGGCGGCCACGAAGTCGGCGGCGGCCTTCTCGAAGGTCGCCCCGTGCTTCAGCATCGCGTGCTTGCCGCCGGTGACGGTCACGAACCCGACGTCGGTGGTGCGCATCAGCCGGCGCGCGACCGCCTCGGCCTTGGCCGGGCTGGCGATCCGGTCCTCGTCGCCGTGCACGAAGAGGACGTGGCGTCCGCGCAGGTCCGGGGCGTCGTCGGGGAAGACGTACGGGTTCAGCGCGACCACCGTGCGTACGGCCGGCCGGTCACCGGCGAGCAGCGCCGCCCGGCCCCCGAGCGAGTGGCCGACCAGCGCCACGGGAGCCGCGGGGAGCTCGGCGCGGACCTGGTCCAGCGCCCACTCGACGTCCTGGACCGGGGTCCGGGACGCGTCCCACCCGCGCACCGAGTTCAGCAGCCGGTAGACCGCCAGCCGTCCCCGCCCGGCGCGGCGCACCCGCTGCGCGACCGGGATCATCCGCAGCACCGACAGCTGGGTCGGGCTGACCGCGGCGGAGTCGCGGCGCGACCCGCCACCGTGGAGGAACAGGACGACCCCGTCGGGGTCGCGGGGGCGGTCGACGGTGATCAGCTGAGGAGTTCCAGGCACTCTGCAATCCTCCCCGAGGCCCAAGCCGCCGAGGGGTGAGGTGTGCGGACCCCGGGAAAGTCCGGGCGGGGCAGGCGCGTCCGCGGATACCCTCCGTCGGTGAGCGCGAGAGGACTCCCCGCCGACACCACCCCGGCGCGCGCCGCGCCCGGCGACGTCGAGGTCTTCCAGGTCGACGAGCGCGACTCGTCGTGGGAGGACGACCACCCACGGTTCCGCGTCTACCTGCACGGCGGCGCCGGTGACGTGCCAGGTGCGTGGACGGACACCTACGACGTCATCGGTGCGGACCTCCTCCAGGTCGTCGACTGGGCCCAGCACCAGGCCGGTGACCGACTGACGTACGCCGTCGCGCTCGTCGGCGCCGACGGGGGCGGGCGTCGGGGACTGGTGTGGCTCGTCGGGATGGATGCCAACGAGGGGACCGATCCGGGCAGTCGGCTCGAAGGGATCCAGCAGCGGATGCTCCTCCGTCGGCGGCACCCGGTCCGGCTGGGCACGGCGGACGCGATGCCGGCCGACGTCCCGCAGCCCTACGCCCAGGACTGAGGAACGCCACCTACTTCAGGAACTTGCTCGTCCGCCGGTCCGCCAGCGGCTTCCCGCCGGTCTGGCAGGTCGGGCAGTACTGCAGGCTCGAGTCGGCGAAGGACACCTCCCGCACGGTGTCGCCGCAGACGGGGCACGCCTCGCCCGTCCGCCCGTGCACGGCCATGTGGGTCTTCTTCTCGCCCTTGAGCTCGCTCGCCGCGAGACCCCGGTTGCGCGCGACCGCGTCGCCGAGCACGCCGCGGATCGCGGCGTACAGCGTCTGCACCTCCTCCTCGTCCAGGCTGCTCGCGGGCTTGTACGGCGACATCCGCGCGGCGTGGAGCAGCTCGTCGGAGTAGGCGTTGCCGATGCCGGCGATCGTGCCCTGGTGGCGCAGCACGCCCTTGACCTGCTTGCGGCCCTCGCGCTCGAGGATCACCTTGAAGGCGTCGAGGGTGAAGTCGTCGGTGAGCGGGTCGGGGCCGAGGCTGGCGATGCCGGGCACGTCGAGCGGGTCGCGCACGACGTAGGCCGCGAGCGACTTGCGGGTGCCGGCCTCGGTCACGTCGAGCCCGGCCTCGGGGTCGAGGACCACCCGCAGCGCCAGGGGCGACTTGTTGCTCGCGCTCGGCGGCTTCTCGGGGACCTCGTCGCGCCAGCGCACCCACCCCGCGCGGGCCAGGTGCAGCACGAGGTGCGTGCCGGAGGCCTCGATGTCGAGGAACTTGCCGTGCCGGGTGACGTCGTCGACCAGCGTCCCCTCCAGCGCGGTCAGCGGCGGGTCGTAGGTCTTCAGCGCGCTGAACGCGGCCAGGTGGATCTTGGTGATCGCCCGGCCGTCGAGCCGCTGGCGCAGGTCGAGGGCCAGCGCCTCGACCTCGGGAAGCTCCGGCATGGCGTCATCCTAGGGACGACCGCCGCCACCGGCGAGGGATGCGTCGCCCCGGGCCACACCCCACTTTGTCGACTTTCTCTTCCCTCCGGACCCCCGCGCGGGCAGGATGGAGGGGTGCCACTCCCGCACCCCCTGCCCGAGACGGGCGCGATCTTCCTCGACGCGCGCGGGGCCGAGCGCGCCATGCGGGTCTCGTGGCACTCCGAGAAGGACCTGATCGTGCTGTCGCTGTGGCGCGACAACGTCTGCACCGGCTCCTTCCGGCTCGGGCTCCCCGAGGCCGCGCAGCTGATGCAGGTGCTGCAGACGGGGCTGGACCAGGCGTACGCCGACGGCCACCCGGCCGCCGCCCGCGCCGTCCCCGTCACCGGCCACCACGCGCGCCACGCCCGGCCCGCCGCCATCTAGGGCTGGCGCTAGACACACCGATACGGTCCTGACATGGACCCGATCCGCAACCCGTACGCCCCCGGCGCGGGGCAGCGTCCCCCCGAGCTGGCCGGTCGCGACCGCGAGCTGGGGCAGTTCGAGGTCACCCTGGAACGCGTCGGCGCCGGGCGCCCGGAGCGCTCGATGGTGCTCTCCGGGCTGCGCGGGGTCGGCAAGACCGTGCTGCTCAACGCGCTGCGCGGCGAGGCCGTGCGCCGGGCGTGGGGGACCGGCAAGATCGAGGCGCGCCCCGACCAGAGCATCCGGATCCCGGTCGCCCAGGCCGTGCACGCCGCCGTCCGCGAGGTCGCCCACCGCCACCGCGACCCCGACCGGGTCGACGAGGTCGCCGGCACCCTGAAGTCGTTCGCCCTGCGCGCCACGGTCGAGGAGCGGCGTACGGCCCGCTCGGCCGGTGTCCGCTGGACGCCGCCGACCGACGTCCCGGCGACCCGCGGACGCGCCGACTCCGGCGACCTCGAGCTGGACCTCGTCGAGCTGTTCACCGACGTCGCCACCCTGGCCGGCGACCTCGGCGTCGGCGTGGGGCTCTTCATCGACGAGATGCAGGACATCTCGATCGAGGAGCTGGCCGCGCTCTGCGGCGCGTGCCACGAGATCAGTCAGCAGGGCGCCCCGCTGATCGTGGTCGGCGCGGGCCTGCCGCACCTCCCGGTCGCGCTCGCGGCGTCCAAGTCGTACGCCGAGCGCCTCTTCCGCTACGTCTCCGTCGACCGCCTCCCGCGCGAGATGGCCGACCGGGCCTGGCGGCTGCCGGCGGCCACCGAGGGGGTCACCTTTGACGACGCGGCCCTCGACGAGCTCTACGCGCTCACCGACGGCTACCCCTACTTCGTGCAGGCCTACGGCAAGGTCACCTGGGACGCCGCGGTCGGCTCCCCGATCGCCGTCGAGGACGTCCGCGCCGCCGCACCCGAGGCCGAGCAGGAGCTCGCGATCGGGTTCTTCGGCGCCCGGTACGACCGCGCCACCCCCGCCGAGCGCGACTACATGACCGCGATGGCCGACCTCGGCGTCGACGCCGACGACCTCGCCGTGGCCACCGCCGGCATCGCCGAGCACCTGGCCCGCAAGCCGCAGTCGCTCTCCCCGGCCCGCGACGGGCTGATCAAGAAGGGCCTCGTCTACTCCGCCGAGCGGGGGAGCGTGGCGTTCACCGTGCCGCACTTCGGGAAGTACCTGCGGGCCCGGTGACCGCCCTCCCACCCGCGCGCCGCTGACCCTGCCACCATGGAGTCATGAGGCCGAAGGTCGTCGCTCACCGCGGCGCGAGCCACGACAACGCCGAGCACACGCTGCGCGCCTACCTCGCCGCGCTCGACGCCGGTGCGGACGGGCTGGAGTGCGACGTGCGGCTGACCGCCGACGGGCACCTGATCTGCGTGCACGACCGCGACCTGCGGCGCACCGCCGCCTCGCCCGGGGCGGTGTCCACCATGGAGCTGGCCGAGATCGCCGAGCTCGACTTCGCCAGCTGGAAGAACCCCTGGGCCGACCTCGACGACGAGGCGGCCGAGCCCGACCCGGCGACCAGCGGGGTGCTGACGCTGCGCAAGCTGCTCGAGCACGTCGCCGACCTCGACCGCCGCGTCGAGGTCGCGATCGAGACCAAGCACCCGACCCGCTACGGCGGCCTGGTCGAGAAGCGGCTGGTCGAGATGCTGGGGGAGTTCGGGTGGGACCGGGCCGGCTCCCCGGCGCGGGTGATGAGCTTCTCCTTCACCGCCCTGCAGCGCGTCGAGCGGCTCGCCCCGGGCGTCCAGCTCGTCCAGCTCATCGACCGGCCCGCGGCCTGGCCGATGCTCAGACGCGCGATCGGGCGGGACTGGCTGGTCGGGCCAGGGATGGACGACCTCACCGAGCACCGCAAGTACGGCAAGCGGCTGGCCCGCAGCGGCCACGAGGTCCACGTCTGGGTGGTCAACACCGCCGAGGAGCTGAGGCTCTGCCAGGACCTCGGGGTGACGACCGTGATCACCGACCGCCCGGCGTACCTGATCGGCCTGCTCGACGGGCGTCCCGGCGGGCGCTCCGCCCCCGGCGCCTGAGGCCGGATAGGTTGCGGCCATGGCCAAGAAGAACCGCAACCGGCAGCGCGCCGAGACCACCCCCACCGAGCCCGGCGAGGTCGGTCCCCGTCAGCCCTGCCCGTGCGGGTCGGGCAAGCGCTACAAGGCGTGCCACGGTGCCGCCGGCGGCGGCGACGTGTACGTGGCGCGCCCCTTCGAGGGCCTGGCCTCCGAGGGCGACGTCGTCGCCCTGCGCGAGCTCGTCCCCGCCGCGACCGCCCCGCTGACCCTGCGCGACGACGTCGACGCCCACGGGCGCACCGTCACGCTGTGCACCCTGGCCCCCGGCGCCGTGCCGGCCGTCGTGCGTGACTCCGGCGAGGTGCTCCTGGGGCTCCAGGTCCAGCACTCCTTCGGCGACCCGTCGCGCGACCTGGCCGCCGTGCTGCTCGCCGCGCTCGAGGCCGAGCCCGGCGCCGTCGGCCTCACCGACGCCCCCGGCCCGGGCCCCCGCCTGCAGGACCTCGTCGTCGACGCCCCCCTCGACATCACGGTGCACGAGGGGTACGGCTACTGGGTCGAGGAGTCCGACCAGTCGCCCGAGGTCGCCGAGCTGCTCGAGCAGGCCGACGACCAGGCCGCGCCGACCGCCCGCCTGGCCTCGGTCGCGTCGGCCTACTGGACCCGGATGGGCTCCAAGGAGCACCTGCGCTGGGTGATGCCCGAGCCCGAGGGCGAGCTGCTCGACGCCCTGGCCCGGCTCCACGCCGCGGGCACCGACACGCTGATCCCGGAAGGGCGCCTGGTCGGCATGTTCCGCGCCCACGGCCTGCTCACCCCGGTCTGGGACCTGCCCGTCGGCACCGGCGCGGAGGCGCTCGAGGACCCCGCCGCCGACTTCAAGACCGCGCTCGACGCCGCCCTGGCCGAGAAGGCCCCGCTCACCTCGGAGGAGCGCTCCGCACGGTCGGGCCTGGCGAACCGGCAGGTCACGATCCGCTGAGGTCGGCCGGGCGGGACGTCCCCGGCCGACCGGGGACTTCCGAACCTGTCGGCCTTTGCAAAGGCCGACGAGTTCGAGACCTGCCCGTCAAGTCCCGCCCCCGGGAGGCGCTCAGCCCACCGAGCGCGTCCGCACCGTCCACGCCGCCAGCCGTGCGAACCCCTTCACCGAGACCCGCCGCACCCGCTTGAACCGGTACGCCGGCGCGTCGTCGGCGTCCGCCGTCGCCTCGGCGGGCGCCAGCGCGTCGTGCGTGCCGGCGTCGACCAGCACCCGGCCGGGCCGCGAGACCGACGTCAGCCGGGCGGCGACGTTGACGGTGGAGCCGAAGACGTCACCGAGCCGGCTGACCACCTCGCCCGTCGCGACGCCGGCGCGTACCCGCGGGAAGCGGTCGGCCTCGTCCTCCCCGCGCGCGGTCATCGCCAGCGCCAGACCGACCATGGGTCCGGGGGCGTCGGCGACCAGGAGCACCTCGTCGCCGATGTTCTTGATGATCCGGGCGCCGGCGTCCAGCGACATGCCGGCGCACTGGTCCTCGAAGTACTCCAGCCACGCCACCAGCTCGGACTCGTCCAGCGACCGGCTGTGCGCGGTGTACCCCACGATGTCGACGAAGCACACGGTCTGCGTCGAGACGGCCTCGGCGGCGTGCTGCGCCCCGCCGGCGGAGGTGAGCAGGCGTCCCGCGGCGCTGGTCAGGTGGCGGCGCCAGACGTAGGACTGGAGCTTGTCGATGCGGGGCAGCACGTCGTCGGCGAACCGGGCCAGCTGCCCGGCCGGGTCCTGCCCGTCCTCGAGGGCGACCCGGGCCATCAGCGAGGTCTGCCACTCGGCCAGGCGGGCGAAGCTGCGCCCCCACGTCCGTACGAGCGCGGCCTGCGAGTCGGCGTCGAGCACGCCGAGGCGCAGGAGGTCGTGGGTGAGCCGCAACGCCTCGACGTCGGCGTCGGTGAACGCGACGTCGTCGTCGGTGACGCGGGCGAAGCCGAGCAGCCGCCAGAGCTCCTCGGCCAGCATCATCGGCACCCCGGCGGCGTCGGCGACCTCCTGGCGGGTCAGTCGGGGGCGTCCGTCCAGCAGCCGCTCCTCGAGCTGCTGCACCGCGTCCCCCAGGGACCCGTCCGCCGGGAGGGTCTCGTCGCCGTCCTGGTCCTCGCTCACCGGCGCATCATCCCAGCCGGGACTCCGCCACCGCGTCCAGCGCCCGTCGGAAGCCCGGCATCTCCGCCGACAGCTCCTCGACGGCCTCGGCGGTGAAGTGGACCAGGTCCAGCGGGGTCAGCGCCACGAGCGTGGCGGAGCGCAGCGAGTGCCGCACGATCCCGCCCTCGCCCATCACGTCACCGGCGCCGAGCCGGGCGATCTCCGCGCCGCCACGGCGTACGGACACCTCGCCCGAGATGATGACGTAGGCCTTGTCGGCCGGCGTCCGCTCCCAGATCGGCGACCAGCCCTCGGGCAGGCGCACGCGGCGCCCGGCGGCGCTGATCCGGGCGACCTCGGGCGGGGTGAAGGACTCGAAGAACGTGCCGGGCATGGGTGCGCCTCTCGTCTCGGGGGTTGCTCCCCGGTCAACGAGGGGGTGCGGCGGGGGGTCACGGCCTACGACGGTGACCCGGCCCACTGGACCGGACCACCGGGCCACCGGGCCACCGCCTGACGTGCCGGCGACCGGCGCTCAGCCGACCGGCATCGGGTCCCGCTCGATCGGGCAGCTCATGCAGCGCGGTCCGCCGCGGCCCGAGCCGAGCTCGGAGCCGGAGATCCGGACGACCTCGATCCCGGCCTCCTCGAGGCGGGCGTTGGTCTCGGTGTTGCGCTCGTAGGCGACCGCGACCCGCGGGGCGAGGGCCAGGGTGTTGTTGCCGTCGTCCCACTGCTCGCGCTCGGCGGTGACGGGGTCGAGGCCGGTGTCGATGTGGTGCAGCCGGTCGATGCCCATCGCCCGGGCGGCGGCGACCAGGAACGGCTCGGCCCCGGCGACCGCGAGCAGGAGGCTGCCGTCGTCGGCGTGGCCGGCGTCGGTCACGGCGTAGGCCGTGAGCGAGTCGGCGACGTTGGGGTACATCACGACCTTGTCGACGTCGACCATCGTGCAGACCGTGTCGAGGTGCATGGTCGCGCGCTCCTGGGCGATCGGGACCGCGAGCACGGTGTGGGCCAGGCCGGCCTCGAAGACCTGGCGGGCCAGCCGCTCGGCGCCCGCGGGCGTCGTCCGCTCCCCGACGCCGACGGCGATCACGCCGGGGGAGAGCAGCAGCACGTCGCCGCCCTCGACGTGCTCGAGCTGGTGGCCGTGGATGCGCGGGGCCGCGTCGAAGCGCGGGTGCAGGCTGTAGACGAGCTCGGTGAGCTGGGTCTCGCGCTTGCGGGCCGGCATCGCCAGCGACGTGATCGCGACCCGGTCGCGCACCCAGAAGCTGGAGTCGCGGGTGAAGAGGAGGTTCGGCAGCGGGTCGATGAGGAACGCGTCGTGCGGCAGCAGCGAGGTGACCAGGCCGAACCCGCCGCGCACCTCGTCGTTGCGGATGCCCGCGGTCAGGTAGTGCGTCAGCTCGGCGGGCGTGGCGTCGCCCAGCTTGCCGGCCAGGTAGCCGCGCATCGTGTCGCCGAGGTCGAGCCCGGAGAGCGCCGTGCCGATCGCGGTCGCCCGGGCGTCGGGGTCGGCGAGGGTCTCGGTGAGCAGCTCGGTCAGGTACAGCACCTCGACGTCGCGGTCGCGCAGCGCCTGCGCGAAGGCGTCGTGCTCCTCCTGCGCGCGCGCCACCCACGGGATGCCGTCGAAGAGGAGGCGGTCGTTGTTGCCGGGGGTCAGCCGCTGCAGCTCGGCACCCGGGCGGTGCAGCAGCACCGTACGGAGGGTCCCGACCTCGCTGTCGGCGCCGGTGGGCGCGTGAGCCGTCATGGGCGCAGCCTAGGGCCAGGGCGACCCTCAGCGACGCGAGGCGTCGGCCGGGTAGACCCCGAGCACCTTGATCTCGTGCGTGAAGAACCGCAGCTCCTCCAGCGCCCGCGCCAGGCCGGGCTCGGCGGGGTGGCCGTCGACCTCGGCGAGGAACTGCGTCGCGGTGAACTGCCCGTCGACCATGTAGCTCTCCAGCTTGGTCATGTTCACGCCGTTGGTCGCGAAGCCGCCCAGGGCCTTGTAGAGGGCCGCCGGGATGTTGCGCACGTTGAAGACGAAGCTGGTCACGACCGGGCCGCGCCCGGCCTCGGCCTCGACCAGGTCGGGGGAGAGCACCACGAAGCGGGTGGTGTTGTGGTCCTCGTCCTCGACGTCCTCACGGAGCACCTCGAGGCCGTAGATCTCCGCGGCCAGCCGCGGCGAGATCGCGGCCTGGGTGGGGTCCCCGGCCTCGGCGATCTCGCGGGCGGCGCCGGCGGTGTCGCCGGAGATCAGCGGGGTCAGGCCGAGCTCGCGGATCACCCTGCGGCACTGGCCCAGGGCGTGGACGTGGCTGTGGACGGTGCGCAGCCCCGCGGTCGTCGCCCCGGGCACGCCGAGCAGCACGAACTGGATCCGCCAGAAGTGCTCGGCCACGATGTGCAGGCCCGAGCCGGGCAGGAAGTGGTGGATGTCGGCGACCCGGCCGGCGATCGAGTTGTCGATCGGGATCATCGCCAGGTCGGCGCTGCCCTGGTCGACCGCGGCGAAGACGTCCTCGAAGGAGGCGCACGGCACGGGCTCCAGGTCGGGGTAGTGGTGCGCGCACACCGCGTGGGAGTTGGCGCCCGGCTCGCCCTGGTAGGCGATGCGTCCCGTCCTGGTCACCGGCTCAGTCTAGGGTCGGCGACGTGCTGGTCCTGTCGCTGCTCACCGCCGTGGTCGCCCTCCTCGCCACCCTCGCCCTCGCCTTCGCGGTCGTCGCCCTGCGCCGCACCGCGCGTCCCCGCGGCGGCGGTGTCGACGCGCTGCCCGAGGACCTCCAGGGCCTGCGCCAGGAGGTCGCCGCGCTCACCGCCGAGAGCCGGGCGGCGCTGCGCAACCTCGCCGTCGTGCGCTACGACGCCTTCGGCGACATGGGCGGGCACCTCTCCTGGTCGCTGGCGCTGCTCGACGAGGCCGGCCACGGGGTGGTGCTGACCTCGATCCACGGCCGCAGCGAGGCGCGCACCTACGCCAAGAACATCGCCGCCTGGACCTGCGACCAGCCCCTCTCCCCGGAGGAGCAGGAGTCGGTCGACCACGCCCGTCCCTGAGCCCGCCCGGGTGCCTAGGAGACGAACGCCCGCAGCAGCACCGTCAGGCGGTCCCGCTCCGCGGCGGTCAGGGGGGCCAGCAGGTCGCCGATCGCCCGGTCCCCGGCTCCCCGCGCCGCGTCGGTCGCCGCGTCGGCGCCGGCCTCCCGGTGCAGCAGGTGCGTACGCCGGTCCCCGGCCGCCGCGCGCCGGCTGACCAGCCCGCGCTCCTCCAGGCCGTCGACGACCTGGACCACCCGCGCGCCGCTGAGGCCGAGGTGGCGGGCCAGGTCGGCCTGCGGGACCGGCCCGGTCTCGCCCAGCACCACCAGGGCCGCGTAGTGCCGCGGCTCGAGGCCGACCGGCGCCAGCGCCTCGAGGAAGTCGCGGTGCGCCCGCTCGTGCAGGCGGGTGACCAGGAAGCCGGTGCTCGCCCGCAGCACGGGCGGCACCTGCGCGGACAGGTGCGGGTCGGTCACCGCGTGCAGCAGGTCGCGCAGCTCGGCCGACCCGGCGTCCCCCAGCGGTGCGGTCAGCCGCCGGACGACCTCGTCGAGGTGCGCGCCCCAGCGGCGTACGGCGTCGTCGGCCGCCGGCGTCCGGGTGAGCAGCCAGGAGCGACGGTCCACGGGGTTGCGGACCCGGGCGACCAGGCCCTGCCGCACCAGCTCCGCGGCCACGGTGCCCACGGTCGTCGCGCTGACGGCGATCGCCGCGGCGAGGTCCTGCTGGGAGCGGGCGTGCCCGTCGCCCAGCACGTGCAGGACTGAGAAGCCGTGCACGTCGACGCCCGCCGGCAGCACGTCCGCGAGCTCGGCGGCCACCCGCATCCGCGCCCGGAAGAGCAGGTGGCCCGGCAGGGCGGCCAGCACCTCCAGCACGTGGCGCTCCTCACGTTAGGCAAGACGTTGATCGTTAACCTCTTGACCATATCGCGGGACGGGTGGATCGTCATCCCTGTGCCCGACCTCGACGACACCACCCACGCCCCCGGGGCCACCATCGCGGCCGCCCCGGCGGCGAGCACGCCGACACCGGCGGCGGGTCCCCGTGGTGGACCCTGGTCGCGGTCGCCACCGGCGTGTTCATGCTGCTGCTCGACATCACGATCGTGAACGTCGCCCTCCCCGACATCCAGAGCCAGCTCGACGCCTCGATCTCCGACCTGCAGTGGGTGATCGACGCCTACGCCCTCAGCCTGGCCGCGCTGCTGCTCACCGCCGGCTCCCTGGCCGACCTGTACGGCCGCCGCAAGGTCTTCGTGATCGGCATCGTGCTCTTCGGGCTGGGCTCCGCGGCCTGCGGCGTGGCCCAGGACGTGCTGTTCCTGACCCTGGCCCGCGCCTTCCAGGGCATCGGCGGGGCGGCGATGTTCGCGACCGCCCTGGCGCTGCTGGCCAGCACCTACACCGGGCGCGCGCGGGGCATCGCCTTCGGCGTCTTCGGTGCCGTCACCGGCGTGGCCGTCGCCGTCGGCCCGGTCCTCGGCGGCGTGCTCACCACCGGCCTGTCGTGGCGCTGGATCTTCTGGGTCAACGTCCCGCTCTGCGTCGGTGCTGTCGTCCTGACGCTGGCCAAGGTCCGCGAGTCCCGCAACCCGTACGCCGGGCGCCCCGACTGGATCGGGTTCGTCACCTTCAGCACGGCGCTGGCCGCGCTCGTCCTCGGCCTGATCGAGGCCGGCGAGCGGTCCTGGTCCGACGGTCTGGTCGTCGGCTGCCTGGTCGTCGCCGCCGTCATGATGGCGGCCTTCGTGGTCAGCCAGCTGCTGCAGTCACAGCCGATGTTCGACTTGGCGCTGCTGCGCAAGCCGACCTTCACCGGCGGCCTGGTCGCGGCCTTCGGGGTGTCGGCGTCGATCTTCTCGGTGCTGGCCTACCTGGTGATCTACCTCCAGAACGTGCTCGGCTACTCCGCGGTCGGGACCGGCGTACGCCTGCTGTTCCTCTCCGGCGCCTCCTTCGTGGCGGCCGCGATCGCGGGCCGGCTGACCGAGAAGGTCCCGACCAAGTGGCTGATCGCCCCGGGGTTCCTGCTCACCGCCGGCGGCCTCGCGCTGATGATCGGCGTCGGCGACGACTGGACGCACCTGATCCCCGGCCTGCTGGTCGCGGGCGTCGGGATCGGGATGATCAACCCGCCGCTGGCCTCGACCGCCGTCGGCGTGGTTGCCGTCGAGCGCTCCGGGATGGCCTCGGGCGTGAACTCGACCTTCCGGCAGGTCGGGATCGCCACCGGGATCGCCGCGCTGGGCTCGATCTTCAGCCGCGAGATCGCCGCCGACGCCACCGCCGGGCTGCAGGCGCAGGTCCCGCCGGCCGCGCTGGACCCGCTGACCGCCGCGCTGTCGGGCGGCCAGGTGCAGGTCGCCGCCGACGCGGCGGCCTCGGCGGCCCCGGGTGGGCGGGCCGAGGCCGCCCGCGAGCTGGTCACCCAGGTCGGCACCACTGCCGTGGTGGACGCCCTCGACCACATCCTGCTGATCGCCGCGGTGATCGCCCTGGTCGCTGGCCTGCTGTGCCTGGTGCTGATCCGGCAGAAGGACTTCGTCGCGCAGGGGCCCACCCCGGCCGCCGCCGAGGAGCCCGAGGCCCGGGACGGCGTCGGCGCCTCCGCCTAGCCTTCGGCCCATGCGGTTCGACCAGCCTCCGGTGCTCGAGGTGACCGTCGACCGCAGCAAGCGGCTCGACCCCGACGAGTGGCCGATGACGGTGCCGGCGGTGGCCCAGCTGGACCGCGAGGGCCTGCGCCTGGACCCCGGGGTCACGCTGCTGGTCGGCGAGAACGGGTCGGGCAAGTCGACGCTGGTCGAGGCGGTCGCGATGGCGTACGGCCTCTCGCCCGAGGGCGGCTCGGCCTTCGGCGACCGGACCACCCGGGCCTCGGAGTCGCCGCTCGGCGGCGCGCTGCGGCTGCGCCGCGGGCTCGGCTCGGGCAGGTGGGGCTTCTTCCTCCGCGCCGAGACGATGCACGGCTTCTACACCTTCCTCGAGGACAACCCCACCGCGAACCCGCGGGAGCCCCTGTTCCACGAGATGAGCCACGGGGAGTCGTTCCTCGAGGTGCTGCGCACCCGGTTCGACTCCTCGGGCCTCTACTGCCTCGACGAGCCGGAGGCCGCGCTGTCCTTCTCCTCGACCCTGGCCCTGATCACCACGCTGCACGACGTCACCCGGTCCGGCGCCCAGGTCCTCTGCGCGACGCACTCGCCGGTGCTGGCCGCGATGCCCGGCGCGACGCTGCTCGAGGTGGGCGAGTGGGGCTACCGGCGCACCCGCTGGGAGGACCTCGAGCTGGTCGAGCACTGGCGGCGCTACCTCGACGAGCCGCAGCGCTACCTGCGCCACCTGCTCGGCGACGACTGAGCAGGAGCCGTCAGCGGGGGACGCGCACCAGCACCCGCCCGTGCAGGCACTCCATCCGCAGCTCGTGGCCCGGCGCGATCACGTCGCCGTCCAGCTGGCGCGGGGTCTCGACGTCGGTACGGATCACCACGCTGCGCCCGGTCATCCGGTTGACCAGGTCGTCCACGCGCCGACGGCGCAGCAGCACCCGCACGGCCAGCGGGATCCAGGACAGGAAGCGGCGGGGGTGCAGCAGCACGACGTCGAGCAGCCCGTCGTCGATCCGGGCGTCCGGGAGCAGCGGCATCCCGGCCTGCAGGTGCCCGACGTTGCCGACCACGATCGTGCGGGCCCGGGTCTCGACCGGCTCGCCGCCGTCGACGGTGATCCGCACCTTCACCGCGGGGTACATCAGGGTCTTCAGCCCCGACAGCACGTAGGCCAGCCAGCCGACCCGCGCCTTGATGCTGTCGTTGACGCCCTCCATGATCGCGGCGTCGAAGCCCATCCCGGCCATCACCATGAAGTGGGTCTTCTCGAGGTCGTCGCCGGAGACCTCGACCAGGTCGACGGCCTGGTCCTGGCCGGTCAGCGCGATGTCGACGGCGGCGCGGATGTAGAGCGGCAGGGCCAGGTTGCGGGCCAGCAGGTTGCCGGTGCCGGCCGGGATGATCCCGACCGGGACCCCGGTGCCGGCCAGCTCGGCGCACACCTCGCGCACGGTCCCGTCGCCGCCGCAGACCACGACCAGGTCGGCGCCCGCGACCGCGGCCGCCTCGGCCTGGCCGGTGCCCGAGTCCTCGGGCGTGGTCAGGAACCACTGCGGCTCCGACCAGCCGGCGGCCACCGCCATCGAGGTGACCAGCGTCCGGAAGGCCTGCTCGTCCTCGACCTTGCTCGGGTTGAGCACGACCGCGAGGTCGCGGGTGGTGGGGCCCGCGACCGGCAGCGGCTCGCTGCGGCGGGCGTGGCTGCGCGGCAGCGGGTCCTGGACGACCAGGCCGACCAGCGCCAGCCCGAGGCCCAGCAGCAGCCCGCCGGCCACGTCGCTGGGGTAGTGCCGGCCCAGCAGCACCCGGTCGGCGTAGACCGCGAGCACGGCCAGCGCGACGAGCACGGCCGTCAGCCGCCGGATCCCCCCGCGCCGCACCAGCATCCAGACCAGCACCAGCGCCACCGTGCCGAGCGCCGTGATCGACGAGGCGTGCCCCGAGGGGAACGCCTTCGAGAGCAGCAGCAGCTCGGGGTCCTGCCACGGCGGTCGCTCCCGGCCGACGAGCAGCTTCAGGCCGGTCGTGGCGAGCGCGGTCGCGCCGACGACCAGCACGGCGTACACCGCCGCGCGCCGGTGCCCCTTGACCCACAGCGACACCGCGAGAGCCGTCGTGAGCACGGTGATCCCGATCGTGCCGAACGCGAGCTCGACGACGTGCAGCGGCTGTCGCAGCCACGGCTGGTCGGCGGTCCACGCCGCGGCGCGGCTGCCGGCGTCGTCGACCGCGGCCAGCCAGTCCCAGGCCTGCAGCACGCCGAGGGCGAGCAGGCCGAGCAGCAGCAGGCAGGCCAGGCCGGCGCTGAGCTGCAGGCTGCGGGGTCGGTCGAGCACGACGCTCCTCGAGGGCAGGGGGAGAGGCCCGGGGGTCCGCCCGGCCGTCGCCAGGATAGGTCGCCCCAGGGGTGGGGACGGGACCGGGAGCGACGCGGCACGGCCGATAGCCTGGCGCCATGATCGACCCCCGGCTGCTGCGAGACGACCCCGACCGAGTGCGCGCCGCCCAGGCCAAGCGTGGCCTGTCCGCCGAGGTGGTCGACCGGGCGCTGTCGGCCGACGCGGACCGTCGGGCCGCGATCGGCGACTTCGAGGCCAAGCGCGCCGAGCAGAAGCAGCTCGGCAAGCAGGTCGCGCAGGCGAAGGGCGAGGAGAAGCAGGAGCTGCTCGCCCGGACCAAGGCGCTCTCCGCCGAGGTCAAGGCCGCCGAGGCCGCGCAGGGTGAGGCCGAGACGGCGTGGCGCACCGCGCTGATGGAGATCCCCAACCTCGCGGCCGACGAGGTGCCGGCCGGCGGCGAGGACGACTTCGCGGTCCTCGAGCACGTCGGGACGGTGCCGCAGTTCGACTTCGAGCCGCGCGACCACGTCGAGCTCGGCCGGATGCTCGGCGCGATCGACCTCGAGCGTGGCGCGAAGGTGTCCGGCTCGCGCTTCTACTTCCTCACCGGCCTCGGCGCACGGCTGCACCGCGCCCTGGTCAACATGGCGATGGACCAGGCCGCCGAGCACGGCTTCATCGAGGTCGTCCCGCCCTCGCTGGTCAAGCCCCGCGCCATGGAGGGGACCGGTTTCCTCGGCCAGGCCGCCGACGACGTCTACCGGATCGAGGGCCAGGACCTCTACCTCGTGGGCACGTCCGAGGTGCCGATGGCTGCCTTCCACTCCGACGAGATCCTGGACGGTGCCGCGCTGCCGCTGCGCTACGCCGCCTACAGCCCGTGCTTCCGCAAGGAGGCCGGCTCGCACGGCAAGGACACCCGCGGGATCTTCCGGGTGCACTGGTTCGACAAGGTCGAGATGTTCGTCTACACCACGCTCGAGGAGGCCCCGGCCGAGCACGCCCGGCTGCTGGCGTGGGAGCGCGCCTTCCTGGACAAGCTCGAGCTGGCCTACCGCGTCGTCGACGTCGCGGCCGGCGACCTCGGCCTCTCGGCGGTGCGCAAGTTCGACTGCGAGGCCTGGATCGCCTCGCAGGGCCGCTACCGCGAGCTGACGTCGGCCTCGAACTGCACCGACTTCCAGAGTCGTCGGCTCGACACCCGGGGCCGCTTCGGGGACACCACCGGACCGGTCGCCACCCTCAACGGCACCCTCAGCTCGACCAACCGGCCGATCATCGCGCTCCTCGAGACCCACCAGCAGGCCGACGGCTCCGTCCGCGTCCCCGAGGCGCTGCGGCCGTACCTCGGCGGCCTCGAGGTCCTCACCCCGGTCACGGCGTGAGCACGCCCGCCCCGGGCGAGCCCGGCTGGCAGCCCCGGCTGGTCGCCCTCGACATCGACGGGACCCTGCTGCGCTGGATCACCGGCGCCGGCACGACGCACGAGGAGGTCCCGGACGCCGTACGCGCCGCGGTCCGCCGGGCCGCGCGGGCCGGCGCCCACGTGGTGCTGGCCTCCGGGCGGTCCCCGCACAGCATGACCGGCGTGGCCGACCTGCTCGGGTTGGCCGAGCTGGCCGACGACCGGCTCTGGATCGTGGCCAGCAACGGGGCGGTGGTCACCCGCTACCCCCCGCTCGAGGTGGTGCGGGAGGAGACCTTCGACGCCGGGCCCGCCGTGCAGCGCATCCTCCAGCTGCACCCCGAGGCCCTGGTCGCCGTCGAGGAGCGGGGCGTCGGCTACCGGGTCAACCGGGCCTTCCCGACCGGTGAGCTCAGCGGGGACCTGATCCCCACCCCGGTCGAGCACATGGTCGCGGCCCCCGTCAGTCGGGTGATCATCCGCGACCCGGCGGCGACCGTCGACGACTTCGTGCGCCTCGGCGCGGAGCTCGGCCTGCACGGCACGGACTACGTCGTCGGGTGGACCGCCTGGCTCGACCTGTCGGCCCCCGGCGTCTCCAAGGCCTCGGGCCTGGACCACGTGGCCGACGCGCTCGGGCTGACCGCCGCCGACGCGCTGGCGATCGGCGACGGCCGCAACGACGTCGAGATGCTCCGCTGGGCCGGTCGCGGCGTGGCGATGGGCCAGGCCGTCGACGTGGTGCACGAGGCCGCCGACGCCGTGACCGACGGCGTCGACGACGACGGCGCCGCCCGCGAGCTCGAGCGCTGGTTCGGCACCGGCTCCACCGCCGACGCCGCCGACGCCACCGGGGGCTGAGGGTGACCCCGACCCCGCCCCGGCTGGTCGCCACCGACCTCGACGGCACCCTGCTGCGCGCGGACGGGACGCTGTCGGCGCCCAGCCGGCGCGTGCTGGCCGCCCTCGACGAGCGTGGGGTGCACGTCGTCCTGGTCACCGCGCGCCCGCGGCGCTGGATGCTCGACCTGTGGCCGGTGGTCGGCGCGCACGGTCTCGCGGTCGTCTCCAACGGGGCGCTGACCTGGGACGTCGCCGCCGACCGGCCGGTCGAGACGCGTCCGTTCGATCCCGCCGTCGGGCGGGCCGTGGTGAGCCGGGTGGCCGCCGCGGTCCCCGGCGCCGGGTTCGGGGTGGAGCGGGTCTCCGGCCTGGTCTGCGACGCCGCCTACACCGAGATCGAGGACCCGCCCGCGGGCCTCGTCGTCGACGACCCGGAGCGGCTGTGGGACGAGCCCGGGCTGAAGCTCCTCGTCCAGGACGAAGGCGCCGACCCCGCGGCGCTGCGTGACGCCGTGACCGAGGCCGTGGGCGACGACGCCGAGGCCACCTGGACGCTCCCCGGGCTGGTCGAGGTCAGCGCCCGCGGGGTCACCAAGGGCGTCGCCCTGGCCCACCTCGCCGCGGGGCTCGGGATCGACGCGGCCGAGGTGGTCGCCTTCGGGGACATGCCCAACGACGTGGCGATGCTGACCTGGGCGGGGCGGGGCTGCGCGGTGGCCAACGCCCACCCCGACGTCCGGGCTGCGGCCGACGAGGTCGTGGGGCACCACGACGACGACGGCGTGGCGCGCGCCCTGGCTGGCCTCTTCGACCTGCCGTCTGCTGTCATGGGCGCATGCTGAGATCGGGGTCGAGCCGCCCGTGGTTCCTCCGCGCCGCCCTCCCGGCGACGGTGCTCGGGTTGGTGCTGCTCGCGCCGGCTGCCGCCGCGAGCGACACCACCGGCGGGACCGGTGGGGCCGGCCCGGAGCCGCAGGCCTGCGCGCCCGCGTCGCTCGCCGACGCCACCAAGTCCGCCGCGGCCGTGTTCATCGGCACGGTGCGGGGCGTGGCCAGCGACGAGATCAGCGCCCAGGAGACCGACTACTTCCACTCCGTGGACGTCGACCGCGTCTACAAGCCCGGCCGCGGCGCGATCATCGACACCGAGGAGGTCGAGCTGGTCACCCAGCGGACCAACGACCGGTGCAGCCTCGGCGCCCTCGACGAGGGGCAGCGCTACGTCGTCTTCGCCACCCTGTCCGGCGACGCCCTGCTGGCCGACGGCGACGGCGGTACGGCCCTGGCCGACGCCGACCTCGTGGCCGAGCTCGAGGACCTGCTCGGCTCCGGCCGACCACCGGTGCCGCCGGAGATGCCCACGGCGACGCTGACCCCGGTGTCGGTCGACTCGCCGACCCCGTTCGTCCGGGCCGCGGCCCCCGGCGCCGGTCTGGTTCTCGTGGGGCTGCTGGGCCTGCTGGTCACCCGGCGTCTCAACCGCGGCCACTGACCGGCCCTTGACCGGCCACTGACCGGCGACTGACCGCCACCGGCGCTCGCTACAGGTACATCCCGCCGCTGCCGTGGCCCCCGCCGTCCCCGGGCTGCCCGGGCTGGCCCGGCGCGCCCGGCTGGCCGGACGGTGGCTGCGGACCGGCGTGGTCGGGACCACCGGCACCGCGGGGCAGCGCCCGGCGGGCCTGCTCGATCTGGGCCTTCGCGGTCATCTGCTGGGCGTAGATCGCGGTCTGGATGCCGTGGAAGAGCCCCTCGAGCCAGCCCACCAGCTGGGCCTGGGCGATGCGCAGCTCGGCGTCGGACGGCACGGAGTCGTCGGTGAAGGGCAGCGAGAGACGGTGCAGCTCCTCGACCAGCTCCGGGGCGAGCCCCTCCTCGAGCTCGTGCACGGAGGCCTGGTGGATCTCGCGGAGGCGGACCCGGCTCGCGTCGTCGAGGGGCGCCGACTTCACCTCGTCCAGCAGCTGGCGGACCATGCTGCCGACCCGCATCACCTTGGCCGGCTGCTCGACCAGCTCGGTGACGGCGCGCTCGCCCCCACCGTCCTCGGCGCCGGGGACCGGCCTCCCGTCGGTGCCGACCGGCCTCCCGTCGGGGCCGACCACGACGACCTGCTGGTCCGGGTGGTCCTGCTGCTCGCTCATGACCACGACCCTAGCCAGCGGGTCCGGGCCCGAGGCCACCCGCTCAGAGCGTCAGGACGATCTTGCCGGTGTGGCCCGAGGCCTCCATCAGCTCGTGGGCGGCGCGGACCTCCTCCAGCGGCATGGTGCCGTGCACCATGGGGCGGATCCGGCCGTCGGCGACCATCGGCCACACCTCGGCGACGACCTCGGCGCAGATGGCGGCCTTCTCCTCGACCGGGCGGGCGCGCAGCGAGGTGGCCGAGACGCTGCCGCGCTTGCCGAGCAGCATGCCGAGGTCCAGCTCGCCCTTGGCGCCGCCCTGCATCCCGATCACGACCAGGCGGCCCTCGGTCGCGAGCGCGGTGACGTTGCGACCCAGGTAGGAGGCGCCCATGTTGTCCAGGATGACGTCGGCGCCACCGAGGCCCCGGACGACCTCCACGAAGTCCTCGTCGCGGTAGCTGACGACCACGTCGGCGCCGAGCTCCCGGCAGGTCTGCAGCTTCTCGGGGGACCCGGCGGTCGCCACGACGCGGACGCCGCGGTGGTGGGCCAGCTGGATGGCGAAGGTGCCGATGCCGCCGGCGCCGCCGTGCACCAGCAGCGTCTCGCCCTGCTGGAGGCCGGCGACCATCTCGAGGTTCGACCAGACGGTGCAGGCCACCTCGGGCAGCGCGGCCGCGGTCACGAGGTCCACCCCGGCCGGGACCGGCATCACCTGGCCCGCGGGCACGACGACGTACGCCGCGTAGCCGCCGCCGGCGAGCAGCGCGCAGACCTCGTCGCCCACGGCCAGGGGCGCGCCGCCGGCCCCGGTGACGGGACCGCCGTCGCCGTCGGGGCCGAGCGCGGCGACCACGCCGCTGCACTCCAGGCCGATCACGTCCGAGGCGCCCTTCGGGGGCGGGTACATCCCGCGCCGCTGCAGGGTGTCTGCGCGGTTCACCGCCGTCGCCCGCACCTCGATCAGCACCTCGCCGGGTCCCGCCTGGGGCTGCTCGACCTCACCGACCGAGAGGACCTCGGGCCCACCGGTCCCGTCCGTCACGACTGCACGCATGGCGCGACCCTAGAGGAGACGGCTGGGCGGCTTCCTCCTACGGCGTGCCGTCCGGCCCCGGTTCGCCCGCGAGGTCGCGCAGGTCCGACCAGGTGTCGACGTCGCGGTGCTCCTGGCCGAGCGGCGCCACGTCGACCAGGTCGAGCCCGGAGAGCATCCGGTGCACCGGGTGGCCGTGCCGGTCCTCGCGGCCCGGGGCGACCGCGTCGAGACGGGCGGTGTCGAGCACGAGCGCGAGCTGGCGGCGCCCGTCCGGGTCGGTCAGCGCGGCCCCGTCCCGGCCCGCCGCGGCGGCACGCAGCCGGGTCAGGGTGCCCGGGGTCAGGTGGGGCATGTCGACGGCGAGCACGGCGACGTACGCCGGGTCGCCCCGCAGCGCGTCCCGCCCGGTCAGCAGGCCGGCCACCGGCCCGCCGTGCCGCGGGTCCTCGACCACGAAGGTCGCCGGGAGCGCGGTCGGGACGGCCTCGCCCACCACGACGACCTCGACGGCGTCGGCCACGGCGTCCAGGGCGCGGGCCAGCAGGGTCCGCCCGGCCACCTCGACGCCGGCCTTGTCGACCCCGTCCAGGCGGGTCGCGCGACCGCCGGCCAGCACCACGGCGGCGTACGTCGGCAGGGGGTCGGGCACGCCCCGAGTCTGACACCCTGGGTGCATGAGTCGTGATCGCCTGCGGGTGTCCCTCGTCCAGGAGGCGGCCTCGCTCGAGCCGTCGGTCAACCGCGACGCGGTGCGCGCGCTGACCCCGGCCGCGCAGGACCTCGTGGTCTTCCCCGAGGCCTTCGCCCGTGACTTCGGTACGGCCGGCTCCGACGTCAGCGCCTTCGCCGAGCCCGTCGACGGGCCGTTCGCGACCGCCGTGCGGGAGGTGGGCACCGAGCGGGCGACCACGGTGGTGGCCGGGATGTTCGAGAGCAGCAGCGACCCGGCCCGGCCCTTCAACACCCTCGTCGTGCGGGGTGCGGCGCACGCCGACTACCGCAAGATCCACCTCTACGACTCCTTCGGCTACCGCGAGTCCGACCGGCTGCTGGCGGGGGAGACGACGCCGGCGGTCGTCGAGGTGGACGGCTGGGTGGTCGGCCTGATGACCTGCTACGACCTGCGCTTCCCCGAGCACGCCCGGCTCCTGGTCGACGCCGGCGCGGAGGTCCTGGTCGTCCCGTCGGCGTGGGTGGCCGGCGAGCGGAAGGTGGACCACTGGCGCACCCTGGTGCGCGCCCGCGCGATCGAGAACACCGTCTTCGTGGCCGCGGCCGCCCAGCCCGGGCCGCGCTACAGCGGGCACTCGATGGTCGTCGACCCGCTCGGGGACGTGCTCGCCGAGGCCGGGGAGGAGTCGGCCGCGGTGAGCGCGGTCCTCGAGCGGGCTGCGTTGGAGCAGGCGCGCCGGACCAACCCGTCCCTGACCAACCGCCGCCTGGACGTCCGGGCCCCGGCGGCCGGTCTGTAGCCTTCGACGACGTGCGCCCCCCTGCCGCCGCGGCCCGGCTGACCTCGCCCCGGCTGCTCGCGCCGCTGTGGCTGGTGCTCGTCGCCGCCGGTGCTGCGCTGCTCGTGCTCGGCCTGGTCCCGGTGGGTCCCGACGAGCTTTCCCGGGTCGGCGCCGTGGTCGTCTCCACCGCGTACGCCTGGGCGCTGGCCGCCCGGGTCGGGGGCCGACCGGTCCTCTTCGGCAGTCTCGCCCTGGTCGCCGGGGTGCTCGCGGTGGTGCTGGACCTGACCTGGCTGCGCACCGGGGCGTCCGTGGCGACCTGCGTGGTGGCGGCCGTGCTCGGGGTGGTGGCCACCGTGCCGGCGGTCCGCTTCCGGCTGGCCGCGCGCGAGTGCCTGGTGGCCGTCGTGGTCGCCGGCGTCGGGGCGCTCGCCGCGCTGGGGTACGCACCGACGCTGACCCTGACCCGGTTCGAGTACCTGACTCTCGCCCTGGCCATGGTCGCGACCGTCGCGGTGGTCCAGCGCCTCGGTGCCGGTCTGCACGGCCTGGGTCGGCGCGGGCTCCTCGCGGTGGTGGCCGGGACGCTCCTGCTGGCCGTGACGCTGCTCTACGCCGAGCTGCTGCGCCGCTACGGCACGCCGACGGTCGTCGACAACCTGCTCGACGGCGTCGTCTGGGTCCGCGACACCCTCGGTGCCTTCCCGCGCCCGATCGCGACCGTCGTGGGGGTGCCGGCCCTGGCGTGGGGATGCCACATGCGGGCGCGTCGTCGCCAGGGCTGGTGGGTCTGCGCCTTCGGCGCGGCCGCCACGGCGTCCACCGCGACCGCGCTGGTCAACCCCGGCGTCACCCTGCTGGAGAGCGGGCTGTCGGTGCTGTACGGCCTGGTGGTCGGCCTGGTGCTCGGGTACCTGCTGATCCGCGTCGACCTCGCCGTCACCGGCACCCGCGGACGGCGTAGCCGGGCCGCCGAGCAGGGCCTCGCGGTACGCCCGGAGCCCCGCCGTACCGAGCCCCTGCTGTAGCGGCGCGGGCCCGCGCGGGGCTACGCAGCGGTAACGACTAGGTTCGCTCCCATGCCCCGTGAACGCCTCAGCCACGTCCTCGCCGAGATGGTGGCCAACGTCCTCGAGATCGAGGTGGCCCCCGGTGACGAGGTCGCGATCGGCCAGTCCGTGGTGCTGCTGGAGTCGATGAAGATGGAGATCCCGGTGCCCAGCGAGCACGCCGGGACCGTCCGTGCGGTCAAGGTCGCGCCCGGCGACGTCGTCCAGGAGGGCGACGTCCTGGTCGAGCTGCTGCTCACGGACTAGGCGCTCCCGGACCAGGCGCTCCCGGACACGTCCGGCGCGCCGCCTGGCTCGGCAGAGGGGGCGGGATTCGAACCCGCGGCTGACATCTCTGCCAGCGACCGCTTTCAAGGCGGTTCCGATCGGCCGCTCCGGCACCCCTCCGTGCGGGCGTCACGGCGTCGCCGGCCGCCCGTACCCGGGGGAGTCTAGACGGGCCCGGTCGGGGATGATCGGGGACATGAGCACTCCCGGCGCAGCGTCACCCAGCCCGGCGGACGGCCCGGCAGACGGTCCGGCCGGCCCGCGCGTCTACCGGATGGCGCCGCCGCTGGTCGCCCGGCTGGTCGGCTCCTCCTTCGTCGGGGTCGCGCTGCTGCTCTTCGTCACCACGGCCGTCGTCTACGCCGCCGGGTTGAGCGGGGACCTGCTGGTGATCCCGCTGCTGCTGGGGGTGGCCGGGTCGTTCACCCTCGGCTGGTGGCTCCGCTCGCGGGCCTGGGTGCTGCGCCTGGACGCCGACGGGTACGCCGTGCGCCTCGTCCGCGGCGCCCGCGTCACCGACGCCGCGTGGTCCGAGGTCCGCGAGGTGCTGACCACGACCACCAGCGGCCACCCGTACCTGGTCCTGCGGCTGGGGGACGGGCGCGAGACGGTGATCCCGGTCGAGGCCGTGGCCGGCGACCGGGAGCAGCTCGTCCGCGAGGTGCGGGCGCGGCTGCAGCGTCGGGGCTGAGCCGGATTCGCCGTCGCCCGGTGGTGCTTGTAGCCTGTGTCCGCTGTCGGGGAGGCGTCGCCTAGTCAGGTTTATGGCGCCCGCCTGCTAAGCGGGTTGAGGGTAATGCCCTCTCGCGGGTTCAAATCCCGCCGCCTCCGCCAGTCCTGCTCCCCCTCACGGGGGTGCAGGATGCTGCCCCTGTGAGGGCTCTGCGTTGCAAGATCCTGCAATGCACAGAGTTGAGCCACTCCGAGGCTCCCGGTGTCTCCTGCCACGCCCGCAGACTGTGACCGCGGTCAGGAAGACCGTGCTGGGACACTGCCAAGGAGACTCCATGAACATCACGCGCAAGATCGGCATCACCGTCGCCGCCGCCTCCCTCAGCCTCGGGCTGCTGGGCGTCTCCGCCCCGGCCCAGGCGCGCGACACCAGCTGGGGCTGCGGCGGACCCTGCCTCGTCTCGAACAAGTGATCCACGGTCCTGCGGCGGGTGGGCCGCGGCGGGACCTGATCGCTCACAGACCGGCGCACTGAGCGCCGCACATACGTGGGACCGGAGCCTCACCACCCCCCCAACTTGTGGGGCTCCCGTGCTCGACAGAGCCGGTCCCTACGGCGAAGGCGGTGACTCGAACCAGACTCGAGTCACCGCCTTCGAGGTTGATCATGCGGTGCCGGGTCGGGCTGGTCAATCGTCCTCGGGAGCGGGCTCCTGGCCCGAGACGCCCTTCGTGCCCATGACGTAGCCGAGCTGGAAGCGGGTCTGCGCGTCCCACTCGGCCTTCAGGTCGGCGACGTAGCCGGCATAGGTCCGCGGGCTGACGCCGAGGCGCTTGGCGCTGGCCGGGTCCGAGTGGCCCTCGATCAACATCCGGATCGTCATCGCCCGCTGCTCGACGGCGATGTCCTTCATCATCGCGGTGTCGCGGTTGGTGAAGGGCCGTCCCCGTTCCCACGCCCGCTCGAAGACGTCGACGAGGTACGCCACCACCGACGGCTCGCGGATGGCGATCGCCAGGCGGAGGTCGTCGTCGCCGGGGATCACGGCCACCCGCCGGTCGAAGACCAGCATCCGGTTGAAGAACTCGTCCAGCGTGCGCACCTCCGCCCCGCGTTCGGTGACCGCGGAGACGTACTGGTGCGTGACGGTGCTCCGGCGTGCGCTGTGCTGGTAGAGCGTGCGCATCGAGCAGCCGCGCTCGAGCATCTCGACGTCGCGCAGCGCGGCGGAGGCCAGCGTCTGCGGGTCCCGACCGGTCTGCGGCTGCGCGGTGAGGACCTCTTCCTCGCACTCGGCGGTCAGTCCCGCGAGGAACGGGCCGATCGCGTTGCCACGCAGGTGGGTGATCGGCCCCCCGTCGGAGGCGCGGGGGGAGCGTCGCCAGGTCTGCGTCAGCTGGCCGAAGGCCGAGGCCCACTGCGAGGACTCCTCGAGCAGCCGGGAGCCCTCCTGGGAGAGCGGGGAGACCACGCGGGACTGGATCGCGCTCGGGTCCTGGGGCTGGTAGCTGGTGCCCTCGCGGTCGGGCTGCAGCAGGCCGAGCTCGAGGAGCAGCTCCAAGGCGGGGCGTCGGGCTGCGCCCACGGCGATGCGCGGGTCGTCGACGGCGATGCCGCCCGTGCCGACGATCTCGGCGAAGAGGGCGGCCGCCTCGGACTCGAAGAGCGCGCGTTCCTCGGGGCCGTAGCTGCTCACGCCAGGACTCCTTCCGGCCACCGTCAGGAGCCGTCGGGGCCGTCGTCATCGTCCCACACGCCCCAGGGCCCCGCCCGCTGGTCGCGGACGGGGCCCTGGGTGCGGCGGGCGTACGGGCTCAGGCGTCGAGGCGGGCGCGCAGCCCGTCCAGCTCGGTCCAGAGCACCGTGGGGAGGTCGTCGCCGAACTTCTCGAACCACTCCTGGATCTCGGGCAGCTCGGCGCGCCACTCGGCCGGGTCGACCGCGAGGACGTCGCGGAGGTGCTCCTCGGTCATGTCGAGCCCGTCGGTGTCGAGCGACTCCGGGGTCGGCACGTGCCCGATCGCGGTCTCGACCGCGGCGGCCTGGCCGTCGATGCGCTCGACGACCCACTTCAGCACCCGACTGTTCTCGCCGAAGCCGGGCCACAGGAAGCCACCGTCCTCGTCGCGGCGGAACCAGTTGACGTAGAAGATCTTCGGCAGCTTGGCCGCGTCGTGGTCCTTGCCCATCGAGATCCAGTGGTCGAAGTAGTTCCCGGCGTTGTAGCCGATGAACGGCAGCATCGCCATCGGGTCGCGACGCACCAGCCCGACCTGGCCGACCGCGGCGGCGGTGGTCTCGCTGGAGAGCGTGGCGCCGAGGAAGGTGCCGTGGGTCCAGTCGCGGGCCTCGAAGACCAAGGGCACGGTGGTCTTGCGGCGACCGCCGAAGAGGATCGCGTCGATCGGGACGCCGCGCGGGTCGTCGTACTCGTCGGCGAGGATGTCGCACTGCTTGATCGGGGTGCAGTACCGCGAGTTCGGGTGGCTGGTGAGCAGGCCCTCCTCGGCCTTCTCGGGCGTCCACTCCTCGCCCTTCCACGTGGTGGCGCGGGCCGGCGGGTTCTCCAGGCCCTCCCACCAGATGTCGCCGTCCTCGGTGAGGCCCACGTTGGTGAAGACCGAGTTGCCCTTGTTGATGGTCTTCATCGCGTTCGGGTTGGTGTGCTCGTTGGTGCCCGGGGCGACGCCGAAGAAGCCGTACTCCGGGTTGACCGCCCAGAGGCGGCCGTCGTCGCCGACCCGCATCCAGGCGATGTCGTCGCCGAGGGTCTCGACCTTCCAGCCGGGGATGGTCGGCTCGAGCATGGCCAGGTTGGTCTTGCCGCAGGCGCTGGGGAAGGCCGCGGCGACGTACTTGGTGACGCCCTGCGGGCTGGTGAGCTTGAGGATCAGCATGTGCTCGGCCAGCCAGCCCTCGTCGCGGGCCATCACGCTGGCGATGCGCAGGGCGTAGCACTTCTTGCCGAGCAGGGCGTTGCCGCCGTAACCGGAGCCGAAGGACCAGATCGCGCGCTCCTCGGGGAACTGCACGATGTACTTGGTGTCGTTGCACGGCCACGCCACGTCGGCCTCGCCCGGCTCGAGGGGGTGGCCCACGGAGTGCAGGGCCGGCACGAAGTCGGCGTCGAGCTCGGTCATCCGCTCGAGGACGTTGCTGCCCATCCGCGCCATCACGCGCATCGAGGCGGTGACGTAGGCGGAGTCGGTGACCTCGATGCCGAACATCGGCTTCTCGGCGTCGAGGTGGCCCATCACGAACGGGATGACGTACATCGTGCGGCCCTTCATGCAGCCGGCGTACAGCCCGCGCATGCGCTCCTTCATCTCCTCCGGGTCCATCCAGTTGTTGGTGGGCCCGCAGTCCTTCTCGTCGACCGAGCAGATGTAGGTGCGGTCCTCGACGCGCGCCACGTCGATCGGGTCGGAGGCCGCGTGGAAGGAGTTCGGCTTGATGTCGGGGTTGAGCCGGGTGAAGGTGCCGGTCGACTCCAGGGCCGCGGTGAGCTCGGTCCACTCCTCGTCGGAGCCGGTGCACCAGTAGACGCGGTCCGGCGTGGTCATCGCCGCGACCCCCTCGACGAAGTCGATGATCCCCTGGTGCGTGGTCGGGTGGCCGGTGGCGCTGGTGCTGGACTCCTGGGTGGCGGTCATGCCTTCATCCCTCTCCCGTGATCTCGCCGCAGCCGCTGCGCAGTGGCGGTGGTGTCGTCGTCGGTGGTAATTGTTCGGACTCCGACTATTTCGACGCGAGGTTACCCGCGGGTCACACGCGGCGACATTGGAACGATCAACGACCGGCGGGTCCCGACCCGGATTCGTGCCCGGGTCAGGGGTCGGCTAAACTCGCTCAGGTTCCTGGGAGACCGGGGACGGGCGCCTGTAGCTCAACGGATAGAGCATCTGACTACGGATCAGAAGGTTTGGGGTTCGAATCCCTACAGGCGCACAGACTGGACAGGCTCATGACCTGCACAAACAGGTGCATGACCGGCTCGCTGAAAGCGGGCCACGGGGCTCTCCCGGCTCAAATATCGGCTCAAAAAAGATTCTGCGCGCCGCTGTCGCAGCCGGTCGTGCGTGGTCGTCTCCTGAGGCGGCGTCCCCCGGTGCGTCCCCCACGGCGTCCCCCGGTTGCTCGTCCCTGGGGTGATCCTCACGGTGGTCTGTCATGTCATCGGGGTGGCATGGACACCCACGCGCACACCCCTGCCGCCCCCACCGCCCCGACCACGACCGGACGCGCCCCGAGCAGCAGCCCGGCTGCTCCAGTCATCGCTGCGCCGGTCACGATGCTGCTGACCCTGGACGAGGTCGCCCTCGAGCTGCGCTGCGCACGGCGCAGCGTCGAGCGGCAGATCACCCGCCATAGGCTCGCCGCGGTGCACGTCGGGCGCTCGGTCCGCATCGAGCGCCGCGAGCTCGAGCGCTACGTCGCCCAGCTCAGTGATCAGCCCGGCGACCAGCTCAGCGACCCGCGCCGTGGGTAGGCAGCGCAAGCCCGCCGAGCAAACCACCGCCTCGCTCTACCGCGGCGCCGACGGCAGCTGGCACGCCCGGGTCACCATGGGCCGCCGCCCCGACGGCACCACCGAGCGCAAGCACCTGCAGCACCGGACCAAGGCCGCGCTGCGGGAAGCGGTCCGCGAGGTCGAGCGCTCCCGCGACACCGGGCGCTACGTCTGGACCGCCGACGACCTGACCCTCAACGCCTGGCTCGAGCACTGGCTGGGCACCGTCCTGCCGATGACGGCGAGGTGGAAGACGCTGTCGACCTACCGCAGCCAGATGCGCAACCACGTCGCGGACAGCCTCGGCGGCTGGCGGCTCAGCGAGATCCAGCCCGAGCACCTCGAGG
This sequence comes from Nocardioides aquaticus, assembly GCF_018459925.1. Lineage (NCBI taxonomy): Bacteria > Bacillati > Actinomycetota > Actinomycetes > Propionibacteriales > Nocardioidaceae > Nocardioides > Nocardioides aquaticus. Next base: position 144,751 of record NZ_CP075371.1, read on the forward strand.
CGCACTACCGCCGCATGGTGGAGGCGGGCCACTCCACCCACACCATCCGCGCCGTACACCGGGTGCTCTGCTCGGCACTCAACGAGGCCGTCCGACGTCGGCGGCTCGCCTCGAACCCGGCCCTGATCGCGCGTCCCCCACGCGCGGTGCAGGTCGAGGTCGACCCGCTGACCGTCCCCGAGAGCCGTCGGGTGATCGCCGCGGCGCAGCACACCCTGAACCCGCCCCGGTGGTCGATGGCGCTGTCCCTCGGCCTGCGCCAGGGCGAGGCACTCGGCCTGCTCTGGAGCGACGTCGACCTCGACGGCGGCGTGCTGCGCATCCGCCGCGCGGTCCAGCGCCACACCTGGGACCACGGCTGCGCTGCCGCCGACGGGCAGCCCGGCTGCGGGCGGAAGCGGGGCGCGGAGTGCGAGCAGCGCACCGGCGGCGGACTGCAGCTGGTCGAACCCAAGACCAAGGCCTCGCGCCGCACGGTCGTCCTGCCCGCCCCGCTGGTCGAGGAGCTCCGGGCGCACCGCGCCCGCGTCAACCGCCGCCGTCTGAGCGCCGGCGCCGACTGGGACGCCACCCACGACCTCGTCTTCCCCGCCGCCGCCGGCGGGCTCCTCGACCCCTCGCGCGACCACACCGAGTGGAAGGCCCTGCTCACCGCCTCCGGGACCCGGGACATGCGGCTGCACGACGCCCGCCACACCGCAGCGACCCTGCTGCTCCTCCAGGGCGTCGACATCCGCACCGTCATGGCGATCATGGGCTGGACCGAGATGGCCACCGCGCAGCGCTACACCCACGCCGTCGACGAACTGCGCCGGCGAGCGGCAATGCAGATGGGTGCGCTGCTGTGGGAGGACTCCGCGATGCCGCAGGTCGTCGAGTGACACGGTCCTTCGGTGCTCCGGCGTGCGGATGGGGCGGGGGACAGGTCCGGCTCAGGCCCCCAGGGCCGCGAAGATCTGCTCGTACCGCGTCTTCGGGTCGAGGTTGAGCCCGGACTTGACGAACTTCGCCCAGTCGTCGGCGAGCACCTCCTGGGCACCCGACTCGATGGCGTCGAGGCCGGCGCCCGCCAGGTCGGCCGGCGCGATCTTGGACGCGTCCACGGCCCGGGCCATGTCGGTGTCGACCAGTCCCATGTGCACGCCGACGACGTGCGTGCCCTGTCCGGCGAGCTCGAGTCGCGTGCTGTCGGTCAGGGCCCAGGCCGCAGCCTTCGACGTCGCTTACGCACCAGCTCCGGGGGCGGTGAACCACGACAACGCCGAGACGACGTTGAGGATCGCACCGCCGCCGTGGGCTCCCAGGATGGCCGCGAACGCGCGGGTCATCAGCAGGGGGCCGTAGAAGTTGGTGTCCATCTCGCGACCGATCGTCGCCTCGCCCCCGGCGACCAGCAGACTTCCGATCGAGATGCCGGCGTTGTTGATGAGGACCTGGACGTCACCTGCCGCGGCGGCCGCCGCTTTGACCTGGCCGGCGCTGGCGAAGCGGCGGTGTCGATGTCTGCAGCTGAGCCGTGGTTCAGCTCGTACTGAGTGCGCCGTTGATCGAATCGACTACCTGGTGCGGGTCGTCGACGGTGATCACGAGGCGGTCGAACTTCTCTTCGGGGTCGAGGGTGATGACGACGGTGCGTTCGTACCCTGAGATGTTCCAGAACTGTTTTCCACCGTCGGCGTGGAATGTGCCGGACAACTTTCCAGGCAGGCCGAGTCCGGGACCACGCCAGCCCTTGGGCTCGTCTCTCATGCCCGGGTCGAAGGTCGCTCCCCGGACATGCTCGAGCGGGACCTGCAGCCGGCGGGTGAACGACCACAGCTTGTTCAGACCGATCGGTTCGACCAGGAGGCGCTCCGGGGTAACCGTGACTCTGTTGCTACTCATGTCGACTCCTTCTCGTCCTGCAGCCACGCGCGGGCCAGCAGGCGCCTGCCTAGTTGCTCTTCGGTGATGGCGTGGGCTTCGAGGAGGCCCTCGATCCGTTCGCGGACACGTGGGTCGGTCGGGGCGAGTTCGAGCAGCCCGACAAGGATCACGTCGAGCCGTTCCGTCGAGCTTGCCTCTGTCGCGTCGACGGCATCGAGAACCCGCAGAAACATCCCGTGCTTGCTCCCGAAGGCGCCGTACAGACTCCCTCGATGTACGCCCGTCGTGTCGACTAGGTGGTCGATAGATGTCGACGCATACCCCCGCTGACAGAACACTGCCGCAGCGGCGCCCACCGCAACCGTCTCGTCGAACTGCCGTGGGCGACCCATAATTCGAGAATAGTTGTTCAAGAACGCCTAGTCAAGAACCACGAAGTTCGTTAATTTGCGCAGGCAGCCTCGCTGGTCGGGTCGTCTCGTGGGGTTAGCGGCGCACGAGAACCCTCGCCGTGACGGCCGTCGCTGGCGTGTCGCTTTCGCCCGACCATCGAACAGGTCGAGCGTTCAGACCCTGTCTCCGATGCGGCGGTTTATTGCGCCCTTGGTGATGGCGGCCGACTTGAGTCCGACCCCACGTCATGGTTTCCGATGGAGCCATGAACCGGACGTCGTTCGCCTATCTCGCCTCTCACGGCCTGTCGATGCTGGGCAACTCCACCGCGGCGGTGGTGCTTCCGCTCGTGGTGCTGCAGACCACCGGCAGCGCCTTGGACGCCGGCGTCGTCGCGGCCGCCGCGGCCGTGCCCGCGGTGCTCGCCGGCCTGGTCATGGGCAGCGTCATTGACAGGGTGCACCGCCGGTCCGCGTCGGTGGCCACCGACCTGGTCTCTGCAGCCGCCGTTGCCGCGCTACCGCTGGTGGACCTGGTGACCGGGTTGTCGGTGGGGTGGTTCGTTCTGTTCGGGATCGTCGGGTCGTTCGGCGATGTGCCGGGGCTGACCGCGCGCGAGGCGCTTGTGCCGCACGTAGCGCAACACAGTGGGCTCGCCGTCGATCGGCTGGTGGCACTGCGCGAGGGGGTCGGCGCGTTCACGATGCTCGTCGGACCGGCGGTGGCTGCGGGTCTGGTGGTGCTGCTCGACGGGTCCGGCGCCCTGTGGATCACCGCTGCCACGTCGGCTGCCGCGGCTTCCGTGACCCTTCTCCTGCCGCGCGACGTCGGCGCCATGAGCGGCGGCCCCGTGGTCGGGACGTCCCCTCGTGCTCAGCTCGCTCATCTGCGGGAGGGTTGGACGACGCTGCTCCGCAATCCGTTCCTGGTCAGCGTCACCGCGCTCAGCTTGCTGCTCGCTACGGTGCTGACGGCCATTCAGGGCCTGCTGCTGCCCGTGCACTTCACCGGGCTCGGCCAGGAGGGTCGCCTCGGTCTGGTGCTCAGCGCGCTCGCCGCCGGCATGCTGGTCGGCGCCGGCGGTCACGCCGTCTGGGGGACTTTGCTCTCGCGCCGTTCCTGGTTCGTCGCGGGTCTGCTCGTCTCCTGCGCGGGGGTCGCGCTGCTCGGGTCGCTGCCGCCGATCGCGCTTATGCTCTCTGGCGCTGGTCTGCTCGGCGTCGCGGGAGGGTTGCTCGCCACGGTGACGGGTGCCCTGATGAGCGAGCGGATCCCCGACACGCTGCGCGGTCGGGTGACCGGTACCCAGAACGCCGTGCTGACCGCCGCCCCGGCGCTCGGCGTCCTCGGCGCCGGCGTCGCCGTTGAGTTCGGATCGCTGAGTCTGGCCGGAGTCCTTGTCATCGTCGTGTGGTCCCTCACCGTCGTGGGTGCACTGCTCGCCCCTGCACTGCGCGATCTCGAGCCGTCGCCGCCCGCGTTGATGGTGCAATGAGAGGTATGCGCAGCAAGGAGGTCGCCGAACTCGCGGGCGTCTCGGTGCGCACGCTGCGCCACTACCACCAGATCGGGCTCCTTCCCGAGCCGACGCGGAGCGGCAATGGCTACCGGCACTACGCCCTTGTCCACGTCGCAAGGTTGTTGCGCATCCGCCGGCTCGCTGACCTCGGCATCCCGCTCGACCGGATGCCGGATCTACTCGCAGACACCGGCTCCCCGGCACTCTCGGCCGCTGATGTCCTGACCGACCTCGATGGTGAGCTGGAGGCACAAGTCGAGCGGCTGCAGGAGCAGCGACGCCAGATCGCCCAGCTGCTCGCCGACGGACGGCGACCCGACCTTCCACCCGGTCCGTCCGTCGCCGACCTGATCGCTGAGATCAGCCCCGCCATCGCCGACCTCGAGCGGGACGCCGGCATCGTCGTTGCCAGTCTCGGCAGCGAGACGTACGCCGAGGACCTGCTACGCATGGGCGAAGCGATCACCCACGCCGACGCCGATGGCGAACTGAGCGCGGTTGTCGTCCGGTTCCGTGACCTCGACCCGACTGCGCCGGACGACGAGGTGAGAGCGGTCGCCTTCGGCTTCGCCAAGCTGCTCGGTGCTGTCATGTGCAACCTTCGGTCAAGCGATACCGGGCGACGCCTCGCACTCGTCCCGCCCGGTCAACTTCCGACTCTTCTGGGCGACCCCCGGCTCAACCCTGCGCAGCTCGAAGCGCTCACAGTCCTGTCGGACTGGATCGAGGCCGGCGGCGACGTTTCAGAAAGCGATCCGAGAGCGTCGACTTGATCCCGAAGAACCAGCACGACCGTCAGCCACGGAGCTGATGGCCCAACAGATGTTCACCTTGAGTCAGATCGGCAGACCAGGCACGTCGCGATCAAGTTCAACGTCCAGCAGATGGTGTCGACGCCACAACCTTGCTCGCGGGCATGTCGTGGAGTGTCGACGTGTCCCGAAAGCGGCTACTAGACGGTTCCCCTAGGGCCGGTGTCTGGCCAGGTTCGGTCTAGGTGATCGGCGGGCAGCTCTCCATGCGGCGGGCAAGCGGCTGTTACGCGCTAGGTGGCGCCCACTCGACTATCGCCTACTCGCCTGGATTCGCCCAGGAGAGAAGGTCCTCGCGCTGGACGTGCAACGCGGGCAACATCTGCTCCCTGACTTCCTGCGGGAGCCAGCCCGGATCCGCTGTCGTCTGGGTCTCGTACTCGATGGTGCGCAGAGCAAGCGCGCGATCGTCGACGCTGAGGTGTCCAGTGAGCCGCAGCAGTGTGAATGCTGCGCCACGAATCAATGCCGCCTGGTCCAGGTAGTCGATCCCTTTGAAAGTCCCCACCAGAGCATCGAGCCCGGCCTGATCGGTCTCCAACACGTCAGCGATGGTGGAGTTCCTCCCCAGCTCATCGCGTCGCTGTCCCCAGTCCTGCAAGACGTCTGAGCCCTCATCGCTACCGAATGGCGCGGTCTCCAAGCCGGTGTCGTCGTAGATCGGGTCGTTGAAGTGGAGGACGAACGCCGGGTGCGGCGTGGGTAGGGACACTCCTGGAGTCTCTAGAGGATTCCCGAGTATGTCCACGAGACATGCGAGCGCTGTGGTCATCGTCTGGCTATCGGGTGCGGGGCTCTCTGCCCGAGCGTGCGCTCACTGGCGTCAACGGACGCTGGAGGTGTCCTGTTCGTGGTGCAACGGCGCCTGTGGACGCAGGATGCGCGGCGCGCTCAACGCGTTGCCGCCGAGCAGTTGCAGCGCTGATGCTGCTCCGGTTGGCAGCTCACACTGCCGAGTGCGGGTGCGGCCACATGCGTACCTTCGGACCACCGACAACCGAAGGAAGTGCCTCATGGGTCTCTTCAAGGTCAGCAGAACTCCGCAGGCACAGACAGAACGGGACCTCAGGATCAAGGGCCGGATCAGCCATCGCAGCCTCCGAGAGCTCCAGGACCAGCTTCACGCCGTCGGAGACCTCGGCCTCGATCTGGACGAGGCCCTCCGCAGCCCGAGCCAACGCCAAAAGGTCGATATCGCCACTCTGATCAAGGCGTTGGCCGTCGCGACGGAAACTGCCGAGCTGGCGCTCGCGGAGGTCGTTGCACTCCGACAGGCTCTCGAGTGACCTGACAGGCCATGGGGGAGGGGGCCGTCGACCGTGACATGACGCCGTTGCGGTGGAATGACGCGCCTCGCGACGCAGAGTCAGGAGTGGTGAACCCGTGGTCGGGCTGGGACCTCAGCGGGTGCCCAGTACGGAGTCGAGCAGTCCCGGGAACACTGCGTCGAGCTCGTCGCGGCGCAGGCTGAGCAGGCGCCCGCGTCCCTTGGACACGTTGCGGACCACGCCGGCCTCGCGCAGCACCTTGAGCTGGTGCGACTTGGTCGCCTTCGGCACCGGGCCGCCGGTCGCGCTGCAGGCTGCCATGTCCATCGGCCCGTCCACGAGCTGGCGCGCCAGGGCAAGGCGCGCCGGATCGCTCAGCGCGAAGAGCACGTCGGTGATGGCCACGTCACTGATCGGGGGGTGGTGGAGCTCGGTGGCAGCCGTCATGGTTCGACAATAGTTGAACCATTGGCAAGACTCACGTACCGTCGCCATGGTTCGAACTTCGTCGAACCAATATTGATCTCCGCGAGGACCCACCATGGCCACCACCGTCGACGCCCCGGCCCCTGTCCGTCGTGGCCACCCGGCCGGCTTCGCCCTCGCCCTCGGCGCGATCCTGGTGATGATGGCCGGGGCCAGTGCCCCATCGCCGTTCTACCCCGTGCTCCAGCGCGACATCGGGTTCTCCTCGGCCATCCTGACCGGCATCTTCGCGGTGTACGCCGTCGCGCTGCTCCTCACGCTCTTGGTGACCGGCTCGCTGTCCGACCACCTGGGCCGCCGTCCGGTCGTCTCGGGTGCCCTGGCCCTGCTGGCCGTCAGCATGCTGGCCTTCTGGCACGCCGACTCCGTCACGCTCCTGGTCACCGCTCGGATCGTCCAGGGCGTCGCCAGTGGTCTGCTGCTCTCCTCGCTCACCGCCACCGTGGTCGACCTCGAGCCCCCCGGCCGCCCCGGAGTCGCCGCCACCGCCAACAGCGTCATGCCCCTGGCCGGCCTCGCGCTCGGCGCGCTGGTCGGCGGCGCCGTCATCGACCGTGCTGACGCCCCGTTGGCAGTGGTCTTCGGCGTCCTGACCGGCGTCTACGCGGTGCTCGCGCTTGCCGTGTGGCTGCTCCCCGAGACCTCTCCTCGTCACGACGGCGTGCTCCGGTCGTTCCGACCCACCGTCGGCGTCCCGGTCACCGCCCGCCCGGCTTTCGCGCGCAGCGCCCCGGCCCTGTTCGCCGGTTGGGCCACCGGTGGGCTCTACCTCTCGCTGGGCGCGCCGATCGTCGCGCAGGAGCTCGGTGGCGCCCGCCACGTCGAGCAGGGACTCGTGGTCACCACGCTGACCGGGGTCGGCGCCCTGTCCAGTTTCGTGGCCCGCAACCGGACCTCGCGCGAGATCACGATCTACGGCACGACCGCGCTCGCCCTCGGCACCGCACTCACGCTGGTCGCGCTCGCGTTCGGCTCCTACTGGGGCTTCATCGCCGCCGCCGTGGTCGCCGGCTCGGGCTTCGGCACCGCGTTTCTCGGCATCATGCGCTCCATCACCCCGACGGTGGGACCCGACGAGCGGGGCGAGCTGTTCGCTTCGGTCTTCGTGGTCAGCTACCTCGCCTTCGGAATCCCCGCCGTCGTCGCCGGCGTGGCCGCACCCCACGTGGGCCTGGCCGCCACGACGTACGCCTACGGCGGGCTGGTCATCGTCCTTTCCGCGACGGCGGCGCTCCTGCGCAGATACCGCTCGACTGACTGACAGATCCAGCAGCGACATCGGCGCGGGGCTTCGTGAGAGCGGTCGTCTGGACGAGCAGAGGGTTGCGGAGCAGATGGCGAAGGCAATCTAGGAAGGCTGAGGGCCTCGCACGCTCGCTGCGCATCATCGGCCGTGCAGGTCACGTCCGTAGCGGTCGAAGACGCTGCTCGAGCAGGCACGACGACCACGACGAGGGGCCTACTGCCGGGCGTCGGTGCCCTGGCTTGCCCGTCCGGGATGACCCGCCCTTTGCGGGTGAAGCGTCTCGCCGCGCGCCAGCATCTCAACCATCTCGGTGATCTTGAGGGCCCGGCTCTCAGCGCGCTTCATGTTCTCGACCCGATGGATCAGCGCGAACCGGTTGGCGCTCGTGAGCACGTTGAACATCGCCCGCGCGTCCGGATCCGCCGCTATCGCCGCGGCCAGGTCGTCGGGCGCCTGGCGGGTCGCCGGACCGGCGTACGCCGAGTCCCACCGCCCGTCGGCGCGCGCGGCGTCGACCGCGGCGCGCCCGGCGTCGGTCATCCGGCCCTGCTCTTCGAGAGTCGATACGAGTGCGACGTTTCGCTGGGACCAGCTGCTCTTGGGGCGTCGCGGGGTGATGCGCACGGTGTAGCTGGAGTCGTCGCGTTTGCCGGCCTGGCCGTCGATCCAGCCGAAGCAGAGCAGTTCCTCGACCGCGCTCGCCCACGTGATCGTGGTGTCCGTGCCGCCCTTCTTGGTCAGCACCAGCCGCACGCCGGGCGACGTCGCCTGGTGCTCTTCGAGCCACGCTCGCAGCGCGGCCGGGTTGGTCACGAGCAGCTCGGGCAGCAGGGTTGCCATGGTCCGACGCTAGCCGCGGACGCCGACACCTGCGCCTCTGAGGCGGCGGGTTGACGCGGCCTCAGATCGCTGCAGCTTGAAGCGGATAGTGCGAGTCACTACCGCCTAATGTCAGCGCATGGTTGACGACCAGGAGCGGCAGCACCAGGTGAGAGATCTCCAGTCCCGCCTTCACATCTTCGAAGGCCTGGTGTCAGTGCTGGGTGATCCTCACGCGTTTGTTGACGTCGTACTCCAGGGCGCTGATATGTCTGACGCACTGCGGTCGCTGAGGGCTAGCTATGGGTTGAGCGACATTCAGGCGCAGGCAACGCTTGACCTGCAGTTCCGCAGACTTGACCAGACGTCGCAGTCCAAGATCCGGGCTGAGCTGGAGGACATCCGGACTGAACTGGCGCGGCTCACCACGACCTAGCCATGGGCGGCGCAGATCCCCCAACCACCGGCATGGGCGGACGTCTAGTGCGTCTCGTTCGCGGCGCATTGGGCGCACCAGCGGTTCAGGCCGAGTACTGGACGCACGGATCGTGGTGGTACCTGCGGAGGCAGTCGTAGCGGGCCGGTGCCCTAGTTGTGATGCCCAGGCACGTTGGTCGAGATCCTGCGACGACACGATCTGACCTGTAGATGGACGAAGGCCTCCCCGGTGTGGAGTGGAGCTGTCTAGGAACCGCTCCGCCACCGAAGGAGGCCTTCGTGTCCCACGCTACCCATGCAAACGCTGCCCTGACCCCCCGCGCACGACTACGACTCGCGCGACTGATCGTCGACCAGGGATGGCCGCCCGTTCGTGCTGCTGAGCGCTACGACGTTTCCTGGCGCACGGCGAAGAAGTGGGCCGACCGCTACCGCGACGAGGGACCCGACGGCATGCACGACCGGTCCTCGGCACCACACCGCCAACCGAACCGGACGCCGGCACCGGTGGTCCGCAAGATCGTGCACCTGCGCTGGAAGCAACGCCTCGGACCAGTCGAGATCGCTGACCGACTCGGCATGGCGTCCTCGACCGTCCACGCCGTCCTGGTCCGCTGCCGCCTCAATCGGCTCACCCACATCGACCGTGCCACCGGGGAGCCGATCCGTCGCTACGAGCACGAGCAGCCCGGAGACCTGCTCCACGTCGACGTCAAGAAGCTCGGCAAGGTCCCCGACGGCGGCGGATGGCGCTACGTCGGCCGCCAGCAAGGCCAGAAGAACCGGTCAACAACTGTGGCGCGCACCGGCACACCACGCAGCAAGCACCGCGACCCAGTCATCGGGACCTGCTACCTGCACACCGTGATCGACGACCACTCCCGCGTCGCCTACGTCGAGGCCCACGACGACGAGACCAAGGAAACCGCGGTCCTGGTGCTGCGCAACGCGGTCGCCTGGTTCGCCCAGCGCGGCGTCACCGTCCAACGGGTCCTCAGCGACAACGGCAGCTGCTACAGGTCCCACTTGTGGCGCGAGACCTGCGCCGAACTCAGCATCACACCGAAGAAGACCCGGCCCTACCGACCTCAAACCAACGGCAAGATCGAGCGCTTCCACCGCACCCTGGCCGAGGACTGGGCATTCAAGAAGTTCTACAACTCCGAGTCAGCCCGGCTCGCCGCTCTGCCAGCATGGGTCCACCAGTACAACCACCACCGACCCCACTCAGCAATCGGGAAGGCCGCACCCATCACCAGGTTGAACAACCTGGCTGGGCATCACACCTAGTCCTGCGCCTGCTCATCGTCGAGCCGCGCGAGGTCTTCCGTCGCCTGATCCCTGAGCCGTGGTCGTTGCCTTCCGTCGATTGAGAAGGATTCGACGTGAAGGGGCAGTGATGGCAAGGGACGACGAAGGAGAGCAGCTCCCGCTGTGGGGCGAAGAAGAGAACAGCGACCTAGGGACACGGACGCCTTACCCAGTCGCGACACCAGCCACGGCGGTAGGCGCCGCTCAGAGGCCGGACAAGACGGCGCGGCCGTCACCGACGACGGACGTTGAGGACCGCCCAGACCCTGATGGGTTGTGGGACATCGATGCCGTCGCCACCTACCTGAACGTCCCGAGGCAGACGATCTACGCGTGGCGCCAGAAGGGATACGGGCCCCACGGGTTCCGGGTGGGCAAGCACCTGCGCTGGCGCGCCGCCACCGTCGTCGCATGGACTGTCGAGCGGGAGCGGCTTCAGTGATCGTCGAGCGCCCCTGTCCGCGCTGTGGTCGGGTCATCGTCGAGTCGGTGCCACGACCGCCGGGGCGTCCGAAGACGTGGTGTTCGGTCACGTGTCGACGTGCGGCGTCGGGGGAGCGCCTCGCGGCGGCGAGCGGCGTCATCCCCACGACGTACGTGCCTGTCGAGATCTCGCTCGAGGAGCACGCGCAGGCGGTGCTCGGCTCACCGGCTGCGTGCCGCCGGGTCCTGCGCGCGCTCGCGGAGATGGACGTCTCGGGCCGACTCGACGAGGCAAAGTGGAGCAGTGTGGCAGGCGAGCTCGAGCGGCTGCGGCGTCCTGCCGGCCGGTCGATGTGGCGTCGCTGACGAGGTTTCGCCCGACAGAACTACCCCGGCAGTGCAAGAGGTGTGTGGTGCTTCGTTCTTGAGCTTTCAGGTGGGGGTACGCACGCGACGTACCGCTGCCGATCCGTGTGGAGCAGAAGGCGGCGTGGTCGTGTCGATGAGTGGCGAGGCGAGATCAGGTGCGTGGGTCATTCGCTGACGTGGCGGCGGCGACCGCAGGGGGTCGGCACCGGGTCGGTCTCGCACCACTGGGCGCGTACCCGTCACGACGAGGGCGCCGGGGTCAGGCAGGGTGTCAGCCGATCCCTGGGCAGTCGCGTTTTCCTCGGAGGACGGGCCATGTTGGCAGCGTTTGTTCGTCCTGCAGATCCACTCAAGCCGTGCGCCTACCTACGTGGTCTGCGCTGATGGCCTGTGTGTGCGCGTGGGGTGGCTGAATGGCAGCCCCGTGGTGAAACGCCGATCTCAGGCTTGCAGGCCAATGCCCCGTCGTCCATCACGCTGGCCAATCGGCAGCAGACCGGGGGGATCTGCTGGTCACCGCTGGCCCTCGGCGCCCCTCACTTCACAGGGCGGCCATGAAGTTCGCGATGTCGCCGTCTAGCTCGGCGGCTTGCTCAAGCACCCCGTCCAACGACCAGAAACCGTGTACGGCGCCGGGGTAGTGCAAGACGGAGGTCGTGACACCGACCTCCTGCAGCGTCTGCGCCAGCTCGATGGCTTCGTCGCGGAGGGGGTCGAGGCCGGCGGCGACGACGAGGGTCGGGGGCAGGCCGGTGAGGTCGGTCCTTCCGAGGATGTCCACCCTCGCATCGGCATCCCGGCCATCGAGGTGGGTGTCCCAGTACCAAGCCATGGTGCTTTTGGTGAGAACCGGAGCGTGAGCGTTCTCCCTCATGGATGGGCGCGCGTTGGTGTGAGGGGAGGCCACGCACGGGTAGACCAACACCAAGGCGTCGGCTGATGTGAGTCCCGCGTCGCGGCGTTGCAGGGCGGTGCCGAGCACGAGGTTGCCACCCGCACTGTCCCCCATCATGACGATCCGGGTCGGGCGAGCTCCTACGAGGCCGGGGTCGGCGACGATCGCATCGACGGCGGCCATGCAGTCCGCCAGCGGTGCCGGAAAGGGCGATTCGGGAGCGAGTCGATACTCAAGCGAGACGACCACGGCTCTCGCGGCCCGGGCGAGTCGTCGGCACGGTCCGTCTGCCGCGTGGACACTTCCGAGGCACCATCCGCCACCATGTGCATACACAACCAGCGGCAACTCCTCACGAGGCGCGGGGTTGTAGACCCGCGCCGGGATGTGGCCGTCGCCACCGGTGATCTTGACGTCGTGCACCAAAGCGATCGGGGCGCGCTCGGACTGCGACCTGGTGACCTGCTCCATGGCTCGCCGCGCGGCGAGCACACCTAGCTGCTCATGCGGCTTGACGCCGAGCGTGGAGAAGGCGTCGACCAGGCTCTGAACGTCGGGGCGCAGGGCGTCGTTCATCGCGGGCACCCTCTCGGTCGCACGAGGCTCACCCCGCGGTGGCCGGGGGACCGGGGACCGCGCCGGTCGCGAGGCCGGAGAGCAGGACGTCGGCGTAGGACTCGCCGATGGTCTTGGCGTCGACCTCGGCCGTGTTGGGGTTGAACCAACGATGGGTCCAGCTCACCATGCCCATTAACCCGTAGGCGAGAACCCACGGCTCACCCACCGCCCGGATGGAGCCCTCGTCGATGCCTTGGCCAATGATGTCGGTGACGGCGGCCTCATAGCGGCGGTTGACCCGTCGCATCTCGGCCGCCCAGGCCTTTCGCTTGGGATCGACGTGCGCCATGTTCTCCTGCAGGTACACGTAGAGGAACGGGTAGTGCTCGGCGTAGGAGCACATCAACTGGACCACGAGCTTGCGCAACTTGACCGTCGCCGACGCCGACGAGTCGCGGATCTGCTCGGCAATGGCCAGGTTGCCCTTGACCACGTCGGTCACGAGGACATCGAAGACCTCCTCCTTGCTGCTGAAGTAGTAGTAGATCGAGGCGCGATCCGTCCCTACCTCCTCCGCGATCTTGCCGATGCTGGTGCCGCGGTAGCCGCCGGTGCGAAAGAGAAGCGCGGCGGCGTGGAGGATCTGGGCCCGACGGTCCTCGTAGCCGGCATTCTTCTGGCCCTGCGCCGTGGCGCGTCGCTGGCCGATGCCGCTAGTCGGGGCGACGGATCCCGATTCCGGCTCCTTGTTCATCGGGGGAGCATAGCCCCGCCCGAGCCGCAGTCGCCTTCTCCAACGAGCACGTCAACAGGAATGTTGACGACGGGCTTTCGCGTCATTAGGCTGCGGCCGTGACACGAGTCACACCAGTCGAGCCGCGAGCCGAGGAGTAAGACCAAGACATGACTGCCGTGGTCATCAGCGGGCTTATCGTGGGCCTGCTCTACGCGATCGCCGGGCTCGGCTTCGTCGTCATCTACCGCACCTCGAAGGTGCTGAACTTCGCGATGGGCGGCCTGGGGGCGGTGGTCGCCTACGTCGCCAGCGACCTGATCGACTTGGGGTTGCCCTACCCGGTCGTAGTACTCCTGGGGCTCCTTGTTGGCGGTCTGCTCGGCGCCCTGTTGGAGCTGGCCATCGCGCGACCGCTGCGAGACCGGCCCCACCTGACGGTCGCCCTGGCCACGCTGGGAGCGCTGTTGATCTTGGAGGGGCTGGTCGGTCTGCGCTACGGCTTCGCGCCACAAAGCCTGGCACCCGCCTTCGATCGCGGGGTCGGGCTCGACGTGGGGCCGATCTCCATCAGCACCAACCAGCTCTTTGTGGCAGGTATGGGCCTGGTGGCTACGGTCGTGCTCTTCGCGATCGTGATGCGGACCCGGCTCGGCCTCGGGATGCGGGCGGTCAGCTCAGGGCCCCTGACAGCCCAACTGCTAGGCGTCGACGTTGGACGAGTCCGGATGTCGGCCTGGATCCTGGGCGGCGTCTATGGAGGACTCGCTGCGCTCCTGGTCACGCCATTGACCTACCTCTCGCCCGGCAGCTTCACCATCTTCTTGCTGACGGCCTTCGCGGCCGTGGTCCTCGGCGGCTTCACCAGCGTCATTGGCGTTGTGATCGGCGCCCTCGTCTTCGGCGTCGCCACCAATCTCTTGCTCACCTACCTCGACTCAAGCCTGATCTCGACCTACACCTTCCTCGGTGTGGCGCTCGTGCTGGTGCTGCGACCGCACGGCATCTTCGGGCGAATCGAGCGACAGGTGCCCGAGCCCTCGATCCCCTCTCGCCGCCGGGCACCGGCCCGTCGCGGCGCGCGCGCCTCGGTGGGACGCCCCGGCTCGACTGACGGGGCCGCACCGGCTGGCCCAGTTGCGGTCCCGGCGCGGCTCCGGCTCGCCGGGTGGGCGGTCCTGCTCGTCGTCCTCCTGGTGATGCCCTTCGTGACCGATGACCGACGCCTCTTCCTTCTTGCGACGGCGTTTGCCATGTTCGTCGGCGTCCTTGGGCTGAACGTCCTCGCCGGCTTCAGCGGTCAGGTGTCCCTGGGGCAGAGCGCATTCCTCGCCATCGGCGCCTACACCGCCGCGGTGGCGGTGGACCGAGGTCTCCCGCCCCTGGTGGGAGTGGCCCTGGCGCTAGTCGTCGGCGGCGGTGCCGGACTGCTTCTGGGGCTGCCGGCCACCCGGCTCTCCGGTATCTACCTCACGCTTCTCACCCTGATCTTCGCCTTCGCGCTCCCCGAGCTGATCGTTTACCTCAAGGACGTCACCAACGGCGCCAGCGGGCTTCCGCTGACGCCGCCCGAGTTCCTGTTCGTGCCGGCGAACATGTACTGGTTCATGCTCGCTGCCGCCTGCGCAGTCGGCGCCGGAGTGATGGTGTTGGCCGGCACCAGGACAGGACGGGCGTGGCGGGCGGTGCGCGACAGTGAGGACGGTGCGCGGTCCCTTGGCCTCAAGCCAGCTGGGGTCAAGCTCGGTGCCTTCACGCTCGGGTCCGCGCTTGCCGCCCTGGGCGGAGCGCTCGGCGGACTGCTGGTTGGCTTTGTGGGTCCCGATAGTTACGGCGTCTTTGTCTCGATCTACGCGCTGCTTGCCGTGGTGCTGGGAGGGTCCGGGTCTGTCTTCGGCAGCCTCCTCGGCGCACTGTTCATCACGGTGGTCCCCGACGTCACCGGCGGCTCGGGTATTCCGCAGAACCTGCTTTTCGGGATCGCGCTGCTGCTGGTGCTATTCCTCGCGCCGCGAGGTCTTGCCGGGCTGCTCGAGCGCGCGACGCTCGCGGCACTCGGCTTTAGGGAGCGGCGGGCCGCCCGGGCACACGGGCTCGAGATTGGACCCGAGCGTGAGACTGTGGCGGATCCGGTGCTCGAGACCCCGTCGTCGTCCGATCGCCAGGGCTCTGAGGCCCTGCTGCGACTGGTGGGGGTCAGTGCGGGTTACGGCGTCGAACCCGTGCTCCGCGAGTTGGACCTGACGGTCGGGAAGGGGGAGATCGTCGCGCTGCTCGGCGCCAATGGGGCGGGCAAGTCCACCGTGCTGCGCACCATCTCGGGGGTGATCCCTGCCGACTCTGGCGATCTGTCGTGGGAGGGCGAACCACTGTCGGGGTGGCCGAGGCACCAGGCGGCCGCGAGCGCTCGGCGCGGTATCGGCCACATCCCGGAGGGTCGCGGAATCTTCCCCGACCTGACGGTCAAGGAGAACCTTGACCTGGGTTCCTTCGCAGCCCCGAGCCGGTCGGTTTCTCCGGAGGATCTCGAGAGGGTGCTGGGGTACTTCCCCATCCTCGGGGACCGGCTGGGCCAGCTCGCGGGCACGCTGTCCGGGGGCGAGCAGCAGATGCTGGCGATCGCTCGCGCCCTCCTGTCTCGGCCGCGTCTGCTGATGCTTGACGAGCCGTCGCTCGGACTCGCGCCGCTAATCTCCCAGCAGGTCTTCAATATGATGCGAACCATTGCTGATTCGGGCGTCTCGATCCTGCTTGTGGAGCAGAACGCGCGGGCGAGTCTGGCCCTGGCGGACCGTGCCTACGTCCTGAGTCGAGGTCGCGTAGTGCTCTCGGGACCGGCGGACGAGGTAGCGGCCAACCCGAGCCTGACCGGCTCCTATCTGGAGGTGGGCTGACATGGTGGCGCACGCGCTGAGCGTCAGGAACGCCTCAATCAGGTTCGGGGGTATCCATGCTCTCAAGGACGTCTCCCTCCACGTGGCGGACGGCACCCGGGTGGGGCTGATCGGCCCCAACGGCGCCGGGAAGACGACGTTGATCAACTGCATCGCCGGCGGCCTGGCCCCCGATTCCGGCGAGGTCGACCTTTTCGGGAAGTCGATCTCGCGGCTTTCGGCACCCGCCCGAGCGAGTCGCGGGATTGGGCGCACGTTCCAGAATCTGGAGCTCTTCGACTCAATGTCGGTGCTCGACAACGTGATGACGGCACTCGACCGTCCGCTGCGGCGAGGGGGAGGGCGGCGACCAGGCAGCGACGGGATCGGGCCCGGTCCGCGATGGCCACCTTCGGCATTGAGCAGTACGCCTCGGTCCCGGCGGGCTCACTGCCCTACGGCGTGCGCAAGCTGGTGGAGCTGAGCCGGGCCTTCGTCCGCGAACCGCGCTTCATGCTCCTCGACGAACCGGTAGCCGGGCTCAGCGAGACCGAGACCTTCCTCGGCGTGCTCGTCGACGGGCTCGACCGCCTCGGGTGCGGGGTGCTGCTCATCGAGCACGACATGCCGACGGTCAGGGAGCTGTGCGAGCGGGTCTACGTGTTGGACACGGGCGCGGTCATTGCCGAGGGGCCGTTCGCCGAGGTCGCGACGGATCCTCGCGTCGTGGCGGCCTACCTCGGCGCCGACGCCGTCTGACCTCCAACTTCCAGGGATCCTCGCAGCCGCGGCGACCCAGGGCGAGCTACATCTTGACCGTCAACACAGTCGTTGACAGATATGACGAGGGTCACTTAACGTCAGAACAGGGTCACGCCAGCGTCACGTAGCAAGAGGCGACGACCGCACTCATCCACCCAGTGAACTCAGGAATCGAGACGACATGTCAGCACGCATCAGCTTGGTCGCCATGGTTGGCGTCATGGGCCTCGCGACCTCGGCCTGCGGGGGAGGGGGCGCCTCGAGCGGCGACTCGGGGATCTCGGATGACCAGGAGGTCACGGTCGGCATCTCGGCGATCCTGAGCGGTCCCGCCGCGACCTCTGGACAGGGCATGACCTGCACGGTCGAGTCCTACCTCGAGGCGGCCAACGAGGAGGGTGGCGTCAACGGCTACACCTTCAACGTGGTCTCACGTGACCATCAGTACGACCCCAGCCGCGCGGCCAACATCGCCCGCGAGTTCGTCTCCGAGGACGTCTTCTTGATGCTGACAGACGGCACTGCCACCATGAACGCGGCGCTGCCGGCGATCCAGCCTCGCAGCATCCCCATCATGGCCACGGCGGACGGTGCGGTCTTCACGCCGCCCGAGTACGAAGCCATGTTCGGGATCAACCCCGACTATGGGCGCGAGGCCGCGGGCGGGGCGCGATTCATCATCGACGAGCTGGGCGAGACCGAGGCTGCTATCGCGTACCTGAACTCCGAGGCAGGCGAGCCGGCGGCGGAGGCGTTTCCCGCCTACATGGAGGCCAATGGCGGCACCGTCGTGGCGAGCGAGGCCATCGCGGCGACCAACACCGACTACGCGGCCCAGGCGCAGACCCTGAAGTCCTCTGGGGCGCCGGTGGTCTACTCCAACCTGCTGGACACCGGTCTGGCCGCCCTGCAGAAGGCCAGTGACGCCATCGGCTACTCGCCGACGTGGGTCTCGTGGTTCCCGGCCTACACGCCCAGCTATCTCGACCTCGCCGGCAGTCTGGCCGAGGACACCTACATCTCGCAGTTCGCCACCCCGCTGACCGAGACCAACGACAAGGGCGTCGCAAACTACCTCGAGATCATGCAGGACGCCTGCCCCGAGTCGCTGGAGGCGCAGTCGGCGCAGTCCGCGTCGAGCTTCGCCGCCGCAATCATCGCCGGCGTCGAAGAGGCGACCGAAGGCGACCAGGAGCTTACGCGTGAGACCTTCGCGGCAGCGCTCGAGGGTGCCGAGCAGGCTTACGGCCTGACGCCGTCAGTGACGTGGAACGACGAGACACACGCAGGGGCGACGAAGTCGGCCATGTATCAGGTGCGGGACGGTGACCTTGCGGCTGTCACTGACTACGAGACGTTGCCCGAGACCGAGTAGCTATCCGGGGGAGCCCTCCGAGCTCCCCGCCTACCGGTCCGACGTGGGCCGGCCACCGCGGCCGAACTGCCGCTCAAGAGTAAAAGGTGGGTCGAGGATGAAGAATCGCGACGAAGTGCCGGCATCCAACGCGACGGGGGAGCCCCGATGAGCGGCGTCGCCGTCGTCACCGGCGCGGCGTCGGGAATCGGCGCCGCCGTCGTCGCCCGGCTGGAGCGCGACGGGTGGGAGGTGGTCGGCGTGGACCGGATCGAGGGCCCGGGCATCATAAGCGCCGACGTCACCAGTGAGGACCAGCTCGCGAGGGCGGCAGCGGGCCTCGTTGGGCGCAGGGTGGACGCTCTCGTGTGCGCGGCCGGAATCTGGGACCGCGACGACGACCGCTACACCTCGGTCTCGGACGACGTCTGGCACCGGACTTGGGCCGTCAACGTCACCGGGACCATGCTCACCCTGCGAGCCTTCGCACCCCTGATGGGTGAGGGCGGGTCTGTCGTGACGATCGCCAGCATGGCCGCCGTCTCCGGCATCCCCAAGCGGGACGCTTACACCGCCTCGAAGGGCGCCGTCCTCGCCCTGAGCCGCGCGTGGGCCGCCGATCTGATCCGGCTCGGGATCCGGGTCAACACGTTGGCGCCGGGCATCGTGGAGACTCCCATGACCGAGCACCTCGACGGCGCCTATGCCTCCAGCCTGCCGCTGGGTCGTCCGGCCACCGCCGCGGAGGTGGCGTCCGTGGTCGCTCACCTCGCCGGGCCGGAGAGCAGCTACCTCAACGGCGTCGTGATCCCCGTCGACGGGGGGCTAACCGCCGTCAACAGTCTGGTCAGCGTCGCGCCGCGGTCCCCGATGACCGGCGGAGGGTCACATGTCTGAGGCCGGCATCCTCAGCGCCTCCGCCGAGGTCGACGTGGTGGTCGTCGGAGCGGGGTTCGCCGGTCTGCGGGCCCTGCACACGCTGCGCTCGCAGGGCCGCAGCGTCGCCGTCCTCGAGGCCGGCGACGGCATCGGCGGCGTGTGGCACTGGAACCGCTATCCCGGCGCGCGCTGCGACATCGAGAGCTACGACTACTCCTACTCCTTCTCCCCCGAGCTCGAGCAGGAGTGGCGGTGGACCCAGCGCTACGCGCGGCAGCCAGAGATCCTGAGCTACATCGAGCATGTGGCCGACCGGTTCGACCTGCGCCGCGACGTCCACCTGCGCCGCACGGTGACCGAGTGCGTGTGGGACGAGGAGCGCGGTCGGTGGGACATCCGCACCGAGGGCGGCGAGCGCTGGGACGCCAGGTTCGTGGTTTGGGCGGTAGGAAACCTCTCCTCCACCAAGCAGCCGACGCTGCCGGGTGCGGAGGACTTCCGTGGACGCATCCTGCACACGGCCACCTGGCCACGCGACCCTGTGGACCTGACCGGGCTGCGGGTCGGCGTGATCGGCACCGGATCCTCCGGCATGCAGTCCATCCCGATCCTCGCCCGCGAGGCCGAGCACGTCACGGTCTTCCAGCGCACCCCCAACTACAGCGTGCCGGCCGTGCACCACGAGATCAGCGACGTGCGCGACGCCGAGGTCAAGGCCAGCTACGCCGAGAGACGTCGCCGCATCCGGCAGTCGCCCAGCGGTCTGGGCTTCAAGCCGCGCAAGGAATCGGCGCTCGAGGTTCCCGAAGCCGAGCGTGTGGAGGCCTTCGAGGACGCTTGGAACGGCGCCGGCTTCGGCTTCAGCCTGACCTTCCGCGACATCCTGGTCGATCTCGAGGCCAACGAAACCGCCGCCGATTTCGTCCGCGAGAAGATCGCCGGGTTAGTGGAGGACCCCGAGACCCGAGAGCTCCTCACACCCCGCGGCTACCCGTTCGGCGCTAAGCGTCCCGTCGTCGACGACGGCTACTTCGAGACCTTCAACCGCGACGATGTGACGCTGGTTGACATCGCGTCCGACCCGCTGGAGGGAATGACCCCCACCGGGTTACGGACCGAGAGCGGTGAGACCCACGAGCTCGACGTCCTGGTCTTCGCCACCGGCTTCGACGCCCTCACCGGCTCGCTGCTGCGACCGAGGGTGGTCGGTCGCGACGGCGTGACGCTGCAGGAGAAGTGGGCCTCCGGCCCGGTCACCCACCTCGGCCTGGGGATCCACGGGTTCCCCAACATGTTCGTGGTCGCAGGGCCGGGCAGCCCTGCTCTCCTCATCAATGTCTTGGTCGGCATCGAGCTCCACG
Source organism: Nocardioides aquaticus (assembly GCF_018459925.1). Classification (NCBI taxonomy): domain Bacteria; kingdom Bacillati; phylum Actinomycetota; class Actinomycetes; order Propionibacteriales; family Nocardioidaceae; genus Nocardioides; species Nocardioides aquaticus. The sequence continues at coordinate 165,116 of NZ_CP075371.1, forward strand.
TCGACTGGATCGCGGAGATGCTGGCTGACATGGACCGGCGCGGAGCGCGCGAGGTCGAGGTCGAGGTGGCGGCCGAGGCCCAGTGGGTGGCTCACGTCAACCAGAGAGCTGCCCAGACGCTCTACCCGCTCGCACGTTCCTACTACATGGGCGACGAGGTGCCCGGGAAGCCCAGAGTGTTCATGATGTACGCCGGAGGCCTGCGCAACTACCGCAAGATCCTCGAGGAGTGTGCCGCCGAGGACTACGCCGGCTTCGCCTTCACCAGGAGCATGAGCGATGCCTGAGGCCATGACCGAGCGCCGGCTCGCGCCGCTCGCACAGCGGCGCGCAGAGCTGGAGGCGCGCCATCCCCGTTGGGAGCCCACGACCCTGCACGGGGCCCTGGACACCGCCGCAGAGCGCTGGGCCGACCGACCCTATGTGATCACCGACGACCGGACCTTCACCTACGCGCAGATCCAGGAGTGGTCGCGTGTCTTGGCCCGGGGCCTGGCGGGCCTGGGCATCGGACGCGGCGATCACGTCGGCTTGGAGATGGCCAACTACCCCGAGTTCGTGGCCTGCAAGTTCGCGATCTCGCGGGTGGGAGGCACCGCCGTCCCGATCAACTTCCTGAGCCGGCGCGACGAGCTGGCCTACGTCCTGGAGCAGTCCCAGGCCGCCGCGCTCATCGTCATGGCGCGCCACCGCGAGCTCGACTACTTGGCGATGCTCGACGACCTCGCGCCCGGTTGGGAGCGCCACGGTGGTGGCAGAACGCTCCCGTCCCTGCGCACCGTCGTCATCTTCGAGAACGACAGAGCCGCAGGCCGCGCCGACGCGTTGACCCTCGCCGGGCTTGAGGACGGCCCGCCCGTCGACGACGAGTTGCCCTACGTGGATCCCGCAGCCACGGCCGACATCCTCTACACCTCCGGCACCACAGGTGGCCCCAAGGGCGTGCAGCTCACCCACGACATGCTCCTGCGGACGGCCTACGGGGCGGCCTACGGACGCGGCTTCGAGGACGGCCGACGCATCCACTTCGCGATGCCTATGTACCACGTCTTCGGTTATGTCGAGGGCATGCTTCCGGTCCTGTTCGTGGGAGGAGCCATCGTCCCTCACCTCTCCTTCACGCCGGTCGCTTCGCTCGACGCGATCGAGGCCCACGGTGCCACCGACATGCTCGCCATTCCCCTGATGACCCAGGCGGTCATGGACGCGCAGCGCGAGCGCGGCGCGGACCTCGGCTCGCTAGCCTCCCTGCTCTCCTCGGGCACAGCGACCCCGCCGGGGCTCTGGGACCGTATCGACTCGGAGCTAGCCTGCGAGGAGGTGACCACCGGGTACGGGATGTCGGAGACCACGGCCTCCTCCACGGTGACCAGGCCCGACGACGGACCAGAGAAGCGCCGCACCACCAACGGTCGGCTGCGGGACGTCGGCGTCGCGGGGGACCCCGCGCTGGGCGGTCGCCTGGTCCTCTACCGTGCTGTCGGCCCCGAGACGGGACGAGACCTGGGTCGCGGCACGGTTGGGGAGCTGCAGGCCAAGGGGCCGGGCGTCACTCGCGGCTACTGGGACAAGCCGGAGGCGACCGCCGCAGCTTTCACCGACGACGGCTGGCTGCGCACCGGTGACCTTGGGACGATTGACGACGAGGACTACGTCCACCTCGTGGGCCGGGTCAAGGACTGCTACCGCTGCGGGGGCGAGCAGGTCGTGCCGGCCGACGTCGAGGCCGTCCTGCTCGAGCACCCGGGGGTCGAGCAGGCGCTCGTGGTCCCCGTGCCAGACGACCGGATGGGCGAGGCGGGTGCCGCCTGCATCGTGCGCCGCGACGGGGAGTACGTGGAGCCCGACGAGCTCGTCGCGATGGCGGCCGAGAAGCTCGCACGCTTCAAGGTGCCCAAGCACGTGCTCTTCGTCGAGACCTCCGAGATCCCCCTCACGGCCAGCGGTCGTCCCCGTAAGTTCCTCCTCCGCGAACTCGCCCTCACGCGGCTCGGCCTGGACCGGTCGACCGCCCCATGACACGTCCCCACGAAAGGCTCGGCGCCATGCAGACCACCCCCCACGGGGCACCTCCCGTCAAGGACCGCATCACGCGAGGCACCCCCGTGGGCTTCGAGCTCGTAGGCGTGAAGAAGCGCGCACTGATCCAACTCATGGGATCCCGGCTCTGGGGGCGGTTCAACCCCAACCACTGGGACCCCGTCTACGCCCAGGAGACCGGCTTGGCCGCGCCCATCCAGACCGGGGAGATGTCCACGGCCTACCTCTCCGAGATGTGCGTGAACTACCTCGGCGAGAACTACTACCGCAACGCCCGAATGGTCTGCAAGTACGTCTCCTCCACCCAGGCGAACGACGTCATCACGACCCACGGCGTGGTCACGGCCAAGGAGCCTAAGGGCGACGGCTTCCGCTTCACCATCGACATCTGGGCCGAGGACCAGGACGGGCAGAAGAAGACGGTCGGGCAGATGGAGGCCGACGTCGATGTCTGAGCCCCGCCGCATCCGCACCCACCCGCCGAAGGGAACACCATGAGCGTCAACTCTGTGCCCGCCACCGACTCGCTGCGTCCCATGACCTCCGTCCAGGTCGACCAGACCCGGGAGTTCGTCGCGAGCCTCGACGAGAAGTCCGAGACCTACTGGGACATGGTCACGATCGGCGATGTGCTCTCGCGCGACCTGCACCTCAGCGCGGAGCTGGTCATCCTCTACGCCGACGCGGTCGAGGACTTTAATCCCTGGTACGAGGGCTGGTTGATGAACCGGTGGCACATGGAGGGTGAGTCGCCGTTCGGAGGGGCCATCGTGCCGCCCATGCTCATCTCGCACTTCGTGCTCTCGGTGCAGTTTGACCACACCAAGCCGTTCGCGATCGGTTCGATCCACACTTTCCACGACACCCAGATACACAAGCCGGTCCCGGTCGGCTCCACCGTCCGAATCCAGACCACGGCGGTCGATAAGTTCACCAAGCGGGACCGGCGCTACGTGCGACACGAAGTGGAGGTGACCGATGTGGAGGACGCCACGCTGTACCTGTCCGAGACCCGCGACATCCTCTCGCTGTGATGGCCGACGTGACCGAGCCCGGGGTCGCTGCCGGACACCAGATCCCCGTGGCCGAAGGCCTCTTCGAGATCACCGACGACGGCCAGGTCGCCCTGGTCGGCTCGCGCTGCGCCGCGTGCGACGCGCACTACTTCCCTCAAGCACTGGGCTGCCGGAACCCTGCCTGCGACGCCACGACGGTCGAGCGCGTGCTCCTCGGTCGTCGAGGTCGTCTCCATAGCTTCACCGTCCAGCACTACCAGCCACCCGCGCTGTTCCGGATGAGCCCGTGGCAGCCATACGCCATCGGGCTGGTCGAGATCGAGGAGGGACTGAAGGTGATGGCCATGCTGAGCGACGTCGACCTCGAGTCCCTGGAGATCGACACACCGCTCCGACTCGCGACTGAGCGCCTCTACGAGGACGAGGCGGGACACGACGTCCTGACCTACGCATACGCACCGTACGAGGAAGGGACGAGTCAATGAGGTCGGTCTACGTGCTGGGCGTCGGGGCGCATCCGTGGGGCAAGTTCCCCGAGAAGCCACAGCTGCAGCTGGCCATCGAGGCCATGTCGGCGGCGCTCGGCGACGCCGGGTTGCGCTGGCGAGACCTCCGGGGCCTGGTGGCTGCGAGCTCCCGTTTCGAGGGCGGCCTGGGCTGGGGCCTGCACGCGAACGAACTGCTCCAGTCTGTGGCCGAGAGCGGCATCCCGGCGGTCAACGTTGGAGGTGGATGCGCGGCCGGCGGGATCGCCATCCACACGGCAGCGTCCATGGTCGCAAGCGGGGAGTGCGACGTCATCGGAGCCGTCGGCGCCGAGCGCATGCCCAAGGGCTTCATCCCCCGGCCGCCCGGGGTCCCTGACGACATCACCGACACCGACTACCTGCGTTGGGTCGCCGTCGGGGCCACCAACCCTGCCTACTGGGCGCTCGAAGCGCGGCGGCGGATGCACGAGCTCGGCACGACGGCCGAGGTACTCGCCCAGGCGTCGGTGGAAATGCACCAGCACGCGACGGGTAACCCGCTGGCGCGCTACCGCAAGGAGCTCACCATCGACGACGTGATCGCCTCGCCGACGGTGAGCGACCCGCTGCACCTGCTGGAGATCTGCGCCGTCAGCGACGGCGCGGCCGCCCTCATCCTCGGGACCGAGGAGCAGGCGCGGCGCAGTGGCGGGCCGATGATCCGGGTGGCCGGCTCCGCCGTCGCGACAGGCCAGTTCGGTGACCCCGCGGTACGCATCCCCACGGTCGCGACGGCCTCCGACGACGCTGTCGTCCACACCAGCGAGGTGGCCGGCGCCGTCCGCGCCGCGCAGCAAGCCGCCGGCATCGGCCCGGCCGATGTCGACGTCCTGGAGATGGCCGACAACTCGGCGTGGCACGTGCTGGCGTGGCCCGAGAGCCTCGGCTTCCTCGAGCCCGGCCAGTCGGACTGGATGCTCCAGCGCGGCGACTTCGGACTTGACGGGGCGTTCCCGGTCAACCCCAGCGGCGGCTTCCTGTCCTTCGGGGAGGCGACCACGGCGCAAGGCGTCCTACAGGTTTGCGAGCTCGCCTGGCAGCTGCGCAAGGAGGCCGTGGGTCGCCAGGTGCCCGGAGCGCGGGTCGGTCAGTCAGCCGTTCTCGGGCTCGGTGCCAACGGAGCGTCCGTCGTGCTCACGGCCTAGTGTCGCATGTCATGGATAGGCAGAGTGTTCGCTTCGGAAAGCATGGCGTGTAGTCAACGGTCTGCCCCTGCCCCTGCCCTTCTCCGGCGTGAGGGGTGACCGCGAGGAGCTCGAGCGCTGGACGCGGTTGGCCCCACCGGCCCCGATGAGCGTGGCCCGAAGCTGTACCTGGCCACCCTGATCGACCCCTAACAGCCGTCGACTCGTCGGTGCCGCGACCGGCCTGCATCCTGACGCCGACCTGGCCTGTGCCGCGATCAAGATGACGGTCACGGTCCGTGGTAGGCGCGAGGCGATCTGGCGTGAGGAGGACTCCGAGCGAGTCGCCTTCTACACAGACCGCGGGCCACCTACACCGCCAACGAGTTGACGAAGCTGTGCCGCCAGCAAGGGATCCGCTAGTCCATGGGGCGGGTTGGGTCGTACTTCTACGCCGTCGCCGACATCGACGTCCTCACCGTGCGCTACATCCGCCCTGGGCAAGCGCTGGCAACCACCTCGAGCCGCGACCTCGGACTATGGCGAGGTCGGGTGATGACCAGGGGACACACTCGATGGGCCGCCGTTTCGGCAAGTCGGAGACCACGGAACCTCTGGAACTGGTCCCGGTGTCGCTCACCGTCGCACGCCTATGACTTGACCAGGACCTTCATGTGCTGACCGGCCCTCAGCTCCTGCAGAGCGTCTGACACGTGCTCGAGTGGTACCTCGCTGACCCAACCGGTGAAGTCGTAGTGTCCCTCCGCCATGGCGGCGATCACGGCGTCGAAGTCCTCAGGCAGGTAGGCGATGCTGCCAATGATCGTATTCTCGGCGAATACGAACGGAGTGGGGTTGAAGGCAAACTCCTTCTCGTGAAGCGAGACGATGAGCAAGGTGCCTCGAGGTGCAAGGCTCGCGATCGCTTGATTGACTGCGGCGCCGGCACCCGCAGCCTCAAAGGCGACATCAACACCCCTCTCGCCAGTGGTCGACGCGATCACGTCAGCCAGGTCGTCCTCGGGGCCGACGACCGGGTCCGCGCCGACACCAACGATGGCGTCCCGACGGCTCTTCTGCGGCTCGGAAACGACGATCCGGTCCACGCCGTGCGCCTTGAGAGCAAACCAAACACCGACCCCGATCGGCCCGGCTCCGGCGATCAGGGCGCTCTGGCCGGGCTTGATGCCGCTGCGGACGACTGCGTGCCACGCGGCAGCCATCGGCTCGACCATGGCGCCCATGCGCAGGTCGACGGAGTCGGGCAGGGTGTACACCTTGTCGGCCTTCACCGTCGTATACGCGCTCATACCTCCGCCGGGACTGGAGATCCCCTGACACGCCAGCCGCTGGCATGCACCGGCCAATCCGGTGTCGCAGGCCGGGCATGAGCCACAGGAGTGGAGCGGCCACACTGCCACCTTGTCTCCCTCATGGTGGCCCGTGACGCCCTCGCCGACCTCGACGATCTGGCCGGCGAACTCGTGGCCGAATACCTGTGGAAGCGCTGCCCCGGTCAGCTCATTGGGCTTGGAGAAGTCGAAACCGGAAGCCTCGGGTGTGAAGAAAACGTGGAGGTCCGTGCCGCAGATGCCCGTGTAGGCGTTGCGCAACTTGACCTCGCCCGGCCCCGGTGCGGGCTCGGGGACGTCCTCGATTCGCAGGTCTTCCTTGCCGTAGAACCGGGCTGCTCTCATCGCATGTCCTCACTGCGCATCGACGGGTAGACCCTCCGACGGTCGTGACGTGTGACGGAGGCGCTGTGGCCCAGGCCACATGTTGAGGCCTAGTTACTAGCAGCACAGATCCTCGTCGTCAACACCTGTGCTGACGGATCAAGCATGTCTCGTGGCGCCGTTACGGACCGCGTCATCAGGAGTGTTGACGACCCGTCGATTTCGTTGATACAACGAAAGCCAGCTCGATGTGAGCAACGCCACATCTCGATGACCCTGGAAGGGCCTCCCATGATTGACGGCATGTTCGTGCTCGACGCAGTGACTCACGCCTACAACCACACGCCCGAGAACTGGGCGGATGAAGCCGGCGGCCATTCCATGGTCGAGATGGCTTACGCGCTCGCCCGGAACTCGCCGGACGTTCGGCACGAGCTCGGCAAGGACGTGTACCTCTCGAACTGGTCCGTCGATGACCTCGCCGCCTTGCTCTTCCGGGAGAGTCGGACGGACGTAGCTGTGTTTCACCCGCTGGCAATCTCCTCTTTCAAGGACGGTTACTGCTCGCTGGAAAAGGCGGCCGAGGCGATCGAGAAGTACCCCAATCGATTCATCGGGGCCTACATGGTGGTTGACCCGCTCACTGGCCCCAAAGCCCTTGAGTCGATGGCCGAGCAGAGGGACATGTTCGGCGACAAGACCCTCGGGTTGAAGCTGTATCCGACGAGCTGGCAGGGCCACAAGCCTGTCTCCTGGAGCATGGACGACCCCACGTTGATCTACCCGCTTTACGAGAAGGCGCAGGAGCTCGGCGTCGGTACCGTGGCCGTGCATAAGGCCGTGCCGATCGGTCCCATCCCTGTCGGCAACGCCTACGACCCCAGCGATCTCGAGAACGCTGCCACCGAGTTTCCTGGGCTGAACTTCGAGATCGTGCACGGCGGACTGGCCTTCTTGGAGGAGACGGCCTGGCTGCTGGCTCGGTTCGGCAACATCTCCGTGAACATGGAGATTCAGAACATCATCGTGGAGCGCCGGCCGAACAGTTTCGCCGACATCCTCATCGGCTTGTGCCGGATCGGCGGCAACGCCATGTTGGATCGCCTGTTCTGGGGCTCCGGTGGCACCCTCTGTCACCCCCAGCCAGGGCTGGAGGCGTTCATGAAGTTCGAGTTCCCGCAGGAGAAGCTCGACAACTCCGGACTGTTCGCCGCGGTCACTCAGATCACTGAGGAGAACAAGCGGAACATGCTCAGCGGGACGTACGCGCGGCTGCACGACCTCGACCTGGACGCGATCGGTGCGGCCATCGCCGACGACGAGTTCAGTGAAGGCCGGGGAGAGACACTGCCGGAGCCGTACACCACGATCTCGATGGCCGAGAAGGTGCAGCAGGATCGGCTCGCCAATGCCTGAACCATCGACTGAAATGCTCGTGCTGATCCACCGGGCCGCCGACAAGATCAAGGACCCGTGCAGTGTCGCGGGCGGGACGCCCATGGGGCTCAGCGAGATGGGCCTCATCGGCTCCGTCGACATGTCTGAAGACGGCGATGTGGCGATCGTCTTGCGCCTGACCGCGCCCTTCTGTCACATGATCGCCTTCCTGGAGTCCGAGCTCGTCAAGCTGGTCGGCAGATTGCCCGGGGTCCGCTCCGTGGCTGTGACCACCGACCAGGGTTTGGATTGGTCGCCCGACCTCATCAGTGGCGATGCCCGGCGCCGTCGTGAAGACCAACTGACGCTGCACGTTCGTAAGCCCTCGGACGCCTGAGCCGGACGGGCGAGTCGACCGGGATTGATCTAGTGAACTAGTTCGCTCGGTCCACGGAGTTAGCGAACAACCGCGCTGCGGTGACCTGCGTCATGCAGGTCACCGCGGCGCAGTTCGAGTCTGTACCGATCGTCGCGGATGGGTTGCATCTCGAGGCATCGGACTCGTGGGCGCAGCGCATCGTGTGAATCGTCGCCGTGCGTCCTTTTGCCGTCGAGTCACCGGCCAGTGGTGGTCGTGGGCGAGGCAGCGTTGAGTCCTGACGTAGTGCCGATCCTGGGTGTGGCGCCGAGCATTAGCAGCGTGGCGACTCCCGCGAGCCCGGCGAGGACGAGGAAGGCGGCGGCGTAGGAGCCAAGAAGTTCTGCGAGTGCCGCGCCGGCGAAGGGTGCTACCGCCGACGAAGCCAGGGCAGGTGCGGTGAGGATGCCGTTGAGGGTGCCGTAGGACGTGGGGCCCCATCGGTCCGTAATGGCCGTGGCCTGCACGAGGGTGTAGAGGCCACGGGCAAGTCCAAGGAGCATGCCGAGCACGATCAGCAGCTCAGCGGAGTCCGGCGCCAGCGCGAGCGACGCGGTGGTGATGGCGACGGCAGCGAGCACGATGACCCCGCGTGACGTGACTGTGGTCCCGGCAGCGAACCGGGCATAACCGAGCCGGCCGATGACCTGGCCGAGACCGCCCAAGCCGAGTGCGAGTGCGGCGAGGTTCCTGCTCATCCCCTGCTCGACGAGCATCGGCACCAGATTGATGATGACGCCGAAAACGGCCAGAGCGGCCAGCGCGTTGGCGAGCGTCAGCAGCCGGAACGGTGAACTTCGAGCGGTAGCTGCGGCATCCTGCTTCCTGTCGACTGCGGCGACGGTGCGGTCATGGGTCGTGGGGTGGGCGCCGCGCCACGGGCGGTTCAGCCCCCACCAGTGCAACGGGATCGTGATGAGGATCAGGCTTGCCAGCAGCACGAAGTACGCCTGACGCCAGCCAAGCCAATCGTCCAGGGCCGAGGCCAGGGGAGCGAAGACGGTGCTGGACAGGCCGGCAACCAAGGTCAAGGTCGTCAGGGCACGCACCCGGCGGGCACCGCCCCAGTGAGTCAGCGCGGCGAACGCCGGCGGGTACAAGGTCCCGGCCATCGCCACGCCGGTCAGGACCCAGCCGATGTAGAAGACCGCTAGGTTCGGCGCCAAAGCCATGGTGGTGACACCGGGGATGGCGACGAGCGAGGCCGCGGTCATCACCGCGCGCGGCCCGACGTCGTCGATGTGACGGCCAACCCAGATGCCGACGCCTCCCGCAACGACCTGGGAGAGTGAGAACGCTCCGGTAACCGCGACGCTGGACCAGCCAGTGTCGGCAGTGATCGAGGACTGAAGAGCTGCGAACGTGTAGTAGAGGACGCCCCAGGACACGATCTGCACGATGCTGAGCACCGCCACGACATGCCGCAGCCCGGCGCGGTCGAGCGCGTCAGACTGCTCGTGGTGCTCGCCGTCGGTGGTGGCGCCAACCACCGGGTCCGAATCCCGAGGTACGCGGCGCCGCCGGTGACTCACCGCTCGGGCTGACCGAGTGGCGGCACGTCTCGCGAGATGTCGAGTGCGATCTGTTCCGGGGCAGGCGCCGCGGCGGACGCGATGAAGTCGGCGATCTCATGATCTAGCTCGACGGTCTGCTCGAGGATGCCGTCCAGCAGCCAGAAGCCGTGCACCGCGCCTGGGTAGAGCGAGACGGCGGTATCCACCTCGGCGCGCTCCATATTCTCCGCCACCAGAAGGGCCTCATTGCGCAAGGGGTTTAGGTCTGCAGCGACGACGAGGGTCCGAGGCAGCCCCGAGAAGGAAGCAGCCTGCCGCAGATCGACTCGCGCGTCAGAGGCGCGACCGTCGAGGTAGGTGTCCCAGTACCAAGCCATCGTGGTCGCGCTCAGCATCGGAGCGTCGGCGTTCTCGCGCATCGAGGCCAGTCGGTTCTCGTGGGGAGAGGTCATGCAGGGGTAGACGAGCATCAGCGAGTGGGGCTGGGTGGAGCCGTCGTCGCGGCGCTGGAGGGCCGTGGCCGGCACGAGGTTCCCTCCAGCGCTGTCGCCCATCGTCACGACCATGGACGAGGGTCTATCGACGATGCTGGGATCGTCAAGGATGGCGCCGATCGCAGCAGCGCAATCTTCGACCGCGGCCGGGAAGGGTGATTCCGGGGCGAGCCGGTACTCCACGGAGACAACGCGACACTTGGCGGTCTCCGCGAGCCTGCAGCACGGTCCGTCAGCGGCCTGCACGCTGCCGAGCGTCCATCCTCCACCGTGGACGTAGACGAGGAGAGGAAGGTCATCCCTGCGCGCGGGGTCATAGACGCGGGCCGGGAGCTGTCCGTCCGCCCCCGGCACCAGGATGTCGCGCACCGTGTCGAGAGGGACTCGCGCACCTTGAGAGCGGCGGACTTGTTCCATCGCGCCACGGGCAGCCAGCACGCCAAGCCGTTCGTGGGGTTGGACCCGAGTGCCGCAAAGCAGTCGACGAGGACCTGAACGTCGCGACGGAGGGGATGCGGAGTCATGTCAACCCACATGTTGACGCCGCGTGCGCTCTTGGTCAACCGCGACCGGGGGCGTCACCGGTCGCCGGGATCGTCCCCGTCGCGAGCCCACCAAGCAGGACGTCGGCGCAGGTCTGGCCGATGGTCTGCGCATTAACGGTCGACGTCTGCGGGTTGAACCATCGGTGCGTCCAGCTGACCATGCCCATCAATCCGTATGCGAGCAGCCACGGCTCGCCCATCGCCTCGAAGGAGCCCTCGTCGATGCCCTGCGTGGTCATGTCCGTCACTGCGGCCTCGTGCTGCCGGTTCACGCGACGCATCTCGCTGGCTCACGCCTGGCGCTTGGGGGCCACGTGAGCCATCTTCTCTTGCAAGAACACGCGTTGCGGCAGCATCGAGAGAAGCGGCTCACCGCGGCCTGCAGTCGCTCGTGGTGGCGTTCGGCTCCGGCTCAAAAACGGCTCAAAAACCCCTCCAGGAGAGCCCTTGAGCGACTCAGGCCGACTGGGCGAGTCGTCCCAAGCGGAGTGCCCGCACAGCCCTCTGACCTGGTACTTTGTTATGAAAGTCGCTGTCGTCCGTAGGTGTGCCGGGACGGCCGCAGACGCCCCGGACCCTCGCTACGGATCAGAAGGTTCGGGGGTTCGGATCCCTACAGGCCCACCCTGCTGACCGGGCCCTGACCTGAAGCAGTCCCCGACTTCACGTCATCACTGATGCGCCGGTCGAGCTCGCCCGCCGCAGACGACGTTCAGGACTCTCGGATCCGGGCCGCCACCTCTCGGCGCAGGACCTTGCCCATGGGGTTGATCGGCAGGTCGTCCACGAAGACGATCCGACGCGGAACCTTGTAGGCCGTCAGCGCTCGGCGCGTGTGTGCCCGCAGCTCATCCGGCAGGACAGCAACACCCCCGACGGACACGACCGCAGCAACCACTTGTTCCCCACCGTCTTGGTGCGGGAGTCCGACCACCGCCACGTCCACGACCGCGGGGTGTGTGCGGAGCGCGGCCTCCACCTCCGAGGGATAGACGTTGAACCCGCCGGTGATGATGATCTCCTTGACCCGGTCCACGATCACCAGGAACCCGTCGGGCGACATGGTCACCACGTCCCCGGTACGGAACCAGCCGTCGTGGAAGGCGGACGCCGTCTCCTCCGGCAGGCCACGGTAGCCGGAGAAGACCTGCGGCCCTCGGACCAGCAGCTCACCGCCTTCACCGAGGGGGACGTCGCGATCGAGGTCCTCGCGGTCCGCGATGCGGATCTCCACGTCCGGGAAAGGTACGCCGATCGCGCCGGGCCGCCGCGCCTTGGTCATCGGGTTGCCGACGATCACCGGCGACGTCTCCGTCAGGCCGTACCCCTCGACGAGCAGCCCGCCCGTGGCGGCCTCCCACTTCTCGACGAGGTCGCCGGGCAGCGGCATCGCGCCCGACAGGGCGTACCGGATGCCCTTGATCGAGACCTTCCGACGCTCCGCCTCGTCGACGATGCGCTGGTAGAGGGTCGGCACTGCTGGCACGAAGCTCGGGACCTCCCGCGCGACGGCTTCCATGATCAGGCCGATGTCGGGTTTCGGGAGCAGGACCAGCTTGGCGGCGAGGGCCACGCCCAGCAGCACGCTCACCGTCACGCCGTAGGCGTGGAACAACGGCAGCGCCACCAGGAAGGACTCCTTGCCCTCCTCCAGGCCCGGCACCCAGGCACGACCCTGGACGACGTTGGCGACGAGGTTGCGATGGAGGAGCGGCACCCCTTTCGGCACGCCGGTCGTGCCAGAGGTGTAGAGCAGCAGCGCGATGTCGTCCTTGCCCGGACGGGGATGCGAGTCGTCGAGCGGCGCTGAGGAGACCAGGTCGGCCCACTGCATGACCTGGGGGGCCGGGGAGGTCAGCTGGTCCCGGGCCGCGCGTGCCTTCGCGACCGGCAGACGCAGCGCGAGCCGCTTCTTCCACGGAAGCCGGGTGGTCATGTCGACGGCGACGACGTGCTCGAGCGAGGACCCGGTCTTGAGCTCCTCGATGACCGGCACCACCTTGTCCCACACGATCGCGACCCGGGCACCGTGGTCGACGAACGGGTGACGCAGCTCCGCTGCCGTGTAGAGCGGGTTGTGCTCGACCACGGTGGCACCCAGCCGCAGCACCGCGAAGAAGGCGATCACGTTCTGCGGACAGTTCGGCATGACGAGGGCCACGTTGTCGCCGGCACGCACGCCGAGCGCGTGCAAACCGCCCGCGACGTGCCGGATCTCGTCGGCGACCTCGGCGTAGGTCGAGACGCGGCCCAGGAAGTCCAGCGCCGGCCGGTCGGGATACCGCTGCGTCGCGCTCTCCCACAGACCGAGGACGGTGGTGTCGCCGTAGTCAAGGTGCAGGGGCACCCCAGGGGCGTAGGAGTCTGCCCACAGGGGCTGCTGAGCCGGCACGGCGTTCCTCGTGTTCTGTCGCTGGACGGACGTCGCGACGAGTCCCAACGTATCGGTCCGAGCAGGTCGCATCGCAGGGACCGGACGCGCAGCGCGACCAGGTGACCCCAGCCCGGCCATGAGACGTGCCGACGTGGCCTCACTGGGCTCGACCGCGCTGACCGGCCGTCGTCGGCCGCTACGCGCTGGCCTGTCCGCGGCGGTACTGCTGCGGGCTCGTGCCGTGCACCCGCTTGAAGGCCGTGCTGAAGGAGAACGGGGTGCTGTAACCCACCCTGCGCGCGACGGAGGCGACGGTGGCGTCGGAGGAGACCAGCAGGTCCGCGGCGAGCGCCAACCGCCAGGACGTGAGGTAGGCCATCGGCGGGCTCCCGAGAAGCGCGGTGAACCCGCGACCGAGCGCGGCCCTGGACACCCCCACCCTCTCGGCCAGCTCCTCGACCGTCCAGGGGTGGGCCACGTCGTGGTGGAGCAGCGACAGCGCCCGGCCGACGACGGGGTCGTGCTGGGCGCGGAACCATCCGGGGGCCTCCTCGCGGCGTCCGGCGAACCACGTCCGCAGGGTCGCGATGAGGAGCACGTCGAGCAGCCGGTCGAGGAGCGCGCGCTGCCCGGGGGCCTCGACCGCCATCTCCGCCGTCAGGACCGCGAGCACGGGGGTCGCGGCCTCGGCCTGGCTGAGCAGGACCACCCCCGGGAGCGCGGAGAGGAGCGGTTGGCTGGCCTCGCCCCGGCCCTCGTAGGTACCGACGAGCAGGGTGCAGCCGCGCCCGGGGTCGTCTCCCCAGGTCCGGACCCCGAGCGACCACTCGTCGCTGACGACCCGGCCGTCCTCCGCGCTGGTGCAGCCGCCCCCCGGGTGGATGACGACGTGCGGCGGGGTGGTCGGGGTGTCCGCGACCGTGTTAGTGGTCAGGCCCACGGACGATCGCGACCTGGCCCTCGGCCATCCGCAGAGGTGCTCGGCCGTCCGGGCAGAGCCAGGCCTCGCCCCGCAGCACCGCCAGCACGGTCAGGGGCGCCTCGTCCTCGACCCGCAGCGACCACGGGGGGTCCAGCTGCGCACGGAGCAGGAACGCGCCTCGCGCTCTGGGACCGTCCAGCAAAGCCTCGAGCAGGTCCACACCGAGGAGGCTAGCCCTCTCGGCGGGCGCATCGCCCGTCACGCGGAGACGGACACGGTGCGGCCCAGGTAGGTCCCGTCCTGGACCTGCGCGAGCAGGAAGGCGGCCACGTCGGAGCGCCCGATCTTGAGCAGCATGCCCTGCGCCGAGCCGTCGAAACCGTGTCGGAACGGCCCCGGGCTCCGGTCGGTGAAGGCGGACGGCCGCACGATCGTCCAGTCGAGGTCGCTCTCCTCCACGACGTGCTCCTGTCGTCCGTGGTCGGCGTAGGCCGCCCGGAGCGCCACCACGACCGCGTCGGCGCCTCGTGCGGTCGGCAGGCAGGCGCCCGGGTCGGTGACGTCGCCCGCGACGATCTCTAGCCGGTCGTGCCGTGCGGTGACCCGCGAGGTGTCGCGGGTGAAGGCGGTGACCTGGTGCCCGTCGGCGAGCGCCTGCTCCACGACGAGACTCCCGATGGCGCCGGTGGCGCCGAAGACAGTGATGTTCACGAGTCATCCTCCGTGGGTGGGTCGGGGATCAACCGGCCGACCGGCCGGAGACGAAGAGGGCCCAGGAGAGGGCGGTGAGCGCACCGGTCGAGGTCACGGTGCGCAGGACGTTCCAGCGCACCCAGCGGTCCTGGAACCGAGAGCGGAGGTCGGCGTCGAGGAACGCCGGTGCGGCGTCATCGATCGCGGCGTTCAGTGGCAGGTGGATCGCACCGGTGACGACCACCGTGGCCGCGGTCAGCACCAGGGCGGCGACCAACCACGGCAGGGCCTGACTCCGGTCAGGCAGGTTGAGGAGCAGTGCCGCGAGGGTCAGCACCGGGCTGCCGAGGAAGGTCGCCATCATCCACGGGTTGGAGATGGCCGCGTCGATCCGGTGGAAGGCGGTGAGAATATCGTGGTCGTCCAGGGTGCCGAGGCCGGGCATCACCGAGTGCGCGAAGGAGAAGAGCAGGCCGGCGACCATGGCGGTGGTGAGGGTGGCGCCCATCGTGGCGGCGACGCCGAGCGCGGTGGTCTGGGTCATGGGCCCATTCGACCGCCGCGGGCGGAGCCCGGCCATGGTCGTACGACTCGGGGGCATACGGCAGACGCTCGTGCGATCGCTGCCCAGGACGTCGCCGAATAGGCACGGCCTCCTCGGGATCTGCAGCAAGCTCCACTCACGCGTCTGCCGGGAGTACGTTCGCTCGATGAAGACCATCGCCGGCGCCGTGGCCGCCGCCCTCCTGACGCTCGGCCTGCTCGCAGCTGCCCCCGTCGCGCCGGCGTCAGCCGACACCCCGGGGTACGTGAGCCGGGTGGAGTTCGGGAAGGCCCGCACCGGCTGGGCGATCAACCGCGTCGACCGCTTGTTCGACACCGTCGGTCGCGTCGTGTCCCAAGGTGGCGGGTGGATGACGCGGGACTACCGGGCCTTCGGCGGCCGCACCGCATCACTGACCTACGAGATGACCAACGGGGTCTGGCGCATGCGTTACAAGTACCTCAGCTCGTAAGGCACAGTCCAGCGCAGAGCCGGGTCGGTACTCGTCACCTCGTGGCGTGCGTCGGTGGGGACGTAGAGGGGCACTCCGGCCACCACGGCCCGGTTCTTTCCCTTCCTCACGACACGTGAGGCGCCGCGGCGTCCCGCTGACCTGGACCGGGTGCTCGCCCTAGGGTCTGCGCCGGGGCGGCAGCCGTCGCCGCCCGCTCGAGTCTCGGAGGACCTCTTGTCATGCGCCGCTTCGACCAGCACCTGGTTCCTGTCGCCTACGGCGTCCTCGCAGTCGCCGTCGTGCTCAGCGCGATCGCGTACGCGGTCGGCGCGATGTGGCCCTTCTACGTCGCCGTCGTGCTCTACGCGGTCGTGCTGCTGGCGTACGTCCTGCCCGCTGCCGGGGACAGGATCAACCGGCGCCACGACATCGGTGGCGCCGTCGTCGCGCTGCTGCTGGCGCTGGTGGTGACGCCGGCCGTGCTCGGCCTGGGCGGTGTCGCGGCCGCCGCGTCCAGCGCCGTCAGCGCGTTCGAGGACTTCGGTGAGGTCGACGAGACCGAGCCGTCCGACTACTCCTCGGCGACCACGCCGGAGCAGTGTGAGGAGATCTGGTTCGGCGACTACTCCGAGTCGGCCGACGCGGAGCGGGACGACTGCCTGGAGCGCGTGGGCGGCTGAGGACGACTCGGCCGGGGTGACGTCAGGGAGGGGACTCCAGCCACCCCTGGCGGCGTCCCGCTCCGGCTCAAGAACCCCCCGGGAGACCCCTCGAGCGACTCCGGCCGACCGGGCGCGCCTGCCCAGGACAAGGGGTCGAGGACGACCCACGATCGACCAGGGCCCCCGGTGGTCGAGGAGCGAGCGCAGCGAGCGTCTCGAGACCCGTGTGTCCGAGGTGCACGCCCGCGAGCTGCGGATCGGGCGCCGCGAGCTCGAGCGCTACGGCGCCCAGGGAGCGACGAACCGGTCAGGCGGTTCCCCCGAGCCGGGTGATCCGACCGCGCACGGGATCGTGCGCATGCTGGCTGGACGAGCCGGGTGCCCGCCCGGTCGTGGTCTGGAGGCGCACGTGGACATCGGTCGCATCGTGGTCCTGGCGGCGATCTGCGCGGTGGCGTACCTGGCGGGCGAGCTGGCGGCCAGGCGTCACGTCCCCCGCCTACCCGTCTACCTCGCGGTCGGAGCGCTGGCCGGGCTGGTGATCTCGATGGCCCGCGACGCGGCCGACGTCGCCTTCCCCGGCGTCTCCGCGGTGGCGCTGGGCGTCATCGGGTTCGTCGCAGGGAGCCATCTGGTGTGGCCGACGATCCGACCCCAGATCCGCCAGATCGGTGCCCAGGTCGTCGGCATGAGCATCGCCGTGCCGCTGCTGGCCACGATTGTGGTCGCGGTCGTCCTCCGGGACGAGGACCTGTCGGTGACGGTGGCGGCCGCCATCCTGACCGGCACCATCATGCTGGCCCTGTCACCGCCGGAGGCCATCGCCGTCATTTCCGAGTCCCGGGCATCCGGGCCCTTCACCCGCTTCGTCCTGGGCACCACGGTGGTGATGGACGTGGTGGTCGTCGTCGGCTTCTCCGTCGCGCTCACCGCCGCCAACGCCCTGCTCGGCGAGTCGGTCGGGGTGGGCACCCTGGTGACCGGGGTGGCGGTCGGCCTCCTGCTGTCGCTCGCGGCCGGCCTGGTGGTGGGGGCGGTCCTCCTGCTGGTCGTCCGACGGGCCGGCGGCGTCCGCAGTGCGTCGGCGTGGATCGTGGCGGCCGCGGCGAGCAGCGTCGTGCTCGCCGTCCTCGCGGTGCAGTGGGCCGAGGTCCGGCTCGACGTGCACGCGGAGGTCGAGTCGTTGCTGGTCGCGATGATCGCCGGGGTCGTGGTGGCGAACACCGCCCACGGGACGGCGTTCGCAGAGCTCCTCGACAGGCTGGCCCCACCGGTCTACGTGGTCTTCTTCACCCTGACCGGCCTGGGGCTGCACCTGGACGCGCTGCTCGCGGCGGCCGTCCCGGCAGCACTGCTGTGGATCGTCCGCGGCAGCGGTCTCTGGGTCGGCTCCAGGGCGGCGATGGGCGTGGTGGGCTCGGACGAGCAGGTACGCCGGGTGGCCTGGAAGGCTTTCGTCCCGCAGGCCGGCATCGCGCTGGCGCTCGCTGCGACCGTCGCCGAGACGTACCCGGGGTTCGGCGAGACCCTGGCGACCGTGGTCATCGGCACCGTGGTGCTGAACGAGGCGATCGGCCCGTTCTTCCTCCGCTCGGCCCTCCAGTCGGTGGGCGAGACCGCCTCCACGGTCGAGCAGCTGCACTAGGTCGCCCCCTCCTGCCCCACGCCACCCGCGGTGGGTGACTCGTCGGCTCCCGGGCCCGGGCATGGTGGCGGGGTCAACGCCGCGTCAGGAAACGAGACCCCGATGTCGAGAGCCGCCTACGAGATCCATGCAGCCGGTGAGGTCCCCTCTGCCGTCCTGGAGGACTTCGAGGGGGTGACGGTCGCGCTCGACGTCGCCGGGACGACCATCCGCGCCGACCTCGCGGACGAGGCCGAGCTGCACGGCGTGCTGGACGCCCTGCGTCGCGAGGGCTTCGTGCTGGTCGACGTCCGCAGGTGGCCCGATGACGGGTCCGTGGACGGCGAGGGCGCCCCGGAGTAGCGTCCCAGTCCTGGCGGAGGACATCGCCGGTCCAGCGCCGGCGCCGAGGACCGCGAGGTCGGACCACCACCACCTGCGTTGCCCCACGTGGGCCGGTGCTCGCCGGGCCGTTCCCGGAACCGGGAGGCACCAACAGGGGGTGAGCGCACCATGACCCACCGCGAGGGTCCCGGCCCCGGTGCGCCCGTCACGACGGTCGACTCCTTCCTCGAGGCCAAGCTGCACTGGCCGTCGCCACGCCCCCACTGGCTCTGCCGCCAGCGCCTCCTCGCGCGGATGCGCTCGGCGTGCGAGCACCCGGTCACCCTGGTCGCTGCTCCGGCCGGGTACGGGAAGACCATCATGGTGGCGCAGTGGCTGGAGCAGGCGCGTCCGTGCGCTGCGTGGGTCTCCCTGGACCCGGGTGACAACGACGCGAACCGGTTCTGGTCGCACGTCGCCGCCGCGCTCGGGCGAGCGGGGTGCCACGTGGAGTCGAGGCGCCCAGCCCACCGGGTCACGGACGAGGCCACGGCGCCGGGCTCGATGCTCTCGGTCATCACCAGCGCGTTGGCCGGCCTCGACCACGACATCGTGGTGGTGCTCGACGACTTCCACTTCGTCCGCAGCGCCGCCTGCCACGCCCAGGTCGAGATGCTGATCGAGCACCTGCCCCCGCAGGCGCACCTGGTGCTGCTGACCCGTGCCGACCCGGGGCTGCGGCTCGGGCGCCTCCGGGCCTCGGGTGGGTTGCTGGAGATCCGCGCCGACGCCCTGGGTTTCACTCCGGAGGAGGCGGGCGCGCTCCTTGCCCAGGAGCAGGTGGAGCTCGGCGCCGACGCGATGCGGCTGCTGCTCACCCGCACCGAGGGGTGGCCGGCCGGCCTCTACCTGGCGCTGCTCTCCCTCGCGGGTCGTCCCGACCCCGACGCGTTCGTGAGGGACTTCAGCGGCGGTCACCGCTACATCGGCGACTACCTGACCGAGGAGGTGCTCAGCCGTCACCCCGACCACCTGCGCGAGTTCATCACCACCATGTCGATCCTGGACCGCTTCTGCGCCCCGCTCTGCGATCACGTGGCCGGCTCTGACGGGTCGGCCGGCCTCCTGCACGAGCTCGAGCGCACCAATCTCTTCCTGGTCCCGCTGGACGAGGACGGGCGCTGGTTCCGCTTCCACCACCTGTTCGCTGCCGTCGCCCGCAGCGAGCTGGGGCTCCGACGCCCCGAACACGTCCGGCTCCTGCACGCCCGCGCCGCCGAGTGGTTCGTCGCGCGCGGCAACGTCGACGAGGGGGTGCGGCACTCCCTCGCGGCGGGCCAGGTCGAGACGGCCTCGACGCTCGTGCAGGCTCACTGGCTGCAGTTCGTGGACGCCGGGCGGATCGCCACCGTCCTGGGGTGGCTGGAGGCCGTCGGCCCGCCCACCGAGGCCACCGACCCCGCCGCGAGCGTCACCGCCGCCTGGGTCGCCGCCCTGATCGGCGACGAGGCCGAGCTGGGGGCGCGGCTCGAGGCGCTGCGTGCCTTCGGGTCCTACGGCCCGCTCCCGGACGGCGCCCGGTCGGTCGAGTCGGCCGTCGCCATGATCGACGGCCTGTTCGGCTACGGCGGGCCGCTGCCGATGATGCGGGGTGCGGAGGCCGCGGTCGCGCTCGAGACGGACCGGCACTCCCCCTTCTACGCGCTGGCCCAGGTCACCCTCGGCCACGCGGCGTACGTGGCCGGCGACCTGGACCGGG
The DNA here is from genome assembly GCF_018459925.1 of Nocardioides aquaticus. Classification (NCBI taxonomy): domain Bacteria; kingdom Bacillati; phylum Actinomycetota; class Actinomycetes; order Propionibacteriales; family Nocardioidaceae; genus Nocardioides; species Nocardioides aquaticus. The sequence continues at coordinate 185,203 of NZ_CP075371.1, forward strand.
CCGTGGTGCCCCTGTCGAACGCGTGGCGCAACGACCGCGGGCCGGTGGTCGTACGGGCGCTCGCGCTGGCCACCGGGTCGTTGGTCGAGGACGAGCAGGGTCACGCGGCGCGGGCGCGTGCCTCGGCCGAGACCGCGATGGAGCTGCTGGAGGCGAACGGCCTGGGCGCGATGCCGCAGGCCTCTCTGGCGTTCACCGCCCTGGGCCTGGCCTACGCCGGGGCGGGTTTCGTCGACCGCGCGCTCGTCACCCTCGACCGCGGTCTCGTCCTGCGCCGCGAGACCTCCGCCCACGGTCCGTGGGGAATGATCCACCACCTGGTGGTGCATGCGGGCGTCGCCGCCCGGGCCGGACGGACCGAGCTGGCCCGTGACCTCCTGGGGGACCTGGACTCCCGGCTCGAGCGTTACACCGTGGGCATGGGTGCCGTGCGTGCGCGCGTCGACGCCGTCCGCCGCCTGGTGCACGACGACGCCCCCGCCGTCCTTCCCGAGGAGCTCACCGCGCGGGAGGTCGACATCCTCCGCCTCCTGCAGGGCAGCCTGAGCCTGCACGAGATCGGCGACGCGCTGTACCTGTCCGCCAACACCGTGAAGACCCATACCCGCGCGGTCTACCGCAAGCTCGAGGTGCACACCAGGACCGACGCCGTCGTGGCCGGGCGCCGGGCGGGCCTGCTCTGACCTCGCGTGCGGGCCGCTCACCCGGGTGAGATGTCGGCGCGGGTGACGCGCACTCACCCGCGCGCGCAGGTGGATGGGTCGACGACCCCGCACCCCAGGGATGGCCATGACACCTCCGACAGCCTCAGCACAGCTCGACGACGCCCGCGCCGGGGAGCGACGCGGCTGGGCGGTGGTCGAGATCCGTCGCGACGGCAGCCTGGGGCCGGCCGAGCTCGTGTCGGCGTCAGGAGCCCAGGAGGCGGCTCGCGCCGCGGTGACCCGTGCCGGGCGGGGCCGGCAAGCAGGCCGGAGCTCGATGCTCGACGACGCCCTCGGCCTGCTCCAGGCCGCGAACGGTCTGCATGCGCAGGCCGCCCGGTCGTTCACCCGGGCCGGCCTGGGACCGGCGGACATCACCGACCAGCAGGAGGTCCTCGGCCACCTGGCCCTGGTCGAGGCGTACCGGGGCGACCTCGCTCGCGCTGCGGACCACGCCAGGACCGCCCTCACGGCTGCCGGCGCCCCGGGGGTCCCCGCCGCCGACCGGTACGCCGCGCTGGCCATGGCATGGGTCCACCTCGAGCGCGCCGAGGACGCCCGGTGCGCGGCGCAGCTCGACCTGGTGGGGCACGGCCCGACCCGACAGGTCGAGCCATGGTGGGACACAGCCCGGGCCCTCCTGGAGGCGCGGCTGCTCGTCGCCACCGGTCGCCCTCACGCGGCGGTCCGCCTGCTCACCGACGAGATCGCCGTTGCCGAGCCGGAGCCCGCATGGCGGCACGGCGTGCTGGCCGTGGCGCGGGCCGACGCGCTCCTAGCGGGAGGTGAGCCCCGGCGGGCGCTGGCGGTGCTCACACCGCTGCCGCCGAGCGCCTTCCCCGAGGCCGCCGTCGTGGCCGCCGACGCCCACCTCGCGACGGGCGACACCCGCGGGGCTGTGGCCGTGCTGGCCGCGGCGACGGGGGACCTCGATGGTGCCCCGCTCACCGTCCAGGTCCGGGCCTGGCTGCTGGAGGCCCGGGCCAGCGCCCACCGCGGGCATCGTGAGCGGACCGGCCAGCTGCTCGCCCGCGCGCTCCAGGCGGCCGCCGCCGAGGACGCGCTGTCGCCGCTGCGGCGGCAGTGGCCCGGGGTGCGCCAGCTGGTCAACGAGGACCCGGTGCTGCTGCGCACGTACCGCGATCTCCTGCCCAGGCTGCGGGACCTGGAGGCGAGACGGACCGCGCCCCCGGTCCCCGTGGTCCGGCAGACGCCCACCGGCATCCTCGGCGCCAGCCTGACCGAGCGTGAGCTGGAGGTGCTCGACCTGCTGGCGCAGATGTACTCCACCGAGGAGATCGCCGTCGCGCTGTACGTCTCGGCCAACACCGTGAAGACCCACCTCAAGGGGATCTTCGCCAAGCTGTGCGTCAACCGCCGCGCGGAGGCCGTGCGCCGCGGCCGCCAGCTCGGCCTCTGCTGACCGGCGGCGCTCGTCGCCGGGTCAGGCCGACCGGTCGAGCACGGCGGCACCGACCACGTGCACGCGCTCGATGGCCACGCCGCAGTCGGTGCAGGCCCGGAGGAACCGGTGCATCTCGCCGGAGGTGGCGGCCAGCCTCACGCGTGCCTGCGCGGGCACCACGCGGTGGGGCCACCCCAGGTGGTGCAGGACGGGCGCACCGACCTCCCCGTCCACGTCCACCACGTAGACCTGGACGTCGTCCGTCGCACCCGGCAACCGGTGCACCTCGACCAGGGAGAGACCCAGGGACGACAGCTCGTCCAGCAGCCGGTCCAGCTGCGAGGGCGTGCTGAGGCTCCGCCGCAACGACGTCCGCGGGCCGACCGTGCGGACCGACGCGGTCGGGAACCTCGCCTGCAGGTCCTCCGGCGGGACCCTGGCCAGCAGCACCTCGTAGGTGGACGCACGGTGCGGGGTGGCGCTGCGGTCGTCCATCGACCCACGGTCCGGCCGTCGGCCCGTCCCCGGCGTCACCCTCCGCGGGTGAAGTCCGCCGGTGCCGCGCTCCGGATGCTGGTCCCCCAGCACCGGTCGAGGACGAGTCGCTCGACGAGGTCTGACCCCGACACGGCCCCGCACCGTGCCGCCACGCCCGACGATGCGGAGAGGACGGCGCCATGGCGGCGAGCATGGCGGTGTTCGCGCTGGTCGTCATCGTCTTCGTCGCCCTCTCGGCCCGGGCCGGCCGGGCGTACGTGTCGGCACCGATGGTCTTCATGGTGGCGGGGTTCGTCCTCGGTGGCACGGCGCTGCAGCAGCTCGACGCGACGCTGATCGCGGTCGTCGCCGAGGCGACGCTGGCGCTGCTGCTCTTCCACGGCGCCGCCGAGCTGCGCCCGCGCGACCTCCGGTCCGACTCGCGGCTCACCGCCCGGCTCCTCCTCCTCGCCCTGCCCGTCTCCGTGGTGGCCACCTTCGTGGTCGTGAGGGCGGTGTTCCCGGACCTCGACGTCTGGCTGGTCGTGGTCCTCGCCGCGGCGCTGGCCCCCACCGACGCGGCGCTCGCCGCGGCGGCCGTGCTGGACCCGGTCGTGCCGGCGCGGGTGCGGCGCCTGCTCACCCTCGAGAGCGGGCTCAACGACGGGATCGCCACCCCGGTGGTGCTCTTCGCCATCGCCGCCGCTGCCGGGACGGCCGGCGGGGCAGGCGACGGCCACGGCGTTCTCCGTGCCGTCCTCGCGGTCGCCGTGGGCGTGGCCCTCGGGTCGGCGACCGGGTCCACCGCGGGCAGGTTGCTGCACACCGCACGTCGCCGGCGCTGGGCCGAGGACGACCTCGTCCCCCTGGCCGTCCTCGTGGTGCCGCTGCTGAGCTACTACGGAGCCGACGCCGTGGGGGGCAACGGGTTCATGGCGGCCTTCATGGCCGGGACCACCTACGCCGCGACCCACTCCTCACGCGCCGGGGCCACCGAGGACCTCGAGCTCACCCGCCTCACCTCGGCGCTCCTGGCGGCGGCCGCGTGGATGCTGTTCGGCCTGGCGGTCTCCACGTACCTCGCCGCCCTGGTCCAGTGGCGCACGCTCGTCGTGGCGGTGCTGTGCCTCACCGTGCTGCGGATGGTGCCGGTGGCCCTCAGCCTCACCCGATCCGGGCTGCGGGTCCCGACCCTGCTGTTCGTCGGGTGGTTCGGTCCCCGTGGCCTGCCGTCCGTGGTCTTCGCCCTGCTCGCGAACGACGCCCTGGCCGGGCGACCGGGCGCCGAGCTGGTCGTCGCCACGATCTCGGCCACGGTCGTCGTCAGCGTCGTGGCCCACGGCCTGTCCGCGCCGCCGCTCGCGACGTCGTACGGCGCCTGGGCGCGGCGCCGAATCACCCTGGACGGGTGAGTACGCCGACCCCCCTGCTCGACACGCTGACGAGCAGACGAGCGACGTGCGTCCCGTCCCGAGTGCCAAGGAGGAAGCGCCCATGGAGGGCTTCGGATTGTGGGACGTCATCGTCTCGATGTTCTGGTTCACGCTGCTGTGACGTGGATCTGGATGATGATCGCCATCCTGAGCGACATCTTCCGCGACCGTGAGCTCAACGGCGGGGCCAAGGCCGCCTGGACGGCGTTCATCGTCCTGCTGCCGTGGCTGGGTGCGCTCAGCTACATCTTCGCCCGCGGCAACTCGATGAACGAGCGCACCCGCCAGGCCGGCCTCGACCAGCAGGCCCGGGTGCGCGCCCTGATCCAGGACGCCGCCGGTGGCGGCACCAGCGTGTCCGACGAGCTGAGGGAGCTGGCCGAGCTGCGTGACGGGGGCGTCATCACCCCCACCGAGTACGAGCAGGCCAAGGTCAAGGTGCTGACGTGACACCCCGGCCCGGGTCGTGCCCGCCACCTCGGTGACCGGGATCGGGCAGGGGGAGGAGGCGGCCGGGCTGCACAGTCGGGGCTACGTCACCCTCCTGCTCACGTCCGGGCTGCTCGGCGTCCCGCTCTCCCTGGTCGCGTTCGGGTTCCTGGTCGTCGTGCACGAGCTGGAGCACGTGGTGTGGCACGACCTCCCCAGCAGCCTGGGTCACGCAGTTCCCCCGCCGTGGTGGCCAGTCGTCACCATCGGTGCGGCGGGCGTGCTGGTCGCGCTGGCCGTGACCCACCTGCCGGGTCGCGGGGGGCACGTCCCGGTCGCCGGGCTCGGGGCCGGGGCCACCGCGCCGGCGCACCTGCCGGGGGTGGTCCTGGCGGCCGCCGCCAGTCTCGTGGGGGGAGCGGTCGTCGGTCCCGAGGCACCGCTGATCGCCATCGGCAGCGGGCTGGCGCTGCTCGCCGTGCGCCGGACCCCGATCGGGGCGGACCCCACCACGTCGACGATCGTCGCCGCCGCCGGGTCCGCCGCGGCCATCTCCGCTATCTTCGGCAACCCCCTCGTCGCGGCCGTGATCTTCCTCGAGGTCCTCGGCCTCGCCCGCCGACAGCTGATGCTCGTGGTGCTCCCCTGCCTGTTCTCCAGCGGCGTGGGAGCGCTGCTCTTCACCGGGCTCGGGCGGTGGACCGGGTTCGAGGTCGGTGCGCTCGCCCTTCCCGGCCTCGCCCCCACTCGGCTCGTGCCGGCCGACGTCGTCTGGGCCGTGCCGCTGGCGGGTGCCGTGGCCGTCGGGACCTGGCTCGTCTACTCCGCGGGGCGAGCCGGCGCCCGCCTTGCCGAGGTCCACACCACCGCCGCCACGATCGGTGCCGGCCTGCTCGCCGGGACCGCCGCGTGCGCCTACGCGCTGATCACCGACCGTTCTCCGGGTGAGGTGGCGCTGTCGGGCCAGGCCACCCTGCCCGCCCTGGTCAGCGATCCCGGCTGGTCGACCGGGGCCCTCGTGGCGCTCCTGGTCTGCAAGGCCGTGGCGTACGCCGCGTGTCTCGGCACCTTCCGCGGCGGACCGGTCTTCCCGGCCCTCGTCCTGGGCGCCGCCGTCGGCGTGCTCGCCGCGGGGTCCCTCCCGGGTCTCGCGCTGCTGCCGGCCCTGGCCATCGGCATGGCCGCCGGGATGGCCGTGACCGGGCTCCCGGTGACCAGCGTGGTGCTGGTGGTGCTGCTGCTCGGTGACGCGGCGACGAGCCTGATGCCGGTCGTGATCCTGGCGGTCGTCGTCGCGCTGGTCGTCGAGGAGATGCTGTCGAGCAGGCGCCGTCTCGCCCCGCTCCGGCCGGGGCACCACCACCAGCCCGGAGGGGCACCGTCGTGAGCACCGGTCTGCCGAGGAGCACGCCATGAGCCAGACCCGCACCAACAGCCTCCTCGTGAGCGGGGCGTGCGTCGTGATCGTGGTCGCCGGGCTGCGGTCGGCCAGCGACATCGTCGGACCCGTGGTGCTGGCCGTGGCCCTCACCATCGTGTTCCACCCGCTCCGGGCCAGGCTCGAGCGCCGGATGCCGACGTGGGCCGCCTCGGTCGTCCTGCTGCTGCTGGCCTACCTCCTCATCCTCGCCCTGACCCTCGCCCTCGTCGTGTCGGTGGGGCGGCTCGCCGCCCTCGTCCCGGCCTACGCCGCAGACCTGGACGACCTCGTGGCCGACGTGACGGGTCGGTTGTCGTCCGCGGGCGTCGCCCCCACCGAGGTCGCCGCCGCCGCCGGGTCGCTGGACGTGGGCAGGGTGCTGGACGTGGCGACCTCGTTCATGGCGGGGATCGCGGCCGTCCTCTCCGACCTCTTCTTCATCGTCACGCTGCTGCTCTTCCTGGCCTTCGACGCGGCCCGCGTGTCGTGGCTGGCGGACCGGGCCCGGGTGCACCGGCCCGAGCTCGTCGACGCGCTGGCGACGTTCGCCCGGGGTACCCGCAGCTACCTGGGTGTCTCGGCCGTCTTCGGGCTCATCGTCGCCGTGATCGACACCGCCATGCTCTGGGCGATCGGCGTGCCGGGGGCGTTCGTGTGGGGCGTGCTGGCGTTCGTCACCAACTTCATCCCGAACATCGGCTTCGTGATCGGGGTGGTGCCGCCCGCCCTGATCGGGCTCCTCGAGGGCGGCCCGAGCCTGATGCTCTGGGTGGTCGTCCTGTACTCCGTGGTCAACCTCGTGATCCAGTCGATCATCCAGCCGCGCTACGTCGGGAGCGCGGTGGGCCTGTCCACCACGCTCACGTTCCTGTCCCTGGTGTTCTGGGCCTGGGTCCTCGGCCCGCTGGGCGCTCTCCTCGCGGTGCCGATGAGCCTCCTCGTCCGCGCCGTCCTCGTCGACGCCGATCCCGAGGGGCACTGGAAGCTGCCGTTGATCAGCGGGCAGCCGTCCGACCAGGCTCCTGCCGCCACGCCATGAGGACCGGTGGTGTCGCCTGGTCGCGCCCCGGACTCGGGTCCGCGGGTCTGCTGGTGGCCTACTTCGCCTTCCCGGTCGACTGGAACGACTCGACCGCCGCAGTCGCGCTGAGCCTGCTGCTCACGGCCGCCGGCGTCGGACTGGTGGGCCGGGTGATGGTGCTGGAGCTGCTTCAGCTGCGCTCCGGGGCGGCCGGTCGGGCCACGGGCGCGCTGACCCTGCTGCTGGTGCTGCTGGTCATGACGTTCTCGTTGACCTTCTACCTCGTCGACCTGCTGGCCCCTGCTCAGATCGTCGGACTGGAAACCCGCACCGACGCGCTCTACTTCACCCTCAGCACCATGACCACCGTGGGCTACGGCGACGTGCACGCCGAGGGACAGCTGGCCCGGGGCCTGGTGTGCGGGCTCATCGTCTTCAACGTCGTGGTGGTCGCGTCCCTGGTGAGGGACCGGTCGCGGGCCGGACGGCCGGACGCCTGAGCGCTACTGCAGCGCCGCCGTGAGGCGCATGGTGTTGTCCAGGTAGCGCTGGCCGCGGGACCGCTGCTGCCACTCGTCCAGGGTGAGCTCCCGCGTCATGGCGCGGTACCCGTCCTCGACCGCCCGGAAGCGGGCGACGACGTCGCCGCCGGTCAGCAGGAGCGACACCTCGTAGTTCAGGGCGAAGGAGCGCATGTCCATGTTGCTCGAGCCGATGACCGCGACGTCGTCGTCGATCGAGAAGTGCTTGGAGTGCAGGATCCAGGGCGGCGGGTAGAGGTGGATCCGTACCCCGGCCTCCAGCAGCGCCTGGTAGTAGGAGCACTGCGCGTGCGACACCATGAACTGGTCGCCCCACTCGCTGACGAAGAGCTCGACCGCCACCCCGCGGCGGGCGGCGGTGGTCACGGCGTAGAGAAGCGGCTCGTCGGGCACGAAGTAGGGGCTGGTCAGGGAGACGCGGGACTGCGCCGAGTAGATCAGTGCCGTGAACAGCCGGAGGTTGTTCTCGGTGGCGTAGCCGGGACCGCTCGGGACGACCTGGCCGGCCACCCCGTCCTGGTGCGGCGGGGCGGTCTCGGGCCGGATGTCGTCGCCGGTGCGCTCGTGGGACTCGATGTACCAGTCCTTGGCGAACACCGCGCGCAGCGCGTTCACCGTCGGGCCCTCGATCCGGGCCACGAGGTCGACGTACTCGCGGCCGTGCTGGTGGTTCCTCGGCTTGTTGTACCCGGGCTCGACGAGGTTCTGCGAGCCCATGAAGGCCACGCGGCCGTCGACGACGACGATCTTGCGGTGGTTGCGCAGGTCCGGGCGCTGGAACTGCCCCTTCAACGGGCGCACGGGCAGCATCTGGTGGAACTGGATCGGCAGGCCCTCCAAGCGGGCGATCAGCTCCCGGTGGCCCGGGATGCTGCGCGAGCCGATGTGGTCGAGGAGCAGGCGGACCGTCACGCCGCGCTCCGCGGCGGCCACGAGCGCCTCGAAGAACGGGCCGGTCACGTCGTCCCAGGCGGCGATGTAGAACTCCACCTCCACCGAGGAGGCCGCGGTGCCCACCGCCTGCGTCATCGCCGCGATCGCCTCCCGGTAGCCGGCGATCAGCTCCACGTGGTTCCCGTCCTGGAGCGGCAGCGACCCGAGGTTGCGCCCGAGCGCGGCGATCGAGTCGAGGTACGGCGGCCCCGTGACGTCGGCTGGTGCGAGCCGGTCGGTGGCCGACCTGATCGCCTCGTCGGCCTCCCGCTGCCGGGCCAGCCGTGCCCCACCGACGTCGGTACGGCCGAGGAACAGGAAGACGACGAACCCGGCGAGCGGGATGACCAGGATCAGGATGAGCCAGGCCATCGCCGAGGAGGGCTTGCGGTTGCCGGGCAGCACGCCGAGCGCGAGGACCTTGACGAGATGGTCCGTGACGACCAGCGCGGCAGCGACCACGACGAGGACGGTGTCCACTACGACCTCCTCGCTGCCGGGTGGGCAGACGTCCCGAGCACCGCACCGACGACGGCGGCACCGACGATGACCGAGGCGACGGCGAGCAACCACGTCACCAGCGCCAGGGCCACGCCGACGACGCCGTACCGCTCGGCGTTCCGGGCGACGAGCTCGGGCACGTACAGCGCCGTGCCCCAGCCGACGACGAGCTGGAGCACGGTGCTCGGCACCGCCCCGCCCAGGAGGGACCGGGTGGGGACGCGCCGCGACAGCATCAGGGAGGTGCCCAGGACCCACCCGCCGACGACCGCGGCCGCCTGGGCCGCGAGCCCCAGGACCAGGCCGGCCGGCACCGTGTCGAGCCGCTGCCCGACCCAGCCGGCGGCGAAGCCGGCCCCGAGCAGGACGGCGAGCCCGGCGGTCCTGTCGACCTTCCCGCGGAACCCCGTCCGGCGCAGGCCCCACGCGCCCTGGAAGGTGCGCTCCACCGACCGGGCGAAACCGTTGAGGGAGAACAGCAGCAGACCGGCGCTGAACAGGGTCACCCCGCCGGTGGCACCCGGGGGGTAGGCGAACAGGGAGGTGACGGCTGCGGCGGCACTGCCGGTGAGGCCCCATCGCTCGACGAGGCCTTCCCCGACCCCGTCGGCACCTGAGGCGCCGGTGAGCGAGGCGATGACCACGAGCAGCGGCACGAGCGCGATGAAGCCCTGGCCGGCGAGCATCAGCACCCGGTCCCGGCCCTCGATGAGCTGGAACGTGCGCACGCACCTGACGAGGAGGCTGGTGGCCCGGTGACGCTCGAGCCGGAGCACCCAGGTCGCACACCGGGTCGCCCACAGCGAGGGCACGGGCGCGGTCCCCGCGTCGCGGCGAGGTGGTGGCCGGTCGTCCTGGTGTGACACCCGGTCCCCCATCTGCGTGCGGCCCCGCCCTGCTGCGCTCCCGGCTCCCTGGTGTTCTCAGGCCGCGCCCCGGGCTGGGGCGATCTGCTGTGCCAGCGCCCAGATCACCAGGACGTCCAGGGCGATGATGAGCGCCGCCCAGAACGGGTAGTACGGCATGAACGCGAACTGGCCCACGGCCGAGAGGACCGCGAACCCGATGCCCGCCGAGGCGGCCCAGGACTGACCCTTGAGGATGCCGATGCCGACGGCCAGGCCGACGGCTCCGAGGAGCATGGTGACCCAGCCCCAGGTGGTCAGGTCGATCTCGTAGGTGTAGGCGAGGCCGGTGACGAAGATGTCGTCCTCGAGGACGGCGGCGACGCCCTGCAAGACCTGGAACGAGCCCAGGGTCGCGAGGAGGACGCCGGCGAAGACGGAGACGCCGTACGCGGTTCCCGCAGATCCGTCGCGCGTCTGGCGCGGGCCGGTGGTGGTCATCGGTGTCCCTCCGTGTGACGAGGCTGCTGGCAGCCTCACGCTAGGAGCCTGTCCGGGCCGGAAGATCACCCGTCGCGGAGGAGTCCCCGAGCGCCGTGACGGGTCACCCCGGGTGGAGGCCGTCGCCGGTGCCCCGGGGCTAGCCTGACCGGATGACGTCCGGCTCGCGGGACCTGTCCGGCTCGGATGCCGGAGCTGCGCCTCGTCTCGCCCTGGCCGCGCTGCTGCGGGGCCGTCTGCGCGGTGCCGGTGCCGCTGACCAGCTCGCGGCGCTCGACAGCCTGGATCCACAGGACGTGACCGGGTCGGCGCCGTCGGCGGACCCCGGCGGGCTCCCGGTCCTGGCGCACCTGGAGGAGGCCGTCGCGCTGGCGCGTGAGGGACTGGACCACGACGACGGTGAAGCGTTGGCGGCGGTCGCGGGCTCCGTGTCATGGGTGCAGACCGAGGCCTACCGCCAGGACCCGCCCCATGGGAACTTCCTCGACGGGTACGCCCACGCCACGTTCCTCGGCCCGACCGACGGGGGACAGGGCCCCACCCCGGCGGCCGCGGCGATGGGCCTGCTGCTGCTGGCCCCCGGGGTCGTCTACCCGCACCATGCCCACCCTGCCGACGAGGTCTACCTGCCCTTGACCGAGGCGCGCTGGTCCCACGGAGCCGGCGCCCCGTTCGAGGTCGCGACGGTCGGGACGGCGTTGCACCACCGCCCCTGGCAGCCCCACGCCATGATCACCGACGCACGCCCGCTCCTGGCCCTCTACCTCTGGACAGGGGCGGTCACGGTGCCGGCCACCTGGACCCGGGGGGACTCACCGGCCGAGGCGCCCTGAGATCCCTCGTGCTCGTCACCCCGTGTCGCCCCTCGCGCGCCGTCAGCGCGAGGCCTGGCGAGCGGCCGCCAGCAGGTCCTCGGAGACGTCCCAGAGACGGCGGGCGTCGTCAGGGTCGAGCGCGTGGGGCAGGACGCCGTGGATGCCGTCGAGCTTGTCGACGACGGCGGCCTCGCGACAGTCCTCGAAGTAGCGGCCGCCGATGCCCTCGACCAGCGGTGAGGTCGCCAGGAAGACCGAGGTGGCCGCGCCCTGCTCGGGCGTCTTCATCCGGAACAGACCAGCCGCCTCGGCCTTACGCGACTGCGCCTCGGCCGCGGCCCGCTTCTCCGGGCTCCAGTGGCGCTGCAGGGGCGTCCAGATGCCGCCGGGCATCAGGGCGTTGGCGGTGATGCCGTCGGCGGCCCACCGGCGGGTCGCCTCGACGGCGAAAAGCGAGTTGGCGGTCTTGGACTGGCCGTAGGCCAGGCCGGGGTCGTACGCACGACGCTCGAAGAAGAGGTCGTCGAAGACGACCGGCGACGCGGCGTGGCCGCTGGAGGAGACCGAGACGATCCGTGCCCGGTCGGCGGAGGCGAGAGCGGCGTGCAGCCCGGTGGCGAGCGCGACGTGCCCCAGGTGGTTGGTGCCGAGCTGGGTCTCCCAGCCCTGGGCGGTGGTGCCGTACGGGGTGTCCATCACGCCGGCGTTGTTGACGAGCACGTCGAGGGGACCGGCCCAGGCCGCCGTCACCGCGTCGACCGAGGCGAGGTCGGCGAGGTCGAGCCGGACGACGGCGACGTCGTCGCGACCGCTGGTGCCGGCGATGTCGGAGGCCGCGCGGTCGCCGGCGGTGGTGTCGCGCACGGCCAGGGTGACCTGCGCCCCGGCGTGCGCCAGGGCGCGGGCGGTCTCGACCCCGATGCCGGACGCGGCCCCGGTGACCAGGGCGCGTCGTCCGGTGAGGTCGAGGCCCGCGACGACCTCGAGGGCGGTCGTGGTGTCGTCGTACGGGCTGCTGATCGGCGGGGAGGAGGTCATGCCCGGAACATGCCAACTAGATGGTTGGGTTTAGGGTGACGACGTGGCGAGGGACGGGTACGCGAGCCGGCGGCGGCTGCTCGCGGCCGCGACCGTGGAGTTCGCGGCTCACGGCTTGGCGGGCGCGCGCGTCGACCGCATCGCTGCCGCGGCCGAGGTCAACAAGCAGCAGATGTACGCGTGGCACGGGTCGAAGGACGGCCTCTTCGACGCCGTCTTCGCCGCCCAGCTCGAACGGATCGTGAACGCGGTCCCGTTCACGGCGCACGACCTCCCCGGCTACGCCGTCGCGCTCTACGACAGCTACCTCACCGATCCCGAGATCATCCGGCTCGTCGGCTGGAACCGGCTCGAGCGGGTGCCGGCCGGTGACCTGCTGGCCGGCCACGGCGCGCTCACCGAGCCCAAGCGTGCCGCCCTCGAGCAGGCCCAGCGCGACGGCCTGGTGGTCGACGGGATCGCGCCCGGGGACGTCTACGCGATGGTGATCGGCATCGCCGGGTCCTGGTCGCCGCTCAGCGGCACCGTCACCGCGGCCCCCGGCGACGACGAGGCCGACCACGCCCGCCGGCGCAAGGCCCTGCGCGAGGCGGTGGCTCGCGCGCTGGTGCCCGACCACCGCTGACCGGTCCTCCTTGTCCGGCGCCGGGAACCGGCGGATCATCGAGGGGTGGACGTGGACCTGGTGGTCAAGGTGAGCGTGATCGCCGCTGTCCTGGTGGTGTGGTGGGTGCTCGCCGACCTGCGTCGCTACCGCGACCTCGCCGTCAGGGCGGGCCGGGCGCTGCACGTGGCGGAACCCTCGCCGCCGCCTCCGCCCGGCCCCCCGATCGAAGAGGTCGCGGCCGACATCCGTCGGATCGGGGGACAGATCAGGCAGGCGTCGCCCGGCATGCCGGTGGCGAGGATGCGGGGCTGGGTGGCCGCCTACGACGACGTGCTCGTCGTGGCGTGCGAGGCCCTGGCCCTGGAGCACCGCCTCCGCTCCACCCCGGAGGGCGCGGGGCGCGACCTGGAGCGGGAACGGGTCGAGCGGCTGATCGAGCGGGCCGGGCTCCGGGTCCGCGCCTGGTAGGTCACGACGGGGCCGGCCCCGTCGAGTCGCGCACGACGAGCTCCACGGGCATCGCGACCTGCTCGGCGGGGGGCTGGGCACCGCGGCGTCGCGCGTCCAGCGCCGACATGAGCAGCTCGACGGCGCGCCGGCCGGCGTCGCTGATCGGACCGCCCAGCGTCGTCAGTGACGGCTGGACCAGGGTCGCGGCGAAGATGTTGTCGAACCCGACGACGCTGACGTCCCCCGGCACGTCGAGGCCGCGGTCGGACAGTCGCCGCATGATGCCGATCGCGAGCAGGTCGTTGTGGGCCACCACCGCCGTCCCGCCGACCCGGAGCGCGGCGTCGGCCGCGCTGCTCCCGCTGGCCACGGTGGGGGTGTACGGGCCCATCCGGTGCGCCTCGAGGTCGTACTGCCGGGCGCCCTCGGAGAGCATCCGCCACCGGGTCGCCCCCATCCAGGAGCTCGGCGGGCCGGCGCAGTAGGTGAAGGACCGGTGGCCCAGCGACGACAGGTGCTCGAGGATCTGGCGACACCCCGACGCCATGTCGAGGGTGACGCTGGTGGTGCCGGGCAGGTCCCGGTTGAGGAGGACCGTCGGGTGCTCGGCGGCGAGGTCGCGCAGCTGCTGGTCGGGCAGCCGGCTGGCCGCCATGACGAAGCCGTCGACGGTGCTGGTCAGGCCCCGGACCTGTTCGAGCTCGATCTGGGTCGACTCCTCGCAGTTGACCAGCACCAGGGTGGTCCCGGAGGCCCGGGCGCGCAGCTCGGCACCGCGGATCAGCTCGAAGTAGTGCGGGTTGGTGATGTCCGAGACCAGCATCGCGACGGTGCGCGGCCGCTCCTCGGAGCGCCCCGACGCGGGTCCGGTACGCCGGCGCGGCCGCTGCCGGGGCGCGTAGTCCAGCTCGGCCGCGGCGGTCATCACCCGGGCCCGGGTGGCGTCGGTGACCCGGCCGGGATCGGCGAAGGCCCGCGACACCGTCGACGCCGCGACCCCCGCCCGCTCGGCGACGTCGTAGATGGAGGGCCCGGTCACGCGGTGATCGAAGCAGAGGATGGCAACAACTGGCAACTTGTTGCAACTGCATGACGCGAGTTCCTAGGGTCCGGAGCGATGTGAGTGCCGCCACACCGGCGGCCGGTTTCCCGAGGAGGTCCACGTGGCTCCGTCTGAGTCAGCTTCGCCGGTGGGTGTCCCCCCGCCGGACGCACCGGACGCCCGTCCCGGGCCAGGCACGGAGCCGGGCGGTGCCCTCGGGCGCGTCGTCCGTGCCATCACCGGGATCGAGCTCGGCGTCGCCGCCCTGGCGACCGCGATGATCTTCGTCCTGGTCCTGGTGCAGGCCTTCCAGCGCTACCTGCCGGTCGACGGCTGGACCTGGACCGGGGAGCTGTCGCGCTACGGCCTGGTCTGGCTGACCTTCGTGGCGGCCGGCGTCCTGGTCACGCGGGACGGGCACATCGCGCTGCAGGTGGTCGACACCCTGCGCCCCGCCTGGCTGGTGCGGGCGGTCCACGTCCTGGCCCACCTCGTCGTGGCGGCCACCGGCGCCGGCTTCGCCTGGGCCTGCTGGACCCTGATCCAGGAGTCGGGCAACCTGACGACGCCGTCGCTGCAGATCCCGATGTCGTTCGTCTACGCCCTCCCGCTGGTCGGGTTCGTGAGCACGGCGGTCCGCTCGCTCCTCGCGGCCGTCCTCGTCCTCCGGTACGGCATCCCGGCCTCCCGGGAGCGGGACGCCCTGCCGGTCAGCGTCAACGGCCCCGAGCAGGGGGCGCGCGCATGACCGTCGCTCTGCTCCTGATCGGCATCCTGGTCCTGCTCCTGCTGCGGGTCCCGGTCGCCTTCTCGTTCCTCGGTCCCGGCCTGGCCTACCTCGTGCTCACCGACCAGTCGGTCGGGCTGGCGATGCGCCTGGTGACGAACTCCACCGCGAGCTTCCCGCTCCTGGCGGTGCCGCTGTTCGTCCTCCTCGGGGTCCTCGCCAACCGGGCCGGGATCGCCGACCGGCTCTTCGACTTCGCGCTGGCCCTCATGGGACGCGTCCGCGGCGGGCTCGGCTACGTCAGCGTCGGTGTCAGCCTCGGGTTCTCGTGGATGAGCGGCTCGGCCGTGGCGGACGCCGCCGCGCTCAGCAAGGTCGAGATCCCGGCCATGCAGCGCAACGGCTACACCACCCGGTTCGGGCTCGGGGTGGTCGGCTCCTCGGCCCTGATCGCTCCGGTGATGCCTCCGAGCATCCCCGCGGTGATCTACGCCGGCCTGGCCGCCGTCAGCACCGGCGCGCTGTTCGCGGCCTCGGTCGTCCCGGCGCTGCTGATGGCCGCCGGGTTGTGCGTGGTCGTGTTCGTCCTCGTCCGCCGGCAGCCGGACATCGTGCAGACCGGGTTCAGCTGGGCCGAGGTCCGGCGTACCGGCCTGCGGGTCCTGGCGCCGGTCGGTGCTCCGGTCCTGATCCTGGGCGGCATCCTCGGCGGCTGGTTCACGCCGACCGAGGCCGCCGCGGTCGGTGCGCTCTACATGCTGCTGCTCGGCTTCGCCTACCGGTCGCTGGACCTGCGGGTGCTGCCCTCGATCTTCGTCGAGACCGTGCTGACGACCGCGGCGATCATGCTGATCGTCTCCTCCGCGGCGCTGCTCGGCTTCGTGCTGGCCCGCGAGCGTGTCCCGCAGCTGCTCTCCGAGCTCGTGCTCGGGATCACCGACGACGCGACGGTCTTCCTGATCCTGGTCGCGCTCCTGATGCTGGTGCTCGGCACCGTCATCGACGCCACCGCGGTGCTGGTCCTGATCGTGCCGATCCTGATGCCGATCGGCCTGCGCCTCGACGTCGACCCCGTCGTGCTCGGGGTGCTGATGATCGTGTCGTTGATGATCGGCCTGCTCACGCCGCCGGTCGGCACCGTCCTCTACGTCCTCAGCTCCACGATGAAGGTGCCGGTGGGCGAGGTCTTCAAGGCCTCGGTCCCCTTCACCATCCCGCTGCTGGCCGTCTGCGTCCTGATCATCTTCGTCCCCGGGGTCGTGACCTGGCTCCCGACCAGGCTCGGTCTGTAGCAGGCGCGACCCCCACCACCCACCGTCTCGGTCCACCACCCGGCACCGCCGGGACCACCGGAAGGAACACCGATGAACCGCACCTCCCGCGTCACCCGCTCCACCCTCGCCGCCGCGGCGGTCCTGCTCCCGATCGGCCTGCTGAGCGCCTGCGGCGGGGGCGACTCGTCCGGCTCCGGCGGCGTCGAGCTGACGCTGGCCCACAGCTACACCGAGGACCAGCCGCAGCACGCCTGCGGTGCCGAGGTGATCAAGGAGGAGGTCGAGGCCGCCGACGCCGGCATGACCGTCGAGATCTACCCGAGCAGCCAGCTCGGCGCCGACGCCGACCGGATCGCCTCGGTGCAGTCGGGCGACATCGACCTCGACATCCAGGGCGCCTCGGCACTGGCCGCCGCCTACGAGCCGATCGGCGTGATCGACGCGGCGTACGCCTTCGAGAGCACCGAGCACCTGGCGGCCTTCTTCGACGGGGAGGCCAGCGACACCGTCAAGGCCGACTTCAAGGACGCCTCCGGGGTCTCCGTCCTCGGGGCGTGGTCGGCCGGGGCGCGCCAGTTCACCGCCTCCGAGCCGATCCGCGAGCCCGCGGACCTGGACGGCCTGCGGATGCGCTTCCCCGGGTCGCCGCAGTTCCTGCTCAACGCGGAGGCACTCGGCGCCCAGCCCACGGAGGTGGCCTACGAGGAGCTCTACCTCGCCCTCCAGCAGGGCGTCGTGGACGGCCAGGAGAACCCGATCACGAACATCTCGGCGACCAACATCGCCGAGGTCCAGGACTACCTCAGCCTCTCCAGCCACGCGCAGAACTCCAACCTGATCATCGCCGGACCGGTCTACGACGAGCTCGACGCCGACCAGCAGCAGGTCCTCGACGACGCCGTGGCCACCGCGGTGGACGGACTGCCGGCCTGCGTGGAGGAGGAGGAGACCGCGCAGCTCGAGGAGTGGGCCTCGAGCGGCGAGATCGAGATCGTCGACGACGTCGACGTCGAGGCCTTCAGCGCGCAGACCGACGCCTGGTTCACCGACAACCTCGAGGGCGAGTCCCTCGCGGTCTACGAGGCCATCAAGAGCTCGGCCCCGTGACGGGGGAGGTACCCGACGCCGCCCCGGTCCAGACCTACCGGGGGCCCGTGCCCGCGGCAGACCTCGGCTGGACCCTGACCCACGAGCACCTGTTCGTGCTCAGCCCCGAGCTCGACCGCGACCACCCCCACCCCGAGTGGGACCCCGACGCGGCGGTGGACAGGGCGGTGGCCGGCCTGGAGGAGCTGTACGACCTCGGGGTCCGCACGGTGGTCGACCTGACGGTGCCCGGCCTGGGTCGCGACGTCACCCTCGTCGGGCGGGTCGCGGCGCGGGCCCGGGTCAACCTCCTGGCGGCCACCGGGTGGTACACCGACGCGGTCCTGCCGCCGTACTTCCGCACGCACGGACCCGGTCGGCTGATCGGCGGCCCGGAACCCCTGGTCGAGATGTTCCTGCGGGACCTGGAGGAGGGCGTGGCCGGGACGGGCGTGCGCGCTGCGGTGATCAAGGTCGTGACGGACGAGCCCGGTCTGACGCCGGACGTCAGCCGTGTCCTGGCCGCCGCCGCGGTCGCCCAGCAGCGCACGGGCGTCCCCGTCGTCACCCACAGCAACCCCCACCTGCGCACCGGGCTCGACCAGCTGCGGGTGCTCGGGGACGCCGGGGTCGACCTGCGACGGGTGGTCGTCGGCCACAGCGGCGACACCCCCGACCGCGGCTACCTGCGAGCCCTGCTCGACCACGGCGCGACGATCGGCGTCGACCGTCTGGGGATGGCCCATGTCGCCGACGACGACGTCATGGTGGACAGCGTCGTGACCCTGGCGGCCGAGGGCTACGCCGACCGGATCGTGCTGTCGCACGACGCGGCGTACTTCAGCCGGGTGACCCCGCCGTCGTGGCGTCGGGAGCACGCGCCGCACTGGCGCCACGACCACCTCGCCCGCTGCGTGCTGCCCCGGCTGCGCGCGGCCGGCGTCTCCGCGGACGACCTGGACCGGATGACCACCCACAACGCACGACGGCTGCTGACGCCGTCGGTGGAGGCCGCCGCGTGAGCACCCACTACCGGGTCGCGTTGCTCGGGCACGGCATCGGGCCGTCCCTGACGCCGGCCCTGCACGAGCAGGAGGCGGCGCTGCTGGGTCTCGACTACCGCTACGAGACCGTCGACCTGATCGGGGACCCCGACGTCGACCTCGGGGCGTTGCTGACCCGGCTCGAGGGGGAGGGGTTCGCCGCCGTCAACGTGACCCACCCCTTCAAGGTGGCGGTGCTCGACCACGTCGCCTCGACGAGCGCCGTGGTGGAGCGGATCGGGTCGGCCAACCTGGTGCTGCTGGACGGCACCGGCGACCCCGGAAGCCCCCACCGCCGCGCGCACAACACCGACGTGACGGGGTTCGGGGCCGGTCTGGTGGCGTTCCTGGGCGACCGCCCGCGTGGGCGGGTGCTGCAGGTCGGGGCCGGAGGGGCGGGTCGCGCGACGGCGTACGCGCTGCTCGACCTGGGGTTCGACGAGGTCGTGGTGCACGACCGTGACCCCGTCGCCGCGGCCGCGCTCGTCGAGCGCTTCGCCCCGACGTCGGGGGGACGGATGCTCGCCTCCGAGGACGATCTCGCGACCTGGGTGACGGACGTGGACGGCGTGGTGCACGTGACGCCGATGGGGATGGCCGAGCACCCCGGCGTCGCCTTCGACCCCACCGTCCTGCGCGAGGGGGCCTGGGTGGCCGAGGTGGTCTACCGCCCGCTCGAGACCGAGCTGCTGCGCCGCGCCCGCGCCCGGGGTGCCGACACGCTCGACGGAGGGCTCATGGCCGTCGGTCAGGCGGTCGACAGCCTGCGGCTGATCACGGGCCGTGAGCCCGACCGGGACCGGATGACCGAGCACTTCCGCGCCCTCGTCCGGTCCCTCGAGAGCGACGGTGCGGCGTGAGCGCGGTCTGGGTGCTCAACGGGCCCAACCTCAACCTGCTCGGCACCCGCGAGCCCGCGGTCTACGGCCACGACACCCTCGCTGACGTCGAGGACCGCTGCCGGCGGACCGCCACGACGCTCGGCCTGGGCCTGGACTTCCGGCAGACCAACCATGAGGGGGTGCTCGTGGACTGGATCCAGCAGGCCGGTGCCGGGGTGGCGGCCGGGGACGTCCTCGGGGTCGTGCTGAACGCCGGGGCCCTCACCCACACCTCGGTCGCGCTCCGCGACGCCGTGGTCGGGGCGGTGGTGCCGACCGTGGAGGTGCACCTCAGCAACGTGCACGCCCGCGAGCCGTTCCGCCACCACTCGTACCTGAGCCCCGTCGCCCGGGGTGTCGTGGTCGGGCTCGGGCCGCTGGGCTACGAGCTGGCCGTCCGGTCCTTCGCCCCCACCCAGGAGAGCTGATGCGCACCTCGATCGCCACGGTCTGCCTCAGCGGCAGCCTGGAGGACAAGATGACCGCGGCCGCCGCCGCCGGGTTCGACGGGATCGAGGTGTTCGAGCCCGACCTGGTCGCCAGCGACCTCTCCCCGGAGGAGGTCCGCAGCCGGGCAGGCAGGCTCGGCCTCACCCTCGACCTCTACCAGCCCTTCCGGGACTTCGAGGGCGTCACCGACGACCTGCTCGCGGCCAACCTGCGCCGCGCCGAGGCCCGCTTCGCGGTCATGCAGCGGCTCGGCGTCGACACCGTCCTGGTGTGCAGCAACGTCGGGACGGCCACCGTCGACTCCGACGACGTCTCGGCGCACCAGCTGCGCCGGCTCGGCGACCTCGCCGCGGCGTACGACGTGCGGATCGCCTTCGAGGCGCTGGCCTGGGGGCGCTTCGTGGACGACTACCGCCGAGCGGCCCGCATCGTCGCGCTGGCCGACCACCCCGCCGTCGGCACCTGCCTGGACAGCTTCCACATCCTCTCCCGCGGCCACGACCCGGCCGGGATCGAGGAGATCCCGGCGGAGAAGATCTTCTTCGTGCAGCTGGCGGACGCGCCGAGGCTGGCCATGGACGTGCTGTCCTGGAGCCGCCACCACCGGCTCTTCCCCGGGGAGGGCGACTTCGACCTCACCGGGTTCGTGGCGCACCTGCTGCGCGCGGGCTACGCCGGCCCGCTCTCGCTGGAAGTCTTCAACGACACCTTCCGCCAGACCGACACGGCCCGGACCGCCGCGCACGCCTTCCGGTCCCTGGTGTGGCTCCAGGACCAGGCCGCGCGCCGACTCGACGCCGGTCCGCTGACCCGGATCGCCGAGGCCGCGCCGCCGGTGGGCGTCGACTTCGTCGAGGTCAAGGCCGAGGACACCGGCGAGGTCGAGGCCACCCTGGACCAGCTCGGGCTCACCTTCCGTGGTCAGCACCGGACCAAGCCGGTGCGGCTCTGGTCGGGCGGCCCGGCCAGGATGGTGCTCAACGAGCAGCACGCCCGCGAGGTCGAGCCGGTCGTCGCCGGGCTCGGCCTGGTGGTGCCGGACGCCGCGGCCACCGAGCGACGCGCCCACGACCTCGGGGTGCAGCCCGTCCACCGGCGCTCGCAGGTCGACGAGGCCCGTCTGGCCGGGTTCCTGGCCCCCGACGGCCTCGAGGTCTACCTCGTCGACGCCCCGGGCCCGGACGCGGAGCCGACCTGGGTGGAGGAGTTCGAGCACGGCCTGCCGCGGGACACGGCGGACTCCTTCACCGGTGTCGACCACGTCAACCTGGTGCACTCCTGGGCCGAGCACGACGAGGCGGTCCTGTTCTGGACCGCGGCCGCCGGGTTCGACGCCCCGGCCGCCACCCAGGTGGCCAGTCCGCAGGGGCTGGTGCGCAGCCAGGTGGTCCGCACGCCGGACGGCCGGGTCCGCCTGCCGCTGAACGTCGCCCCGGCGGTCAGTCGCGACTACCCGGAGCACGTCGCGCTGCACTGCACCGACATCTGGGCGGTGGCCTCCCGGGCGGCCGGGCGCGGGATGGCGTTCCTGCCGGTGCCCGACAACTACTACGACGACCTCGCCGCCCGCTTCGGGCTCGACCCCGGGCTCCTCGACCGCCTCCGGTCCGCCCAGCTCCTCTACGACCGGGACGGTGCGGGGGAGTTCCTGCACTTCTACACGCGCCGGGTCGGTCGGGTCTTCTTCGAGGTGGTGCAGCGGCTGGACGGTTACGACGGGTACGGCGCCGACAACGCCCCGGTCCGGCTGGCCTCCCAGGCGCGGGTCGACCGGGTCGAGCGGACGGCACGAGAGTCCGCCGCCGGACCGGCCGCCGGGGCTCGCGGGCGGCCGCGGACCTGACCGCGATGGCGGGTCAGCGCCGGCATGGTCCTGCGTGACCGGGGTTGTGTCGTGGCTGAGCCTCTACGAGGTCGATCTCAACCGCGCAGGGTGAGCGGCATCAGCGCGTGCACCTGGTCGGTCATGGTGTCCAGCGCCTCCTGCGGTTCCGCGGTCAGGTAGCCGAGCAGCGCCTGCTGGAAGAGCCCGTCGAGCACGCCGTACGCAGCCGCCGGCGTCATGGCGACGTCGGCCCCGCTGAGCTCGGCGTAACGCGAGACGACCCGCCAGATCATGTCCTCCAGCGTCTGGTCGATCATCAGCACGGCCTCGCGCAGTGGCTCCTCGAACATGCTCTGCGTGCGCAGGTCGTACCAGAGGCGGTGCATCGGCGCCTCGAGCTGCAGCGTCTCCACGAGCTTCGCGGCGAACGAGGTCAGGAGCTCCTCAGGGGTGGTCGAGTGGGCGACCAGTCCGTCGTAACGACGGACGCACTGTGCCTTGTAGTGGCGGACGCAGTAGACGATCAGCTCGGTCTTGTTGGCGAAGTAGTAGTGCACGACGCCGTGGCTGAACTGAGAGTTGTTGGCGATCTCGCGAAGGCTGGTGCGTGCGTAGCCCAGCTCGCCGAGCGTCTGCAGGGCCGACTCGGCCAGCTGGTTGCGTCGCTCGTCGTACCTGTCGGCCGGGGGCGGCGTGGTGTCCTCGCGGGCGCCTTGGCGGACGCGCCGGACGGCGCCTCGGGCGCCGTTCTCGTCCTGGCCATGCGGCCACCCTAGTCGAGCGGGGCTCCGGACCCGGCGTTCTCTTGACGCGTGACCAGATGTACCTGGACGGCTGTCCAGCAATCTCTTGACAAGTGTCAAGGAGCGCGACACGTTGTGACCGCGACCACATCCACCCGTCTGAAGGAGCTCACCATGACCGACCTCGACCTGACCGGGCGTACCGCGCTCGTCAGCGGAGCAGCGCAAGGACTGGGGGAGGGGATGGCGCAGGCGCTGGCGGCTGCCGGCGCGCGCGTCGTCGTCGCGGACCTGCAGGACGACCTCGGCGAGAAGGTGGCCGGCTCGCTGAAGGGCGAGGGCCACGGATTCGTGCACCTCGACGTGACCGACGAGGCGAGCTGGGAGAACGCCACCCGTGTTGCGGTCTCCGAGTTCGGCGGCCTCGACGTCCTGGTGAACAACGCCGGGGTCGAGATCAGCAGCCTGATCACCGAGGTGGTTCCCGAGGACATCCGCACGATGCTGGAGGTCAACGTCCTCGGTACCGCGCTCGGCGTGAAGTGGGGCCTGCGGACCATGCGTCCCGACGGGCCCGCCGGCCAGGGCGGCAGCATCATCAACATCTCCTCGGTCGCCGCCACGATCGCGTTCCCGGGCATCCCGATCTACTCGGCGACGAAGTCCGCGGTCAACCGGCTCACCCGGGTCTCGGCCATGGAGGCCGGCAAGCTCGGCTACGGCGTTCGCGTCAACTGCGTCTACCCGGGCCTGGTGCCCACCGCCATGGGCCAGGGGCTCGCCGCCGACATGGCCGAGCTCGGCCTCTTCGGATCCCCCGAGGAAGCGGTGGGCGCGGTCATCGAGCTCACGCCCTCCGGGCGTCTGGGCGAGGTCGCGGACATGGCCGACGCCGTGGTGTTCCTGGCCTCGGACGCCTCGCGCTTCATCAATGGAGTCGGCCTGCCGGTCGACGGCGGAATGGGGATGTGAGCCATGGGTGACAAGCAGGTCGTCGTCTACGGCGCCTCCGGCTACACCGGCCGGCTCATCTGCGAGTACCTCCGCGAGTACCACGTCCCGTTCATCGCCGCCGGCCGTGACGGAGCCAAGCTGAAGACCTCCATGGAGGGCCACGTCGCCGGCATCGAGACCGCCGACTACGAGGTCGTCGAAGTCACCCACGACGTCGCGTCCCTGACCGAGCTGTTCCGTGGAGCGTCCGTGGTGCTCAACACGGTCGGACCGTTCAGCAAGTGGGGGCCGGAGGTCGTCGAGGCGTGCCTCGCCGTCGGTGCGCACTACACGGACACCACCGGTGAGCAGGACTGGCTGATCACCTGTGACGAGCAGTACGGCGCGGACTTCGCGGCAGCCGGGCTGCTCCTCGCGCCTGGCATCGCGCAGATGTACACGACCGGCGAGATCGCCGCCGAGGTCGCGCTGGAGACACCCGGCCTCGACACCCTCGACATCGCCGTGTTCTGGGGTGGCAGCCCGACGATCGCTTCGACGCAGACGATCCTCTTCAACGCCGCTCTCTCCGGCGCGCACTACCTCGAGCAGAACGCCTACGTGCCGTTCGATCCGGACGCCGGTCACTTCCACCTCGCCGTCCCCGGCCAGCACGAGCTCGCGCTCGCGCTGCCGTGGGGAGGGACGTCGCACCCCGTCTGGTACCGCAGGGACCCGCGTGTGGCGAGCTGCAGGGCGCTCGGCGGGGTGTTCGACAAGGCGCTGATGCTCGGGGTGCCGCAGATCGTCGCGGGTGCGCTGGAGGCGACCAAGGACATGGAGCCCGACGAGAAGTACGCCGCCCTCGCCGCCACCGCCGCACAGGTGATGAGCTCCATGCCGCCCCGGGAGAACCCCCGGCTGAACAAGTCGCTCGACTCGGTGCACGCGTCCGGCCCCCTCGGACGCGCGCACTGCGTCATCCACGGCAACCAGAACTACAAGCAGACAGGGTTGCTGCAGGCCTACGCGGCGTACTCGCTGCTGATGCAGCCTCCCAAGCGGGTCGGGTTCGCCTCGGGCTGCCAGGCCTTCGGCCACCGCGAGCTGCTCGGCGTGCTCCGCTCGTTCGGGCTGGTCTCGCAGCCCGTCCTGACCGTCCAGGCCTGACCGTCGTGCGGCTGGTCGACTACCTCGACAAGGGGGCCTCGGTCGATCCCGGGGCCCCCTGCCTGACCACCGACGGCAGCAGCTCGTCGTACGCCGAGGTCCGGGACCTCAGCTTCCGCGTCGCAGCGGCCCTGGCCCGTACCGGGGTCGCCCCGGGAGACAAGGTCGCCATCCTCTCGGCCAACGACCCGCTGGCCTTCACCTGCGTCTTCGGGATCAGCCGTGCCGGAGCGGTGTGGTGCCCGATCAATCCTCGGAACGAAGCAGACGAGACCCGCGAGCTGCTCGAGCTCTCCGACTGCGCCGTGCTGATCCACCAGGCGTCCTTCTCCCCCCTCGTCGACCGGATCCGAGACGGGCTGCCGGGGCTGACCACGATCGTGTGCCTGGACGGGACGCCGCTCCCGGGGACGACGTCGTGGGACGCGTTCCTGGAGGCCCCTGGCGCACACGCCCCACCGGACGCCCCACCGGTCGAGGACCTCGCGATGATCGTCGGCACCGGCGGCACCACCGGCCGGCCCAAGGGCGTGATGCTCACCGGCACCAACCTGGAGGTCATGTCCGCGACCACGCTGATGTGCTACCCGTTCGAGGGGCGACCGGTCTACCTCGCGCTCGCCCCGCTGACCCATGCCGCGGGCGTGCTGTGCTTTCCCGTGCTGGCCAGCGCGGGGGAGATCGTGGTGATGCGGACTCCGGACGTGGGCGACTTCCTGGGGCTCGTCGAGACGCACGCCGTGACACACACGTTCCTGCCCCCGACGCTGATCTACATGCTGCTCGACCACCCGCGGCTCGGGTCGGCGGACCTCTCGTCCCTGCAGTGCTTCTGGTACGGCGCCGCGCCGATGTCGGTCACGCGGCTCGAGGAGGCGATCGACCGCATCGGGCCCGTGATGGCCCAGCTGTTCGGGCAGACCGAGGCGCCGATGATGGTGTCCGCGCTACCGCCCGCCGACCACTTCCTGCCCGACGGGACGCTCGCTCGCGAGCGGCTCGCCTCCGCCGGTCGGCCGACACCTCTCGTCACCGTCGCGATCATGGACTCCGACGGGTCCTTGCAGGCCCGCGGCGAACCCGGCGAGATCGTCGTGCGCAGCTCGCTCGTCATGCGGGGCTACTACCGCGACCCCGGGGCGACGGCCGAGGCCTCGACGCACGGCTGGCACCACACCGGGGACATCGGCTTCCTCGACCCCGACGGGTTCCTGTTCATCGTGGACCGCGCCAAGGACATGGTCATCACGGGGGCTTCAACGTGTACTCGACCGAGGTCGAGCAGGCGCTCATGGAGCACCCTGCCGTCGCCGACTGTGCCGTGGTCGGGCTCCCCGACGAGAAGTGGGGAGAGCGGGTCACCGCCGTCGTCCAGCTGAGGCCGGGGCAGGCCGCTTCGGGGGCCGAGCTCGCGGCCTTCGTCAAGAAGCGCATCGGCAGCGTGAAGTCACCGAAGCAGGTCGAGGTCTGGGAGCAGCTGCCCCGGTCGAAGATCGGCAAGGTGTTGAAGACCGACATCAGGAGGACCCTGACCGGAGCCGGTTGAGGCGCCGAGGGCCGGAGGGCCGTCGACGACACGCGACAGCAGGTACGGCGGCACGCTGAGGCCTGCCATCGAGGTGCCGCCGAGCGCGACGCCGAGCGCGACGCCGAGCGCCACCCGTCCACGCTGTCGGGCCACCAGCGAACCGGGGCAGGACCACGGGCCACGCGGGGCCGCCCGGGCCGGCGGCGAGCCCCGCGACCGCCCATGCCCCCACAGGTGGTTGGTCCCGGACGCTCCGCTGCCGGCGCCGGTACCCGTTTCGTCGCATACTGTGCCGGTGACCAGGACCCGGGACGTGGTGGCGGCCGACGGCACCACTGCACGGCGCAAGCCCGTCGCGGGTGACCTCCACTGGGACGGCGCGGTGTGGCGACGCTGGAGCGGTCGGCGCTGGACACAGGCCGCGTACTCCCTGGACCCGGACCGCCTCGAGGAGCCCGCTCGGCTCGACACCGGGTCCGCTGTCGGTGAGGACCGCCGCCGACGCGCACTGGCGCTCGCGGTGGAGGACCAGGTGGTCAGCAACGGCGCGACCGTGGTGCTGGACGGCCCCCACGGCGTTGTGCTCGGCTACCCCCGAGCCGTCTCGCACGTCTTCCACGCCCTCATGACGCTGGTGACGGCGGGCATCTGGATCGTCGTGTGGCTAGCGCTCGCGCTCGGCCGCGGACAGCGCCGGATCCGCCTGGAGGCGGACGACTGGGGCAACGTGTGGGCGCAACCGGTCGCCGGCAGCTAGCAACCGGGAGGGAAGGGCCGATGTGCCCTTCCTGCGGAGGCGCCGCCGGGGGGAGCGTGAGGGGATGGTGAAGCACTGGATCCGTCGTCTGCGCTGCCGCCGCGACCACGGGTCGCACTGCCCGCACACCTCGCACTACCACCGCGGGAAGCGGTGACGGAGGCGCCGCGGACCTCGCGTCTGCCGAGGGGTTACGCGTCGCTGTCGGCCTCCGCCTCCGGCTGGTCCTTGACGAACAGGTACCAGTAGGAGGTCGCCACGAAGATCACGGCCCCGACCAGGTTGCCGACCCCGGCGACGCCCCAGTTGAGCAGGGTGTCGCCCCAGCCGACGTCGGGCACGCCGGCGAACATCGCGGCCGGCAGGAAGAACATGTTGGCGACGACGTGGTCGAAGCCCATCGCCACGAACGCCATGATCGGGAAGAAGATGGCGAGGATCTTGCCGGACACGGTGGTCGCGGACAGTGACATCCAGACCGCCAGGCACACCAGCCAGTTGCAACCGACGCCCCGCAGGAAGGTCTGCCACACGGTCTCGTCGGTCTTGTCCGTGGCGATCGTGGCCAGCCGCTCGTGCGTCATCGCCGCGACGCTCCCGGCCTCCTCGCCGCTGCCGCCGATGACGCCGGACTGGATGGCCAGGAAGAACGCGACGAACAGTGCTCCGATCAGGTTCCCGAGCAGCACGACGGAGAGGTTGACGACGACGTCCTTGCCGCCGATCTTGCCGCGCATCGCGCTCAGCGGCACCAGCATCATGTTGCCGGTCGCCAGGTCGGAGCCTGCGATCAGGACCAGGACGAGCCCCAGGGTGAAGGCGGCGCCCGTGAAGAGGGTCGGCAGCGTCCCCCAGGTCGCCGGGTCCAGGCCGGAGGAGACCGTGATCGCGACCAGGGCGCCGAAGGCGATGTAGGCGCCGGCGAGGAACGAGCTGAGCAGCAGCTTGTCCCAGGTGCGCGTGGTCTTCTTGGCGCCGGCCTCGACGGCTACGGCCGCCGTCTCTGCGGGCTCACGGGCGGACATGGGACCTCCTGGGTGGGCGGGCCGACGGGCGACGACGCTGGGGAGTCAACCGCACCGCCCGCCTCGTCCGCCAGTGGTCCGGACCGATGATTCCGGCCGGGTGGGCCCGGCGCGAACGTCGTGGCCATCGGGAAGGGCGGCGGCCGGCCCGGCGTTGGGGCAGGGTGAGGCTCTCCCTGCTGGACCGCTCCCGGACCCGTGCCGGCCGCCCCGACGCGGAGGCCGTCACCGGCACCGTGCAGCGCGCGGTCCGGGCCGAGCGGCTGGGCTACGAGCGGTTCTGGGTCGCCGAGCACCACGCCGTCCCCGGGATCGGGTCCGGGGCGCCGGCCGTGCTGCTGGCCGCGATCGGCGCGCGCACCTCGACGATCCGGATCGGCTCGGGCGGCGTGATGCTGCCCCTGCACCAGCCGCTGGTGGTGGCCGAGCAGGCCCTGGTGCTCGAGGCGCTGCACCCCGGTCGCGTCGACCTGGGCCTCGGCCGCTCGCTCGGCTTCACGCCACCGGTGCGGGACGCCCTGCGGCGCGGTCTCGACGACCCCGACACCTTCGAGGTCGACGTGGCCGAGCTGCGCGGCTACCTCGACGGCGCGGGGGCGGTCACCGCCCGGCCGGCGTCCGTACGTCCGGTGCCGATGCACCTGCTCGCGACCGGTCGGGGGATCCCGCTGGCCGCGCGGCTGGGGCTGCCGGTGGTCGTCGGTGGTCCGGTCCTCGACACCGACGACGTGACCGGCGTGCTGGCCGACTACCGCCGCACCTTCCGGCCGCACCGCGGCAGCACGCCGTCGGTCACGATCTCCCTCGACGTCACGGTCGCGGACGACGACGCGACGGCCCGGGAGCTGGCGCTGCCCGAGGCCTGGGCGATGGCGAGGTCGCGCCAGACCGGGGAGTTCGCACCGCTGGAGAGCGCGGCCTCGATCCGGGCCGCCACCTGGTCCGACCAGGTGCGACGCCGCGTCGAGGAGTCCCTGGACCGCGCGGTCGCGGGGAGTCCGGCGACCGTACGCCGCGCGCTCGAGCGGCTGGCCGAGCGCACCGGCGCCGACGAGCTGATGGCGAGCACCTCGACCTACGACCGCGACGCCTTGCTGGCCTCCGACGGGATGCTGCGCGACCTAGTCGGCTGACGCGGCCTTCTCGGCGCGCAGGCGCGCCTCGATGGCGTCGAGGGCGCGGTCGAGGGCGATGCGTTTGACGGTGCGCAGGTAGGTGGTCTCGTCGACGGGGTGGGTGCCGGCGGGGCCGGTCTCTCGGTAGAGGCCGTGGGGCGTGCGCCAGTAGTGGCGGTCGAGGCCGTGCTGGTGGACGGTCCAGCCGGCGTGGGTCTTGGCGCGGTGGTGGGTGCGGGTCAGGGGTGCGGCGTTGGTGTCGTGGGTCTGGCCGGGTGGTCCGTCGGGGTTGTACGGCACGGGATGGTCCATGTCGGTGCGCCTGGAGGACCGGGTGGCGTGGGGGAAGGCCTCGACGGGGCTGCGGAGGCGGGCCCTCTCGCGGATGGACTCGGGGAACTCGTAGCTGCTGGTGGTGCCTTCGGCGTGGAGGTCGATCACGGGGCGGAGGCTGACGTTGCTGTGGCGCAGGAGGGCGACGAGCTGGGCCAGGAGGATGGGGCCGAGCTCCTCGACGCGGGCGACCGCGTCGCTGCCCTCGCAGGCGGCCTGGTGGAGGTGGACGTAGACCACGGCCTGGGCGGTGCGCCGCCGCTGCGGGACCGGGTCGCCGGCCTGTGCCGGATCGTCCGAGGGGTGGGGGTTGTCGAGGAGGTCCAGGACGGCGGCGGGGTGGGCCAGCCAGCCCAGCGCGAGGGCGCGCAGCGCCTGCTTGTCCAGTGCGGTGGGGTCGGGGTGCTCGACCAGGTCGGGGCGGGTGGCGAGGATGTCGGCGATCCGGTCGACCATGGCGTCGACCCAGACGACGTCTCCGGGTTCCATGCGGGCGTAGAGGCTGCGGGAGCCGAACTTGTCGGTGCGGGTGACGGCCACGAGGCGGCGTCGGGCCTCGGCCTCCAGCCTGGCGGCGTGGGCGGCCAGGTCGGCCTCGATCACCTTGGCCTCGGCGAGCTCGAGGACGCGGGAGGGGGAGTCACCGGCGATGGAGTCGGCCACGGCGGCGTCGACGAGGGTCGCCTGGGTGCGGTCGAGCCGACGGGACATGGCGGCGACGCGGCGTGCGACCCAGACCTCGCAGGGGCCGGCCTGGACGACGGCCCACGTCCTCGGCAGGCGGTGGCGGAGGTCGAGGGCGTCGGCCAGGGCGGCGCGGGCGGCGAGGGTGTGGACGCGGCGGGCGGTGGCCAGCTCGGGCAGGCAGAGCTCCTGGACCCGCGGGGTGCCCTCGCCGCCGAGGTCGACCAACCGGTCCTCGCCGTTCCAGGCGCGTCGCCCGTCGGGTCCTTTGCGGGGGTCGGCGGCGTGCAGGTCGGCCCAGTGCAGGGCCAGGAGGAGGTCCTCGACCTCGGCGGCGCGCCTGGTCTGCAGGACTGCTTCGGTCCGGTGCAGGACGCCGGTGGCGTCGAGGTCCTCGATCGGGACCGGCGGCACGACCTCGGTGGACATGGCCTGACTATACTAGAACACATGTTCGAAAGTCAATGACACGGTGCGAGTGGTGCTCAGAACCAGAGGGGCGGCCAGAACGCGACGAACGCGGCGCCGGCGAGGAGCAGGGCCAGGGCGTTCTCCGCGATCGTGGAGTGTCCCGGCTTGTCGTAGGTGGCGACCATGGTTCCGACGACGAACGGCACCGCCACGAAGGTCACCGCAGGGAGGTCGGCGAGCCCTCCGAGGAGGGCGACGAGGCCGCCGACCCACCCCAGGGCGCGGATCAGCAGGACCCGGCGGGGGGCGCGCACGCGGTGCGCGTCGCCCGGCCCGCTCACCTGCTCTGGAACACGTCGACTGCCTTCCGAGCTGTCCATCCCGCTCCCGACCCGATCGTGTGGCTGACGGCGACCGTGGTCAGCCAACCAGAACCCCTCCAGGGAGGTTGTCGGTTTCTACGACTTTCCGACGGCAGGGTCACCGTGGCCGTCCCCGGCCACGGGTGCGGCATCGTCCCGGAGGGAGCGGACCATGGTTCGCAGCATCCGGAGCGCCTCGGCCTGCTCGGTCGGGGTCAGGCCGGCCAGCATCCTGACCTCGACGGACCGGACCGCCGTGGTCGCGCGCGCCAGGCTCCGCCGACCTCGCGGCGTGAGGCGCGCGGGAAGCGCCTTGCCGACGGGCGCCTCCCCGGGTCGGTCGACCTGCCCCTCCCTCTCGAGGGCCTGGAGGAGCGTGTTCATCGACTGGCGCGTCACGAACGTCCCCCGGGCGAGCTCGGAGCCGGTCAGGCCGGGGCGCTGGGACAGCAGCTCCAGAGTCGCGTACTGCGTGATGGTCATCCCCAGCGGGCGCAGCACCTCTTCCATGGCGGCGCGGAGCGCGCTCGACGCCTCCTTCAGCACGTAGCCGACCGACGTCTCGAGGGTGACTCCGTCTTGCGTCATGTCAGGATCCTGACATACCTTCTCGATGTCAGGAACCTGACACCCAACCGAAGGAGCACCACCATGCCCGTCACCGGCCCCGACTTCGTCTCCCTGCAGGTGCGTGACCGCGCGGTCTCGCAGGCGTTCTACGAGCAGTACCTCGGGCTGGCCCGCTCGGACGGACCTCCGCACGCCGTCGTCTTCGACACGAGCCCCGTCGCGTTCGCGCTGCGCGACGTCGTCCTCGGCACCGACCTCGCCTCCGTCGCCCAGCCCGGGATCGGCGCGGCGATCTGGCTGCACGCCACCGACGTCCAGGCCATCCACGACGCGCTCGTCGCCGACGGCCACGCCGTCGTCGCCGCTCCTGTCGACGGTCCGTTCGGCCGGACCTTCACCTTCGCCGACCCCGACGGCTACCAGATCACGCTCCACGACCGCGCCTGACCGGCACCGCAGAGCACGACGGAGCCCCCGCCCCGCGCACGGCGGGACAGGGGCTCCGGGGTGGTGCGGGGTGCGTCAGGTGTTCTTGACGTCGTACCGGTCGGCCATCATGAGCTTGTCCCACACCGCCACGAAGTCCCGGACGAACAACGCGTGCCCGTCGCTGGCGGCGTACACCTCGGCCACGGCGCGCAGCTGCTGGTTGGCGCCGAACACCAGGTCGTGGCGGCTGGCCGAGTAGGCCGGCGCGCCGGTCTCGCGGTCGTCGAGGGTGAACGCGGTGCCGGCCTCGTCCTGCTTCGTCCACTCGTAGTCGGTGCTGGTCAACGTCGTGAAGAAGTCGTTGGTGAGCACCCCGACGCGGTCGGTGAAGACCCCGTCGGCGGAGCCGTCGTGGTTGCAGCCCAGCACGCGCAGCCCGCCGGTGAGAACGGTCCACTCCGGTGCGCTCAGCCTCAGCAGCGCGGCCTTGTCGAGGAACATCTGCTCCGGCGACACCGCCGGGGCCACGGTGGCCCAGTCGTCCATCTGGTAGCTGCGGAACCCGTCGACGGCCGGCGCGAGCCACTCGAACGTCGGTACGTCGGTCTGCTCGTCGGTCGCGTCGACCCGGCCCGGGGTGAAGGGCACGGTGACCGGCTCGCCGGCCGCCGCGGCGGCCTGCTCGACCGCCACGCAGCCCCCGAGGACGATCAGGTCGGCGAGGCTGACCTGCTCCGCGCCGCTGTTGAAGTCGGCCCGCACCCGCCGCAGGGCGTCGAGCACGGGCACCGTACGGGCGTTGACCGGCCAGTCCTTCTGCGGCGCCAGCGCGAGGCGGGCGCCGTTGGCGCCGCCGCGCTTGTCGGTGTCGCGGTAGGTGATCGCCGAGGAGAAGGCGGTGAAGGCCAGGTCGGAGACCGAGACGCCGGAGTCCAGCACCGCCTGCTTGAGCTTCGCGATCCCGGCGTCGCCGACGACGGGGTGCTCGGCCTTCGGCAGCGGGTCCTGCCAGGGCAGGTCCTCGGCGGCGACCTCGGGGCCGAGGTAGCGGTCCTTCGGACCCATGTCGCGGTGCGTGAGCTTGTACCAGGCGCGCGAGAACTGGTCGGTGAAGTAGTCGAAGTCGGCCAGGAACCGCTCGCAGATCGCCCGGTAGACCGGGTCCACCTTGAGCGCGATGTCGCTGGTCATCATCATCAGCGGGTGCTCGACGCCCTCGAGGTGCGCGTCCGGCGTGGTCGGGGCGGTGGCGTCGGTCGGCTTCCACTGCAGCGCGCCGGCCGGGCTCTCGGTCTGCTCCCACTCGAAGCGGAAGAGGTTCTCGAGGTAGTCGTTGTCCCAGGTGGTCGGGTTCGGCGTCCAGGAGCCCTCGATGCCGTTGGTCATCGTGTCCTCGGCGTTGCCCTTGCCCTGCGGGTTGTGCCAGCCCAGGCCCATCGACTCCATCGGCGCGACGTCCGGCGGGACGCCGATCCGGTCCGGGGAGACCTGGCCGTGGCTCTTGCCGAAGGCGTGCCCGCCGGCGATCAGCGCGACCGTCTCCTCGTCGTTCATCGCCATCCGGCCGAAGGTGATCCGGATGTCGACCGCCGAGGCGGCCGGGTCGCCGTTGCCCTCGGGACCCTCGGGGTTGACGTAGATGAGGGCCGAGTGGGACGCCGCGAGCGGCTGCTCGAGCTCGTAGTCGTCGCTGCCGGGCTCGCCGGTCCAGCGCTGGTCGCGCATCACCATGGCGTCGCCGGACGGCGGGTTCATGTTGTCGATGTACTCGGGACCCCAGTACACGGCGTCGTCGGGCTCCCAGGCGTCGCGGCGCCCGCCGCCGAAGCCGAAGGTCGGGAAGCCCATCACCTCCAGCGAGCAGTTGCCGGTCAGCACGATCAGGTCGGCCCACGACAGGCGGTTGCCGTACTTCTGCTTGATCGGGGACAGCAGGCGACGCGACTTGTCGGTGTTGCCGTTGTCCCACCAGCTGCTGATCGGGGCGAAGCGCTGCATCGCCTCGCCGGCGCCGCCGCGACCGTCGGCGATCCGGTAGGTGCCAGCGGAGTGCCAGGACATCCGGATCATCTGCGGGGCGTAGTTGCCGTAGTCCGAGGGCCACCACGACACCGAGGTCGTCAGCAGCTTCTTGATGTCGGCCTTGAGCTCGTCGAGGTCGATGGTCGCGAAGGCGGCGGGGTAGTCCAGGTCGCGCAGCGGGTTCGCGGCCGCGCCGTCACGGTGCAGCTGCTCGACGCGGAGGCGGTCGGGGTACCAGTCCTGCAGCGTGGGGCGGGAGGTCTGGGCGCCGCCGACCTTGTTCCCGCCGAAGGGGCACGCCCCCTCGAGGACGTCGTCGTACTCGGTGTACTGGGTCATGACCGGATGCTAGACACCGGACCGCGACCGACCGGGTGACTCGCCCCCGCGGTCCGGGGTCAGGGGCAGAACGGCTCGGTCGGCGCGCCGGCCTCCCCGGCCGAGATCCCCGACTTGCCGTCGTAGATCGCCCAGGCCACCGGCTCGGCCCCGTCGAACCGGGTGACGCAGATCCGGAAGGTGTCGCCCATGACCTCGTAGCCGGCCTCGCTGCCCGGACGCAGGCTCTTGGCGTAGTCGACGTTCGCCTCGAAGTCGGCCTGGTCCTTCGGGTTCACGAAGCCCTGGTCGATGGCGTAGCCCGCGACGTCGAGGCCGACCGTCGTGGCCTCGCCCTGGACCTCGCCCACCACCGCGTCGATCTCCGCGTCGATCTCCGCCTGGCTGGTCTCGGGCGCGCTGGGGGACTCGGTCGGCGCGGCGCTCGAGGACCCCTCCTCGGCGGGCGCGGCGTCCGAGGCCGTGTCCTCGCCGGAGCCGCACGAGGCGAGCAGCAGCAGGGTCGAGGTGGCGAGCAGGGTGCGGGCCGTCAGCAGCACGTCGTGGGTCCGATCCGAGAGGGGGGAGGGTGCCGGGCGATCCTAGACGGCGCCGCCGCGCAGCTCGGGGAACTGGTCGTCGCCCCAGCCGGCCTCCCGGGCGGTGCCGGCCTCGGCCAGCTCCTCCTCCCGGGCGCGCAGCTCGACGCGGCGGATCTTGCCCGAGATGGTCTTGGGCAGCTCGGCGAACTCGATCCGGCGGATCCGCAGGTAGGCCGGCAGCCGCTCACGGGTGTGCCGCAGGATGTCGACCGCCGTCTCCGCGGTGGGCTCGAAGCCCGGGGCGAGGACGACGTAGGCCTTGGGGACGGCCAGGCGTACGGCGTCGGGCGCCGGCACGACCGCGGCCTCGGCGACCGCCGGGTGCTCGATCAGCACGCTCTCCAGCTCGAACGGGCTGACCTTGTAGTCGGAGGCCTTGAACACGTCGTCGGTGCGACCGACGTAGGTCAGGTAGCCGTCCGCGTCCAGGGAGGCGATGTCGCCGGTGTGGTAGACGCCGCCGGCCATCGCCTCGGCGTCCCGCTCGGGGTCGCCCTGGTAGCCGGTCATCAGCGGCAGCGGCCGGCCGGTCGGGCCCTCCAGGTCCAGGCAGAGCTCGCCCTCGGCGCCCTCGCCCGCGAGGCGTTCCCCGGTCAGCAGGTCGACGAGCACGACCGGTACGCCCGGCAGCGGGCGTCCCATCGAGCCCGGCTTGACCACCGAGCCCGGCGTGTTGCCGACCGCGGCGGTCATCTCGGTCTGGCCGAACCCGTCGCGCAGGGTCAGCCCCCAGCGCTGCTGCACCTGGTCGATCACCTCGGGGTTGAGCGGCTCCCCGGCGCCGATCACCTCGCGCAGCGACCCCGGGCCGTCGGAGAGGTCGGCCTTGATCAGCATCCGCCACACCGTGGGCGGGGCGCAGAACGTGGTGACGCCCTCCTCGCGCAGCACGGTGAGCAACGAGGCCGCGTCGAAGCGGGCGTAGTTGTGCACGAAGATCGTCGCCTCGGCGATCCACGGCGCGAAGAAGCAGGACCACGCGTGCTTGGCCCAGCCGGGCGAGGAGATGTTCAGGTGGACGTCGCCGGCGCGGAGCCCGAGCCAGAACATCGTGGTCAGGTGGCCGACCGGGTAGGACACCTGGGTGTGCTCGACCAGCTTCGGGCGGCTCGTCGTGCCGCTGGTGAAGTAGAGGAGCAGCCGGTCGTCGGGGCTGGTGCCCGGGTGCGGGAGGTCGGCGTCGTCCAGGCCGTCGACGGCGGTCAGGTCGTCCCACCCGTCGGCCGCGCCCACGCAGAAGCGGCCCAGGTCGTCGGCGGTCCCGGCCAGCTTGGGGGCGTCGGCGGGGTTGCACACGACGTGGCGGGCCCCGCCGCGTGCGACCCGGTCGCGCAGGTCGTCCGGGCCGGCGGCCGTGGCGGTCGGCATGACGACGGCGCCGAGCTTCATCACCGCGAGCATGCACTGCCACAGCTCGACCTGGTTGCCGAGCATGACGATGACGGCGTCCCCGCGGCGTACGCCCCGCTCCTGCATCCACCGCGCGAGCTGGTTGGAGGTGCGGCGCATCTGGTCGTAGCTGAGCTCGCGGCGGGTGCCGTCCTGCTCGAGGATCACCAGCGCGGGGCGGTCGTTGCCCTCCGCGACCCGGTCGAACCAGTCGACGGCCCAGCAGAACTCGGGTCCCAGGTCGGGCCAGCGGAACTCGGCGACCGCCTGCTCGTGCCGTCCGTACAGGGCGAGGAGCTGGTCGCGGGCGGCGCGGTAGGCCTGCGTGGCGGGACGGGTGGTGGGGGCGGTGGTCATGCCGGGGGCTCCTCGGGGTGGGTGCGGGCCGGGCCCGCCGCCGCCTCCGTCACCGGAGGCCGCGACGGGCCCGTCGTCGATCGGGTGCTACTGCTCCTCGGGCGCCACGTAGCTCTCGGCGTCGGGGGAGGTGAACAGGTCGCCCTGCTGCGTCAGGCCGCCCTCGGCGTCGATGTCGGCGGTGGCGATGTAGACCTCGCGCGTCGCCGGCGAGCCGGGGGAGGTGAGGTCGAGGTCGGCGACGAGCTCGTCGGTGGTGACGTCGGTGCTCGAGGCCAGGGCGTCCTGGATGCCCGAGCGGGTCAGGTCGTCGCAGGAGGCCTCGAGCACCTGGCCCCAGATCTCCCCGATGGCGTAGCCGTAGGGGATGCCGGCGTTCGCGGGCTCGGACTTGCCGAGCTCCTCGTAGGCGGTGGCCACCTCGGCGGCCTTGGGCACGTCGGAGCTGTACGGCGTCGCGCTGCCCACGAGGTAGTAGTTCTCCAGGGCGGCCTGGGTGTCCTCGGTGAGGATGGCCGGGGCGAAGGTCGGGTTGTTGCCGACCAGCGGGACGTCGAGGCCCAGCTGCGCGGCCACCGTGGCCACCGACAGGGTCTGCGACGGGGTGGTGGTCAGGCCGATGGCCGAGACGTCCGCGCCGCGCAGGCCGGTGACGACGTTGCGCAGGTCGGTGTCGGTGGGCAGCACCTTGACGGCCTCGAGCGTGATGTCGTGCTGCTCGGCGAAGTACTCCGCACCGAGCAGCCCGTTCTCGCCGTACTCGCCCTCGAGGTAGACGAAGCCGACGGTGTCGCCCTCGGCGATCTCGCCCTGCTCGAGGAGGTAGGAGAGGCCGTTGACCATCTCGACGTCGTAGGTGGTGCCGGGGATGACGACGTACGGGTTCTTGAGCAGGAACGAGGACCACGACAGCGCCACCGAGGTGGTCTCGTTGTCGATCAGCTGCTGGTCGAGCGCGGCGATGACCGGCGAGCCCAGGATCTGCATGAACCCGAGCACCTCGGGCAGCAGCTCCTGGTAGGCCAGCACGCCGGCGTCGGCCTGGTAGCCGTGGTCGCGCACCACGAGCTCGATCTGGCGACCGCAGATGCCGCCGGCGGCGTTGACCTCGTCGGCCCAGATCTGGTGGCCGTCGACGGTGCCGGTGCCGAGCTGGATGAACGGCCCGCTCTGGTCGGTCAGCACGCCGAGGGCGATGGTGTCGTCGGTGACGCCGGGCGCCGCCGCACCGCCCTCCCCGGAGCTGTCGGTGCTCTTGCTGCTGCAGGCCGTGAGGGCCAGGGTCGCGACGGCGGCCGTGGCCAGTAGGCGTCGGGTCTTCATGGTGCCTCTTCTCTGGGGGTTCTTCATCGGGTGGTGACGCGCGTGAAGCGGTGGGTGAGTCGGCGGGCGATGGCGGCCAGGCCCCCTGGCTCGAAGATCACGAGCAGGACGATCAGGGCGCCGTAGGCATAGGCGGTCAGCACGACCGGCGTGAAGCCGCCGTCGCCGGTGGTGAGGTCCTGCAGGAAGCCGACCTGGGGGACGAGCACGTTCAGGGCGAGCGGGAAGCCGGAGACGAACGCGGCACCGACGACGGCGCCGGTGATCGAGCCGAGCCCGCCGATGATGATCATCGCCAGCAGCCCGATCGCGACGGTGATGGACCAGGAGCCGTCGAACTCGTTCTCGTCGGCCTTGAGCAGCCCGAACCACTGGATGGTCATGACCCCCGCGAGGCCGGCGTAGGCCGAGGAGACCACGAAGGCGCCGGCCCGGGTCCGGGCGACGTCGACGCCCATCGCGGTCGCCGAGGCCGGGTTGTCCCGCACCGCGCGCCAGGCGCGGCCCGGGCGGGAGCGCACGGCGCCGGTGGCCAGGACGAAGGCGATCGCGGTGAAGACCAGGAACAGGTACCAGGTGCGCTCGGGGGCGTTGAGCGGCACGCCGAGGAGCAGGAACTCCGGCTGAGCGGTGGTGAAGGAGAACCCGAGCACCTCGAAGGCGGGGGAGGGGCGGCCGGTCGCGGCGCCGCCGGTGAGCTCGGAGAACCGCTGGCCGAGGTAGAGGCCGAGGTAGACCAGCGCCAGGGTCGCCACCGACAGGTAGATGCCCCCGACCCGGCCGGCGACCGGCGCGAAGGCCAGGCCGGCGAGCCCGCTGACCACGATCGCGCCGAGCAGGGCCAGCAGCGACGGCCACCCGAGGGCCACCAGGCCGGACTCGGCGACCGGGTCGCTGGCCAGCGTGGCGTACGTCGTCGCGCCCACCAGCATGAAGAACGGCGTGCCCAGGGAGAGCTGGCCGCAGTGGCCGGTCAGCAGGGTCAGCCCGATCGCGGCGACCGCGCTGACCATGACGAACTCGCCGACGCGCAGCCAGGTGGCGTCGACGTAGAGGGGGAACGCGAGCAGGACCAGCAGCAGGGCCACGCCCAGGACGACGCGGACCAGGGTCCGGGTACGGCTGGTGGCCGGCGTCGCGGTCGGGGTGGCCGCAGGCTCGGTCGGTCGGTCGAGCTTCTGGGTGTCAGACACGGTGCACCTCCACGGTGCCGAACAGGCCGGAGGGACGGACGACCAGGACGGCGAGCATCACCAGGAACACCGCGCTCTTGGCGAAGTCGAAGCCGATGTACTGCGCGGCGTAGGCCTCGGTGAGCCCGACGACGAACCCGCCGACCACCGCGCCGAAGACGGAGTCGAGGCCGCCGAGGATCGCGGCCGGGAAGGCCACCAGCGCCAGGAAGTGCGTGGCGCGGGAGACACCGGAGCCGGAGAAGTCCGGCGTGGCCAGGAAGAGGACCGCGACCCCGGCCAGGAGCCCGGCGACCAGCCAGGCGGCGGCGGTGACCTGGGCGTTGCGGACGCCCATCAGCGCGGCCGCCTCCCGGTTCTCGGCCTGGGCCCGCATGCTCAGGCCCCACCCGGTGAAGCGGAAGAGCGCCAGCAGCGCGCCGATCAGCACCAGCCCGGTCCCGAGGGCCACGAGCTGGCCGACCAGGACGGTGATCTCGCCGAAGCGGATCACCTCCTGCGCCCACGGCGGCCGCAGGAACGGCGCGTCGGTGCTGAGGCGCCGGGCGACCTCCTCGGTCACGATCACGTCGACGCCGATGGTGAGCAGCACCAGCGCGATCGGGTCGGCGTTGCGGCTGCGGGCCACCAGGACGCGCTCGATGAAGAGCGCGAGCAGGCCCGCGGTCAGGACGCCCGCGACCCCGGCCACCAGGAAGCCCTGGTCGGAGAACCGGTAGGCGACGTAGCCGCCGGCGAGGACCAGCGAGCCGTGCGCGAAGTTCACCACCCCGGTCGCGCGGAAGATGATGACGAAGCCGAGGGCGAGCAGCGCGTAGACCGCGCCGCGGCCCGCGCCGTTCACCGTGAGCTGGAGCAGGGTGGTCACGACGAGGTGCCTTCCGTGGGGCCCGAGGTGGCGGGGTGGTCGTGGTGGTGGTCGTGGTGGTGGTCGTGGTGGTGGTCGTGGTGGTGGTGGTGGGTGTCGAGGTCGTCGGCGGTGACGCCCTCGGCGGCCAGGTCGCCGAGGTAGGCGCGGATGACCTCCGGGTCCTGCTGGATTGCGGCGGGGGTGCCGTCGGCGATCCGCTTGCCGAAGTCGAGGACGGTGACGTGGTCGGCGATCCCCATCACCAGGGCCATGTCGTGCTCGACGAGGAGCACCGAGATGCCGAGCGCGTCGCGCAGGTCGGTGATGGTGCGGGCCATGTCGCGGGTCTCGCCCTCGTTCATCCCCGCGGCGGGCTCGTCGAGCATCAGCAGCTTCGGCTCGGTGGCGACCGCGCGGGCGATGTCGACGCGCTTCTGGTCGCCGTACGACAGCTCGGTGACCGGGCGGTGGAGCCGGTCCCCCAGGCCGAGGAAGGCGCAGATCTCGGCGACGCGGTCGGCGTGGCGCGCCTGCTCCTTGCGCATCTTCGGCAGCCGCAGCCCGGCGCTGAGGAACCCGCCGGAGGTCAGCGCGTGCCGCCCGAGCATCACCGTGTCGAGGACCGTGGTGTGGCCCGACAGGGAGACGTTCTGGAAGGCGCGGCCGATGCCGAGGTGGGCCAGCTGGTGCGGACGCCGGCCGACGACGACGTCGTCGCCGAAGCGGACGGTGCCCTCGCTGACCTTGTAGAGACCGGAGACGACGTTGAAGCAGGTCGACTTGCCGGCGCCGTTGGGTCCGATCACGGCGTGGATCGTGGCCGGGCGGACGTCGAAGCTGACGTGGTCGAGCGCGGTGACGCCGCCGAAGCGCACGGTGACGTCCTCGACGTGCAGCGTCGGGACGTCCCCGGCGCTCGGCGCGGGCTCGGTGGCGGCGGTGCTCATCGGGTCCACCTGGTCAGGGTCGGGCGGCTCGTACGCCGCTGCTGGTCGGTGCCTGCGTCCTCGTCGGGGTCGTCACCGTGGTCGGTGCCGCCGTGCCCGCCGAGGTAGAGCGCCTTCACGGCGTCGGAGCCGGCGAGCTCGGCCGCGGTGCCGCGGATGGCGACCCGGCCGACTTCGAGGGCGACGGCGTCGTGGGCGACCCGCAGCGCCATGGCGGCGTTCTGCTCGACCAGGACGACGGGCGTGCCCTGCTCGTTGATGGTCGTGACGATCTGGCCGATCTGGTCGATCAGCAGCGGCGCGAGGCCGAGGGAGGGCTCGTCGAGCAGCAGCACCTTCGGCTCGGCCATCAGCGCGCGGCCGATGGCCAGCATCTGCTGCTCGCCGCCGGAGAGGAGACCGGCGCGCTGCCGGCTGCGCTCGGCGAGCCGGGGGAACAGGTCCATCACCCGGTCGCGGGAGGCCGACCGGCGCGCACGCGGGGTGGTCAGGCCGCCGACCGCGAGGTTCTCCTCGACCGTCATCCGGCCGAAGACCTGGCGGCCCTCGGGGGACTGCACCACGCCGGCCCGCGTGACCGCCGCGGGGGCGAGGCGGTGCAGCGCCTGGCCCTCGAACTCGATGCTGCCGGAGCGGATCGAGCCGCCGTGCATGCCGAGCGTGCCGGAGATGGCCCGGAGCAGGGTCGACTTGCCGGCCCCGTTGCTGCCCAGGACCGCGACGACCGTCCCGGGGCGCACGGCCAGGTCGACGTGGTCGAGGACGCGGGTGCTGGTGCCGTAGCCGGTGACCAGGTCCGTGATCGACAGCACGGGCGGTGCCTGGTCCGCGCCCGGGTGCTCGCTCAACTGGGTGTCCCTCCGTCAGGCCGCCCGGGTGACGTGGGTCGCAGGCGGCGTCGCGTCCGCTGAGACTGAGGGGTGCGCGGACGCCTGCCTACCTCCGATCAGAGGTGTGATCCGGGACACGTCCAGATCGTTATGCGGGCCGGGGTCAGTCGATCCAGCCGGAGCGGCGGGCCAGGTCGATGGCCTGCACCCGGTTGGCGCAGTCGAGCTTGCGCAGCAGGTCCTGGAAGTACGACTTCACGGTGTTGGGCAGCAGGCCGAGGTTGGCCGCGATCTGGCGGTTGGACAGCCCGCGCGCGGCCTCGACCAGCACCTGCAGCTCGCGGCGGGTCAGCGACGACCCGTCGGGCAGGGTGACGCCGTGGTCGACCGCGGCACCGCCGTCGAGGCGCTGGCGGATCCGGTCGAGCTGGGCGCTGATCGCCGACGTGCCGAGCCGGGCGGCCACCTCGCCCAGCTCCCGGGCCACCGACGCCAGCTCCGCGGCGCTGGGGTCGGGGCGCAGGGAGGCCTGGGCGGCCTCCAGCGCCTCCAGGCGCGCCCGGACCTCGTCCTCGACGAGGATCTCGTGCTGCAGCCGCCGGCGCAGCGGGTCGAGGGAGTCGAACCAGCGGTCGCCGAGGGGCAGCTCGGTGGTGCTGCCGAGGTAGACCACGGCCCGGGCCCGGCCGGTCACGATGATCGGGACGGCGGCCGTGGTGACGATGGCCTCGCTGCGCACGGCGTGGTCGTAGTGGTGCGTGATGCCGCGCGCGTTCTCGTAGTTGCCGACGCTGGTGGGTCGGGACAGGGCGAGCGCCTTGCCGCCGAGGCCCGTGCCCGGGGTGATCTCCAGGTGGTCGAGGGCGCGGGTGCGGGTGCCGAGGGTGCACAGGATCTGCAGGGAGCCGGAGCGGTCGTCGACGACGCTGCCGAAGGCGAGGTCCATCCCGCTGGTGCTGCGCCACGCGGGCAGCGCCGGGCTCAGGCGGCTGAGGACCATCTCGGTCGACGTCGGCACGCTTCTCCTCCTGCTCCACCACACCCCTGTGGGCTGGGTCACAGCACAGGATGCCCTACCGCGTTCGGCCCGGGGAGGGCCGAACCTCCCTTCGGAGGTGTGACCCACATCTCGTGCTGCCTACCGTCCCTCCCATGAGCACGGAGACGTCCTACGACCGCGGCCCGAGCGAGCCTGCGCTCCTGGAGGAGACCATCGGCGAGAACTTCGAGGCCACGGTGCGCGCGCACCCCGACGCCGAGGCCCTGGTGGAGGTGGCCAGCGGGCGCCGCTGGACCTGGACCGAGCTGGACGCCGACGTGGACGCGCTGGCGCGCGGGTTGATCGGCGCGGGCCTGGAGCGCGGCGACCGGGTGGGCGTGTGGGCCCCGAACTGCGCCGAGTGGACGATCGCGCAGTACGCCACCGCCAAGACCGGTGTGGTCCTGGTCAACGTGAACCCGGCGTACCGGACCCACGAGCTGGCCTACGCGGTGAACCAGTCCGGGATGCGGCTGCTGCTGGCCGCGTCGTCGTTCAAGACCAGCGACTACCGCGGCATGGTCGAGCAGGTGCGCGGCGAGTGCCCGGCGCTCGAGCGCGCGGTGTTCGTCGACACCGACGACTGGGACGCGCTGCTGGCCGAGGGCGCCGGGGTGCCGGCCGGGGCGGTGGCCGAGCGGATGGCCACCCTCGACGCGCGCGACCCGATCAACATCCAGTACACCTCCGGCACGACCGGCCGGCCCAAGGGCGCGACCCTGAGCCACCGCAACATCCTGAACAACGGCTTCTTCACCACCGAGCTGATCCACCTCGGGCCGGAGGACCGGCTGTGCATCCCGGTGCCCTTCTACCACTGCTTCGGGATGGTGATGGCGAACCTCGGCTGCACCTCGCACGGCACCACGATGGTGATCCCGGCGCCGGGGTTCGACCCCGAGGCGACGCTGCGCGCGATCGTCGACGAGCGCTGCACCGGCGTCTACGGCGTGCCGACGATGTTCATCGCGATGCAGAACCACCCGACCTTCGCCGAGCACGACCTGTCCTCGCTGCGCACCGGGATCATGGCCGGCTCGATCTGCCCGGTCGAGGTGATGAAGCGGTGCATCGCCGAGATGAACATGAGCGAGGTGGCGATCGCCTACGGGATGACCGAGACCTCCCCGGTCTCCTGCCAGACGCGCGCCGACGACGACCTCGACCGGCGTACGGCCTCGATCGGCCGGGTGCACCCGCACCTGGAGATCAAGGTGGTCGACCCGGCGACCGGGGAGACCGTCGGTCGCGGGACGACCGGCGAGCTGTGCACCCGCGGCTACTCGGTGATGCTCGGCTACTGGGAGGAGCCGGAGAAGACCGCGGAGGCGATCGACGCCGACGGCTGGATGCACACCGGTGACCTCGCCGAGATGCGCCCCGACGGCTACTGCAACATCGTCGGGCGGATCAAGGACCTGGTGATCCGCGGCGGGGAGAACGTCTACCCGCGCGAGGTGGAGGACTTCCTCTACACCCACCCCGACATCGAGGACGTGCAGGTGATCGGGGTCCCGGACGAGAAGTACGGCGAGGAGCTGTGCGCCTGGATCAAGATGAAGGCCGGCACCGAGCCGCTCGACACGGCGGCGGTGCGCGCGTTCTGCGACGGGCGGCTCGCGCACTTCAAGGTCCCGCGCTACGTGATGGTCGTGGAGGAGTTCCCGATGACGGTGACCGGCAAGGTGCGCAAGGTCGAGATGCGCGAGACCACGGCCACGAGGCTCGGCCTGTGAGCGGGATGCGGCGCGAGCGGCCGGTCAGCCGGTTCGGCACCGTCGAGGTCGCCGACCTGCCCGACGACCTGCGCGAGCGGCTCGAGCCGCTGGTCGAGAAGACCGGGTTCGTGCCGAACATCTTCCGCGCCCTGGGCCGCCGGCCGGCCGAGCTGCGGGCGTTCCTGGACTACCACGACGCGCTGATGGACTCCGACGACGGACTGTCGAAGGCCGAGCGGGAGCTGGTCGTGGTGGCCACGTCGGGACTGAACGACTGCCTCTACTGCGTGGTGGCGCACGGCGCCGTCCTGCGGATCCGCGGCAAGGACCCGCAGCTGGCCGACCACGTGGCGACCCACCCTCGCGGCGCGGACCTCGAGCCGCGGCAGCGGGCGATCGTCGACCTGGCCATCGCGCTGGCCGGCGACCCCGGCGGCTTCGGCGAGACGGACGTCGCCGCGGCGCGGGCGGCCGGGCTGAGCGTGGACGAGGTGTGGGACGTCGGCTCGATCACCGCGCTCTTCGCCGCGTCCAACCGCCTGGCTCACCTCTTCGGCCTGCAGCCCAACCCGGAGTTCTTCTCGATGGGCCGCTGAGGAGGAGCTGGCGCAGCACGGTGGTCGAGGAGCGAGCGTCTCGAGACCCGGCGGGCAAGAGCTAGAAGGCGTAGCCGAACCGCGCCAGGTCCGTGGCGTGCGCCT
This sequence comes from Nocardioides aquaticus, assembly GCF_018459925.1. Lineage (NCBI taxonomy): Bacteria > Bacillati > Actinomycetota > Actinomycetes > Propionibacteriales > Nocardioidaceae > Nocardioides > Nocardioides aquaticus. The sequence goes on from NZ_CP075371.1 coordinate 230,001, forward strand.
GCTCGACGAGGCGGCGGCCCTCGACGCCGTACGAGCGCCACCACGCGCGCTCGCGGTCGGTGACGTTGGTGGGCGGCACGTCGAGGTCGAGGCCGGTGAGCTCGCGCAGGTCGGCCTCGAGGTGCTCCATGCGCAGCACGACGTCCGCCTCGTCGACGTGGCCGGCGTTGACGCGGCGGGGGCGCGCGGACCCGCCGAGCGCCCGGGACAGCCAGGCGTCGAACTCCAGGGTGAGCGCGTCGACGACCGAGTCGACGGCGCCCGGGGTGACGTGCACCCACGACGTCGGGTCGCGCAGCTCGTGCACCCAGCGGGTGCGGGTGCGCTCGTACTCCGCGACGTAGAAGTCGAACGGGTTCCGGGTCGTGGTGACGACCCGGAGCCCGTGGTCGGCGGGCAGCAGGCCCGCGGCCACCAGCTCGCGCGCGGTGCCGTGCTTGGCGTCGACGCCCGCGACCCGCACCTCGCCCGGGGGCGGCACCTCGGTGACGTCGCGCTGGGAGAGCAGCGCCTCGCGCAGAGCGGTGCTGCCCGTGCCGGGCGCGGCGGTGAGGAGCAGCCCCGCGTCGGCGTCGACGAGGGCCATCAGCGGCTGCGGTCGGCAGGAGGCATGCCGCATTGAACCGCGGTGGACCCGGGGGCCCGCTCCACCCCGGCGGGGGCGGGGGCGCGCCCCGCCCGGACCGCCCGTCAGTGCGCGGAGAGCCGCCCGGAGAGACGCTCGTGCCGGTCGGCGCTGCTGTCGTTCAGGCCGCGGATCTCGACCTGCTTGCCCTTGCGGGCGTACTTGGTGGTGATCGCGTCCAGGGAGGCCACCGTCGAGGCGTCCCACACGTGGGACGCCGAGAGGTCGATGACCACGCGCTGCGGGTCGTCGGCGTACTCGAACTGGGTGTAGAGGTCGTTGCTCGAGGCGAAGAACAGCTCCCCGGTGACGCGGTAGACCGCGGTCTCGACGCCGCCGTCCTGGACGACCTCGCGGTGGGTCTGCGTCAGGTGCGCGACGCGGCGGGCGAAGAGGACCATCGCGACGAGCACGCCGCTGACCACGCCGATGGCGAGGTTGTGGGTGGTGACGGTGACCGCGACGGTCACCAGCATCACCAGCGTCTCCGACTTCGGCATCCGCCGCAGCGTGCCGGGGGTGATGCTGTGCCAGTCGAAGGTGCCGACGGCGACCATGATCATGACGGCGACCAGGGCGGCCATCGGGATCGTGGCCACGACGTCGCCGAACCCGACCACGAGGACGAGCAGGAAGAGCCCGGCGCAGAAGGTCGAGATCCGGGTGCGGGCGCCGGAGGCCTTCACGTTGATCATCGTCTGGCCGATCATCGCGCAGCCGCCCATGCCGCCGAAGAAGCCGGTGATCACGTTCGCGGCGCCCTGGCCCCAGGACTCGCGGGTCTTGTCGGAGCGGGTGTCGGTGATGTCGTCGACGAGCTTGGCGGTCAGCAGCGACTCGAGCAGCCCGACCAGCGCCATCGCCAGGGCGTACGGCGCGATGATCTGCAGCGTCTCCAGGGTCAGCGGCACGTCGGGCAGCAGCAGCGTCGGGAGGCTGTCGGGCAGCTCGCCCTCGTCGCCGACGTCGGGCAGCGTCAGGCCGGCGGCGACGGTGGCGACCGTGAGCAGCACGATCGCGACCAGGGGGCCGGGCACGGCGGTGCTCACCCGGGGCAGCACGACCATCACCAGGATCCCGACGGCCACCATCGGGTAGACCAGGAACGGCACGTCGATGAGGTACGGCAGCTGGGCGGTGAAGATCAGGATGGCCAGCGCGTTGACGAAACCGACCATGACCGAGCGCGGCACGAACCTCATCAGCTTCGCGACCCCGAGCAGGGCCATCGCGACCTGGATCAGCCCGCCCAGGATCACGGTGGCGATCAGGTAGTCCAGGCCGTGCTCCCGCATCACCGGTGCGATCACCAGGGCGATGGCGCCGGTGGCGGCCGAGATCATCGCCGGCCGACCACCGAGGAAGGCGATGGAGACCGCCATCGTGAAGGAGGCGAAGAGCCCGACCCGCGGGTCGACGCCGGCGATGATCGAGAACGAGATGGCCTCGGGGATCAGCGCCAGCGCCACCACGAGGCCGGCGACGACCTCGCGGCGCAGGACCGCGGGTCGGCGCAGGGCGCCCATGACGGTGTGGGTCTCGGCGGGGGGCCCGGCCAGGGCGGTGTCACTCACGTGGCGCGACTCTACCCTGACGTGAGGGAAGAGTTGCCGTCGAGGACGACGTGGAGCAGGTGGCCCTGCTCACTCCACCCCGGCGACCAGGCTGTGCAGCCGCAGGTGCGGGTTGAGCCGCTCGATGGCCTGCAGGCGCCACTTGTCCGGGAAGAGCGCCAGCAGCGTGCCGTCGGTCCTCGTCATCACCTCGACGTCGCGCAGGGCGCCGACCTCGGCGGCCTGCTCGGGCTCGACGCGCCGCGCCATCTGGTAGTGGAGGTGCTCCAGGCGGACCGGCGCCTGGTACTCGCTCTCGAGCCGGGCCTGCACGACCTCGAACTGCATCGGGCCCACGGCCGCCAGCACCGGGGCGTGCTCCCCGCGCAGCTCCGAGCGCAGCACCTGGATCACGCCCTCCTGGTCCAGCTGCTCCATGCCCTTGCGGAACTGCTTCCAGCGACCGGTGTCGGTCACGGCCACGGTGGCGAAGTGCTCCGGGGCGAAGCTGGCGATCGGCGGGTAGGTCACCGCGCGGCCGGCGTGGATGGTGTCGCCGACCCGGAGCGCGTGCGCGTTGACCAGGCCGATGATGTCGCCGGGCAGCGCGATCTCGACCGAGGCGCGCTCGCGGCCGAAGACGGCCTGGGCGTACTTGGTGGTGAACGGACGGCCGGTGGCCGCGTGCGTGGCGACCATCCCCCGCTCGAAGACGCCGGAGCAGACCCGGGCGTACGCGAGCCGGTCGCGGTGCGCGGCGTTCATCCCGGACTGCACCTTGAACACGAAGGCGCTGAAGTCGTCACCGACCTCGCGCACCGAGCCGTCGACGGCCGGCGTGGGACCCGGGGGCGGGGCGAGGTCGAGCAGGATGTCCAGGATCTGCGCGACGCCGAAGTTCTGCAGCGCCGAGCCGAACAGCACCGGCGTGGTCCGACCGGCCAGGAAGGTCTCCTGGTCGTGGTCGGCGCCGTCCATGGACAGCAGCTCGTGGCCCTCCTCGGCCTCGTCCCACAGGTCTCCGACGGAGGCACGCGCGGCCGCGGCGTCCATCCGCTTCTCGGGCGCCTTGGTCGCGCCGCCCGCGGTGCGGGTGTAGGCGATGTAGTCGCCCGAGCGGCGGTCCAGCACGCCGCGGAAGTCGCCGGCCTCGCCGACCGGCCAGGTCAGCGGGGTCGGGCGCAGGCCGATCTGCTGCTGGATGCTGTCCATCAGACCGAACGGGTCCAGGCCGGGGCGGTCCCACTTGTTGATCACCGTCACCACCGGGATCCCGCGGTGCGCGCAGACCTGGAAGAGCTTCAGCGTCTGCGGCTCCAGCCCCTTGGCGGCGTCGACCAGCATCACCGCGGAGTCGACGGCCGACAGCACGCGGTAGGTGTCCTCGGAGAAGTCCGCGTGGCCGGGGGTGTCGACGAGGTTCACCACGTGGCCCTCGTACTCGAACTGCAGGGCCGCGGAGGTGATCGAGATGCCGCGCGCCTTCTCCATCTCCATCCAGTCCGACACCGTCGCCTTGCGGTGGCCCTTGCCGTGCACGGCCCCGGCCTCGCCGATGACCTCGGCGTGCAGCGCCAGCGCCTCGGTCAGGGTGGACTTGCCGGCGTCGGGGTGGCTGATCACGGCGAAGGTGCGCCGGGGGCGGGAGTCGGAGTGGGTGGACATCACCGACGAATCTACGTCGGTGGGAGCGGGCCGCCCGAATCCAGCCGCTCGCCGAGGCCGGCGGCGAACGCCTCGGCGACCCCGAGCCGGCGGCGCAGGGTGGCCACCCGCTCCTCGGCCGCGGTGTGGATGACCGCCAGCCGCTCGAGCAGCCCGGTCCGCTCCGCCGCCGACGGGCCCTGCTCGAGCGCGTCGACGACCTCGAGCAGGTCGCGCATGTCGTCGAGGGAGAAGTCCAGCGGCTTCATCTGCATCACCAGCTCGAGGCGGGCGACGTCGGACTCGGCGTAGAGGCGGAACCCGCCGGTCGAGCGGGCCGAGGGCGGCACGAGGCCGACCTCCTCGTAGTAGCGGATCGTGCGCAGGCTCAGCCCGGTGCGCGCGGCGACCTCGCCGATCTGGCTGTGCCCGGTCGCTCGCTGCTCCGTGCCCATCGTCCTCCGCCCCCTGCTCGCTGCCGCTCCTGGCCGCCGAGGCTAGCGGCCGTCCCGCTCGGGACCGAAACCCTCCCGCCGCGTCAGGGTAGGGTCGGGAGCCAGGCAGGACCGGGGAGGTGGGCGACGGATGGCCGGACGTGGGGGCGGCAGCCGCTTCGAGGAGCTGGACCACGCCGAGACGCCCTGGGGCGTCGTCAGCCTGAGGCGCCGTCACGACCTGGTGACCGACCGGGAGGTCTTCGAGGTCAAGCTCGACGACGACTTCCTGATGACCAGCCAGTTCACCGCCACCGAGGAGGAGCTGGCCCGGATCGCCCTGCGCGCGCTGACCGGGGACGCGCTGCGGGTGCTGGTCGGCGGCCTCGGCCTCGGCTACACCGCCGCCACCGCGCTGGCCGACCCCCGCGTCGCCCACGTCACCGTGGTCGAGGCCGTCGAGCGCGTCGTGGAGTGGCACCGCCGCGACCTCTTCCCCGACACCCGCGGCCTGGCCGCGGACCCCCGCACGACCCTGCTCCACGACGACTTCTTCGCGCTCGTCCGCTCCCGCGCCCACGACGGGGAGTACGACGCCGTCCTCGTCGACATCGACCACGCCCCGGACCGCCTGCTGCGCCCCGACCACGGCGACTTCTACTCGCCGGGCGGCCTGGCGGCGGTCGCGGCGCTGCTGGACCCGGCCGGCGTGCTCGCGCTGTGGTCCGACGAGCCGCCCGACGACGCGGTGCTGGCGGCGATGGGCACGGCCTTCGCCGGGGCGACCTCCCACGTGGTCACCTTCGACAACGCCGCCACCGGCGGCACGTCGTCCTGCACCGTCTACCTGGCCACCGGCCCGACCCGTCCCCGGTGACGGCCCCCGACCGGCTCCGCGCCACGATGTGCACCATCACGCCGCTGCCGCGAGACTGGCGGCCCACGACCTTCCGCACGACCCGCACCACCCGTACGCGCAGCACCCACGAGAACCCGCACCACCGACGCCCGCGGTCAGACGAGACCGCGACCCACCGCTGAAGAACGGACCACCCATGAGCCACCCCCACCCCGAGCTCCAGAAGCCGCCCCGCCTGCCGAACGACGGCCTGCGCATCGTCGCCCTCGGCGGCCTCGGCGAGATCGGCCGCAACATGACCGTGTTCGAGCAGGCCGGCCGGCTGCTGATCGTCGACTGCGGGGTGCTCTTCCCCGAGGAGCACCAGCCCGGCGTCGACGTGATCCTCCCGGACTTCACCTGGATCCGGGACCGCCTGGACAAGATCGAGGCGATCGTCCTGACCCACGGTCACGAGGACCACATCGGCGGGGTGCCCTACCTGCTGCGCGAGCGCGCCGACATCCCCGTGGTCGGCTCGCGCCTGACGCTGGCCCTGATCAAGGAGAAGCTGAAGGAGCACCGGATCGTCCCGAAGGTGCACCAGGTCAAGGAGGGCGACCGCACCGGCACGACGTACGGGCCCTTCGACCTCGAGTTCCTCGCGGTCAACCACTCCATCCCCGACGGCCTCGCCGTCGCGATCCGCACCTCCGCCGGGCTGGTGCTGCACACCGGCGACTTCAAGATGGACCAGTTCCCCCTGGACCGCCGGATCACCGACCTCCGCGGCTTCGCCCGGCTGGGCGACGAGGGCGTCGACGTGTTCCTCACCGACTCCACCAACGCCGAGGTCCCCGGCTTCACCACCGCCGAGCGCGACCTGACCCCCGCGATCGAGCAGGTCTTCCGGACCGCGCCGCGACGGGTGATCGTCTCCAGCTTCGCCAGCCACGTGCACCGGATCCAGCAGGTGCTGGACCAGAGCCACGCGTACGGCCGCAAGGTCGCCTTCGTGGGCCGCTCCATGGTCCGCAACATGGGCGTCGCGCAGGACCTCGGCTACCTCACCGTGCCGCCGAACCTGATCGTGCCGCTGGACCAGCTGGAGAAGATGGCGCCGAACAAGGCCACCCTGATCTGCACCGGCTCGCAGGGCGAGCCGATGGCCGCGCTGTCGCGGATGGCCAGCCGCGACCACAAGATCCGCGTCGGCGAGGGCGACACCATCCTGATGGCCAGCTCGGTCATCCCCGGCAACGAGAACGCCATCTCGAACGTGATCAACGGCCTGACCCGCTGGGGCGCCAACGTGGTGCACAAGGGCAACGCCAAGGTGCACGTCTCGGGCCACGCCAGCGCCGGCGAGCTCGTGTACTGCTACAACATCGTCAAGCCGCGCCACGTGATGCCCGTCCACGGCGAGTTCCGCCACCTGCGCGCCAACGCCGACCTCGCGATCAGCACCGGCATGGACGCCGACCGCGTCGTGCTGGCCGAGGACGGCGTGGTGATCGACCTGGTCAAGGGTCGCGCGAAGGTCACCGGCAAGGTCGCCGCGGGCAACGTCTACGTCGACGGCAACGTCGTCGGCGGGGTCACCGAGGCCACCCTGAAGGACCGCCGCACGCTGGCCGAGGAGGGCGTGGTGACGGTGCTGGCCATCGTCGACGCCGACACCGGCAAGCTCGCCGACCCGCCGGACTTCCTGGTCCGCGGCTTCGAGCACGACCCCCGCGCCTTCGACCCCGCGGTGACCGTGATCGAGAAGACGCTCTCGCGCGCCGCCTCCGAGGGCATCGGGGACTCCCGGCGCCTGGAGCAGATGATCGGGCGCGACGTCGGTCGCTGGGCGCAGCGCGCGTTCCGGCGCACCCCGATGATCATCCCGGTCGTCATCGACGCCTGAGGGACGGACGGGCGGGGGCGGGTCACCGGGCATGGGGGACGATGCGGGAGTGAGCACCAGCGGCGGACCCGACGGCCAGGAGCGCCCCGACGCGCGCCCGGCCGGGCGCCGCCGCCCGTCCGGCCAGGTCCTGCAGGTCGGCGGGCTGGTGCTGCTGCTCGTCGTGGGCGGGTTCTTCGGGGTCCGCGCCGTCACCGACGACACCGTCACCGCCTCGATGACCTCCGCGGCCGACGCCGAGGCCTCGGCGCCGCCGGAGGCCGCGGACCCGGACCCGGCAGAGCCCGTCGAGCCCCTCGAGGCCCCCGAGCCCGTCGACCCCGGGCCCGGTGAGGTGCTGGAGGCGGGCCCCCCGATCGAGCGGACGGGCGGCGGTGGCAGTGACGGTGGCGTCGCCGACGCCTTGGAGGACCTCGCCCGCAGCGCCGAGCAGGCCGCCGGACCCGTCGGGTCCGTCCGCGGCGCGCGGGCGCGGTCCCGGGAGCGCAGCTGCGTGCCCGCGCCGTCCACGACGGTCCGGGTCGCCACCTACAACATCCTGGGCGCCGGGTCGCGCTCCGGCCGGGGCTACGACCTCGGCCGGGTCCGCGCCGACATCGCCTCCTGGGACGTCGACGTCGCGATCCTGCAGGAGGTCTACCGCCTCGGCGGTGACGCGGCCCGCAGCGACCAGCCGGCCGACCTCGCCGCCGGCCTGGGGATGGACTGGGCCTTCGGCTACAACGCCCGCAAGGGCGCCCGCACGCAGTACGGCACGGCCGTGCTCTCGCGGTTCCCGATCGTCGAGCAGGCCAACTCGCGGCTGCCCAACAGCGGCGGTCTCGAGCAGCGCGGGCTGCTGCGCGCGACGCTCGACGTCGGGGGCACCCGCCTCGATGTCTTCGACACCCACCTGCAGCACACCCCGCAGGCCGCGGCCCTGCGCGCCCAGCAGGCCCGGAGCGTGGCCGGCATCATCGGTGCCCGCCGCGCCGCGACCGGCAACCCGGCGGTGCTGGGCGGCGACTTCAACTCCAGCCCGACCGGCGCGGTGGGCGCGAGCCTGAACGGGGTGCTGCGCGACACCTGGTTCGACGTCGGCGGCGGCCAGGGCGCCACGCACCCGGCGGGCCGGGGCAAGGCGCGCATCGACCGGCTCTACCAGTCCGCCGACGTGGTCCCGCTCGCCGCGGCCGTCCGCCCCTCGGCCGCGTCCGACCACGACGCGGTGACCGCGGTCTACCAGCTCCCGGGCGCCGGGCGGGTCTGCGAGTAGCCACCCCGTCCCGGACGCGCGGACGCGGGCCGGACCCGGAGGTCCGACCCGCGTCGGGATCGTGCGGAGGTGCGTGCGGAGGCTCAGGCCTCCAGCGTCGCGGTGTCGATCACGGCGCGGTAGCGCACGTCGCCCGAGACGACCTTGTCGTAGTAGTCGTCGACCTGGTCGGCCGAGATGACCTCGACCGTGGCGGTGACGCCGTGCTCGGCGCAGAAGTCGATCATCTCCTGCGTCTCGGGGAGGCCGCCGATCATGCTGCCGGCGATCTGGCGGCGGTTGGCCAGCAGCGAGAACGCGCTGACCTCGAGGTTCTCCTCCGGGGCGCCGACGTTGTGCATCACGCCGCCGCGGGCCAGCAGGCCCATGAAGGAGTCGAGCGGGATGCCCGAGCCGACGGTGTTGAGCAGCACGTCGAAGGAGCCGGCGAGCTCGTCGAAGACCGACTCGTCCTCGGTCGCGTAGTAGTGCTGCGCGCCGAAGGACAGGCCGTCCTCCTTCTTGGCGTCGGTGCGGGACAGCACGCTGACCTCGGCGCCCATCGCCGCGGCGATCTTGACGCCGACGTGGCCGAGGCCGCCGAGGCCGATGACGCCCACGCGGGTGCCCGGCCCGACGCCGTGCTCCTTGAGCGGGTGGTAGGTGGTGATCCCGGCGCACAGCAGCGGGGTGACGCCGGCGTACTGCGACTCGTCGAAGGCGTCAGGGACCTTGACCACGAAGTGGTCGCGGACCACGACCTGGCCGCTGTAGCCGCCCTGGGTGATCTCGCCGTCGTAGCCCTGGACGCCGTAGGTGCCGACGCCGCCCTTCTCGCAGTACTGCTCCTCGCCGTCCTTGCAGGCGGCGCAGTCCAGGCAGGAGTCGACGAAGCAGCCGACGCCGACGACGTCGCCGACGGCGTGGGTGGTGACCTCGGGGCCGACCTCGAGCACGGTGCCGAGGATCTCGTGGCCGGGGGTGAGCGGGAAGGAGGCCGGGCCCCACTCCTCGCGCTTGGTGTGGATGTCGCTGTGGCAGATGCCGGCCCAGCGGATGTCGATGCGGACGTCGTCGGGGCGCAGGTCGCGGCGCTCGAGCTGCACCTTCTCGAAGGAGGCGTCGGCGGAGGCGGCGGACAGGGCGGGGACGGAGACGGTCACAGGGGTCCTCTCGTACGGGAGCGACCGGCTGCCCGGGGGCGGCACGGTCGCGTTGACCGTTCAACTATGACCCGGGGGCTCTCACCCGCTCGTGTGGTCGGTCCGCTCGTCGGGGGCCCGGTCAGGCGAGGTCGTCCGCGATCGCCGCGGCCGCGCGGTGCAGCGCGGGGACGGCCTCGGCGAGCAGCTCGTCGGTCATCCGGGGGGCCGGGCCCGAGATCGACACCGCGAGCCGGGCGCCCGGCCGCGGACCGACCTGGGGCACCGCGACGGCCACGCAGCGCACGCCGACCTCCTGCTCGCCCTCGTCGACGGCGTAACCGCGCTCCCGCGTGCGGTCGAGCTCGGCGCCGAAGGACACCTCGTCGGTGAGGGTGTGGTCGGTGTAGCGGGGCATCCCGGTGCGGACCAGGAGGTCGTGCACCTCGGGCGCGGCGGTCGTGGACAGCAGCACCTTGCCGACGGCCGTGCAGTGGGGGAGCACCCGGCGCCCGACCTCGGTGAACATCCGCATGGAGTGGCGTCCGGGGACCTGGGCGACGTAGGCGATCCGGTCGGAGTCGAGCAGGGCCAGGTTCGCGGTCTCGCCGAGCTCGTCGACCAGCCGTCGCAGGTGCGGGGCCGCGAGGGTGTTGAGCATCGTCGAGGAGCTCTCGGCGAGCAGCAGCAGGCGCGGGCCGAGGGCGTACTGGCGGGACGGCTCCTGGCGCAGGTAGCCGAGGTCGACGAGGGTGCGCACGGCCCGGTGGATCGTGGGCAGCGGGAACCCGGACTCCACCGCGAGCTGCGACAGGCCCATCACGCCGCCGTTGGTGGCCACGATCTCGAGCAGACGGAACGCGCGGGCGATCGACTGCACGCCGCCCGTCGAGCGGGACTCCTCCGCGGCCACGGCCACCCCTGCATTCTTCTCGTTGATCGGAAGGATCCTATCGATGTGCGGAAGGGGAGGCGCGCCGATCGGCACACCTCCCCTCCGTGGAGCCCGGGGGGCTCAGGCGGCCGGGGCTCCGGCCGCCGGGGGCGTCACTGCAGCAGCGACAGGCCGAGCGCCTGGTCGCCGAGCAGGATGAACAGCACCCAGGTGACGAGCGGGACGACCGCCACCATCGAGAACCCCCAGGTGAGCAGGCTCTTGTACACCCGGTCCCGGTCGGCCTCGTTGGCGTTGGCCACCACCAGTGCTCCGGAGGTGGAGTACGGCGAGGAGTCCACCGTGGAGGACGAGATCGCCAGCGCGGTGACCAGGGCGACCACGCCCAGCACGGCCGTGGGGCCGTCCAGGAACGGGACCGCGAGCGGGATCAGCGCGCCGAGGATGCCGGTGGTGGAGGCGAAGGCCGACACGATGCCGCCGACGTAGAGCACGAGCAGGGCGGCGATCACGGCGGCGCCGAGCCCGGCGGCCCAGTCCCCGAAGTACGTGATCACGTCACGCTCGCCCGCCGGGTCGAGCGCCGGGTTCTGCAGCAGGCTGACGTAGGTCACGATGCCGCAGACCAGCAGGATCGTCGGCCAGGCGATCTCGCTGACCGCGCCCTTGGTGATCTTCGGGTTCATCAGGCACAGCAGCGACCCGATCAGGAAGGAGAAGAAGCCCACGTCGAGCCCGAGGAAGAAGGCGCCCAGGGTGAGGACGACCATCCCGGCGATGGTGAGGCTCCGGTGGAAGTCGAGCGTGGTGACGGGTGCGTCGCCCGGCTTGGCGTGCGGGGAGGCGCTGGACGCCGAGGCCGTCCTCTGGCCGGTCTGCTCGGCCGGGCCCTCGCGGAACCGGCTGACCTTGGAGCCGTCGGCCGAGACCAGCTCGCCGTCGCCGGCGTCGCGCACGCCCAGGAGCTTGCGCCCGCCGAAGATGACGAAGGTGATGGCGCCGAGGATGACGTTGAAGACGAACGAGGCCAGGAAGAGGAACAGCGGGCTGCCGTCGAGCCCGGCGCTGGCGACCGTGTCGTTGGTGATCGCGCCGAAGATGCTCAGGGGGGAGAAGCCGCCGGCCGTGGCGCCGTTGATCACCATCAGGCCCATCAGGACCTGGTTGATGCCGTACCGGCGGGCGAAGGTCATTCCGATCGGGGCGATGATCGCGACCGCGGCCGGCACGACGGCGCCGATGCCGGTCAGGACGCCGGTGACGCCGAAGAACACCCACGGGATCAGGGCCACCCGCCCGCCGACCAGGCGTACGGAGGCGTGGACCAGCCAGTCGACGGTGCCGTTGTTCTTGGCGATGCCGAACAGGAAGGTGACGCCGGCCAGGGTGATGAACAGGTCCCCGGGGAACCCGTCGGCGATCATCCCGGACTTCTCGTCGAGGGCGTCTGGGCTGAAGCCGCCCGGCAGCAGCAGGATGCCGAGGACGAACGCGGCCGAGATGGCGAGCACGCCCATGTGGATCGGTAGGAACGTGGAGAGCAGGAAGATCACGCTCAGCACGAGGAGCGCGATGATGGCGACGAGAGCGATGGACAAGGGACAGGACCTCCGGGTTCATTCCGCCAAGCGGAAGAGAGTTTTCGCTGCACTGACCCTGGCGTGTGACTCAGGTCTCGTCAAGCCCTGGGAGAGAAGCGACTCAGGCGGCTGGACGCGTGGCCCACGTCACGATTACGCTCCACTTAGCGGTAGAGAACTTCCGCTGGACGGATAAATCCTCGGGTTGGCGGCCTGCGCCGCGGCCCGGGACGAGAGGATTCCCATGGGTCGCCACTTCCTGCAGATCCCCGGTCCCACGAACTGTCCGGACGAGGTGCTGCGGGCGATCTCGGCCCCGACCATCGACCACCGGGGCCCCACCTTCGCCGCGCTCGGCACCCGGGTGCTGGAGAAGATCAAGCCGGTCTTCGGCACCACCAACCCGGTGGTGATCTACCCGGCGTCCGGCACCGGCGCCTGGGAGGCCGCGCTGGTCAACACCCTGAGCCCCGGCGACAAGGTGCTGTGCTTCGAGACCGGCCACTTCGCCACGCTGTGGCAGTCCATGGCCCTCGAGCTCGGCCTCGAGGTCGAGATGGTGGCCGGCGACTGGCGCCACGGCGTCGACACCGACGCGGTGGCCGCGCACCTCGGCGCGGACACCGCGCACGAGATCAAGGCCGTCTGCGCGGTCCACAACGAGACCTCGACCGGCGTCACCAGCCGGATCGGCGACGTGCGCGCGGCGATGGACTCGGTCGACCACCCGGCCCTGCTGCTCGTCGACACGATCTCCTCGCTGGGCTCGATCGACTACCGCCACGACGAGTGGAAGGTCGACGTCACCGTCGCGGGCTCCCAGAAGGGCCTGATGCTGCCGCCGGGCCTGTCCTTCAACGCCGTCAGCGACAAGGCGCTCGAGGCCCACCGCACGGCAGGCATGAAGCGCTCCTTCTGGGACTGGACGCCGATCCTGGCGGCCAACGAGAAGGGGATGTGGCCCTACACCCCGGCCACCAACCTGCTCTACGGCCTCGAGGTCGCCCTCGACATGCTGGCCGACGAGGGCCTGGAGAACGTGTTCGCGCGCCACCAGCGCTGGGCGCGGGCCACGCGCGCCGCCGTCGAGGCCTGGGGTCTTGAGATTCTCTGCCTCGACGAGCGCGAGCACTCCGGCGTCCTGACCGCCGTGGTGATGCCCGAGGGCCACGACGCCGACGCGCTTCGTGCCCTGATCCTGGAGCGCTTCGACATGTCGCTGGGGGCCGGTCTGACCAGGCTGGCCGGCCGGGTCTTCCGGATCGGTCACCTCGGGCACTTCGAGGACTTGTCCCTGGTCGGCACGCTGGGCGGGGTGGAGATGGGTCTCGGCCTCGCCGGCGTCCCGTTCACCCCCGGCGGCGTCCAGGCCGCCCTCGCCGTGCTGCAGGAGGACTGAGCGACCATGACGACGACCGCGCCCCCCGAGACCGCCGCCGGCCCCGACGACGCCCCGCCGGGCTTCGCCGCGGCCCTGGAGGCCGCGGTCGAGGGCGAGGTCGCCTTCGACGACTACAGCCGGCACCTGTTCTCGCGGGACGCGAGCATGTACGCGATCCGTCCCCTCGGCGTGGTCTACCCCCGCCACGCCGACGACGTGGCGGCCGCCGTCCGCGTCGCCTCCGAGCACGGCGTCCGGGTCACCCCGCGTGGTGCCGGCACCAGCCTGGCCGGGCAGACGATCGGCGCGGGCATCGTGCTGGACCTCTCGCGGCACATGAACCGGATCCTCGACCTCGACCCCGAGCGGCGTACAGCCCGGGTCGAGGTCGGCGTGGTGCAGGACGAGCTGAACCGGGCGGCGGCGCCGTTCGGGCTGATGTTCGGCCCGGACACCTCCACCAGCAACCGGGCCACCATCGGCGGGATGATCGGCAACAACTCCGCCGGCAGCGGGTCGCTGCGGTTCGGGATGACGATCGACCACGTCCGCGCGCTCGACGTGGTGCTCGCCGACGGCTCGACGGCGCGCTTCGAGCCCGTCGACGAGGCCGAGGTGCACCGCCGGGCCTCGATGCCGACCCTGGAGGGCTTGCTCTATCGCGAGCTGCCGCGGATCGTGGAGGAGAACCGCACGGCGATCGCCGACGGCATGCCGCCGTTCTGGCGCCGGGCCTGCGGCTACCGCCTGGACCGCCTGGCCGACCCGGCCACCCCGTTCGACCTGGCGAGCTTCGTGGTCGGCTGCGAGGGGACCCTGGTCACCGCCACCGTCGCCGAGGTCGACCTGGTCCCCAAGCCGGGCAACACCGTCTACGCGGTGGGCCACTTCGACACCACGCAGAAGGCCATCGAGGCCACCATGGACGCGCTGTCCTGCGAGCCGGCCCAGGTCGAGCTGATGGACAAGACGATCCTGGACCTCTCCCGCCAGAAGATCGAGTACGCCGACCTCGGCTCGTCCCTGGTCGGCGACCCGGCCGCGCTGCTGTTCGTCTCCTTCACCGGCGACGACCGCGACGACGTGCTGGCCCGCCTGGACCACCTGATCGAGGTCTGGGACGAGAAGGGCCACGGCTACCACACGCTGCGCCTGGTCACCGCGGCCCAGCAGACCGCGCTGCTCAAGGTGCGCAAGTCCAGCCTGGGCCTGCTGATGGCGGCCAGCCAGGGCTCCAACCGCCCGCTGGCGTTCGTGGAGGACACCGCGGTCCCGCCGGAGCGGCTCGCCGAGTACACGGCGCGCTTCGCGGAGGTCCTTGACGAGAACGACATGAAGGCCGGGTTCTACGGCCACTGCTCGGTCGGCTGCCTGCACATCCGTCCGTTCGTCGACCTCTCGCGACCCGACGAGGTCACCCGGATGCGGCGGGTGGCCGAGGAGATCAAGGACCTCGTCAAGGAGTTCGGCGGGGTCAACTCCAGCGAGCACGGCGACGGCCTGGCCCGCAGCGAGTTCAACCGCGAGATCTTCGGCGACGACCTCTACGAGGCGATGCGCGAGGTCAAGGGCCTCTTCGACCCGGCGAACATCATGAACCCCGGCAAGATCGTCGACGCCCCGTCGATGACCGAGAACCTGCGCGACGCGGTGCTCCCGCCGGCCCCGGCCTTCCGCACCCGCCTGGACTTCGAGGTCGTCGGCGGGATGCGCGGCGCGGCCGACCGCTGCATGAACATCGGGCTGTGCCGCAAGAGCACCACGGGGGCGATGTGCCCGTCGTACATCGCGACCCGCGAGGAGGAGCACGCCACCCGCGGGCGCGCCAACGCCCTGGTGAAGGCGCTCTCCGAGCCCGACCCGAAGGCCGCGCTCGGCGGCGAGCGGCTGCACGAGATCCTCGACCTCTGCCTGATGTGCAAGGCCTGCAAGTCCGAGTGCCCCCTGGGCGTCGACATGGCCAAGCTCAAGAGCGAGACGCTGTCGCACTACCACGACGAGCACGGCGTGCCGCTGCGCTCACGGGTCTTCGGCAACATCCGCACGCTGAACAAGCTGGGGTCGTTCTTCGGCCCGCTGGCCAACGTCCCCGGCCGGATCCCGGTGCTGCGGTTCCTGATGGAGAAGGTGCTGGGCATCGCCCGGCAGCGCCCGCTCCCGCAGTTCAAGCGTCGCAACCTGGTGCGCTGGTTCGGCAGCGAGGGCCGCCGGTCGACCACGGAGGCCACCCAGGGCACCGTGAACTTCCTGGCCGACTCCTTCACCTCCTACTCCGAACCGCACATCGGCCAGGCCGCGATCCGGCTGCTCCAGCGCTCCGGGTGGGAGGTCGAGCTGGCCAGCACCGGCTGCTGCGGCCGCTCGGCGCTGTCCAAGGGCTTGGTCGACGAGGCCACCAGCAAGGCCCGCACGATGGCGGCCGACCTGGCGACGAACACCCCGGCCGGGTCCCCGATCGTGGGCTGCGAGCCGTCGTGCCTGTTCACGCTCCGTGACGAGCACGTCTCGATGCTCCCGGACGACCCGAACGTGCAGGACGTGTCCGGGCGCGTGCGGCAGGTCGAGGAGCTGCTGGTCGAGGCCGTCGACGACGGGCGCCTGGCGTTCGCCGAGGACTCCTGGCTCGCAGGCCGGCGGATCCTCTACCACGGCCACTGCCACCAGAAGGCCGAGGTCGGCACCGCCGCGACGGTCGCGCTGCTGAAGCGGATCCCGGGTGCCGAGGTCGTCGAGCTCGACGCCGGCTGCTGCGGGATGGCCGGCTCGTTCGGCTACGAGGCCGAGCACTACGAGATGTCGATGAAGGTCGGGGCGGACCGGCTCTTCCCCGCGATCGAGGCCGAGGACGGCGAGACCGTCATCTGCGCGACCGGCACCTCGTGCCGCGAGCAGATCTTCCACGGCACCGAGCGCTCCGCCTGGCACCCGGTCGAGCTGGTGCAGGAGGCGCTGACGCCGGCCGCCGGCGCCCGCCGGAAGGCCGACAACCCCGCCCACGCCTAGCCGAGATGACGCTCGCGGACAGCCGAGATGACGCTCGCGGACAGCCGAGATGACGCTCGCGGACAGCCGAGATGACGCTCGCGGCGCGTCGAGGTGACGGTTCCGGACAGGTGGCGTCGCCTCAGCGGCCCTGCCAGTCCGGGGTGCCGCGGCTGGTGAAGGCGGCGACGCCGCGGGCGAAGTCCTCGGAGCCATAGACGCCGGCGACCACGTCGTCGACGTCGACCGTGCCGGCAGCCGCGTGCAGCCGGCGCAGGATCTCCTTGCCCGCGGCCATCGTCAGCGGGGCGTGGGACAGGATCGCGTCGAGCACCTCGGCGGTCGTGGCGTCGACGTCGTCGGTGGTCCGCGTGACGAAGCCGCAGGTGTGCGCCTCGGCCGCGTCGAGGAGGCGGGCGGTCGTGATCATGTCGATGGTGCGCGCGTGCCCGAAGTGGCGCAGCGTCAGCGCGTAGCTGCGTGCCGAGAGCGTGTTGCCCAGGGTCCGGGCGATCGGGTAGCCGAAGCGCGCCGAGGTGTGGGCCACGCGGACGTCGGCCGCGGCCGCGATCGCCAGGCCGCCCCCGACGCAGGCGCCGTCGATCGCGGTGACGACCGGCACCCGGACGGCCAGCAGCCGCTCGATCGTGGCGTCGATCGTCTTCTCGTACGCCACCCCGCGCGGGCCGTCGAAGCCGGCGAACTGGGCGATGTCGGTGCCGGCGACGAACGCGCGGCCGCCGGCGCCGCGGAGCAGCACCGCCCGTACGTCGTCGGAGGCGTCGGCCCGCTCGCAGGCCGCGACCAGGCCCTCGTACATCGCGAAGGTCATCGCGTTGCGCGCCTGCGGGCGGTCGAAGACGACGTGCAGCACCGACCCCTCGAGGCGTACCTGCAGGTCGTCGGTCGCGTCGGTCGCGTCGGTCACGGGGTCTCCTCGGTGGTGGTGGCCAGCTCGGCGAGCACGGCCTCGGTGTCGGCGCCCAGCACGGGGCCGGCAGGCCCGCGGCGCACCGGGGTGCGGGAGAAGCGCATCGGGGAGCCGACCTGGCGGACCGGCCCGAGCGTCGGGTGCTCGGCGTCCCAGTAGAAGTCGCGCGCCTCGAGCGCGGGGTCGGTGAAGACCTGGTCGTAGGTCTGGATCGGGGCGCACGGCACCCCGGCGGCCTGCAGCACCTCGAGCACCGTGTCGGTGCTCAGGGTCGCGGTGACCTCCTCGACCGCCTCGACGAGCGCGTCGCGGTGGGTCATCCGGGCGGTGTTGTCGGCGAAGCGTGGGTCGGCCGGCAGGTCGTCCAGCCCGAGCGCGGCGCAGAAGGCCAGCCACAGCGTGGGTGTGTTCGCGCCGATCGTGACGTGGCCGTCGGTGGTGACCACGGCCTGGTACGGCGCCTGCGACTGGTGCGCGGAGCCCTGTGGTCCCGGCACGCCGCCGCCCCCGAACCAGCGCCCGGCCTCCCACACGCCCAGCGCGACGCCGGCCTCGTGCAGCGAGACGTCGAGGTGCTGGCCGAGCCCCGAGCGGTCGCGCTCGCGCAGGGCGGCGGTGACGCCGAGCGCGACGTACATCGCGCACATCAGGTCGCACACCGGGACGCCGACCTTGGCGGGACCGCCCCCGGGGAAGCCGGTGACGCTCATCAGCCCCGAGCGGGCCTGGGCCATGATGTCGAGCCCCGGCTGCTGCGCCAGCGGACCGTCCTGGCCCCAGCCGGAGGCCGAGGCGTAGACCAGGCCCGGGTTGTCGGCGGCGAGGTCGTCGTAGCCCAGCCCCATCCGTCGCATGGCGCCGGGACGCAGGTTCTCGACCAGCACGTCGGCGCGGGCGGCGAGCCGGCGGAAGGTGGCGCGGCCCTCGTCCGACTTCAGGTCGAGCGCGACCGACTCCTTGTTGCGGTTCAGCCGGACGAACGAGGAGCTCTCCCCGTCGACGTACGGCGCGTTGCCCCGCACGAAGTCGCCGGAGCCGGGCGTCTCGACCTTGACCACGCGGGCCCCGAGGTCGGCGAGCTGGGTGGCCGCGAACGGGGCGGCGAGGAAGGACCCGACCTCGACGACGAGGACGCCGGCGAGCGGTCCGGGGGCGGTGTCGTTCACGCGACCTCCTGGGTGGGTTCTGTGTACGGTATACCGCATGACCGACCGGCGCCTGGCTCCGCCGCCGAGCCTGGCCGAGCGGGCCGCCGACGCGGTCCGCGCGATGATCCTCGGCGGCGAGGTCCTGCCCGGCGAGCGCCTGGTGGAGAGCCGGCTCACCGAGCAGCTCGGCGTCTCCCGCCCGCCGGTGCGCGAGGCGCTCCAGCAGTTGGAGCACGAGGGCCTGGTGGTGCCGTCCGGTCGCCGCGGGCTGGCCGTCCGCACGCTGACCCGGCACGACGTCTACGAGATCGTCACGCTGCGCGACAGCCTCGAGCAGCTCGCCGTACGCCTGGCGCTGCCGGTGACCGACGAGGAACGGCTGACGCCGCTGGTGGCCGCGCTGGCCGACTTGGAGGACGGCGCCGCCCGCGACCACGGGAACGCGGCCCTGGTCGAGCGCGGGTTCGCCTTCCACCTCGCGCTCGTCGCGCTGTCCGGGCACCGACGGCTGGTCGCGACCTACCGGGACCTCGGCCTGCAGGTGCGGCTGTGCATGAGCGCCAACGTCGCGAGCCGGACGCACGAGGACGCCGCGGGCAACGCCGCGCGGCACCGGGTCCTGCTCGACGTCGTGCGTGCGGGCGACCCGGACGCCGCGCTCGCCGCGCTGGCCGACCACGGCCACCGGTCCTTCCTGGCCCGCGTGGTCGACGAGCTGCCCGGCGGCTCGGCCGCGTCCGACGCCTGGCTGGCCCGGCTACGGGGGGCCGAAGGTCACGCCTAAGGGTGTATTCGCAGGTGGGGGGTCCGGGATGACACTCGGTTCACGAGGTCGGCGGCCCCGGGCTCCGAGACTTACGCAGATCCTCGGGGATGTAACCGGACCGGGCCGGGGGCGCTGACCTCGCCCGTCCTGGCCGCCCTTCGACAGCCCTCGTCAGCCCACCGGGGT
Organism: Nocardioides aquaticus; assembly: GCF_018459925.1. Classification (NCBI taxonomy): domain Bacteria; kingdom Bacillati; phylum Actinomycetota; class Actinomycetes; order Propionibacteriales; family Nocardioidaceae; genus Nocardioides; species Nocardioides aquaticus. Next base: position 249,249 of record NZ_CP075371.1, read on the forward strand.
GCCGCGCGGGCCCACGTAGGCCCCCGACCTGCCACAGTCGTCGGACCCGACCCAGGAGCTGATGCGTGTGAGCACGAACGAACGCCTCGTCGATGCCACCCCCGACCAGGTCTGGGCGGTGCTGGCCGACGGCTGGCTCTACCCGCTGTGGGTCGTGGGTGCGACGCGGATGCGCGAGGTCGACGACTCCTGGCCCGCGCCGGGCTCGGTGCTGCACCACTCCGTCGGCGCCTGGCCGCTGGTGCTCGACGACACGACGTCGGTCACCGCCTGCGACCTGGGCCGCCGGCTCGACCTGCGCGCTCGGGCGTGGCCGTCCGGCGAGGCGGCTGTGTCGATCGAGCTGGAGGCGGTCGGCGCCCGGACCCGCGTACGCATCCGCGAGGACGCCGTCGCCGGACCGGGACGCCTGGTCCCCGCGCCCCTGCGGCACCTGCCGCTGGCCTGGCGCAACGTCGAGACGCTCCGGCGGCTGGCCTACCTGGCCGAGCGCCGGGCCGGCTGAGCCGACCCGGCGCCGGGGCGTCGGCTAGAGGCGGCCCAGCAGGTCGACCGGGTTGGCCGGCCGGGTGTGGGCGGCCAGCAGCTGCTCGGCCCCCTCCAGCTCGTCGCCGTCGCCGTCCCAGACCAGGACGCCGGCGACCTCGGCGTCGGTGAGGTAGTACACGACGGTACGGCCGTCCGCGCGCTCGTCGACGACCGTCTCCAGGTCCGTGGAGGTGCTGCCCATGGCCTCGAACCCGTGGCCCAGGACGTCGGAGTAGAACATCGGCGTGTGGTCGTAGGTCTCGTCCGATCCCGCGATGATCCGGCCGACCGCGGCGCCCATCGCCGAGGCGTTGTCGACGTGCTCGACGCGGCGCCGACCGAGGATCCGGTCGGGGTACTCGGCGACGTCACCGGCGGCGAACACGCCCTCGGCCGTGGTCCGCAGCCGCTCGTCCACGACGATGCCGCCGTCCTCGGACCGCTCCGCCACGCCGTCGAGGACGTCGCCGGCCGGCTCGATGCCCATCCCCACCACGACGACGTCGACGTCGAGGACCCCGCCGTCCGAGAGGCGCAGGCTGACCTCGTCGCCGCGCTGCTCGCCGCCGTCGACCGACGTGCCCGACAGCAGCCGGACCCCGGCGTCGACGAACAGCTGCTGGAAGCGCTGGGCCAGCGGCTCGGGGAAGCGGGTGTCGCCGAGCACCTGCTCGGGGTGGACCACGGTGACCTCGCAGTCCTGCTGCGACAGGGCGGCGGCGATCTCGCTGCCGATGTAGCCGCCGCCGACGACGGCGACGCGGGCACCGCCTCCGGCCAGCGCGCGCAGGCGCTGGTAGTCGGTCAGGGTGCGGTAGTGCAGCACCCGGTCGGAGGCCGGCAGCCCGTCGACGCCGCGGGGGCGCCCACCGGTGGCGACCAGCAGCGAGCCGTACCCGAGCTCGGTGCCGTCCGCGGTGGTGACCGTGCGGGCCTGCGGGTCGACCGAGGTCACCCGGGTCGCCAGGTGGATCTCGGCGCCGGTCTGCTCCGCGGTACGCGGGTCGAGCCCGTCCTGGGTGAAGTCGGGGTCGGTCCAGAGCTTCTTGGACAGCGCCGGGCGCGGGAACGGCGGCACCGGCTCCTCGCCGAGGATCCCGATCGAGCCGTCGTGGCCCTGCTCGCGCAGCGCCTGGGCGGCGGCGTCGGCGACCATGCCGCCGCCGACGACGAGGACGTCGTAGGTCTTCACGGTGCTCCTCGCTCTCAGCCGGCCAGGCGGTCCAGCGCCTGGGTCATGTCACGCTCGACGTCGTTGCCGATCTTCTCGAAGACGACCTTGACGGCGGGCGCGGCCAGCTTGGCGGCGCCGGACATCTCGATCACGGCCTCGTAGGTGACCTCGCTGCCGCCGCCTGCCGCGGGCTTGACGGTGATCGTGTCGGTCGAGGTGGCGGTCTCGTTGCGCCCGACCAGGACGATCGTGTCGTCGGTCAGCTTCTCGAGCGTGTAGGTCAGCTCCGTGCCGACCCCGGCGATCTTCGACTCGTTGTGGAAGGTCGAGCCCACGACGATCGGGCCGGTGTCGTTGCGCGTGCAGCGCTCCGTGCCCGGGTCCCACTCCTCGGCGTTCGTGAAGTCCTTGAGGTAGTCCAGGACGGTGGCGGGCTCGGGTCGGACGGTGAAGGTTCGGGTGACGGTGGTCATGCGCTCGACGCTAGGACGACCGGGCGGGTGAGGACACCCCCTCGGCCAGGGGCGCCGGTGCCGCCGGGACGGCATGCTGGGGGGATGAGGACCGCATGAGGACCCCGGTGCCGGACTACCTCCAGGAGGTGCTCGGCGGCTGCACCGCCGACGGCGGTGCCGTGGCCGACGACGTGCCCGAGCTGGCGGCCGCCGACCCGGACCGGTTGGCCGTCGCGCTGACCACGCTCGACGGCGTCACCTACTCGGCCGGGGACGACGACGTGCTGTTCACCGTCCAGTCCATCTCCAAGCCGTTCGCCTACGCGCTGGCGCTCCAGGATCGGGGCCTGGCCGCCGTGCTCGAGGTCGTCGGCACCGAGCCGTCGGGCGACGCCTTCAACGAGATCTCGCTCGAGCCGGGCACGGGTCGTCCGCGCAACCCGATGATCAACATCGGAGCCATCACGACGCACTCGCTGGTGGGGGAGCCCGGCCTGGCCGGCGCGGCACGCTCGGAGCGCCTGCGCCGGGGGCTGTCGGCCTTCGCCGGCCGCGAGCTCGTCGTCGACGAGGCGGTCCTGGAGTCCGAGATGGGCACCGCGCACCGCAACCTGGCCCTGGCGCACATGGTCCGCAGCCGCGGGACGGTCACCGAGGACCCGACGGTCCTGGTGCGGGAGTACACCCGCCAGTGCGCGCTGCTGGTCGACGTCCGCGACCTCGCGGTGATGGCGGCGACCCTGGCCCACCACGGCGTCAACCCGGTGACCGGGGAGCGCGTGGTCGGGGCCCGGGTCGCCCGGCAGGTGCTGAGCGTGATGGCGACCTGCGGGATGTACGACGCCGCCGGCGACTGGCTGTCGGTGGTCGGCATCCCGGCCAAGTCCGGCGTGGCCGGGGGCATCCTCGGCGCCCTGCCCGGCGAGGTCGGGATCGGCACCTTCTCCCCGCGCCTGGACCGCTTCGGCAACAGCACCCGCGGCGTCCGGGTGTGCGAGCGGCTCTCCGAGGACATGGGGCTGCACCTGATGGGGATGGCCCCGGCCGGGCTCGCGGTGGTCCGCGAGGTCGGGCTGGTGCACGACGACGGCGGGGGGACGGCCTGGCGCGCGGTGCTGCAGGGCCCGGTGACCTTCTCCGGCGGCGAGCGGGTGCTGCGCGAGCTGGCCCGGATCGGCGCCGACGGCGTCGACGTCGTGCTGGACCTGACCCGGGTCTCCCAGGTCGACGACGTCGGGCGCCGGATGCTGCTGGAGGGGGTGCGCCGGCTCGGCCTCGACGGGCACGCCGTCAGCGTGGTCGACCCGGAGCTGATGCTGGTGGTCGAGGATGTGGGGACCCCCGGCCCGGCTCGGTAGCATCGGCTGCGCAGAGGGTTCTGCGCGTCTTGGAGGTGGGTTCGGCGCGCGCCTGTCGTGGCGCACCCGAAAACCGCAAGAAAGCAGAACCTCCGTGTCCCCTCTCGCCTCCTACCGCCGACTCCTGCGGCTGGCCGGCCCGGCCTACGTGGCCGTGGCCTTCCTGGGCCGTCTCCCGCTGGCGATGAGCCAGCTCGGCACCCTGCTGCTGGTGTCCACCGCGACCGGCAGCTACGGCGCGGGCGGCCTCGCCGCCGGGGCGCTGGCCGTGGCCAACGCCGTCACCTCCCCGCTCGCGGGCGCGCTCGCCGACCGGGTCGGGCAGCGTCCGGTGGTGCTGGTGCAGTCGCTGCTCGGCGCGGCGCTGCTCTCGCTGCTGGTGGTGCTGGTCGGTGCCGACCTGCCGACGCCGGTGCTCGTCGCCGCGGCCGCCGCGGCCGGGGCCAGCCTGCCCCAGGTCGGCCCGCTGGCGCGGGTGCGCTGGCGCCCGATCACCGACGGCTCCGGGGTCCACCAGCGGCGCCTGGTCGACGCGGCCTTCTCCTACGAGGGTGCCGCCGACGAGGCGTCCTTCGCGCTCGGGCCGGCCCTGGTCGGCGTCGGCGCGGTCGCGGTCTCGCCGTCGGGGGCGCTGCTGCTCGCAGCCGGGCTGCTGGCGGTCTTCGGGACCGCCTTCGCGCTGCACCCCACGGCGCGCCGCTCGCGCGCGTCGCGGCTCGCCGCCGGCGTGGACCGGGCCGCCGCGGCGCGGCTGCTGACCGGCACCGTGCTGGTCCTCGGCCTGGCCCAGCTCCTGGTCGGGATGCTGTTCGGCTCGGTGCAGACCGGCGCCACCGTGCTGGCCACCAGCGAGGGCCGCCCCGGCCTGGCCGGCTTCGTGCACGGCACGCTCGGGGTCGGCAGCGCGGTGGCCGGGCTGATGACCGCCGGGCTCCCGCAGCGGATCGGGCACGAGCTGCGCGCCTGGTGGGCGGCCTGCCTGCTGCTGCCGCTCAGCGTGCCGCTGCTGCTCGTCGACTCGCTCCTGCCGCTGACCGCGGTGGTGCTCGTCCTCGGCTGCGCGGTCGCGCCGTACATGATCGCGGTCTTCAGCCTCGCCGAGCGCGTGGTCGACCCGGCCCGGGTGGGGGCGGCGATGACGCTGCTGGCCAGCTGCACCGGGATCGGGTACGCCCTGGGCTCGGCCGTGGCCGGTCGGCTCGCCGACGACCACGGGCACACCGCCGCGTTCGCGGTCACCGTGACGGCCTGCGCGCTCGCCGCGCTGCTGACCACCGCGGCCCGGCGCCGGCTGCACGACGCGGTCGCTCGGGCCGACGCCGCGGGTCGCCGCGAGCCGGCTCCGGCGGGCCTGGCGGGCTAGACGCCCAGCCGCGCCGGGAGGGTCTCCCAGCCGCGCAGGATCCGGGTCGGCCGGCGCCGGGCGCCGCGCTCGAGCGCCAGGTCGGGGAAGCGGTCCAGCACCGTGCGCAGCCCGACCTCGCCCTCCATCCGGGCCAGGGCGGCCCCCAGGCAGTAGTGCCGGCCGGCGGAGAACGAGACGTGGTCGCGGGCGTTGGCCCGGCCCACGTCGAAGCGGTCCGGGTCGGCGAAGACCGCCGGGTCCCGGTTGGCGCCGGCGAGCAGGCAGGTGACCACCGACCCCCGGCGTACGGCGACCCCGGCGACCTCGGTGTCGCGGCGGGCGACGCGGCCGGTGAGCAGCACCGGAGGGTCGACCCGCAGCACCTCGTCGACCGCGGTCGACCACAGGGAGGGGTCGGCGCGGAGCCTGGCCAGCTCGTCGGGGTGCTCGGTGAGCAGGACGATGCCGTTGGAGAGCAGGTTGACCGTGGTCTCGAAGCCGGCGGCCAGCACCAGGCCCGCGGTGGCCTCCAGCTCGGCGTCGCTCAGCCCGACGCCGTCCTCGCGCGCCGCGACCAGCTGGCTCATCAGGTCGTCGCCGGGGTGCTCGCGCAGGCCGGCGAGGTGCTCGGCCAGCCAGGCCCGGAAGCCCGCCAGCGCGCGCTCGACGCGGCGGAACTCGGCGTACCCGAGACCGAGGTCGAGGCTGGGCGCGGCGGCCGCGCCGAAGGCGAGCACCCGGTCGCGCTCCCCGGCCGGCACCCCGAGGATCTCGGCGATCACCGTGACCGGCAGCAGCGCGCAGTAGCGCTCGACGAGGTCGACGGGACCGTCGCCGGGACGTGCCTGCGCCTCGAGGTCGTCGAGCAGCTCGTCCGCGACCTGCTGGGTGCGCTCCCGCAGGCCCTCGACGGCGCGCACCGAGAAGACACGGGTGACCAGCTTGCGGTAGCGGGTGTGCTGCGGGGGCTCGGTGACCAGCAGCGACGGCGGGCTGAGCGGTCCGAAGGCGGCCGGGTCCGCGGCCCACGTGCCCAGCCGGCCCAGCACGCCCTCGTCGCCGGCGTCGAAGACCCCGGTACGGAAGTCGTTGCTGGTCAGCACCTCGCGCACCACCGGCTGGTGCGCGGTCATCAGGGCGTACCGGGCCCGGTGCAGCGGCCCGGAGGACCGCACCTCGTCGGCGATGGCCCGCAGGGCGGCGTGGTCGTGCGCGACGCGGCGGTCCACCAGCCGGCCCTGCAGGTCGCCCCGCCTGGCCGCGTTCCGCATCACGGTGCTGGGCAGGGCGTGCCCGAGGGACCACCGCACCGCGGGCCGGACGAGGCTGTCGGTCGGGGACACGGGCGGCTCCTGGCTGGACGGTGCGGGGGACCTGTCCGCGACAGACTGTCGCGCTCGGGCTCGCCACGCCAACGTGAGGTACGACACCCCGGACCGCGAGCGGGGCCCCCGCCGTGGCCGCGTGGCCGCGCGGCCGGCCCACCCCCGAGCAGGTAGTCGCGGGCGCCGGGGTCCGCCACAGTGGCCCGATGAGCTCTCCCGACCTGACCGACCCCGAGGTGATGGAGTTCGGGGTGATCCACGTGGAACACGACGACCGGGTGCTGCGCCCACGACCCTGGACCCGGATGCAGTCGGAGTGGGCCGCCGAGCTCGCCCACGACCTGCCCGCGGGGCCCTTCCTGGAGCTCTGCACCGGCGCCGGCCAGATCGGGCTGCTCGCCGCGGTGCTGTCGGGACGCCGGCTGGTCGCCGTCGACGCCGACCCCTGGGCCTGCGAGGTCGCGACCCGCAACGCCGCCCGGGCCGGGATCGCCGACCGGGTCGAGGTGCGCGCCGGCGACATGCGCACGGCGGTCGGGGACCGGGAGGCGTACGCCCTGGTGGTCGCCGACCCGCCCTGGGTCACCAGCGCGGAGGTCGGCCGCTTCCCGGAGGACCCGCTGCTGGCCATCGACGGCGGCGCGGACGGCCTGGCCGTGGCCCGGCTCTGCCTCGAGGTCGCCGCCGGGCACCTGCTGCCGGGCGGCCTGCTGCTGGTGCAGCTCGGTGACGACGCGCAGGCCGACGCCCTGGCCGCCGGCGCCGGGTGGGTCGAGCGGGGCCGCCGCCACGGGGAGCGTGGCCTGGTCCTGCTCCTGGCCCCCGCCTGAGCCCGGACCGGGTCAGGTCGGGCGGTCCGCCGCCGGCAGCAGCTTGTGCGTGGCGTCGCACCACGGCGCGATCGAGGAGCGCCCGCAGCGGCAGAGGGCGCTGACCGGGCGGGTGGTCGCGTGCCGGACCCCGTCGCTGGTCTCCACCACGGCCGCCCCGCGCAGCAGCAGCGGCCCGCCGGCGCAGGGGAGGCGTACGGGGTCGCCCTCGACGACCCGGGCGGTCGGCTCGGGGGCGGGGCGGGTCACGCGGCGTCCCACCGGGCGAGCATGTCGTGCGCGGTGCGGGCCTCGAGGTCCAGGCAGGTCCAGGCGCCCAGGGCGACGTCGGCCAGCAGGCCGGGCTCCTCCTCGACCAGCGCGCCGCAGACCCCGACCAGGGCCAGGTGCTCGTGCACCGCGTCGGCCTCGACGTGCTCGTCGTAGTAGCCGGCCATGTCCTCGCCGATCCCGAGGCGGCGCAGGCCCTGGGCGAGCTGGCGCGAGGGCACCGAGCTGGTCGCCTCGAAGGCGGCGAAGTGGCCGACCGCCGCGCCGCGCAGGCGGCGCTGCAGGCCGAACATGCTCACCGCGTTGTTCTGCTCCAGGATCGGCAGCGTGGCCTCGCCGACGTAGTGGCCGTAGTCCGGCTCCAGGCCGGCCGCGGCCATGCCCTGCTCGAAGAGCCGGTGGTGCAGCCGCCCGGGGTCGCCGCCGCCGTACTCGTCGAACTGCACCTCGGCCAGCGCCGCCTTCGGGCGTGCGGTCAGCCGCGGCACCACCCAGCTCGTGGGGTCGGCCTCCTTGAGGTGGTACAGCGAGCGCTGCCGCAGCAGGGCGAGGGCCTGCTCCCGCGTGCCGCGGCGCTGCAGGTGGCGGGCCAGCGAGGGCGCGTCGTCGGTCTCGATGATCCGCTGCACCAGGGCGGTGACGTCGTCGGCGGGGTCGACCGGCTCCCACCCCGCGGCGAACCGCTCGCGCAGGCGCTGCTCGAGGTCGTGCTCGAGGCCCTGCCGCAGCGTCATCAGCTGGGGCGCCCACTCCCAGGCGTCGTCGACGTCGGCGAACCCGCGGTAGTGCAGCTCGTGCAGCACCCACAGGCACTGCGCGGCGTCCTCGGGGTCCGGTGCCGCGGTGGGGTCGAGGTCGGGGGCGAGCCCGGCCGGCAGCGCCGCGTCGGGGCTCGTGGGGGCGGCGGTCAGCAGGAGGGCGTGCAGGGCGGTGCCCATCGGGCCGCGGGCGGGGGGCAGGAGCATCAGCGCGCTCCGGGTCGGGTGGTGCGTGTGGTGTGGGGCATCGCCTCCATGGTGGCGGCGCGCGTCGGCCACCGGGACCCTCCGCAGGGGTTGATCTGGCCCGTGCTCCCGCGCGGCGCCGGATCCTGAGAGACTGGGGCCGTGACTGACGAGCAGCAGCCGGTGACCACGCCCGACCTGGTGGACCTCCACTCCGAGGCGACCGACCAGTCGACGGTGGTCGACGCCCTGCTGGGGCTGCTCGAGGACGCCGGGCGGCTGCGCGACGCGGACGCCTGCCGCGCCGACCTGATGGCCCGCGAGGCGATCGGCTCGACCGTGCTCCCCGGCGGCGTGGCCATCCCCCACGCCCGGACCGCCGGGGTCGACGTGCCGACGGTGGCCGTGCTCCGCCTCGTCGCGCCGGTGGCGTGGTCCGCGGGCGCCGGTCCGGTCGACGTCGTGCTCGGCCTGTTCACCCCGGCCGGTGACAGCGACGGCTACCTCAAGCTGCTCGCCGCGCTCACCCGCTCCGTGGTCGCCCGCCTGCCGCGCGACCTGCGCGAGGCCGGCTCGGCCAGGGAGGCCGCCGGGATGGTCCAGCGGGGCGTCGGCAAGCGCTGAGCCGGACGATCGCCCCGGCGGCGGCGCTCATCGCCTAGGGTGAGCCGCACACGTCTCGTGGGATCAGGAACCCGGTGCGACTCCGGGGCGGTTCCGCCACTGTGACGCCCGGCCCGGCCCTCTGACGAGGACGGGGCGGGCGCAGCCAGACACTGGCCACGGGACTCCGCCGACCAGGGGCGAGAACCCCGAGGAGCCACCGTGAGTCGACCCGTCGACCGTCCCGCGCGCATCGCGCTGCTCTCCACCTCCGACACCGACCTGCGCTCCGCGCGGGCCTCTGGCGCCGACTGGGTCTGGGCCAACCCGAGCCGCCCCGGGCACCAGTTGATGGCGGCCACCCTCGAGGGCTGCGACCTGGTCGTCGGGCGGATCCTCGGCTCGCCCGACGAGCTGTGCTCCGGCTTCGCCCGGATCCGGGCGACCGGGATGCCGATGGTGGTGCTCGGCGGGGAGCAGCAGCCGAGCGCCGAGCTGATGGAGCTGTCGTCGGTGCCGATGGGCGTCGCCGCGCAGGCCCACCGCTACCTGTCCGAGGGCGGCCCGGCCAACCTGGCGCAGCTGCACGCGTTCCTCTCCGACACGGTGCTGCTCACCGGCCACGGGTTCGAGCCGCCGGTGGAGGTGCCGGCGTGGGGCATGCCGGCGAGGCCTGGTGCTGCCGCCGACCTGCCGAGGGTCGGGATCCTCTACTACCGCGCCCACGAGGCCAGCGGCAACGCCGGCTTCGCGCACGCGCTGGCCGACGCCGTCGACGCGACCGGCGAGGCCGTGGGCGTCCCGGTCTTCGCCGGCTCCCTGCGCTCGGCGCCCGACGCGCTGTACGACGCCCTCGGCACGCTCGACGCCCTGGTCGTCACCGTCCTCGCGGCGGGCGGCAGCGCGCCGGCCGGCGCGAGCGCGGGCGGCGACGACGAGGCGTGGGACGTCGAGCGGATGCGGGCCCTGGACATCCCCGTCCTCCAGGGCCTGTGCCTGACCTCGAGCCGCGCCGAGTGGGCGGCCAGCGACGAGGGCGTGACCCCGCTCGACTCCGCCACCCAGATCGCGATCCCCGAGTTCGACGGGCGGATCATCACCGCCCCGTTCTCCTTCAAGGAGGTCGACGAGGACGGCCTGCCGCAGTACGTCGCCGACGCGGAGCGCTGCGGCCGGGTCGCGCGGATCGCGGTCAACCACGCGCGGCTGCGGCGTACGCCCCCGGCCGAGCGCAAGGTCGCCCTGATGCTGTCGGCCTACCCCACCAAGCACTCCCGCGTCGGCAACGCGGTCGGCCTGGACACCCCGGTCAGCACGGTCCGGCTGCTGCGCCGGATGCGCGACGCCGGGTACGACCTGGGCGCCCCCGGCGACGTCCCGGGGCTGGACCTGGCCGACGACACCGAGGCCGGGGACGCGCTGATCCACGCCCTGATCGACGCCGGCGGCCAGGACGAGGAGTGGCTGACCAGCGCGCAGCTCGGCGAGGCGCACGTCCGGATCCCGGCCGCGGCCTACCGCCGCTGGACCGCCGACGTCCCGGCCGACCTGATGGACGACGTCGTCGGGACCTGGGGCGAGGCGCCCGGGTCGCTCTTCGTCGCGCCGCCCGCCGACGGGCGCGGCGAGGGCGAGATCGTGCTGGCCACGATCGCCGCCGGCAACGTCGTGCTGCTCATCCAGCCGCCGCGCGGGTTCGGGGAGAACCCGGTCGCGATCTACCACGACCCCGCGATGGCGCCGTCGCACCACTACCTGGCGGCGTACCGCTGGCTGGCCGCGGCGCCCGACGACGGCGGCTTCGGCGCGCACGCGGTCGTGCACCTCGGCAAGCACGGGTCGATGGAGTGGCTGCCTGGCAAGAACGCGGCGCTGTCGGCGTCCTGCGCGACCGACGCCGCGATCGGCGACCTGCCGCTGGTCTACCCGTTCCTGGTCAACGACCCCGGCGAGGGCGCGCAGGCCAAGCGCCGGGCGCACGCGACGATCGTGGACCACCTGATCCCGCCGATGGCGCGGGCGGAGACCTACGGCGACATCGCCCGCCTCGAGCAGCTGCTCGACGAGCACGCCAACATCGCCGCGATGGACCCGGCCAAGCTGCCCGCGGTGCGCGGGGAGATCTGGCAGCTGATGAAGGCCGCCGAGATGCACCGCGACCTCGGTCTCGACGAGCGCCCGGACGACGAGGAGTTCGACGACTTCCTGCTCCACGTCGACGGCTGGCTCTGCGAGATCAAGGACGCCCAGATCCGCGACGGCCTGCACGTGCTCGGCCAGGCGCCGGCCGGCTCCGGACGGGTCGACCTGGTCCTGGCGATCCTGCGCGCCGCCCAGGTGTGGGGCGGACAGAGCGCCGCCGTGCCCGGGCTGCGCGCCGCGCTCGGGCTGAAGGAGGGCGCCGAGGCGACCACCTCGGTCGACGAGGTCGAGGCCCGCGCCCGGGCGCTGGTCGAGCACATGGAGGCCGCCGGCTGGGACCCCGCCGCCGCGGTGGGCGCGCACGACGACCCGGAGGTGCAGCGGGTGCTGGCCTTCGCCGCCGAGCAGGTCGTCCCGCGGCTGGGCCGCACCACCGACGAGCTCGACGCCGTGCTGCACGCCCTGGACGGCGGGTTCGTCCCGGCGGGCCCGTCCGGGTCGCCGCTGCGCGGGCTGGTCAACGTGCTGCCGACCGGACGCAACTTCTACACCGTGGACCCCCGCGCCGTCCCGTCCCGGTTGTCGTGGCAGACCGGCGCGGCGATGGCGGAGTCGCTGGTGGCGCGCTACCTCGAGGACCACGGGACGTACCCGGAGTCCGTCGGCCTCTCGGTCTGGGGCACCTCGGCCATGCGGACCTCCGGCGACGACGTGGCCGAAGTGCTCGCGCTGCTCGGCGTGCTGCCGACCTGGGACGAGGCCTCGCGCCGGGTCTCCGACCTGACCGTCGTGCCGCTGGAGGACCTCGGCCGCCCGCGCATCGACGTCACGGTCCGGATCTCCGGGTTCTTCCGCGACGCCTTCCCGCACGTCGTGGCGATGCTCGACGACGCCGTCCGGATGGTCGCCGACCTGGAGGAGCCGCTGGAGGCGAACTTCGTGCGCGCGCACGTGCTCGACGACCTCGCCGACCACGGGGACCACCGCCGGGCCACCACGAGGATCTTCGGCTCCAAGCCGGGGTCGTACGGCGCGGGGATCCTGCAGCTGCTCGAGTCCGGGTCCTGGCGCGACGACGCCGACCTCGCGGAGGTCTACACCGCGTGGGGCGGGTTCGCCTACGGCCGCGGCCTGGACGGGGCGCCGGCGGCCGACGACATGCGCACGAGCTACCGGCGGATGAAGGTGGCCGCGAAGAACATCGACACCCGCGAGCACGACATCGCCGACAGCGACGACTACTACCAGTACCACGGCGGGATGATCGCCACCGTGCGCGCGCTGACCGGCGCGGAGCCGGCCGGCTACGTCGGCGACTCGACCTCCCCGGACCAGGTCCGCACCCGCACCCTGCAGGAGGAGACCAACCGCGTCTTCCGGGCCCGCGTGGTCAACCCGAAGTGGATCGGGGCGATGCAGCGCCACGGCTACAAGGGCGCCTTCGAGCTCGCGGCCACCGTCGACTACCTGTTCGGCTTCGACGCCACCACCGGCGTCGTGCACGACTGGATGTACGCGACGCTCGCGCAGGAGTACGTCCTGGACGAGACCAACCAGGAGTTCATGCGGCGCTCCAACCCGTGGGCGCTGCGCGGGATCGTGGAGAAGCTCCACGAGGCCGTCGACCGCGGCCTCTGGGAGGAGCCCGACCCGGACCTGCTGGCCCGGATGCAGGCGGTGTACCTGGACCTCGAGGGCGACCTCGAGGACCGTCACGATGGCTGAGCCGCGGCACCGCGCCCCCCGCCGGGTCGTCGTGGTCGGGATCGGGATGGGCCCGCAGCACGTGACGCCCGAGGCGGTCGCCGCGCTGGCCCGCGTCGACGTCGTGCTCGCCTTCGCCAAGGAGGCCGACGACGGGTCGGAGGACCCGCTGCTGGCGGTGCGGCGCGAGGTGTGCGCCCAGCAGGGCCTCGACCTGGTCGTGGTGGCCGACCCGCCGCGCGAGCGGCACGACGGCGTCGACTACGCCGCGGCCGTCGAGGCCTGGCACCACGCCCGGGTGGAGGCGTACGAGCGGGTGCTGACCGAGCACGACGGCGTGCTCGGCCTCCTGGTCTGGGGCGACCCGGGGCTCTACGACTCGACGCTGCGGCTGCTCGACGCGCTCGGCGAGCGGGTGCCGCTGGAGGTCGAGGTCGTGCCGGGGATCGGCAGCCTCCCGCTGCTCGCCGCACGGCACCGCCTGGTGCTGCACGACGTCGGCCACCCGCTGCACGTGACGACCGCACGCCGGCTGCCCGAGGCGCTGGCCCAGGGCCAGCGGAACCTGGTGGTCATGCTGAACCGACGCCTCGAGCTCGACGGTCTCGAGGACTGGTCGATCTGGTGGGGGGCCAACCTCGGCGGTGTCGGCGAGGCCCTGGTGGCCGGACGGGTCGGCGACGTCCTGCCGGCGATCGCGGCGGCCCGGGCGCGGGCGAAGCAGCAGGCCGGCTGGGTGCTGGACCTGTTCCTGCTCCGGGCGCCGGAGCAGGTGGCGGGGTGACCCGCCCGGACCGCGACGTCATGCTCTGCCGCGACTGCTGCTGCGGCGACCCCGGCAAGCACCCCACGACCGACCACCGCGCCCAGCAGGACGCGCTGCTCGCCTGCGCCGGGACGACCCGCGCCGGCGAGCGGGTGCGCGTACGCGTGGTCGACTGCCTCGGGCAGTGCGACCGCAGCAACGTGGTCCTGGTGCGCGACTTCACCCGCGGCCGTCGACCGGTCGACACCTGGCTCGGCGACGTGCACGACGAGGACCTGACGTGGCGGGTGGCAGGCTGGGCCGAGCGCGGCGGCGAGCTACCGGAGGACCTGGCCGCGCACCGGTTCGCCCCGTTCGTGCCGGGGCGCGGCTGATGGCCGGGATCCTGGTCGCCGGCACCACCTCCGACGCGGGGAAGTCGGTCGTCACCACGGGGCTGTGCCGCGCGCTGGCCCGGCGCGGCGTGCGCGTCGCGCCGTACAAGGCGCAGAACATGTCGAACAACTCGATGGTCTGCACCGCCGGCGACGGCACCGCCGCCGAGATCGGGCGCGCGCAGTGGGTGCAGGCCCTGGCCGCGCGGGTGGAGCCTGAGCCCGCGCACAACCCGGTCCTGCTCAAGCCGGGCTCCGAGCGGCGCAGCCACGTCGTGGTGATGGGGCGCCCGGCCGGGTCGCTCTCCTCGGCCGACTGGGAGCACGGTCGCGCGCACCTGGCGCGGGCGGCGCACGCGGCGTACGACGACCTCGCCTCGCGGCACGAGGTCGTCGTGGCGGAGGGCGCGGGGAGCCCGGCGGAGATCAACCTGCGTGCCGGCGACTACGTCAACCTCGGCCTGGCCCGGCACGCGGGGATGGCCACCGTCGTGGTCGGCGACATCGACCGCGGCGGGGTGTTCGCGGCGATGCTCGGGACGCTGGCGCTGCTGGAGCCGGCCGACCAGGCGCTGGTCGCGGGCTGGGTGGTCAACAAGTTCCGCGGGGACCGGGCGCTGCTGGCCCCGGGTCTCGACCAGCTGCACGCGCTGACCGGCAGGCCCGTGCTCGGGGTGCTGCCCTGGCGGCCCGACGTCTGGCTGGACAGCGAGGACGCGCTGGACCTGGAGGGCCGGCGGGCCGGTGCGGAGGTCACCGGGTCGGGCGGGAGCGACGTCCGGCGGGTGGCCGTGGTGCGGCTGCCCCGGATCAGCAACCTCACCGACGTGGACGCCCTGGGCCTGGAGCCCGGTCTGGACGTCCGGTTCGTCTCCGACCCGCGCGACCTGGACGCCGACCTCGTCGTCCTGCCCGGCACCCGCGCCACCCTGGCCGACCTGGCCTGGTTGCGGGCGCGGGGGCTGGACGAGGCGGTGCGTGCGCACGCGGCGGCCGGCCGGCCCGTGCTCGGGATCTGCGGCGGCGCGCAGATGCTCGGGCGCTCGATCAGCGACCCGGACGGGGTGGAGGGCCCGGCCGGGGCGGTGGTCGACGGCCTCGGCCTGCTCGGGCTGACGACCGTCTTCGGCGCCGAGAAGGTGCTGCGCCGCCACGACCCCGCGGGCTACGAGATCCACCACGGCCGGGTCGCCGGCGAGACCGAGGCCGGCGCGGTGACCGCGACGATGGTGCACGGCCGGCTGGAGGACGACACGTACCGCGCGACGTACCTGCGCCAGGCGCTCGGCGTGGCCTCCGCCGCGTCCTTCCCGGCCGCCCGGGAGCGGCGTCTCGAGCTGCTGGGCGACCTGGTGGAGGAGCACTGCGACGTCGACGCGCTGCTCGCCCTGGCGCGGGACGGGGCGCCGGCCGGCCTGCGGCTGCTGGAACCGGGAGCGTCCCGGTGAGCGCGCGGTGAGGGTGCTGTGAGGGTGCTGGTGCTCGGCGGCACCGGCGAGGCGCGCGAGCTCGCCGCCCTCCTGGTGGCCGACGGCGTCGAGGTCGTGTCGTCCCTGGCCGGACGGGTGGCCGAGCCGAGGCTGCCGGTCGGCGGGGTGCGGGTCGGGGGGTTCGGCGGGGTCGCGGGGCTGCGCGCGGAGGCTCGGTCCTACGACGCGGTGGTCGACGCCACCCACCCGTTCGCCGCGACGATCTCGGCGCACGCGGCTGCGGCGCTGGGCGGTGCGCCGGACGAGGGTGGGGACGTCCCGCTGCTGCGGCTGGCCCGGCCGGGGTGGCAGGACCCGACCGGGTCGTGGCGCTGGGTGGCCGACCACGACGAGGCGGCGGCCGTGACCGCGGCGCTGGGGGAGCGCCCGTTCCTGACCGTCGGCCGCCAGCAGCTGGCGCGGTTCACCGGCCCGCTGGCCGGGCACCGGGTGCTGGCGCGGGTCGTCGACGAGCCCGAGGTGCCGCTGCCCGGGGGTTGGACGGTGCTGCGCAGCCGCGGGCCGTACGAGGTCCCCGCCGAGCGGGCCCTGCTGCGCCGGCACGGGGCCGACGTGCTGGTCACGAAGGACTCCGGCGGGGCGCTGACCCGGGCCAAGGTGGAGGCGGCCGCCGAGCTCGGGGTGCCGGTCGTGGTCGTCCGCCGCCCCCCGCCGCCGCCGGGCGTGCAGACGGTGACCGACGCCGTCGGGGCGGCGGCGTGGGTTCAGGGGCTGCGGTGAGACCCGCCGGCCGCAACCGCGGCCGCCACCAGCACCGCCGCCAGGTCCACCCGCAGGACCAGCCGCCGCGCCCGGGCCAGGTCGACGTGGTCGGGCTCGCGGCCGTCGCCGAGCGCCGGCCGTTCCTCGACCCGGCGGTCCGCGCCGGTGCCGTAGGCCGTCGTCCCGCCGAGCCGTACCCCGAGCGCCCCGGCGACCGAGGACTCGACCGGGCCGGCGTTCGGGCTGGGGTGGGCGGCGGCGTCGCGCCGCCACGCGCGGACCGCGCCGCGGCGGTCCTCGCCGAGGACCACGACCAGGGCGGCGGTCAGCCGCGAGCCCGGCAGGTTGAGGACGTCGTCGAGGCGGGCGGCCGCCCAGCCGAAGCGGGCGTACCTCGTCGAGCGGTGCCCGACCATCGCGTCCAGGGTGTTGGCCGCGCGGTGGCCCAGCAGCCCCGGCACGCCAGCCACCGCGCCCCAGACCAGCGGCGCGACCACGGCGTCGGAGGTGTTCTCGGCGACCGACTCGACGGCCGCGCGGGCCACCCCGCCCGCGTCCAGCGAGGTCGTGTCGCGCCCGACGAGCCGGGCCACCTGCCGACGAGCCGCCTCCAGCGAGCCGGCCGCGAGCAGCCGCTCCACCGCGGCGGTCTCCCGGTCCAGCGACGTCCCCCGAGCACGGTCCAGGTCGCCGCCGCGGTCAGCAGCACGTGCCCGGCCGGCCGGCCGTGCACCGCCCGCTCGGCCACGGCACCCAGGCCCACCGCCCCACCGACCAGCAGCGCGACGTGGACGGCCCCGGCGGCACGGCGGTCGGCGTACGCCACCTGCTCGACCCGCCCGGCCAGCCGGCCGAACCCCGCCACCGGGTGCCACCGGGCGGGGTCCCCGAGGACGCGGTCGGCCGCGTACCCGAGTCCCAGACCGAGCGCCCGGCTCAGCACCGGCCCGCCCGACACCCGAGGAGCCCCCGATGAAGGTCCTGGTCACCGGTGGCGTGCGCTCCGGCAAGTCCGCGCACGCCGAGAGCCTGTACGCCGGGCGCGCCGACGTCGCCTACGTCGCCCCCGGGCCCACCGCCGCGGAGGACCCCGACCCCGACTGGGCGGCGCGCCTGGCCGCCCACCGGCTCCGCCGACCCCCGACCTGGAGCACGCTGGAGACCCGGGACCTGACCGGAGCGGTGACGGCGGCGGGCGGTGCGGTGCTGGTGGACTGCCTGGGCACCTGGCTCACGGCGGTGCTCGACGGGGACCGGGCGTGGGACCGTCCCGCGGCCGCCCAGCACGCCTCGCTTGCCGCGCACCTCGACCCGCTGGTCGCGGCCCTGGGCGCCACCACCCGCGACGCGGTGCTGGTCACCAACGAGGTCGGCCTCGGCGTGGTGCCCTCCCACCGCTCGGGCCGGGTCTTCCGTGACCTGCTCGGCACGGTCAACCAGCGCGTCGCGGCGGCGTGCGACGAGGTGCACCTCGTGGTCGCGGGACGCGTGCTGCGCCTCTGATCCCGGCGACCGCACGCCTCAGCCCAGCTCGGACAGCAGGGCGGTGTCGCGCAGGAGGGCGACGGCGCCGCGCAGCAGCGGGACGGCGGCCACCGCCCCGCTGCCCTCGCCCAGCCGCAGCCCGAGGTCGAGCAGGGGCTCCAGCCCGAGGGCGGCGAGCGCGAGGCCCTGGGCCGGCTCGGTCGAGCGGTGCCCGGCGGCCCACCAGTGGCGCGCGCCCGGCGCGAGCCGCTCCGCGGTCAGGGCGCAGGCGACCGAGACCAGGCCGTCGAGGAGCACGGGCACCCCGGACTCCGCCGCCTCGAGCAGGAAGCCGACCGTGGCCGCGAGGTCGGCCGACCCGAGCGCGGTGAGCGTGTCGAGGGGGTCCGCTGTGCGGTCGCCGACGCGGGCCAGCGCGAGCGCGACGACCTCGGTCTTGCGGGCCAGGCCGGCGTCGTCCACCCCGGTGCCGCGCCCGACCACGTCCCCGGCCGGCAGGCCGAGCGCGGCGGCGACCAGGGCGGCGGCGGGCGTGGTGTTGCCGATGCCGAGGTCGCCGGTGAGCAGCAGCTGCGCGCCGCCGTCGATCTCGCAGAGCGCCGCCTCCCGCCCGACGTCGACCGCGCGCCTGGTCTCGTCGGCGGTGAGGGCGTCCTCGAGGTGGATCGCCCCGCTGCCGCGCCGGACCGACCGGGCCGTGACCGGGGGCGGGACGCCGTCGAGGTCGTCGTCGACGCCGAGGGCGAGCACGCGTACCGACACGTCGTGCGCGGCCCCGAGCGCGCTGACACCGGCCCTCCCGGCCACGATGGTGCGGACCATCGCCGGGGTGATCGCGGCCGGGTAGGCCGAGACGCCGTGCGCCGCGACACCGTGGTCACCGGCGAGCACGGTGAGCCGGACGTCGGTCAACGGCGGCGGAGGCACCGCTCCGAGGGTCGAGGCGAGCCACACGGCCAGGTCGCCCAGCCGCCCGAGCGCCCCGGCCGGGGTGGCCAGGGCCTCCAGGCGCTGCTGCGCCTCGGCGCGGAGCGCTGCCGGGGGCGGGGTGATCGGGCCCGTCACAGGCTGGCGGCCAGGGCACGCCGGTCGGCGCGGGCGACCACGTCGCGCTGCAGCCGGCGGACCGTGCCGACCAGCCCGACGCCGAGCACGCCCCACAGGGTCGTCAAGGTCAGCAGGGAGGCCAGCCGGAAGTCCCAGAGCACCTGCGCCGGGACGTCGCCGAGCGGGGCCGGGTCGGGCAGCAGCGCGACCGTGACGAGCACGACGACGAGGTAGCCGGCGGCGGCGAGCACGCCGGCGGCGTACGCGTCGAGCCTCGTGGCCAGCCGGACGGCGACCACGACCGCGGCCAGCGCGGTCAGCACCGAGACGTCGAGCAGGCCGAACCACGCCAGCGTGCGGGAGCCGATGGTGCCGGGGTCGCCGACACCGGGCGGGTTGGCCGGGAAGGCCAGCCACGGGACCAGGGCGACGGCCACGAACCCGACCGCCGCCACGACCGCCGTGGCCCGGGTCGGGTCGAGCCGGCCGAGACGCCCGATCGCGAGCGCCGCGCCGAGGGCGACCAGGCCGCCCAGGGCGCCGCCGACCGCGACGCTGGCCGCGCCGAGGCCCCACGTGGCCTGGGTGCCGCGCGAGACCAGCTCGTCCTCCGCGGGGGCGCCGGGCTCCGGCGCCGGGGCGACCGACTCCTCGTAGGCGATCGCCGCGTCGATCGTGGGCTCACCCACGACGGCGGAGACGCCGAACGACACCAGGCCGGCCAGCAGCCCGACGAGCAGCCCGCGCACCAGCAGGGCGCGGGGAGCGATCGGGGGCGTGCTGGCCGGAGCGGCGGGGTGCGGGGCAGGGGTGTGCGCCGAGGCGCTCATCGGCCCGCGCCTCAGTGGCAGGGGTAGCCGAGCAGGTGGCGCCCGTCGTGGACGACCTCGTGCAGCATCATCCCGCCCGGCACGCCGAACATCGTCAGGTCGACGCCGGCGAGCACGATCACCACGGTGCCCAGCAGGACGAGGAACAGCGCCCAGGGGGCCAGGCTGCGGAGCGGGATGGCCGGGACCTGGACGGACGACGGGGCCAGCGGCGTGGAGCCGAGGGCAGGGTACGACTGCGACATGGTGCCTCCTCAGGGATGACTGCGTCCCTGTTCGATGGGGTGGAAGCGGACCTTCGGGTCTGGCTCCCGCCCCCTCCGACTCTCGTCGGGAGGGCGGTCACAGTAGCGCGACTGCTCCGGGTTCCCACCGGATTCCTCGTGCCCGCGAGCGCAGCCTAGGCCATCGCGCCGGACTTGGGTACGGGGTCCGCCACGGGTCCGCGACGGGTCCGTCCACGGGCCCGTCCACGGGTCCGCCGGGGTGGGAGGGTCGGGTGGTCGTGGGGCCGAGGATGGGGTCATGACGGAGCAGACGCTGACCGGACGGACGGCCGTGGTGACCGGGGCCTCGAGCGGGATCGGGGAGGCCACCGCGCGTGCCCTGTCCGCGCAGGGCGCGGCGGTGGCGGTCCTGGCGCGGCGCACCGACCGCCTCGACGCGCTGGTCGCCGACCTCGAGGCCGACGGCGGCACGGCCCGGGCCTACGCGTGCGACGTGACGGACGCGGACGCCGTACGGACGGTGCTCGCGCGTGTCGTGGCCGATCTCGGCGGGATCGACGTGCTGGTCAACAACGCCGGCGTCGCCCACCAGCACCTCGCCCGCGACGCCGACCTCGCCGACTGGCAGCAGATGGTCGACGTCAACCTCACCGGCGTGCTCGCCACCACGCACTCCGCCCTGGAGCACCTGGTCGCCGCGGCGGCCGGCGAGCGCGGCGTCGCCGACGTGGTCACCATCAGCTCGGCGAGCGGCAGGCGGGTGCCGCAGGCGACGAGCAACGTCTACGCCGCCACCAAGCACGCGGTCGGGGCGTTCTCCGAGGCGCTGCGCCGCGAGCTCGGCCCCCAGCACGTGCGGGTCGGCCTGGTCGAGCCGGGCTTCGTGCGCACCGAGCTCACCGCCGGCCACGACTTCGAGCCGCTCGGCGCGCTCGAGGCCGCCGACGTCGCGGACGCGGTCGTGTGGATGGTGACCCGGCCGCGGCGGACCGCGGTCAACGAGGTGCTGATGCGTCCCATCGAGCAGGACAGCTGAACGCCCGGCCCGACCGGGGTCGCGCGACCGGCGCCCTCAGGCGGTCCTGCCGTGCCCGTTCCCGCGCTCGCGGGCGACCTCGGCCTCGACCGCGGCCCGGGTCCGTGCCCGCGCCTCGGCGAAGTAGCGCTTCGGGTCGCGCAGGATCTGCTCGATGCGGGCGTCCTCGCCACGTCGCTCGATCTTCACTGCCATCGCGTTCCCCGTCCCTCGGACTCCCAGTGTGCCGCACGTCGGTCCACCGGACCAGCGCCCGGCCGGATCACGGCGGGACCCCGGGCCGGTGGGCCAGGCCCATCGCCAGGGCGAGCACCCCGGAGACCAGCCGGAGCAGGCCCTCGTCGTCGGCGCTGAGGGAGCCGGGCTCCAGCGCGTCGAGGGTGAGCATGCCGTAGGCGGCGTCGTCCCCGACGGTGGCGACCGCCACGAAGGTGCGGTAGGCGGGGGCGCGGTCGAGCGACCACCCGGGCGGCGGTGCGGACAGCACGTCCTCGCACCGCAGCGCCCCGTCGGTGAGCACCAGGTCGATGGCCGCGTCGCCCGCGGTGCTGCCCTCGACGAAGTGCGTGGTGGGTGGCCCGGCGCGACCGGCGTGCTCCACCGGCACGAGCCGGCCCGGGGGCCGGCGTCCAGGCGGTACCAGCAGGCGCGGGAGCGGTCGTGCCCGATGAACTCCGAGGCGGTCATCAGCACCAGGGACACCGTCTGCGCCGCGAGCCTCTCGCGGACCTCGGGGTCGGGCTCGGCGACGGAGCGGGCGACCATGCGCAGGACGGGGTCGAGGGCGTCGTTGATCGCCATCCGGGTCTCCACCCGGGCCTCGATCTCGCGCTCCTCGGCCGACGCCTCGGCCCGGCTGGCCCGCCACTGCCGGAGCTGGGGGACCGCGAAGGCCAGGGCGGTGCAGGTGGCCTGCGCCGCCACGAGCCAGGCGCGGGTGGCGCCGTCGGCGGTGCGGGCGGCCTCCCCGAGGACCAGGGCCGCGACGACGACGGTCACGCCGAGGGCGAGCCACAGCGCCTCGGCGCGCGTGGCGTGGTGCGTGTCCCCGGTCATCGGTCCCTCCTTCGCGGACATCGTCGCGGGCGGCACCGACACCGGTCCGACGACGCGCTGGGCGGCCGGGTCGTGGGTCAGCGGACGCGCTGGAGCGCGTCGGACGACCCACGACCCCGTACACCGGCGAGCGCGGCCAGGAGCACCTCGGTCGTCGCCGGCTCCCGGGCCGCGATGCGGCACCAGGACGCGTCGAGGCCGGGGAAGGTGTCGCCCCGGCGTACGGCCACCCCCGCCTCCCGCAGCGCCTCGCGCACGCCGGCGCCGAGGCGGGCCAGGACGAACGAGGTCGACGAGGCGAGGACCTCGACGCCGAGCCCGGCGAGGCCGGTGGCGAGGTGGTCGCGCCAGGCGGCGAGCTCGTCCGCCCGGCGCCCCGCCTCGACCCGGGCCGCCGGGGTGGAGCAGGCGACGAGGGCGGCCCCGGCCGTGGTCGAGACCGACCACGGGGTCTGCCCGCGCCGCAGGTCGGCGACCACGTCGGGCGCGCCGAGCAGGTAGCCGGCCCGGACGCCGGGGACCGACCAGTGCTTGGTCAGGCTGCGCAGCACCACGAGCCCGTCGAGCGGTCCCCCCGCGAGCGACTCCGGCTCGCCCGGGACGGCGTCCATGAACGCCTCGTCGACGACGACCAGCCGGCCGGGACGCACGAGGGCGCGCAGGACGTCGGCCGGGTGGAGCACCCCGGTGGGGTTCGTGGGGTTGCCGACGACCACGAGGTCGGCGTCCTCCGGCACCGCCGTCGGGTCCAGCGCGAACCCGTCCTCGGCCCGGCAGGCCACGACGGAGACCTCGTGGCCGGCCTGCTCCAGCGCGGCGTGCGGCTCGGTGAACTGGGGGTGCACCACGACCGGTCGCCGCCAGGGGCGCAACCGGGCGACGAGCCCGAACGCCTCGGCGGCCCCCGCCGTCGCCAGCACCTCGTCCGGGTTGCGGCCGTGGTGCGCGGCGACGGCCCGCTCCGCGGCCGTGGGGTCGGGGTAGGAGCCCACGTCCTCCAGGCTCGCCACCAGTGCC
The DNA here is from genome assembly GCF_018459925.1 of Nocardioides aquaticus. Classification (NCBI taxonomy): domain Bacteria; kingdom Bacillati; phylum Actinomycetota; class Actinomycetes; order Propionibacteriales; family Nocardioidaceae; genus Nocardioides; species Nocardioides aquaticus. Next base: position 271,957 of record NZ_CP075371.1, read on the forward strand.
TCGGTCAGCCAGGCGGGTGGGGGACCGGGGTGGACGTTGACCGCGAGGTCGACCAGGCCGTCCCCGGTCTCGGCGTCGCCGTGGTGACGCAGGGGGTCGGGGTGGGGGGCGCTGAGCGGGGGTCTCGAGACGCTCGCTGGCGCTCGCTCCTCGACCGCCGGGGCGTACGCGTGGGCGGCGTCGGCGAAGCGCTGCGCCAGCTGAGGGTGCCCGGCCCAGTGGGTGTGCAGGTAGCTCGCGTGCAGGGTCGGGGTGGCCACCCCGACGTCGGTGCCGTCGACGGTCCAGGCCGCGACGTCGCCGGCCACCGGGTCGACGTGGGTGCGGTGGAACTCGTGCCCGGTGACCTCCTCCCCGGCCCGTCCGAGCAGGGAGTCGGCGGGGGCGGTGGCGGCGGGGTAGCGCAGGGTCAGCCGCTCGGTCATCGCCGCGCTCGCGGCGACCGCGCCGACCATCGGCTCGCCGCCGAGGGCGTCGCAGAGGTACAGCAGCCCGGCGCACTCCGCGACCGTCGGTACGCCCGCCGCCACCGCGGCCCGCAGCGACGCCCGCATCGCGGCGTTGCCGGTCAGGTCGGCCGCGTGCACCTCGGGGAAGCCGCCGCCGAGGTAGACCGCCGCCGTGCCGCGCGGCAGCGCCGCGTCCGCGAGCGGGTCGAAGGCGACGACGTCGCAGCCGGCCGCACGCAGCAGCTCCTCGGTCTCGGCGTAGCGGAAGGTGAAGGCCCGGCCGCCCGCCACGGCCACCAGCGGACGGTGCCCGGGCCGGGCACCCTGCGGTGGTGAGACGTGGTCGTGCGGGGACCACGGGGCCACGTCGAGGTCGGGCGCCGACCGCGCGACCGCCAGCACGGCCTCCAGGTCGACGGAGGCCGCCACGTGGTCGGCCAGCGCGTCCAGGGCCGCCGCCGAGAGCTCACGCTCCTCGGCCGGCACCAGCCCGAGGTGGCGCGACGGCGCGGCCACGGCCGGGTCCCGCGGGATCGTGCCCAGTACCGGCAGGGAGATCGAGGAGGTCACCTCGGCGGCGTGCCGCGGCGACCCGGCCTTGTTGAGCAGGACCCCGGCCACCTCGACCGAGCTGTCGTAGGTGGCCATCCCGTGCACCACCGCGCCGATCGAGCGCGAGGAGCGGGAGATGTCGACGACCAGCACCACCGGCGTGCGCGTGAGCGCGGCGACGTGGGCGGTCGAGGAGAACCCCTCCCCTCCGACCCGCCCGTCGAAGAGGCCCATCACGCCCTCGACGACCGCCACGTCGGCCGGGACGGGCGTCCGTGCGCCGTGCAGCAGCAGCGGGGCGACCCGGTCCTCGCCGACCAGGTGCGGGTCGAGGTTGCGCCCGGCCCGCCCGCACGCGAGGGCGTGGTAGCCCGGGTCGATGTAGTCCGGCCCCACCTTGTGGCCCGACACGACGTGCCCGGCGCGGGTGAGCGCGGCCATCAGCCCGGTCGAGACCGTGGTCTTGCCCTGCCCGGTGGCCGGGGCCGCGACGACGATCCGCGGGAGGCGGGTGGTCACCACTCGATCCCCCGCTGGCCCTTCTGCCCGCGGTCCATCTGGTGCTTGACCTTGCCCATCTCGGTGACCAGGTCGGCCGCCTCGACCAGGGCCGGGTGGGCGCGGCGGCCGGTGACCACGACGTACTGGCGCCCGGGCCGGTCCCGCAGTGTGGTGACCACGTCGTCGACGTCGACCCAGCCCCACTCCATCGGGTAGGTGAACTCGTCGAGCACGTAGAGGTCGTGGCGCTCCTCGGCGATCCGCCGCTTCACCTCGGCCCAGCCCTCGGCGGCGTCGCGGGCGTGGTCCTCGTCGTCACCGGCCTTGCGCGACCAGGACCAGCCGGACCCCATCTTGTGCCACTCGACCGGTCCTCCCTCGCCGGTCTGCGCGTGCAGCTCGCCGAGCCGCTCCAGCACGGTCTGCTCGCCGATGCGCCACTTGGCCGACTTCACGAACTGGAAGACGCCGACGTCCCAGCCCTGGTTCCAGGCCCGCATGGCCAGGCCGAAGGCGGCGGTCGACTTCCCCTTGCCGTCACCGGTGTGGACCATCAGCAGCGGCAGGTGCCGGCGCTGGGCGGTGGTCAGGCCGTCGTCGGGGACGGTGCTCGGGGTGCCCTGCGGCATGTCAGCTCCTGCTCTCGGCCGGGGTGCGGCGGTAGGTCTCGTGGTGCACGGCGTCGGCCAGCGGGCGCCGGGAGCGCCAGCGGTGCCGCTCGAGGTCGGGGACCTCCTGCAGCCCGGTGACCGGGCCGACGCAGAGCCAGGCGACCGGCCGTACGCCCGGGGGCAGCGCGAGCCGTTCGGCCAGCCACTCCTCCCGGAAGAACGACACCCAGCCCACCCCGACGCCCTCGGCGGTCGCGGCCAGCCAGAGGTTCTGGATGGCCAGGCAGGTGGAGTAGAGCCCGGTGTCGGCGATGGTGCGCCGGCCGAGCACCTGCGGCCCGCCGCGGGACTGGTCGTGCGTGACGACGACGCCGAGGCCGGCCTCGCGGACGCCCTCGACCTTGATGGCCGCGAAGGTGGCGGCGCGGTCGGGCGGCAGGTCGGCGGCGTACGCCTCCCGCTCGCCCGCCACGTGCTGGGCGAACGCCCCGAGCGTGCCGGGGTCGCGGACGAGCACGAAGTCCCACGGCTGGCTCATCCCGACGCTCGGGGCCCGGTGCGCCGCGCCGAGCACCCGCTCGAGCACGGCGTCGTCCAGCGGCTCCCCGCTGAACTCGGCCCGGACGTCCCGCCGACGCGCGACAGCCTCGTAGAGGTCCATCAGGCGGCACCGGCCGGACGGGCTACGGCGGCCAGCGCGTCCGCGCTCACCTCGCCGACCGGCACGTGCTCGGCGCCGAGGTGCTCGGCCAGCCGGCGCGCCAGGCCCATCCGCATCGGCCCGGACTCGCAGTCCACCACCACGCTCCCGACGCCGGCGGCGGCGAGCAGGTCGGCGGCGCTCCGCGACCGGTCGACGGCGTCGGCCCCGGAGGTGGCGCGGCCGTCGGTCACCACAACCAGCAGCGGGCGCCGGCGCGGGTCGCGGACCCGCTCCACCTCCAGGCAGCGGGCGGCCTCGAGCAGGCCCTCGGCCAGGGGCGTACGCCCGCCGGCGGGCAGCACCTCGAGGCGCGCCGCGGCGACGTCGACCGAGCGGGTCGGTGGCAGCGTCAGCTCGGCGCCCGTGCCGCGGAAGGTGACCAGCCCGACCTTGTCGCGGCGGCGGTAGGCGTCGAGCAGCAGCGACAGGATCGCCGCCTTGACCTCCTCCATCCGCCGCCGGGCCGCCATCGAGCCGGACGCGTCGACGCAGAACAGGACGAGGTTCGACTCCCGGCCCTCGCGCACCGCCACCCGCAGGTCGTCCGGGCGCAGCAGCACCCGCCCGCCCGTCCCGGGCACCCGGCCGCGGGCGACCTGGTGCGGCGCGGCGGCCCGTACGGTCTCGCCGAGGTGCACCGCGCCCTGGCGGCCGGGTCGGGAGCCCGTACGGCGTCCGGTCGACGTCACCGCCCGGCTGCGCCGCCCGGCCTCGCCCTCGCCGGTGCCGCGGACGGCCAGCAGTCGGGCGCGGTACGCCTGTCCCGCACCGACGGTGGAGGTCCCGCCGGGCGGGGGAGCGGGAGCGGGGTCCGGTGCGGGGTCCGGTCCTGCGTCATGCGTTCCGTCCAGGTGGTTGTCCGGAGCGTCTGACGTCCCGCCGTCCGCCGGTCCCGGGTCCGGTCCTGGGTCCGGCGCAGCGTCATGCGCTCCGTCCGGGGAGGTGTCCGGAGCGTCTGACGTCCCGCCGTCGTCCCCGCCACCGTCCCCGCCACCGTCCCCGCCACCGGGCGGCTCGGGGTCGGGCTCGTCGGGGTCGTCGGGCAGCAGGTCGTCCAGCAGGTCCTCCTCGAGGCCGGGGGCGTCGAAGGGGTTGCGCCGGCGGCGGTGCGGCAGGGAGAGGCGGGCCGCGGCGCGGATGTCCTCGGTCGTCACGAAGCGCCGGCCGTGCCAGGCGGCGTGCGCGGCGGCGGTGCGCGCGGTGACGATGTCGGCGCGCATCCCGTCGACGTCGAGCGCCGCGCAGAGCTCGGCGATCCGCAGCAGGGCCCCGTCGCCGACGACGACGTCGCCGACCAGGGCCTGCGCGGCCGCGACGCGCGCCCGCAGCGCCTCCTCGTCCGGCGCCCAGGCCGCTGCGAAGGCGTCCGGGTCGGCGTCGTAGGCCATCCGCCGACGGACCACCTCGACCCGTCGGGCCGGGTCGCGGGGGGCGGCGACCTCGGCGGTCAGGCCGAACCGGTCGAGCAGCTGCGGGCGCAGCTCGCCCTCCTCGGGGTTCATCGTCCCGACCAGCACGAAGCGGGCCGCGTGCGAGACCGACACCCCGTCCCGCTCGACGGTCGCGCGGCCCATCGCCGCCGCGTCGAGGAGCAGGTCGACGAGGTGGTCGTGCAGCAGGTTGACCTCGTCGACGTAGAGGATGCCGCGGTGCGCACGGGCCAGCAGGCCGGGCTCGTACTCCGCCGTGCCCTGGCTCAGCGCCCGCTCCAGGTGCAGCGAGCCGAGCACCCGGTCCTCGGTCGCACCGACGGGCAGCTCGACGAGGCGTACGGGCCGGCTCTCCACCGCCGCGTCGGAGGCGAACGGGCCGTCCGGCGACGCGGTCTCCCGGCCGCGGTCGGCGGGGTCGGAGGAGAACCGGTCCCCGGCCACGACCTCGACCGGCGGCAGCACCGCGGCGAGGGCGCGCACGATCGTCGACTTCGCGGTGCCCTTCTCGCCGCGGACCAGCACGCCGCCGATGGCGGGGCTGATCGTGGTCAGCACCAGGGCGAGCGCCATCGGGTCCAGGTCGCCCGGCCGGGCGCCGGTCTCGCCGGTGCCGCTGTCGCCGCTGGTGTCGCCGCTGATGTCGCCGAGGTCGCCCGCGGGCACGACGGCAGAGAAGGGGTAGTGCGCTGGCATGGGAGGCTCCCGCTCGTCCGCCATCGGATGGGCGCCTCGAGGCCGGTCTTCGGACTTCCTCGAGCACGCCGGATCGCGCGTCCAGGTCACCGCAGCGGGCCTGTGCCGGACTCTCACCGGCTTCCCAGATTCTCCCCTCGGCGTCCGGTCGTGACCGGGGCGTCGGGGCACCTCGTGGCTGAGCCGCCACGCTAGCGCAGTCCGGCCCTCCGGAGGCACGCCCTAGGGTCGGCGCCCATGAGGGCGAGGATCACGGTCGTGGGGATCGGCGCCGACGGGTGGCCGGGCGTCCCGGCGCGCCTGCGGTCGCTCGTCGACGACGCGGAGGTGGTGCTGGGCGGGGCCCGCCACCTGGCGCTGCTGGAACCGCGGCCCGGTCAGCACCGCGTGCCGTGGCCGGTGCCGCTGCGCGCGGGCCTGCCGTCCCTGCTGGCCGAGCACGCCGGGCGACGGGTGGTCGCCCTGGCCACCGGCGACCCGCTGCTGTCCGGCGTCGGCACCACGCTGGTCGACCTGCTCGGCGCCGACGCCGTGGAGGTCCACCCCGGCCTGTCGTCGGTCGCGCTGGCCCGGGGACGGCTCGGCTGGTCGGCCGAGAGCGCCGCGGTGGTCAGCCTGGTGGGCCGCGACCCCGCGCTCGTCCTGCGCGAGCTCGCCCCGGGCCGCCGCGTGGTCGCGCTGTCCTCGGACGCGACCACGCCGGGCGCGCTGGCCCGGCTCCTCGTCCGGCAGGGGTACGGCGCCTCGCTGCTGGCGGTGCTCGGCGACCTCGGCGCGCCGACCGAGTCGCGCCTCGACGCCGCCGCCGCGGCCTGGGACGCGGCCGCCGACGCCCGCGTCCCCCCGCTCAACGTGGTGGCGGTCGACCTGCGCGGGCCCGTGGTCGGGTCGTGGACCGCCGGGCTGCCGGACGAGGCGTACGAGCACGACGGCCAGCTCACGAAGCGCGACCTGCGCGCCTCCGCCCTGGCCCGGCTCGCCCCCCAGCCCGGGCAGCTGCTGTGGGACCTCGGCGCGGGCGCCGGCTCGGTCGGCGTCGAGTGGATGCGTGCGCACCCGACGTGCCGGGCCGTCGCGGTCGAGATCGACCCCGCGCGGGCCGCCCGGATCGCGCGCAACGCCGCGGGCCTCGGGGTGCCCGCGCTCGACGTCCGCACCGGCCGCGCCCAGGAGGTCGTCGCGACCCTGCCGGTCGCGCTGGCCCACCCGGACGCGGTGTTCGTCGGCGGCGGCGCCACGGCGCCCGGCCTGCTCGACCTGTGCCGCCAGGCGCTGGCCGACCGCGGCCCCGGCAGCCGGCTGGTCGTGCACGGGGTCACCCTGGAGACCGAGTCCCTGCTGGCCCGGATGCACGCCGACCACGGCGGCGAGCTGACCCGCACCTCGGTCGAGCACGCTGCCCCGATCGGCTCCTTCCGCGGCTGGACGCCCGCCCGGGCCGTCACCCAGTGGAGCTGGACCGTCCCCACCACCACCAGCACCAGCACCAGCACCGTGGAGGAGCAGCCATGACCGTCCGCTTCGTGGGCGCCGGCCCGGGCGCCGCCGACCTGCTCACCCTGCGCGCCGCGGCCCTGCTGGGGCAGGCCGACGTGGTGCTCTACCCGGGCACGTACCTCGACGAGGCGGTGCTGTCCCACTGCCGCCACGACGCCCGTCTGGTCGACACCCAGGGCCTCGACCTCGACGTGATCGTCGGCCACCTCGTGGCGGCCGACGCGGCGGGCGAGGACGTCGTCCGGCTCGTCTCCGGCGACCCGTCGCTCTACTCCGCGGTCGCCGAGCAGGGCCGACGGCTCGACGAGGCCGGCGTCGGCTGGGAGGTGGTGCCGGGCGTGCCGTCGTACGCCGCGGCCGCCGCCCTGGTGGGGCGCGAGCTGACCGTCCCGCTGGTGGCCCAGTCGGTGGTGCTGACCCGCGCCCAGGCGCGGTCCACGGCGATGCCGGAGCGGGAGTCGCTGGCCCGGTTCGCCGCGACCGGCGCCACGCTCGTGCTGCACCTGGCCGTCACCCGCACCCGCGAGGTGATGGCCACGATCGAGCCCGAGCACGGCGCCGACTGCCCGGTCGTGGTCGTCTTCCGGGCCAGCCAGCCCGGGGAGCTCGTGCTGCGGGGCACCGTCGCCGACATCGCCGACGCCGTCGAGGAGGCCGGCCTGCGCCAGGCTGCGGTCATCCTCGTCGGGCGCGCCCTCGACCCCCGGGCGGGCGGCCCGGAGGGGATGGGGGAGTCGTGGCTCTACTCAGCGGACCGGGACCGCGCGTGAGGTCCACACCGCCCCGCGCGCGCTGACCCGGGTGCCGCGGGCGCCGACGAGCAGCAGGCACTTCATGTCGATCGTGCCGGGGTCGAGGTCGCCGAGCGTGGTCACGGTCAGCGACTCCTCGGCACGCCCGACGTCGCGACCGACCACCACCACCGTCCCGGCCGGCAGCTCCTCGAGCAGGACCTCCCGGGCGCGGGCGACCTGCCAGGTCCGCGACCGCGACGCCGGGTTGTAGACCGCGCACACCAGGTCGGCCCGCGCCACCAGCCGCAGCCGCTCCTCGACGACCTCCCACGGCTTGAGCCGGTCCGACAGGCTCAGCACGGCGAAGTCCCCACCGACGGGTGCGCCCGCGCGGGCGGCCACGGCCTGCACCGCACTCACCCCCGGCAGCACCCGTACCTCCACGTCGTCCCACCGGCCCTCCCCGGCCGGGTCGTCCAGCGCCTCGTAGACCGCGGCGGCCATCCCGAAGACGCCCGCGTCGCCACCGGAGACCACGGCCACCCGCTCGCCGCCGCGGGCCAGGTCGAGGGCCAGGCGGGCCCGGTCGACCTCCACGGTGTTGCCGCTGGCGTGACGGGTGAGGCCCGCACGGGCCGGGACCCTCGCGACGTACGGGCCGTACCCGACGACGTGGTCGACCTCGGCCAGCGCCTCGGCGACCTCGGCGGTCAGCCAGCGGTCCGGCCCAGGCCCGAGGCCGACGACGAGGACCTCCCCGGGCGCGGTCGTCACCGGGTCCGGCGCCGGTGCGTCGCGCCGGCCGCGGCCGTGGCGGGAGTCGCCGGGCACGACGACCAGGGAGAAGTACGGGACCGTCCCCGGGTCGACCTCGGCCACCGGCAGCCGGCGCTCCCCGGGCATCGAGGCCCGTTCGACGTAGACCGCGTCGTCGAGGCGGCCCGCGGCGGCCAGCGCCCGGCGCACGGCCGGGAAGGTGCGGCCCAGCTTCATCACCACCGCGCCGTCGCTGTCGGCCAGGCGGCGGGCCAGCTCGGGCTCGGGCAGGGTCCCGGGCAGCACCGTGAGCACGTCGGTCTGGCGCACCAGCGGGGTCGCGGCGGCCGCCGCGGCGGCGGCGAAGGCTGGCACCCCCGGCACGATCTGGGTCTCGAAGCGGTGCGCGAGCCGGTCGTGCATGTGCATGAAGGAGCCGTAGAAGAGCGGGTCGCCCTCGGCGAGCAGGACCACGTCCCGCCCGGCGGCGAGGTGGGCGGCCAGCCGCTCGGCGGCCTCGGCGTAGAAGTCGGCCATCGCGCCGGCGTAGCCGCCCGGGTGGTCGGTGCCGCCGGTGGTGACGGGGTAGCGGAGCTCCTCCTCGAGCGCCCCGGCCGGGATGAGGTCGGCCGCGGTGCGCCGCGCGTTCGACTCCTTGCCGACGCCGGCGTGGTAGGCCACCACGTCGGCCGCGGCGATCAGCCGGGCCGCCTTGAGGGTCACCAGCTCGGGGTCGCCGGGGCCGAGGCCGACCCCGGCGAACCTTCCCGGCGCGGTCACTCCTCCTCCTGGGCCAGCGCGTTGAGGGCCGAGGCCGTCATCGCGGACCCGCCGCGCCGCCCGCGGACGGTCACGAACGGCACGTCGATGCCGTGGTCGGCGGCGAACGAGGCCAGGGCGTCCTTGGACTCCGCGGCCCCGATGAAGCCGACCGGGCAGCCGATCACGGCGGCCGGGCGCGGGGCGCCGTCGAGCAGCATCTCGAGCAGGTGGAACAGCGCGGTCGGGGCGTTGCCGATCGCGACGACCGCGCCGTCGAGGTGGTCGGCCCACAGGGAGACGGCCGCGGCCGAGCGGGTGGTGCCCCAGGCCGCGGCCAGGCCCGGGACGCGGCGGTCGGGCAGGTAGCAGTGGACGTCGTTGCCCGCCGGCAGGCGCGAGGCGGTGATGCCGGTGGCCACCATCCGGGCGTCGCAGAGGATCGGCGCGCCGGCGGCCAGCGCGGTGCGCGCCGCCGGGACCAGGCGCGGGTGGACCACGAGGTCGTCGACCAGGTCGACCTGGCCGGTGCCGTGGATCATCCGCACCGCGAGCCGCTCGGCGTCGCCCGGCACCCGGGACAGGTCGCTCTCGCGGCGGATGGTCGCGAAGGAGTCGACGTAGATCTCCGGGCCGTGGTCGACGTAGGCGTACCGCTGCGGCGGCCGGGACAGCGGGGTCATCGCGCACCTCCCCCCTCGTGCGGGGCCGGGTCCGGCACCAGCACCCCGCGCCACGGCGTCACGACCAGCGTGCCGTCGGGGTCCCGGGCGACGAGGTCGTCGACCAGGTCGGGGCCGAGCACGCCGTCGGGGGCCGCGACGTGCTCACCGCCGACCAGCGGGCCGTACGCCGGTCGCGCGGTCGGGGCCGGGACGCAGTCGTCGGGCTCCCGGGCGGGCGCCAGGGGACCGTCGAGCTCGGCGACGTGCCAGGCGGCGGCCGGGTCGGGGCGGGCGTCCAGGAAGCGACGGACCAGGGCGAGCAGGGCGTCGGGCACGTCGGGGAGCGCCACCACGTCGCCCCAGGCCGTCCCGACGCGCAGCTGGGCGGTCCCGTCGTCGAGGGCCACCACCCCCAGGTCGCACGGGCGGTCGACCAGGTCGCCGCGGCCGTCGTCGAGCACGAGCAGGAACCGTCCGGAGAGGTCGGCGGCGGCGGGCTCGGCCAGCAGCGCCGCGTCGAGGGCGTCCACGACCGGGCGCAGGTCGGCGCGGCCGCCGCCCGGTCGGCCGGTGTCCAGCCCGGTCTGCGGCGAGGCCATCAGGTTGCGGACCAGCTCGTGGCTGGGCGACGGCAGCAGGCCGGTGCCGGCGAGGGCCGCGGCGACGTCGGGCCGTACGGCGCCCGTCGTGGCCGGGTCGGCCGGCAGGGCACGCAGCTGGAGGTTGGCGCGACCGGTCAGGTGGAGGTCGCCGTCGCCGTGGGTACGGGCGACCCCGGAGAGCGAGGCCAGGGCCCGGGCGGCGACCCGGCCGCCGGGGAGCCGGAGCCGGACCAGCAGGCCGTCCTCGGCGGGCCAGGGCCGGGCGACACCGGGACAGCGGTCCGCGGCGGCGTCCCGGCCGTCGGGACCGGGCCGCGAGCGGACGAGGGGTGGGTGGGGCACGGTCACCTCGGTGGTCGGAGGCTCGTGCGCGGAGCCTGCGTGGACCGGACGACGGGCGTCGCCGGGGCCAGCAGGTCTTCGGACTCGGGATCGCCCGGCGCGGAGCACCTTCCCGGACCGATGCCGCTGGTCCAGTGGCCTGCCTCTCGACAGGAGCCCCGTCCGTCACCCATACCGCTGCGCGTCAGTCCCGGCCTCGCACCGGGTTCCCTGGCCTCCCGGCGGACCGGGGGGCGTGACTGGCGCGGCCAACCTAGCAAGCGTCGTCCACTGGTCTGGTCACACGCGCGCGGGTGGGTCGTCCTCACCAGGCGCCCCCCACACTGGCCCCATGTGCGACGACTACGTCGGGCAGCGGACGGGCCGGCGGACGGGGCCGCGGCCCCTGACCGCCCCCCGACCGGCCGCCGAGCGCCGTCCGGGCTGCCTGGAGTGCACCGCCGCCGGCCGGCAGGAGGCCTTCGAGGACCTGTACGACGCCACCGTCGACCAGGTCTGGCGCCTCGCGCGGCTCAAGGGCCGCGGCGACGAGGCGTGGGCGCACCAGGTCGTGCGCGAGACCTACGCCGAGGTCTGGCGCAGCGCGTCGACCTACCGCCCCACGGAGCACCGCCCCCTGACCTGGGTGCTGGCCGTGACCTCCGCGGTGGCCCGCACCGGACCCCGCCGCGACCCCGGTCCCTGGGACGGGCAGGCCGCGTGAGCGAGAACGACACCGACGTCGTGGTGGTCGGCGCGGGCCTCGCGGGCCTGCGCTGCGCCCGGGCCCTGGTCGACCGGGGCCACGACGTCGTGGTCCTCGAGCGCGACGACGCCGTCGGCGGTCGGATCCGCACCGACCACGTCGACGGGTTCGCCCTCGACCGCGGCTTCCAACTGCTCAACCCGGCGTACCGCGCGGTGCGCCGCTGGGTCGACGTGGACGCCCTCGGCCTGCAGCCGTTCGCCGCCGGCGTGGCCGCCCGGAACGACGACGGGCTGGTCCGCCTCGGCAACCCGCTGGCCGCGCCCGCGCTGCTGCTGCCCTCGGTGCGGGCGGTCCTCCCGCGCCCGCGCGAGGTGCTCGCGGCCGCCCGCTGGGCCGCCCCGCTGCTGCGCGCCCGGCCCGGCCGCCGCCTGGCCACGAGCCTGACCACGGCCTCGCCGCGGCGCGACGTGAGCCGCCGCGAGGCGCTCGACCGCGCCGGGGTCGACGGGCTGCTGCGCGCCACGCTCGACTCGTTCTTCGCCGGGGTGGTGCTGGAGGACGACGGCTCGACCTCGCAGGCCTACGCCCTGCTGCTCACCGCCACCTTCCTGGCCGGCACCCCCGCCCTGCCCGAGCACGGGATGCAGGCGTTGCCCGCGCAGCTGGCCGGGAGGCTCGGCGACCGGGTGAGGCTCGGCACCGCCGTGGACTCCGTCGAGACCGTCGCCGGGGGCGCGGTCGTGCACGCCGGCGGCACGACGCTGCGCGCCCGCCAGGTGGTGGTGGCCGTCGCCGGCCAGGACGCCGGTGCGCTGACCGGCCCCGACGCGGAGCCGACGCCGCGTACCAAGGGCGTCGTGACCTCGTGGTTCGCCGCCGACGAGGCCCCGACGGACTCCCACCTGCTGTTCGTCGACGGACGCTCCCGCCCGTCCGGTCCGCTGGTCAACACCGCGGTGGTCAGCAACCCGGCGCCGTCGTACGCCCCGGCGGGGCAGCACCTGGTCCAGGCCTCGGCCCTGCTCGGGCCGGACCGGCCGGTGCCGACCGAGGACGACGTCCGCCGGCACGCCGGCGAGCTGCTCGGCGCCGACCCTCGCGGCTGGCGGCTGCTGCACCGCCACGAGGTGCCGCACGCGCTCCCGGCCCAGCCGGCGCCGCTGGCGCTGCGTCGTCCCGTCCGCCTCCGCGACCACCTGGTCGTCTGCGGCGACCACCGCGACACCGCCTCGATCCAGGGCGCGCTGGTCAGCGGCCAGCGGGCCGCGCTCGACGTCGCCGCCGCGCTCGCCCGCTAGCCCCGCCGCCCCGCCGCCCCGAGCCGCCGCCCCGCCGCACCGAGCCGCCGCTGTAACGCTGTGTTACTTCGTCTGGTGCGGCGTCACGACGCTGGACCAGACGAAGTAACACAGCGTTACAGCTGGCTGGCACCCGCACCCGCACCCGCGGCCGCACCCGCGGCCCGGCAGCCCGGGGTCAGCCGAGCCGCGCCGCCAGCGCCCGGCCGAGGTCGCGCCCGGAGGTCCAGGCGGTCTCGACCTTCGGCGGGCCGCCCCAGCCGTCGCCACAGACGCCGAGGCCCGACTCCGTCAGCAGGTACGGGTCGTCGCGCTCGCCGGTCGGGCGGGCCACGGACCAGCGCTGCACGTAGGTGCCGGCGGGGTCGTCCTCGATGCGCAGCAGCCGCTGCAGCGCGGCGAGCATGGCCGGCCCCGCGGCCTGCGGGTCCTCCAGGTTCGCCGCGGCCAGGGCCGGGGTGGAGTGCGCGACGAGGACGGGGGCGTCGTCGCCGCGGCGGCGGCCGTCGTCGGCGATCCAGGAGAGGTGGTCGTCGCCGTTGACGAACGCGCCGTGGAAGGGCCCCGGGGCCACCACGCCGTCCCAGGTGCGTGCGCCCCACCAGGCCGCCAGCGCCAGGATCGGCTCGGAGGGCCGGGTGAGCTGCTCACGGTGCCGCACCAGCCCCTCGCCGAGCAGCCGGGCCGCCTGCTCGTCCGGCATCGCCAGCACGACGGCCGGCGCGGTGGCTCCGTCGACGTCGAGACCGTCGGCCGTCGCCGTCACCGAGGACACCGCGCCCTCCTCGACCGTCACGCCCGCGGTCCCGGCGAGGGCCTCGACCAGCGACCGCAGGCCGCCGGTGGCGCCCCACCGCACGGGCCCGGTCTTCACCTCGGCCGACGGCCTCCCGTCGGCGCCCCCGGCGGAGGCGTCGAGCGCCACGAACGTGTCGGTCCACGGGAACGCCAGCCCCCGCGTACGCCATCGGTCGACGACCTTGGCGAAGTCGCCGTCCTGCGTGGCGGTCAGGTAGGAGGCGCCGAGGTCGACCGGTCGGTCGTCCAGGCGGCGGCTCGCCAGGCGCCCGCCCATCCGGCGGCCGCGGTCCACGACCCGGACCGGCACCTGGGCCCGGACCAGCTCGGCTGCGCACGCGACCCCGGCGATGCCGGCTCCCACCACCACGACCGGTTCCATGTCGCGAGCCTTGCACGCACCCATCCACCAGCCGGGTGGCCTCCTGCGCGGCGCCCGCGGGCGCTAGGTTCGTCCCCTCACTCCCGGGAGGTGCAGCGTGGCGGACGAAGCGGACGCGGTCGTGCCGGTGTTCTTCCTCTCCGACAGCACGGGGATCAGCGCCGAGACCATGGGCAACGCCCTGCTGCTGCAGTTCCCCGACGTGCCGTTCGAGCGGACCACCATCCCGTTCATCTCCACCGTCGAGGACGCCGCCCGCGTGGTGGCGATGATCGACGAGGTCGCGGCCGGGCCGACGACGCCGCTGGTGTTCACCACCGCGGCCGAGGACGCCGTACGCCTGGAGCTGCGCAAGACGACCGCGCCGATCATCGACTTCTTCGACCTGCACATGGGTCGCGTGGAGGCGATCCTGGACCGCCGGGGCAAGCGCGAGGCGATGAAGCTGCACGGCGTCGGTGACGTCAAGCGCTACAACGCCCGGATGTCGGCGGTGGAGTTCACCATCGAGCACGACGACGGGCAGAGCCTGCGCGCGATGGAGAAGGCCGACGTGATCCTGCTGGCGCCCTCGCGCTGCGGCAAGACGCCGACCAGCATGTACCTCGCGCTCCAGCACGGGCTGTTCGTGGCCAACTACCCGTTGGTCGACGAGGACCTGGAGGCCTCCGGCCTGCCGCGACCGGTCGAGCCGTTCCGGGACCGCTGCTTCGGGCTGATCACCAACGCCGACCGGCTCAGCCGGGTCCGCAACGAGCGTCGCCCGAACTCGACCTACGCCTCGCCGGAGCAGTGCCGGTGGGAGCTGCGCCGCGCCACCGAGCTCTACCGCGCCCACCGGGTGCCCTCGATCGACACCTCGGCGAAGTCGGTCGAGGAGATCTCGGCGCTGATCATCCAGACCCTCTCCCGCCGCGCCGGCGGCAGCACCACCCAGCCCAGCAGCACCCGGAACCGTGGAGGACGAGCATGAGCGACACCCAGGCCGACCAGCAGGCAGCGAAGCCCGACGCCAGCCACGTGCGGTGGTTCTCCGAGATCGGGATGGGCGACCTGGAGGAGGTCGGCGGCAAGAACGCCTCCCTCGGCGAGATGGTCAGCAACCTCGCCGACCTCGGGGTCGCGGTGCCGGACGGGTTCGCGACCACCGCGCAGGCCTACCACCACTTCATCGGCGACACCGGTCTCGCCGAGAGGATCTCCGCGCTGGTCGACGACCTGGACACCGACGACACCCGCCGCCTGGCCGAGGTCGGCAAGGAGATCCGCGCCGCCGTGGTGGAGCAGGAGTTCCCCGAGGACCTCGAGCGCGACATCCGCACCGCCTACGACCAGCTGGTCGAGAGCTCGCGGGGCGAGGACGGCGAGGAGCCGTCGTTCGCGGTCCGCTCCTCGGCCACCGCCGAGGACCTCCCCGACGCCTCCTTCGCCGGCCAGCAGGAGACCTTCCTCAACGTCCGCGGCATCGACGCGGTGCTGCTGTCGGTGCGCGAGGTGTACGCCTCGCTCTACAACGACCGCGCGATCGCCTACCGCGTCCACCACGGCTTCGCCCACGGCGACGTCGGGCTCTCGGCCGGCGTGCAGCGGATGGTCCGCTCCGACATCGGCTCGTCCGGCGTCATGTTCACCATGGACACCGAGTCGGGCTTCACCGACGCCGTGTTCGTCACCTCGGCCTTCGGGCTCGGCGAGGGCGTCGTCCAGGGCGCCGTCAACCCCGACGAGTTCTACGTCTACAAGCCCGCGCTCAAGCTCGGGAAGCCGGCCGTGCTCAAGCGCGGGATCGGTGCCAAGGCCACCAAGATGGTCTACACCGAGGACACCGAGGTGGGCCGTACCACCGAGTTCGTCGACGTGGAGCCGGCCGAGTCGCGCCGCTTCAGCCTCACCGACGCCGAGGTCGAGGAGCTGGCCCGGCACGCGGTCACCATCGAGCAGCACTACGGGCGCCCGATGGACATCGAGTGGGGCAAGGACGGCCTCGACGGCAGGCTGTACGTGCTCCAGGCGCGCCCCGAGACGGTGCAGTCCCGGCGTACGGGTGCCACCGAGCGGTTCAGCATCGACTCCTCGGTGACCAAGGGCGCCGACGTCGTCGTCGAGGGCCGCGCGATCGGCCAGAAGATCGGCGCCGGCGCCGTACGCGTGCTGAGGTCGGTCGACCAGATGCACGAGTTCCAGGCCGGCGAGGTGCTCGTGGCCGACATGACCGACCCCGACTGGGAGCCGATCATGAAGCGCGCGTCGGCGATCGTGACCAACCGCGGCGGGCGCACCTGCCACGCCGCGATCATCGCCCGCGAGCTCGGCATCCCCGCCGTGGTCGGCACCACCAGCGGCACCACGGACCTGGCCGACGGCCGCGAGGTCACCGTGTCCTGCGCCGAGGGCGACACCGGCCTGGTCTACGAGGGCCTCCTCGACTTCGACGTCGAGACCACCGAGCTCAGCGAGATGCCGGAGATCCCGGTCAAGATCATGATGAACGTCGGCACGCCCGAGCAGGCGTTCGCCTTCTCCAGGCTGCCGCACCGCGGCGTGGGCCTGGCCCGGCTGGAGTTCATCATCAACCGCCAGATCGGCGTGCACCCCAAGGCGCTGCTCGACCTGGAGGCCGACCCGGACTCGCTCGACCCCGCCCTGCGCGAGGAGGTCGAGGAGATCATCGCGGCCTACGACTCGCCGCGCGAGTTCTTCGTCAAGCGCGTGGCCGAGGGCGTCTCGATGATCGCGGCGGCGTTCGCGCCGGAGCCGGTGATCGTGCGGATGAGCGACTTCAAGTCCAACGAGTACGCCAACCTCGTCGGCGGCGAGACCTACGAGCCGCACGAGGAGAACCCGATGATCGGGTACCGCGGCGCGTCGCGCTACCTCTCGGAGGACTTCGCGGAGTGCTTCGCGATGGAGGCCGAAGCGCTGAAGTACGTCCGCGAGGAGATGGGTCTGACCAACGTCAAGATCATGATCCCCTTCGTGCGGACCGTCGCCGAGGCCAAGGGCGTCATCGACCTGCTCGGCAAGCACGGGCTGGTCCGCGGCGAGAACGAGCTCCAGGTCGTGATGATGTGCGAGGTCCCCTCGAACGCGGTCATCGCCGAGCAGTTCCTCGAGCACTTCGACGGCTTCTCGATCGGCTCCAACGACATGACCCAGCTGACGCTCGGCCTGGACCGCGACTCGAGCCTGGTGGCGGCCTCCTTCGACGAGCGCGACCCGGCCGTGCAGCACATGCTGTCGCTGGCGATCGCTGCCTGCCTCAAGCAGGGCAAGTACGTCGGGATCTGCGGCCAGGGCCCCTCGGACCATCCCGACATGGCCGAGTGGCTGGTCGCGCAGGGCATCGAGACGATGTCGCTGAACCCCGACACCGTCGTCGACACCTGGCTGCGGCTCGGTGGGGTGGAGGCCGGCGCCAGCTAGCCGAGGTGACGCTTGCGGCGCGCCGAGGTGACGCTCGCGGACAGGGCGTCCGTGGTCGGGTCGCGAATCGGTGCCACCAGGTGGCAGTGATCCACGACCCGGGGGCGTCGGCCAGGATGGACGCATGAGAGCGGTCCTGGTCGAGGCGTTCGGTGAGCCCCCGCGGGTGGCGGACGTCGAGGAGCCGGCCTGCCCGGACGACGGGGTCGTCGTGGCGGTCGAGGCCACCGGGCTGTGCCGCAGCGACTGGCACGCCTGGCAGGGCCACGACGACGGCGTACGCCTGCCGCACGTGCTCGGCCACGAGCTGGCCGGCACGGTGGTGGAGGTCGGGCCGGACGCGGCCGGCTTCGTCGAGGGCGACCGGGTGACCACGCCGTTCGTGCTGGCCTGCGGCGTCTGCCCGGCCTGCGCCCGCGGGGACCAGCAGGTCTGCGCCCGCCAGCTCCAGCCGGGTTTCACGCAGTGGGGCTCGTGGGCCGAGCGGGTCGCGCTGCCGCGCGCCGAGGTGAACCTGGTCCCGCTCCCGACGGGCGTCGAGGCCGCGGTCGCCTGCGGCCTCGGGTGCCGCTTCGCCACGGCGTACCGCGCGGTGCTCGAGGTGGGACGCGTCCGCGCGGGGGAGACGGTCGTCGTGCACGGCTGCGGCGGCGTCGGCCTGGCGGCCGTGATGGTCGCGGTCGCGGAGGGCGCGCAGGTGGTCGCGGTCGACCCCGCCGCGGCCTCCCGGGCCCTCGCCGTCGACCTCGGCGCGACCGCCGTCACCCCGGAGGACGCCGCCGCCACGGTCTCGGCCCTCACCGCCGACGGCGCGGACCTGTCCCTGGACTGCCGCGGTTCCCGTGACGTCGTCGCCGCCTCCCTGGCCTGCCTGCGCCCGCGCGGCCGGCACGTCCAGGTGGGGCTGCTCGGCGGCGCCGACGCGACGCCGCCGGTCGACCTCGGGCTGGTCGTCGCCCGCGAGCTGCAGGTGCTCGGCAGCCACGGCCTGTCCGCGACGTCCTACCCGGCCCTGCTCGCGCGGGTGGCGGACGGGACGTACGCCCCGCAGCGGCTCCTGCGCGACGAGGTCGGGCTGGAGGAGGCCGTACGCCGTCTGGTCGCCCTGGACACCCCGGGCGCGGGCGCCGGCGGGGTCACGGTGATCCGGCCCGCACTCTGAGGGTGCGCCCGCGGGGCCCGGGCGCTACATCTTCTCGCGCAGGAACGCGATCGTGTCGTCCATCGCGGGGAAGAACGCGGGGCCGAAGGCGTGGCCGTCTTCGTAGAGCTCGAGGGTGGAGTCCACCCCGGCGTCGCGCAGGGCGCCCTGGGAGTCCCGCGCCCACTGCAGGGGACAGGTGTCGTCGTTGGTGCCGTGCACCAGCAGGACCGGCTCGGTGACCCGGTCGAAGGACGGTCGGGCGCTGACCGCGGGCCAGAACTCGCGGCCCCGGGGCGAGCCCGGCAGGCCGTACTCCCGCTCCACGTACGAGGCGACCTCGTCGCGGTCGGGGGCGGTGAACTGGTTGAAGTTGTCGTCCTCGCGCGAGCTCACCGAGGCCCACCCGACGCCCGCGTCGTAGGCGCCCGGGGCGGCGGCGAGCGCCCGGAGCATGACCCCGCCGCCCATCGAGCGGCCGAACAGCGCGACCCGGTCGTCGTCCACGGGCACGTCCTGGCTGCGGCGCAGGGCCGCGGCGGCGTTGACGACGTCGGCGACGTAGCCGAGCCGGACGTCGCGCTCGGCCTGCTCCTCGGTGCCGTCGGACTCCGCGTGCGCGCGGTAGTCGACGTGGAGCGCCACGAAGCCCCGCGAGGCCAGCACCCCGCGCTCCCGGGTCATGCCCTGGCCGCGCACGTAGACGTCGGGGTCGATGTAGCCGTGCGCCAAGACGACCGCGGGGAACGGGCCCGGCCCGGTGGGCACGTTCAGCACGCCGGAGATCGTCAGGTCGCCGCTGCGGTAGGTCGCGTCGTACGAGGTGTAGGCGTCGGTCTGCTCGCGCACCGCGCCCAGCCGCAGACCACCGCCGTCGTAGTCGCGGTTCTCGGCGTAGTACGCCGCCAGCGAGACGGGGTCGGGCTCCTCGCGCTGGACGGGCTCGCGGGACGGCGCCGTCGTCGGCTCGTCCGACGCCTCGTCCGACGGCTCGTCCGACGCCTCGTCCGACGGCGCGGAGGACGGCGGTCCCGACGGTGACACCGCGCTGCTCGGAGCGGCGTCCGGCTCCGCGTCGCCTCCGGAGCACGCGGAGGCGACCAGCGCGAGGCCGAGGAGCGGGGCGAGGACGGTCAGGCGGCGCGGACCCATGACGTGATCGTGCCAGGGGCCCCTAACCTTGCCGCATGCCGAGGACGCCGACCCCGACGCCGACCCTGACGACGACACCGACGCCGCTGGACCTGCTCGGCCGGTGGAGCCTCGAGCGGGACGTCGAGGACCGGTACGCCTCCGCACGCCTGAGCGTCACCGGCACGGCCCTGCTCGAGCAGGTCGGCGACGGCCGGGTCCGCTGGCACGAGGAGGGCGTGCTCACCAGGCCGGGGAGCGCCCCGGCCGCGGTGCACCGCACGCTGCTCGTCGTCCCCGACGCGGACGGGTCCTGGCAGGTCACCTTCGACGACGGCCGCCCCTTCCACCCGTGGTCGCCGGGGGTCCGGGTCGACCACCCGTGCGCGGACGACCTCTACCGCGGGCTCGTCGACGTGCCCGACCAGGTGCGCTGGACGGTGACCTGGCAGGTGCGGGGCCCGGCCAAGGACCACACGATCACCACCGCCTACACCCGCCCGGCCGGATGAGCCGGCACCGTCGCGCCGAGGAGACGCACGGGCACGGCCACGGGCAGGACGGGGCCGCCGACGACGCGGTCGAGGTGGGCACGCTCGCCCGTACCGCCGTGCTGGTCTCCCTGGCCGCGTTCGTGGTGGCCGCGGTCGTCGGCGCTGTCTGGCTGTGGCCCGACCGCGAGCCCGACTTCGGCGAGGGCGGGCCGCCGGCCTTCGCCACCGAGGACACCGAGTTCGTGACGGCCGACGTCACCGAGGTGGCCGAGCCCTGCGCCGACGGGGAACGGGCCGCGGTCGAGGACGGTGCCGTGCGCGGCGGGGCGGGTGGCCGTACGGGTGCCGCGCTCACCTGCGGGCAGGTCGCCGCCACCGTCACCGAGGGCGCGGGGGAGGGCGACCGGGCGGTGTTCCCGGTCGCGCCGGAGGTGTCCCGCTCGGGACTGACCGAGGGCGACTCCGTGCTGGTCGTGCGGGTGCCGGCCGAGGGGGCCGCGTCGTACCAGTTCTCGCAGGTCCAGCGGGGCGGCGCCCTGGCCTGGCTGCTCGGGATCTTCGTGGTCGCGGTGGTCGTCGTCGCCCGGCTGCGGGGGTTGATGGGGCTGGTCGGCCTGGGGCTCGGCGCGGTCGTGGTCTGGCAGTTCACCCTGCCCGCGCTGCTGGTCGGCGAGAACGGGCTGGCGGTGGCGATGACCAGCGCCACCGCGATCATGGTGGTGGTCCTCTACACCACCCACGGGTTCTCGATGCGCAGCAGCGTCGCGCTGCTCGGCACGCTGGTGGGGGTGGCGCTGACCGGGGTGCTCGGCCTGCTCGCGATGGGCGGCACCCGCCTGTCGGGCATCTCGGACGAGACCGGCGGACTGCTGGCCGGCCAGGTCTCCGGGCTCGACTTCCGGGGCCTGCTGATCTGCGGGATCGTGCTGACCGGGCTCGGCGTGCTCAACGACGTGACCATCACCCAGGCCTCCGTGGTCTGGGAGCTGCGGGCCGCCCAGCCCGGGATGCCGCGGCGCCAGGTCTTCGCCAGCGCGATGCGGATCGGACGCGACCACATCGCCTCCAGCATCTACACCCTGCTCTTCGCCTACACCGGAGCGGCCCTGATCGTGCTGATGCTGGTCTCGCTGCTCGACCGGCCGTTCCTGGAGCTGATCTCGTCGGGCGTGCTGACCGAGGAGATCGTGCGCACCCTGACCAGCGCGATCGGCCTGGTGCTGGCGGTCCCGCTGACGACCGGGCTCGCGGCGCTGCTGGCCGCCCCGGCCCCGGCCGCCGCGCGACGGACCGCCCGGCTGTAACGCTGTGTTACTCCCTCTCGTGCAGCGTCAGGACGCCGCGCCAGACGAAGTAACGCAGCGTTACAGCCGGGCGGCGGGGCGGGGCTCGCCGAGCGGGCGCGCGGTGACCACGACGTTGCTGCGGTAGACCGCGCCGTCCCACTCGGTGCAGGAGACCAGCACCAGCCGACCGTCCCCGCGGTCCTGGCCGAAGAGCTCCTCGGTGCGCGCCGCGACCTCGTCGCGGCCGAGCGTCTCGACGTCGGTCACCCGGTAGCGCATCAGGCCCTCGTCGGTCCGCAGGTCGACGCGGGCGCCGGGGCGTACGGCCGGGAGCCGGTCGAGCACGCCGCCGCCGGTGTGCACGGCGTGGCCGGTGAGCACCGTCTGCCCGGCGTCCGCGCCCGGCTCGGCGCTGGCGTCCCACCAGCCGACCCGGTCGACGTCCTCGGGAGGGTCGAGGACCCGGTCGGCCGAGACCGCGACCGGGTCGATCCCGGCCTCGACGCCCAGCGAGGGCACGACGACCTGCACCGGCACGCTCGGCGGCAGCGAGCGGAAGGCGCTCGGCTCGCCGCCGTCGTCGTTCAGGACCAGCAGGACCACGGCCACGACCGCCGCGGCCGCCAGCAGCAGGCGGGTGAGCCCGCCCAGGGCCGCGGCCACGCTCAGCCGTCCCGCCCGGGGCGACGCCCCACGCCGGCGGCCAGGGCGAGCGCGACCAGACCGGCCAGGGCGGCGACGCCGGTGCCGGACAGGCCCGTGTCGGGAGCGGTGGCCACACCGGCGGGCACCACGGTGGGGGTGCGCGGGGCGGGCTCGGGTCGCGGCTGCGGGTCGGGGGCCGGGTCCGGCGTGGGCGTGGGCTGCGCCGTGGTGACCTGGCCGCTCGGGCCGCAGGCCGACTCGCCGATCTGCAGCGAGACCGCGGAGGCGCCGAGCTGCTCGGCGGCGACCGGGAGCACCTGCGCGTCGAGCGCCGTGACCGTGATCTGGTCGGCGCCCTGGCGGACCTGCTTGTTCAGCGTGACGTCGAGCAGGTTCTGCTCCAGGGGCGCGAGCTGCTCGCTGATCTGGGCCAGGGCCGCGTCGATCGCCGCGTTCTTTGCCGCCTCGGCCAGGGGAGCCAGTCCTCCGTCGAGGCCGGACGTGAACTGCGCGATCAGCGCGCCGCGCACCTTCTCCGAGACCGCGCCCAGGTCGGTGACGACCTTGGTGTTCGGCGCGGGGTTCACGGGCAGCCGGACGAGCTCGACCGGCTCGCCCTGGAACTGGGCGTAGGCGCGGGCCCCGACGATGCTCGCGCTGCCCTGGGCCGTGCCGGGCCCGGAGGTGCACCGGCTCTGGACCGCCCCGAGGTCGACGAAGAGGCCGGGGTTCCCGAGCTGGGTCGAGACCTGGTCGACCGCGTCGTTGAAGGCGTCGGTCAGCACCTCTAGCTGGCCGGGGTCGAGCGGCACCGGGAGGTCGTCCGGGCCGACCGGCAGGCCCCCGTCCGGCGCGCCGAGCCCGTCGAGCAGCGCCGCGAGGTCCAGCGTGCCGGCCGACAGCTGCAGCGTCTGCCCGCCCTGCAGGCAGCTGCCCTCGCCCACGCCGACCACGGTGGCGCCGTCGCCGGCGAGCCCGGCGCAGGCCTCGGAGTAGCCGCGGCCGTCCTGGACCCGGGTCCGCGCGTCCTGGGCCAGGGTGCCCGCGGAGGCGACGCCGAGGCCGGGAAGTGCGACGGCCGGGCTGTTCGAGCCGGAGGTCTGCTCGGTGTCGCCGTCGTGGGTGGAGCGGAAGCTGCCGGAGTCCGCCGGGTTGCCTGCCACGCTGACCCGGACGGCCGTACCGGACGCCTGGGCGACCGTCGCCGCGGCCGCGGGGGCGCCGCTGAGGCCGACCAGGGCGGCGGCGCCGGCGAGGGCCACGACGCCGCGCGCGGTGCGCACCCGTCGTGCTGCGGGGCGGGCGGTCTGCGTCATGCGTCCTCCTGGTCTCCGGGCCCGGACGGCGTCGGTGACGCGGGCCTCGTACGGGTGAACGACCGTGCACCGTCCGGGTTACGAGACCGCGCGGCCTCGCCCGTCTCGCCGGGGGGACGTGACCTCCGCCGGGAAGCCTCGTTGGGGACCGCATGGAGCGAACAGTGCGCACCCTGATGACCACCGGGACCGCCGTCCTGGCCCTCGCCGCCGGCGCTGCCGGGGTGACGGCCCCCGGCGCCTCGGCCTCGTCGGCAGCCCCGTCGGCAGCCCCGTCGGCAGCCCCGTCCGCTGCCCCGGCGGCCGCGGGAGACGGCCTCGCGCCGGTCTCCGACTACCTCGGGCGGACCCTCGGCGGCCTGACCGGGTCCACGACCGTGCTGGTCCACGGCTCGTCGCTGCAGGCCGCGCGGGACGCGATCGGCGCGACCGGGATGACCCCACGACACGCCTTCGAGGCGATCGACGTGGTCGCGGCCCAGGGCACGAAGGCGCAGGTCCAGGCCGTGCGTGCCGAGCCCGGCGTGACCTACGTCGAGGGCAACGCACCCATCGACCTCACCCAGGAGACCTCGAACCAGGCCACCCGCGGGGCCGAGGCCGCCGCCACCCTGACCGGCGCCGACGGCTCCGCGCTGACCGGCGAGGGCGTCTCGGTCGCCGTCATCGACTCCGGCGTCGACCCGAACCACCCGTACTTCCGCGAGGCCGACGGCTCCTCGGCCGTGGTGGCCAGCCTGAAGACGCTGTGCGACCCGACCGAGACGCTGTGCGAGGTCGTCGAGACCGGTCCGCTCGTGGACACCGACACGCTCTCCGGCGGCGGGCACGGCACCCACGTCAGCGGCATCGTCGCCGGCCGCCCGACCACGCTCAGCGACGGCGGGACGCTCCAGGGCGCCGCCCCGGGCGCGAACGTGGTGTCGCTGTCGACCGGCGCCGTGCTGTTCATCGTCGGCGCCGACATGGCCCTGGAGTGGGTCCTGGAGAACCA
Source organism: Nocardioides aquaticus (assembly GCF_018459925.1). NCBI lineage: Bacteria > Bacillati > Actinomycetota > Actinomycetes > Propionibacteriales > Nocardioidaceae > Nocardioides > Nocardioides aquaticus. The sequence continues at coordinate 295,850 of NZ_CP075371.1, forward strand.
CGCCGCGCCGTGCGGCGAGGGCGTGCCGGCGAGCACCTGCCCGCCGATCAAGGTCACCAACAACTCCTACGGGCCCACCGGCGGCGGTGAGTTCGACCCGCAGAGCGCCACGGCCAAGCTGCAGCGCGCGCTGGTCGACGAGGGCGTGGTGACCGTGTGGGCCAACGGCAACGACGGGGGCGACGGCACGGCGAACCTGTCCAACCCGCCCGGCCAGGACCCCACCGGCGGCATCCTGTCGGTGGCCTCCTACTTCGACCAGGACACCGGCACCCGCGACGGGGTCGTCTCCGACTACTCCTCGCGCGGCCTCGCCGGCGACCAGGCGACCTACCCCGACGTGAGCGCCCCGGGGGAGGCCATCACCTCGTCGTGCCGGCCCTACCTGCCGATCTGCTCGACCGGGCTGGACTTCCGCAACGGCCCCGGCCCGCTGGACGTGGGCACCTTCAACACCATCAGCGGCACCTCGATGGCGGCGCCGCACGTCGCCGGCATCGTGGCCCAGCTGTTCCAGGCCGACCCGACCGCGACGCCGGCCGAGGTGGAGGCGGCGCTGAAGACGAGCGCCCACCAGTACACCGACGGCGCCGCCTACGAGCCCGGCGCCCTGGGCACGACCTCGTTCGACAAGGGCTACGGACTCGTCGACGTGGTCGCGGCCGTCGAGGCGCTGCGCTGAGGCGCTGACCCGGCGGCGGGCCCGCGCCCGCCGCCCCCCGATCGAGGGGCTCTTCCGGACATGGGGCCGGAGGGGCCCCTCCTGGGCGTCCGGCTACGGTCGCCGCATGAGCCCCGCCGCGCTGCTGGTCGAGATCTTCGGCCGTGTCCAGGAGAACGCCCTCGCCGCCGTCGACGGGCTGACGCCCGAGCAGCTGGCGCAGCGGCCCGTGTCCGCCCGCGACGACGCGAACCCGGTCGGCTGGCTGGTCTGGCACCTCGCCCGGGTGCAGGACGACCACGTCGCCGACGTCGCCGGCCACGAGCAGGTGTGGACCGCCGACGGGTGGGCGCGCCGCTTCGACCTGCCCCTCGACGACGCCGACATCGGCTACGGCCACACCACCGAGGAGGTCGGGCTCGTCCGGGCGGACGCCGACCTGCTGGCCGGCTACCTGCGCGCGGTGCACGCGCGCTCGGCGGCGTACCTCTCCGGCCTCGCGCCCGCCGACCTCGACCGCGTCGTCGACGAGCGCTGGGACCCCCCGGTGACCCTCGGCGTACGCCTGGTCAGCGTGGGCGACGACGGCACGCAGCACGCCGGGCAGGCGGCGTACGCCCGGGGCCTGCTCGGTCTGTAGACTCCTCCACGAGGGGAGTACCTCACCCAAGCCCGACCCGGTCAGTACGACGATCCCCAGCGGTCGTCCCGGGCGGCGCCGGACCCGCCTGCAGCTCCTGCGCGTGGATCCCCGGTCGAGGGAGACCTCAGGTCTGCAGTCACGCCTGAGGAGAACCCCGTCTTGGACACCATCGGCACGCCCACGCTCTGGACGGTGACCCTGGTCGCCGTCGTCGCGCTGCTCGCACTCGACTTCGCCCTCACCCGCAAGCCGCACGAGGTCTCGATGAAGGAGGCCGTCGGCTGGTCGGCGTTCTACGTCGCGCTGCCGCTGGCCTTCGGCGTGTGGGTCTGGTCGGTGCACGGCGGCCAGACCGGGCTGGAGTACTACACCGGCTACCTCGTCGAGAAGTCGCTCAGCGTCGACAACCTCTTCGTCTTCATGCTCCTGCTCGGCGCCTTCGCCGTCCCCCGCGCGCTGCAGCAGCGGGTCCTGCTCTTCGGGATCATCGGGGCGCTGGTGCTGCGCGGCATCTTCATCGCCGTCGGTGCCGCCGCCCTCGACGCGTTCGACTGGGTCTTCCTGGTCTTCGGCCTGATCCTGCTGGCCACCGGCGTCAAGCTGCTCCGCGACGCGGTCAAGGGCCACGAGCAGTCGGTCGACATCTCCGAGATGCGGGTCGTGCGGCTGCTCAACCGCTTCTTCCCCGTCACCGACGACTACGAGGGCACCAAGTTCAGCGTGGTGCGCGACGGCAAGCGGTTCGTCACCCCGCTGCTGGTCGTCGTGGTCGCCGTCTTCGCCACCGACGTCGTCTTCGCGGTCGACTCCGTGCCGGCCGTCTTCGGGATCACCGGAGACCCGTACCTGGTCTTCGCCACGAACGCCTTCGCCCTGCTCGGGCTGCGGGCGCTCTACTTCGTGCTCGAGGGCGCGCTGTCCAAGCTGGTGCACCTGTCCTACGGCCTGGCCGCGATCCTGCTCTTCATCGGCGTCAAGCTGGTCCTGCACTGGGGCCACATCGTGAACCCGAGCGTCCCGGAGATCCCGACCCTGGCCTCGCTGGGCGTGATCGTCGGCATCCTGGTGCTGGTCACCACGACCAGCCTGCTGGCCGACAAGCGCAAGCAGCGCGCGCTCGCCGGTCGCGACGACGACCGCGACCAGCGGGACCAGGAGTCCGTCGGGTCCTGACCTACCGGGTCGCCCCCTCGAGCTCGGCCACGTCGTCGGCGGACAGCACGACGTCGCGGACGGCGAAGTTCTGCTCGAGGTGGGCGCGCCGGGAGGTGCCGGGGATCAGCGCGACGTGGTCGGCGTGCGCCAGCAGCCAGGCCAGGCCGACCTGGGCCGGGGTGGCGCCGAGGCGCTCGGCGACGGTCAGCACGGTCGGGTCCTCGGTCACCTTCGGCAGCCCCGGGAAGGCCGAGCCGAGCGGGAAGTACGGCACGTACGCCACCCCGGCCCGCCCGCACAGCTCCAGGACGTCCTCGTCGGAGCGGTCCAGCAGGCTGTAGGCGTTCTGCACGCAGACCACGTCGGCCTCGGCGATCGCCTGCTCGACCTGGGCCAGGCTGGCGGTCGAGATGCCGACGCCGGCGATCTTGCCCTCCTCGCGCAGCGCCACCATCTCGCCGAGCTGCTCGGCGAGCGGGACCTGCTGGTCGGGGGGCAGCGGGTGGGCCGCGTCCGGCAGTCGCAGGTTGACCGCCCCGAGCCGCTCCGCGCCGAGCGTGCGCAGGTTGTCCTCGACCGCGGCGCGCAGCTGCTCGGGCCGCTGGGCGGGCGGCCAGCCGCCGTCCTCGTCGCGCGTCGCCCCGACCTTGGAGACCAGGACGAGCTCCTCGGCGTACGGGTGCAGCGCCTCGCGGATCAGCTCGTTGGCGACCGCCGGCCCGTAGAACTGCGCGGTGTCGACGTGGTCGACCCCCAGCTCGACCGCGCGGCGCAGGACGGCCAGCGCCTCCTCCCGGTCCCGGGGCGGGCCCATCACCCCCGGCCCGGGCAGCTGCATGGCGCCGAAGCCGACGCGGTGCACGGTCAGGGGTCCGAGGTCCACGGTGTCGCTCACCCGCGCGACGCTACGGAGGCCGCCGCGCCTGGCGCTCACCCCCGGGTACGGCGATAGCGTCCTCGGATGAGTGATGACACCGACCGCACGGCCCTGCACCAGGACGGGTTCTGCGACGTCGTCGTGGAGATCCCCCGGGGGAGCCGCAACAAGTACGAGGCCACCGACGACGGCGTGATCTGGTTCGACCGGCGCCTGGGCGGGCCGGCCGGCTTCCCGGGCGACTACGGCTACGTCATCGGCGCGGAGGGCGAGGACGGCGACGCGCTCGACGCGCTGGTGCTGCTCGAGGAGGCGACCTTCCCCGGGGTGCACATGCGCTGCCGGGTGATCGGGGCGTACCTGCTCGAGGTCGGCGGGGAGGCCGAGACCAAGCTGATCGTCGTGCCGGACAAGGACCACCACGCCGACCACCTGCGCGACCTCGGTGACCTGTCGACGGCCTTCCTCGACGAGCTGGACGCGTTCTTCGCCGCCTACCGGATGCTCGAGTCCAAGGGCGTCGAGGTGCGCGAGCGCCAGGGACGCGACGCCGCGGTGGCGATGCTCACCGGTCCGTGACCGACGGGCTCCGCCACCGCGGTGGTGGGGCGGGGCGTTGCGGTGCTCAGACGACGGGCACGGCGGGCACCTCGACGCCCTGGCGCTCGAGGGCCCGGGTGCGCTGCTCCTGCTTGACCGCCCAGGTGATGCCGGAGATCCACAGGACGAAGAGGAACGCGGCGGCGACCCCGACGGTGGCGCCGGTGGCGCCGAGGGACTCCAGGATGGTCTTGGAGTTCGTCAGGATGATCAGGCCGCCGGCGGCCACGCCGAGGACGCGCGCCGGCAGGATCTTCACCAGGTAGGCCGCGATCGGCGCGGCGACCACGCCACCGATCAGCAGCGCGAGGGCGTAGCCCCAGAGGATGCCCTGCGAGCCGAGGCCGATCAGGAACCCGAGCGAGCCGCCGACGGCGACCACGAACTCCGAGGTGTCGATCGAGCCGACCACCTTGCGGGGCTCCAGGCGGCCCGAGGAGAGCAGCGTCGTGGTGCCCACCGGGCCCCAGCCGCCGCCACCGATGGAGTCCATGGCGCCGCCGAAGAGGCCCATCGGCATCAGCATCCGCGCCGAGGGGCGCGCCTTGAAGGTCGGACGGCGACCGCCCAGCACCAGGAACCGGTAGATCACGTAGACGCCGAGGGCCAGCAGGATGCCGGCGACCCACGGCTTCGCGGTGTCGCCGTCGAGGCTCGAGAGGAACGTCGCGCCGGCGAAGGCGCCGACGAAGCCGGGCCCGGCCAGGATCAGCACGGTGCGCCAGTCGACGTTGCCGAGCTTGTGGTGGGAGAACCCGGAGACCAGCGAGGTGCCGATCTCGGAGAAGTGGACGGCGGCCGAGGCGGCGGCCGGGGCGACCCCGACGGCCAGCAGCATGGTCGACGACGTGACGCCGTAGGCCATGCCGAGGGAGCCGTCGATGAGCTGGGCGAGGAAGCCCACGAAGCCGAGGACGATGAGCTTGCGCATGAGGAAGACCTTCTGGGACGAGCGACAGGAGTGACTCGACCCAAAAGGCTAAGTCGGTTGAAATAGTAGACATAGACGACATCAGTCGTCCACTGCCGCTGGACCGCGGCGTGTCGGGCCGTCGCCTCAGCGGGTGCGGTCGTGCAGCGTCACGCCGTCCGCGAGCCGGTACGGCCGGGTGGCGACGAGGGCGCCCACCGCGCGGCGCAGGCGGGAGACCTCGGCGCGCACCGCGACCTCGTGGTCGGCGTCGCCGTGCAGCGCCACGCTCAGCTCCCGCGCGCCCAGGCCGGCGGGCCCGGCGGCGTCGAGCAGGCGCAGGAGCTCGGCGTGGCGCGGGGTCAGGGGGCGGGTCCAGCTCTCCGCGGGGCCGCTGCCGGCGCCGGTCCGCACCCGCAGGCCCGGCTGCCTCCCGCCGTCGAGGTGCACCAGCTCGGCCTCCAGCCGGGTCGCGGCGCCCTGCGGTCGGACCAGCCACCCGCCGGGCAGCCGCACCGGGAGGCAGAGGCCGAGCCCCGGCACGGCCAGCGGCTGGTGCTCGCGGGGGGCGGCGATCCGGTCCCGGCCGGCATCGACGCCGGCGCGGTGCGCCACCCACCCGTGGTCGTCGACGACCAGCAGCGGCCCACCGCGACCCAGCGAGCCCTCGACCGAGGACCGCAGCCGGTGCAGGTCGTCCTGGTGCCGGCGCCAGAGCTGGTGCTCGGCCACCCGCACGGCGCTGGCCACCAGCGCGGCGAGCGCCGGGTGCAGGGTCAGCGCGGGTCCGCTGACGTCCACGACGCCGAGCAGCTCCCCGGTGCGGGGGTCGTGCAGCGGCGCGGCCGTGCAGTACCAGGGGTGCTGCTGGTGCTCGAAGTGCTCGGCGGAGAAGAGCTGGACCGCGGTGGCCTCGGCCAGCGCCGTGCCGATCGCGTTGGTGCCGACCGCGCCCTCGGTCCAGGTGGCGCCCTCGGCGAACCCCAGGCGGTCGGCCTGGCGCAGGACCCGGGCCGACCCCTCCCGCCACAGCAGCACCCCGTCGGCGTCGCAGACGACCATCACGAACTGGGAGGCGTCGGCGGTCGAGGTGAGCACCGCGCGCAGGTCGTCCACCACCAGGCGCAACGGACTGACGGACCGTCGGCGGGCGAGCTCGGCGGCGTCCCGCGGGTCCCGCACGTGGCTGCGGTCGGGGTCCAGCCCGAGCGCCAGGACCCGCTCCCAGGAGCGGGCGACCACGGCCCGCGGCGCCCGGTCCGGGCGACCGCCCGCCAGCACCACGTCGTGCGTGCGGGCCAGCTCGTGGGCCTGTCGGCCCAGGTCGACCCCGCTCATGGCCCGAGGATAGGTCGCGACTGTGAGCCGCACCACACGGTCCGCCGCACGGACCGGTCGCCGCAACATGCTGCAACCCTGGCGCCGCGACCGGCGGCGCGGTGTGCTGTCGGTCACACGCACGCCCACCGGAGGGATGAGATGACCGAGACCCTGGAACGCCCCGACACACCGACCGCCCCGCAGGACCGGGCCACGGCCTGGTTCGCCTCCTTCGAGCAGGCCCTCGCCGACGGCGACGTCGACCGCGCGGCCGGCATGTTCGCCGCCACCAGCTTCTGGCGCGACCTGGTGGCCTTCTCCTGGAACATCACCACCGTCGAGGACCCGTCCGGCGTGGCGGAGCTGCTCCACGCGACGCTGTCGCACACCGCGCCGAGCGGGTTCGCGCTGGAGGAGCCGGCCGAGGAGGCGGACGGGGTGACCACCGCCTGGTTCACCTTCGAGACCGCCACCGGCCGCGGCCGCGGCGTCGCCCGGTTCACCGAGGAGGGCGGCGAGCTCAAGGCCTGGACCTTCCTCACCACGCTCTACGAGCTGAAGGGCCACGAGGAGCCGCGCGGCACCCACCGCCCGATGGGCGCGCAGCACGGCGCCACCAAGGACCGCACGACCTGGCTCGAGCAGCAGCAGCAGGAGGCCGAGGAGCTCGGCTCGACCACCCAGCCGTACGTCCTGGTGGTCGGCGGCGGGCAGGGCGGCATCGCCCTCGGGGCGCGGCTGCGCCAGCTCGGCGTGCCGTCGCTGGTGATCGACAAGCACGCCCGCCCCGGCGACCAGTGGCGCAGCCGCTACAAGTCGCTGTGCCTGCACGACCCCGTCTGGTACGACCACCTGCCGTACCTGAAGTTCCCCGACACCTGGCCGGTCTTCGCCCCCAAGGACAAGATCGGGGACTGGCTGGAGTCGTACACCACGGTGATGGAGGTGCCGTACTGGTCGAGCACCACCGCGACCAGCGCGACCTTCTCCGAGGCGACCGGGAAGTGGACCGTCGAGATGGAGCGCGAGGGCAAGCCGGTCACGCTGCGCCCCACGCACCTGGTGATGGCCACGGGGATGTCCGGCAAGCCGAACGTGCCCGAGCTGCCCGGCCAGGACGTGTTCCGCGGGGACCAGCACCACTCCTCGCGCCACCCCGGCCCGGACGCGTACCGCGGGAAGAAGGTCGTGGTGGTCGGCTCGAACAACTCCGCCTTCGACATCTGTGGGGCGCTGTGGGAGAACGACGCCGACGTCACCATGGTCCAGCGCTCCTCGACCCACATCGTCAAGAGTCACTCGCTGATGGAGCACGGCCTTGGCGACCTCTACTCCGAGCGGGCGCTCGAGGCCGGGGTGACCACCGAGAAGGCCGACCTGATCTTCGCCTCCCTGCCCTACCGGATCATGCACGAGTTCCAGATCCCGGCCTACGAGAAGATGGCCGAGCAGGACGCCGACTTCTACGAGCGCCTCGAGCGGGCCGGCTTCCGCCACGACTGGGGTGACGACGGGTCGGGGCTGTTCATGAAGTACCTGCGCCGCGGCTCGGGCTACTACATCGACGTCGGCTCGGCCGACCTCGTCGCGAACGGCGAGGTGAAGCTGGCCCACGGCCAGGTCGACCACCTCACCGAGGACGCGGTCGTGCTGGAGGACGGCACGGAGCTGCCGGCCGACCTCGTCGTCTACGCCACCGGCTACGGCTCGATGAACGGCTGGGTGGCCGACCTGGTCGACCAGGACACCGCGGACCGGCTCGGCAAGGTGTGGGGCCTGGGGTCCGACACCACCAAGGACCCCGGGCCGTGGGAGGGCGAGCAGCGGAACATGTGGAAGCCGACCCAGGTCGAGAACCTGTGGATGCACGGCGGCAACCTGCACCAGTCGCGGCACTACTCGCTCTACCTGGCGCTGCAGCTCACGGCCCGGCACGCCGGGCTCCCGACCCCGGTCTTCGGGCTGCAGGAGGTCCACCACACCGGCTGAGCGGCCGGAGCGGCCGGTGGGCCGGCCGCGCGCGGGAGGGCCCGGGAGGGGTCGGGGTGAGAACCCCCGCGCGCGGCTTGGGCGGATCTGGGATGATCCGAGGCATGAACGTCCCCGGTGGTGGCACCGTCAAACGCGTGGTGCTGGAGACCGTCGGCTGGCTCCTCGTCCTGATCGGCGTCGCCGCCCTGATCCTGCCCGGGCCGGGCCTGCTGTGCATCATGGCCGGTCTGATCGTGCTGTCCCAGCAGTACGAGTGGGCCGAGCGCCGCCTCGACCCGGTCAAGCGGCGCGCCCTGCGCGAGGCCGCCCGCAGCGTCTCGGGCCCGCTGCAGATGTCGGTCACCCTGGTCGGCGTGGTGGTCCTCGTCGCCTGCGGCGTGCTCTGGACGATCGACCCGCCGGCCCCGCAGTGGTGGAGCCTGCCGGACTCGTGGTGGCTGCCCGGCGGCATCTGGACCGCCGTCACCCAGTTCGGCTCCGCAGCGATCGCGCTGGGCCTGATGATCTACAGCTACCGCCGGTTCCACGGCAAGCCGGACGCCCTGGCGGAGCTCGACGAGCAGGACCGCGTCTCCGCCCAGCGTGCCGAGCAGCGCGCCGGGCGCCGGGCCGCGTCGCGCTGACGCCGCCCGGTCCGACCAGGCCCCCGGGGGGTTGTCACTTTCGGTGAACGAGTGTTGACTGACGCAGGTCCGCCGCCGAAAGGGTGTCCTGCGTGTCCGTCAAAGATCGTCTGTCCTGGGACGGTGTCCGCCGCGCGGGCGCCCAGCTGACCACCCCGCTGCTCCCCGACGACTACCTGGCCCTGGTCAACCCGCTCTGGACCACCCGCGAGCTGCGCGGGGTGATCGAGAAGGTCGTGCCGGAGACCGAGGACACCGCCACCGTGGTCATCCGTCCCGGCTGGGGCTGGCGCTACACCCACCAGCCCGGCCAGTACATCGGGATCGGGCTGCAGGTCGGGGGCCGGTTCCACTGGCGCTCGTACTCCGTCTCGACCCCGCCGAGGCGGCGGGGACGCACCCTGGCCATCACGGTCCGGGCGATGCCCGAGGGCTTCCTCTCCCAGCACCTGGTCAACGGCGTGGAGCCGGGCACCGTCATCCGGCTGGCCCTGCCGTCGGGCGACTTCGTGCTCCCCAACCCGCCCCCGGCCAGGATCCTGTTCCTGGTCGGCGGCAGCGGCGTGACGCCGGTGATGTCCATGCTGCGCACCCTGGACCGTCGCGGCACGATGCCGGACGTGGTGATGAGCTACTCCTCCACCACGCAGGACCGGATGATCTTCCGTGACGAGCTCGCCGAGCTCGCCGGGCGCCACGACTCGCTGACGGTGCACGAGCGCTACACCGACGACGACGGCATGCTGGTGCTCGAGGACCACCTCGACGAGCTGTGCCCCGACTGGCGGGAGCGCCAGGTCTGGGCCTGCGGGCCCGGGCCGATGCTGGACGCCGCCAGCGAGTTCTGGGACGAGGCCGGCCTCGAGGACCGGCTCCACCTGGAGCGGTTCTCGGTGAACTTCACCGGCGAGGGCGGCGAGGGGGGCACCCTGACCTTCCGCAGCTCGGGCAAGAGCGTCGAGATCGACGGCGCCACCACGGTCCTCGAGGGTGGCGAGCAGGCCGGCGTCGGGATGCCGTACGGCTGCCGCGCCGGCATCTGCCACACCTGCAGCGTGACCATGGTCGAGGGCAAGGTCCGCGACCTGCGCAACGGCGAGGAGTTCGCCGAGCCCAACGGCAGCGTGCAGACCTGCGTGACCGCCCCCGTGGGCGACTGCACCTTCGACATCTGAGCACCACCAGACCGCGACACACGACGACCCGAAGGGACGACGCGATGGCCATCGCCGACGTCAAGGAGTACACCCACCTCACCGCCGAGGAGGTCGAGCAGCTCGGCGCCGAGCTCGACGCCCTGCGCGCCGAGATCGAGGAGAGCCGGAACAGCAAGGACGCGGACTACATCTACAAGATGATCCGTCTGCAGCGCGGTCTCGCGACCGCGGCGCGGATCACGCTGGGCGTCTCGGCGTACCACCGCAGGACGCGGGTGCCCGGCGCCGTCGTCGGCGGCGCGATGCTCGGCGTGGCCAAGATCCTCGAGAACATGGAGATCGGCCACAACGTCATGCACGGCCAGTGGGACTGGATGAACGACCCCGAGGTGCACTCCTCGAACTGGGAGTGGGACACCGCCCAGCCGGCCGAGCAGTGGAAGCACTCGCACAACTACGTGCACCACCAGTTCACCAACGTGCTCGGCTACGACAACGACATCGGGTACGGCATCCTGCGGATGGCGCGGGAGCAGAAGTGGCACCCGGTCAACCTGGGGCAGCCGCTCTACAACGCCGCCCTGGCCACGCTGTTCCAGTGGGGCGTCGCGCTGCACGACCTCGACCTGGAGGCGATCCGCAAGGGCGAGAAGGACCCCAAGGTCATGAAGAAGCAGCTCAAGCAGATCTGGCAGAAGGGGCGCCGCCAGGCCGTCAAGGACTACGTCGTCTACCCGGCGCTGTCGGGGCCGCACTTCATGACCACGGTCTACGCCAACGCCGCGGCCAACGTGACCCGCAACCTGTGGTCCTACGTGATCATCTTCTGCGGGCACTTCCCCGACGGGGCGATGCACTTCACCGAGGAGCAGATCGAGGACGAGACCCGTCCCGAGTGGTACCTGCGCCAGATGCTCGGCTCCGCCAACTTCGAGGGCAGCGAGATGCTGCACGTCCTGTCGGGCAACCTCGGCTACCAGGTCGAGCACCACCTGTTCCCCGACCTGCCCAGCAACCGCTACGGCGAGATCTCGGTGCGCGTGCGCCAGCTGTGCGAGAAGTACAAGCTGCCGTACACCACCGGCCCGCTGCACCGGCAGTACGGCCAGGCGCTCCGCACGATCATCAAGCTCTCGCTGCCCAACCGCTTCACCTCCGGCGACCGCGAGGACGTCATGGAGGGGCAGATGGAGGTCGCGCGGGGTCGCAAGAGCGCCGAGCAGCTGGGCTCGCGCCGCCCGGAGACCGGCAAGTACGCCGCGGCCGCGTCCTGATGATCGGCACCACCGGCCTGGACGAGCGGCCCCGGGACCCCGAGCTGGGGGGACCGGTGCCGTACGTCTGCGAGGACGACGACGGGCGCGGCTCCCTGCGGGTGCTCAACAAGAAGCGCGTCATCCAGTGCGCCCTGTCGCGGATCTGCGCGGTGTGCGGCGAGACCCTGGACCACCCGCTGGTGCTGCTGGGCACGCGCGCGGAGCTGGACCGGATGGAGTTCCACGTGCCGCCGGTCCACGAGGCCTGCGGCGACGCCGTGGCCGCCGCGGTCGTCGGGGCGGCCTTCGGGGTGCTCGGCCAGGACGGCCCGGTCGAGCGGTGGGTGCTGGTGAGCACCGGCGGGTTCGAGCACGAGCGCCCGCAGCGCTTCGACCCCGACCTGCGTCCCCGCTTCCGCCCGAACCGGCTGCTGTCCACCCGCGAGGTCTGACCGCCGGGATGACGCGCGCGGCCAGCCGAGATGACGCTCGCGGACAGCCGAGGTGACGGTTCCGGCGCGTCGAGGTGACGGTTGCGGCGGCAGCCGGGGACGACCTCCGGGCGTCGTCGGCGGTCTCGTCTAGCCTCGGGCGGACCATGGCCCTCCACCTCCACCGCGCCGCGCGCACCGACGCCCTGGCCGCCGCGCTCGGCGACCTGCTCGCGGTCGCGCCGGCCGACCCGTTCGCGCGGGACCTGGTGCTCGTCCCGGCCAAGGGCACCGAGCGGTGGCTCAGCCAGCGGCTCTCGCACCGGCTCGGGTCCGGGCCGGGCAGCGCGACCGGCGACGGCGTGTGCGCCGCGGTCGACTTCCGCTCGCCCCGCTCGCTGGTGGCCGAGCTGACCGACACCGTCGACGACGACCCGTGGGCGCCCGGCGTGCTGGCCTGGCCGCTGCTCGAGGTCCTCGACGCGAGCACCGACGAGCCGTGGGCCCGGCCGCTCGCCGTGCACCTCGGCCGTGACCTCGACGGCGAGGAGGCCGAGCTGCGGCGCAGCCGCCGGTACGCCGTGGCCCGCCGGCTCGCGGGCCTGCTCGCCTCGTACGCCGCGCAGCGCCCCGACCTGCTCGCCGCCTGGTCGCGCGGCGACGACGTCGACGGGGTCGACCGCGACGGGGAGCCCGAGCGCGCCCTGCCCGGGGACCTCGCCTGGCAGCCGCCGCTGTGGCGGGCGCTGACCGCGCGGGTGCACGAGCCGACCCCGGCGGAGCGGCACGCCGCGACGCTGACCCGGCTGCGGTCGGGGCCGGTGGCCCACCTGCCCGCGCGGGTGAGCCTGCTCGGCCACACCCGGATGCCGCGCGCCGAGCTCGAGCTGCTCGTCGCGCTCGCCGACCACCACGACCTCCACCTCTTCTGGCCGCACCCCAGCGACGAGCTGTGGCGCCGGCTCGACGCCCGCCTGGGCGCCGGCCAGGTGCCACGCGGGCCCGTGCCGCGCCGCGACGACCCCGCGCACAACGACGCCGAGCACCCGCTGCTGGCCACGCTAGGCCGCGACGTCCGCGAGCTGCAGCGCAGCCTGCGAAGCTGCGCGCCGACGGACCTGGTGGAGCACGTGCACGAGCCGCTCGACGGGGCGCCGGAGGGGTCGAGGGACGGGTCGCCGGACGGGTCGCCGGACGGGTCGCCGGGGTCCGGGGGCCTGTTGCTGTCGTGGCTGCAGTCCGACCTGCGCGCCAACGAGGTCCGCCCGGCCGGTCGCCACCACGACCCCGCCGACCGCAGCATGCAGGTGCACGCCTGCCACGGTCCCGCCCGGCAGGTCGAGGTGCTGCGCGAGGTCCTGCTCGGCCTGCTGGCCGACGACCCCACGCTGGAGCCCCGCGACATCCTCGTGATGTGCCCGGACATCGAGACCTACGCCCCGCTGGTGACGGCGGCGTTCGGGCTGGGCGTGGACGCCGACCAGGCCCCGCCCGAGCCCGTGGGCGAGACCGAGGGCTCGGCTCCCGGACGGCACCCGGGGCACCGGCTGCGGGTCCGGCTGGCCGACCGCGCGCTGGTGCGGACCAACCCGTTGCTGGCGGTGGCGGCCTCCCTGCTCGACCTCGCCGGCGGCCGGGTCACGGCCAGCCTGGTGCTCGACCTGCTCCAGCAGCCCCCGGTACGCCGACGGTTCTCCCTCGACGACGACGACCTCGAGGCCGTGACCGACTGGGTGCGCGAGTCCGGCGTGCGCTGGGGCCTGGACTCCGAGCAGCGGGCGCCGTACGGCCTGGCCGGGTTCGTGCAGAACACCTGGCGCTTCGGCCTCGACCGGGTGCTGGCCGGGGTGGCGCTCTCCGACGACTCCCGCGCCTGGGTCGGCACCACGTTGCCGCTCGACGACGTGGGCAGCAACCGGATCGACCTGGCCGGACGCCTGGCCGAGTACGTCGACCGGCTCGCCGTCGCGCTGGAGGAGCTCACCGGCCCGCAGTCGCTCGCCACCTGGCTGGACGCGCTGGGGCGGGCGGTGGCCTCCCTGACCCGGCCCGAGCGAGGGGAGACCTGGCAGACCGGGCAGGTGCACCGCGAGCTCGCGGCGGTGCTGGCCGACGCCGGCGAGCGGGCCGGCGTGGAGCTGCGGCTGCGCGACGTCCGCGCGCTGCTGGCGGACCACCTGGCCGGCCGGCCGACCCGGGCCAACTTCCGCAGCGGCAGCCTGACCGTGGCCACCATGGTGCCGATGCGGTCGGTGCCGCACCGGGTCGTGTGCCTGGTCGGCCTGGACGACGGCGTTTTCCCGCGGCAGGGCGCGGTCGACGGCGACGACGTCCTGGCCCGCACCCCGCTGACGGGCGAGCGCGACGCCCGCTCCGAGGACCGGCAGCTGCTCCTGGACGCGATCGGGGCGACCACGGGCACGCTCGTGGTCACCTTCACCGGCGCCGACGAGCACACCGGCCGGCGCCGCCCGCCCGCGGTCCCGCTGGGCGAGCTCCTCGACGCCCTCGACCGCACAACGGTGGCGCCCGTGCGCGAGCAGGTCCTGGTCGAGCACCCCCTCCAGCCGTTCGACCCCCGCGCGGCCGCCGACGGCCGGCTCGGCACGCCGGGCCCGTTCACCTTCGACCCGGCCGTGCTCGCGGCCGCGCGGGTGATGAGCCGACCGCGCCCCGAGGCGCCGCCGTTCCTGGACGGACCGCTGGCCTCGCCGGCCGGCTCCGGCGGACCCGACGTGGTCGACGACGTGCCGCTCGCCGCGCTGGTCTCCTTCCTGCGCGACCCCGTGCGGGGCTTCTTCCGTGCCCTCGACGTCAGCCTTCCCTGGGAGGCCGACGGCGTCAGCGACGCGATGCCGGTGGAGATCGGCGGCCTCGAGACCTGGGGCGTGGGCAACCGGATGCTCGAGGACATGCTGCGCGGCACCCGCCCCGAGGCCGCCCTGGCCGCCGAGTGGCGCCGCGGCCAGCTGCCGCCGGGCCGGCTGGGCTGGCGCAAGGCCAAGGACGCCGCGGCCCAGGCCGAGGTGATCGCCCGCGCCGTCCACGTCCACCGCCGCGGGGAGGCCCGCGCCCACGACGTGGACGTGACGCTGCGCAGCGGGCGCCGGGTCACCGGCACCGTCGCCCCGGTGCACGAGGGCAGGCTGGTGGCGCGGACCTACTCCAAGCTGTCCGGCAAGCACCTCGTCGAGGCCTGGGTACGCATGCTCGCGCTGGCCAGCCACGACCCCGACAAGCACTGGACCTCGGTGGTCGTCGGCCGCGCCGGCGGTCGGGGGACCGGCGTCCGCGAGGTCCTGCTCGGCCCGCCCGACGAGGAGCCCCAGTCGGTCCTCGAGGACCTCGTCCGGCTCTACGACGCCGGCCGGCGCGAGCCGCTGCCGCTGCCGGTGAAGACGTCGTACGCGTGGGCCACCGCGCGGCACAGCCACGACGACCCGGTGCACGCCGCGGGCCGCGAGTGGACCAGCGGCCGCTATCCCGCGGAGGACGCCGAGCCGGCCCACGTGCGCGTGTGGGGTCCCCGAGCGCCCCTGTCGGTCCTGCTCGGCGAGCCCCGCGCCGACGAGCAGGTCGAGGGCGAGAGCACCCGGCTCGGCGCCCTGGCGGCCCGGCTGTGGCTGCCCCTGCTGCGGGCGGAGGTGCGGCTGTGACCTCCTCCGCGACCGGCGCGGCCGCCCCCGACGACCTGGTGCCCTTCGACCTGCTCGGGGCCCTGCCCGAGGGACCCACCACGACCGTGCTCGAGGCCAGCGCCGGCACCGGCAAGACCTACACCCTGGCCGGCCTGGTCGCCCGCTACGTCGCCGAGGGCCGCGCCCGGCTCGAGGAGATGCTGCTGATCACCTTCGGCCGCGCGGCCAGCCAGGAGCTGCGCGAGCGCGTCCGGGACCAGCTCGACGAGGCGCACGACGCGCTGCGCGGCGCCCGGGCGGCTCGGGAGGGCGACCCGGTGGGGTCGGGCGGGGCGGCGTACGACGGCGTCACGACGCCGCTGCTGGACCACCTGCTCGACGCCGACCCCGACGAGCTGGGGGACCGCGAGCGACGCCTGCGCGACGCGCTGGCGGACTTCGACGCGGCCACGATCGCCACCACGCACCAGTTCTGCCAGCTCGTGCTCCGCTCGCTGGGCGTGGCCGGTGACAGCGACTCGGGCGTGACGCTGGTCGAGGACCTCTCGGACCTCGTGGGGGAGATCGTCGACGACCTCTACCTCGCGCGCTTCGGCCAGGCCGTCGAGGACCCGGAGCTGACCCGGGCCGCCGCGTTCGCGCTGGCCACCACGGCCGTGGCCAACCCGGGCGCCGTCCTGACGCCGCGCGACCCCGAGCCCGGCACCACGGCCGCGGTGCGGGTGGGGTTCGCGCGCGACGTGCTCGCCGAGCTCGAGCGGCGCAAGCGGCGGATGGGCGTGCTGGGCTACGACGACCTCCTGGGCCGGCTCGCCGACGCGCTGGCCGACCCCGACGCCCCGGCGCGGCAGCGGATGCGGACGCGCTGGCGGGTGGTGATGGTCGACGAGTTCCAGGACACCGACCCGGTCCAGTGGCAGGTGGTCGAGCGGGCCTTCGCCGGCCACGCGACCGTCGTGCTGATCGGGGACCCCAAGCAGGCCATCTACGGCTTCCGTGGCGGCGACGTGGTGACCTACCTGCAGGCGGCGCGCAGCGCCGAGCAGCGCTGCACCCTGGCCACCAACTACCGCAGCGACGGCCCGCTGGTCGACAGCCTGCTGGCGGTCCTGCGCGGCGCCGCCCTGGGCCATCCCGACATCGTGGTGCGCGACGTCGGCGCCCACCAGGCGACCGGACGCCTGCGCGGCGCCCCGTGCAACGACCCGTTCCGGCTGCGCGTGGTGACCCGCGAGAAGTTCGACATCCGCACGACCCGGACCGTGCCCATGGACCGCGTCCGCGCGCACGTCGCCGCCGACCTGGCCGCCGACGTCGCCGGCCTGCTGGCCTCCGGCGCGACCTGGGACGGTCGCCCGGTGGAGGCCCGCGACGTCGCCGTGATCGTCGAGCGCCACGGGGACGCCCGGACCTGCCGGGACGCGCTGGCCGCCGCCGGGGTGCCCGCGGTCTACACCGGCGACAGCGACGTCCTCGGCTCGGCCGCGGCCGAGCACTGGCTGGCCCTGCTGGAGGCCTTCGAGCAGCCGTACCGCGCCGGCCTGGTCCGCGCGGCCGCGGTCACCCCGTTCCTCGGCCGCACCCCCGCCGAGCTGGGGCGGCGCGGGGACGACCTGACCGACGAGGTGGCCGAGACGCTGCGCCGGTGGGCCGACCACGCCCGCCGTCGCGGGGTCGCGGCCGTGCTCGAGGCGGCCGTCGCCGACGGGATGGCTGCACGGGTGCTGGCCCACCGCGGCGGCGAGCGCGACCTCACCGACCTCACCCACGTCGGACAGGTGCTGCACGAGACGGCCCACCGCGACCGCCTCGGCCTGCCCGCCCTGCTCGAGTGGCTGCGCGCGCAGCGGCGCGACGAGGGCGGCGACGCCGTGCGCAACCGGCGGCTCGACAGCGACGCGGCCGCGGTGCAGGTGATGACCGTCTGGGTGGCCAAGGGCCTGCAGTTCCCGGTCGTCTACCTGCCCTTCGCCTTCAACCGCAACGTCCAGCAGCGCGAGAGCGTGCTGCACCACGAGGGCGACCAGCGCTGCCTCGACGTCGGCGGGTCGCGGCCCGGCTCACGCGAGGTCGAGGCCCGCGGCCGCTCCGAGGAGGCCGGCGACGCCACCCGGCTGACCTACGTCGCGCTGACCCGCGCCCAGTCGCAGGTCGTGGCCTGGTGGGCGCCGTCGTACGACGAGCCCAACGGCGGGCTGTCCCGCCTGCTGCGCGACCGCCGGCCCGGTCAGGCCGAGGTCCCCGAGCGGTTGTCGGAGAAGCCGGCCGACACCGACGTGCTGGCCCAGCTCCGGGCGTGGCAGTCCGTCGGGGGGCCGCGCGTCGAGCAGTCCCTGGTCGCCGCGCCGCCGGCCGTGCCGCTGCCCACCGACGTGGGCCGGCTCGGGGTCCGGCGCTTCACCCGCCCGATCGACGCCGGGTGGCGGCGCACGTCGTACTCCGGGCTCGTCCGCGCGGCCGAGGAGGCCCGCGGCGCGACCAGCGAGCCCGAGGTCGGTGCGCTCGACGACGAGGCCGACGACCTGCTGGCCACCGGTGACGAGCCACGGTCCGACGGGCCCGCCGGCACGCACGACGTCGCCTCCCCGATGGCGGACCTGCCGTCGGGGGCCGCGTTCGGCTCCCTGGTCCACGCGGTGCTGGAGGACGCCGACCCCGACGCGCCCGACCTCGCCGAGGAGCTCGAGGCGCGGGTGCGCGAGCACGCCGCGTTCTGGCCGGTCGAGGTCGCGCCGGCCGCGCTGGCCGCGGCGCTCGTCCCCCTGCACGACACCCCGCTCGGGCCGCTCGCCCCCGGGCGGACGCTGCGCTCGGTCGCGCTGGCCGACCGGCTCTGCGAGCTGGACTTCGAGCTGCCGCTGGGCGGCGGCGACCTGGTGGCGGCCGGCGGTGCGGCGGCGGAGGCCGTGCTGGCCGACGTCGGCCGGCTCCTGCGCACCCACCTCGCCCCCGACGACCCGGTCGCGCCGTACGCCGACCGGTTGCTCGCCCCCGGGCTCGGCGACCAGCCCCTGCGGGGCTACCTGTCGGGCTCGATCGACGTCGTCCTGCGCCTGCGTGAGACCGCGGGGGCCGACCCGCGCTACGTCGTCGTCGACTACAAGACCAACCGCCTCGGCGACCCCGAGCAGTCGCTGACCACCGCCGACTACGCCCCGGACCGGGTGACCGCGGCGATGCTGCACTCCGACTACCCGCTCCAGGCCCTGCTCTACACCGCGGTGCTGCACCGCTTCCTGCGCTGGCGCCAGCCCGGGTACGACCCCGACCGCCACCTCGGCGGCCTGCTCTACCTCTACCTGCGCGGGATGGCCGGGGTGGACACCCCGGTGACCGACGGCCACCCCGCGGGGGTCTTCTCCTGGCGACCGCCGACCGCCCTGGTCCTGGCGCTCTCCGACCTGCTCGACGGACGGGGACCGACGTGACCACCGCACCCGCCACCGGCGCCGACGTCACCTCCGAGGACGCCTGGGACCACCGGCGTGCGCGCGGCGCGACCGGGCTGCTGCGCACCTTCAACGACGCCGGGGTGCTCGAGGCGGTCGACGTGCACGTCGCCCAGCGGCTGTGCGCCTCGCTCGGCGAGCGCGACGAGCAGGTCGCGCTGGCCCTCGCGCTGGCCGTCCGCGCCGTCCGCGGGGGCTCGGTCTGCGTCGACCTGCACACCGTCGCCGAGGAGGTGGTGCTGTGGACCGAGGTGCCCGACGACCCGGCGGCCGCGGCCGCGGGCTCGGAACCGGACGCGGAGCCCGAGGCGGGGGAGGACCCGGCGGCCGTGCTGCCCTGGCCCGAGCCCGGTGCCTGGTACGCCGCCGTACGGGCCAGCGCGCTGACCCGGCCGTCCGAGGGTGGCGCCACGGTGCTGCGGCTGCTGGAGGACCGGCTGCTCTACCTCGACCGCTACTGGCGCGAGGAGCAGCAGGTCTGCGACGACCTCCTGGCCCGGCCCCCGCTGGACGCGCCGACCGACGTGGAGAGCACCGCGCTGGAGACCGGGCTCGACCGGGTCTTCCCCCTGCCCGGTTACGACGAGCAGCGCGCCGCCGCACGCACGGCCCTGACCCAGCGGACCACCGTGCTCACCGGGGGACCTGGCACCGGCAAGACCACGACCGTCGCGGCCCTGCTGGCGCTGCTGGCCGAGCAGGCCGAGGTCGCCGGCCGGCCCCGCCCGCGGGTCGCCCTGGCCGCCCCGACCGGCAAGGCCGCGGCACGCCTGCAGCAGGCGGTGGAGGAGGAGCTGGCTGGGCTGCCCGCGGTGGACCAGGAGCGGGTGGGCCGCCCGCAGGCGGTGACCCTGCACCGGCTGCTGGGCAGCAACCCGCGCAGCTCGACCCGGTTCCGCCACCACCGCGGCGACCGCCTGCCGCACGACGTGGTGGTGGTCGACGAGACCTCGATGGTGTCGCTGACCCTCACCGCCCGGCTGCTCGAGGCCGTGCGCCCCACGACCCGGCTGATCCTGGTCGGCGACCCCGACCAGCTGACGTCGGTCGAGGCCGGCGCGGTGCTGGCCGACCTGGTCGCCGGGCTGGCCGGCCACGAGCACCTCGCGGTCGCGGCCCTGCGTACCTCCCACCGCTACGGCGACGCCATCGGCGACCTGGCGACCGCGGTCCGCGACGGCGACGCCGACCGGGCGCTGGACCTCCTGCGGTCCGGCGACGAGCACCTCCGCCTGGTCGAGGACCCCGACCCGGTCCCGGCGGTGCGCGAGCTGGTGCTGCCCCGGGCGCTGGAGCTGGTCCGGGCCGCCGCGTCCGGCGAGGCGGAGGCCGCGCTGCGGCTGCTCGACCAGCAGCGGCTGCTCTGCGCGCACCGCGAGGGCTCCGCCGGGGTGCGCCACTGGAACCGCCTGGTCGAGCGGTGGGTGGCCGAGGAGACCGGGGAGCCGGTCTGGGCGACCTGGTACGCCGGGCGGCCCGTCCTGGTGACCGCCAACGACTACGGGCTCGGCGTCCACAACGGCGACGCCGGCGTCGTGGTCCGCGACCCCGTCCGCGGCCTGCGCGCCCGGGTCGCCGCGGTCCCGCAGGCCCTGGACCTCGCGCCCAGCCGGCTCGGCCAGGTCGAGACGATGCACGCCCTGACCATCCACAAGAGCCAGGGCAGCCAGGCCGACGAGGTGCTGGTCGTGCTGCCCCCGGCCCGCTCCCGCCTGCTGACCCGCGAGCTGTTCTACACCGCGGTCACCCGGGCCCGGGGGCGTGTCGTGGTGGTCGGCGCCGAGGCCGAGGTGCGCGCCGCGATCGGGCGGCGGGCCGTCCGGGCCACCGGGCTGCGGCAGCGGCTCGGCGGCGCGGGGCCCGACGTACCAGGGGAAGGCTGACCGTCCCCTGGTCACCGAAACGGGCGCGCAACGCGGGCCCGTTAGGGTGCCGCGCGTGCCCTATCTGATGCGTGTCGAGCTGCCCGACGTCCCGGGGTCGTTGGGACGACTGGCGACCGCGATCGGTGAGGCCGGCGGCGACATCGGCGCCATCGAGATCGTCGAGAAGCGTCACGACGGCCGCGCGGTCGACGACGTGCTGCTCGAGATGGCGCCCGGCTCGATGCCGGACTCGGTGGTCTCGGTCTGCAGCGACCTCGACGGCGTCGAGGTGATCTGGATCAGCCACTACGCCCCCGGCGGCAACCTCTTCCTCGACCTCGAGGCCGTCGAGCAGCTCAGCGACGACCCCCCGCGGGCCCGGGACGCGCTGATCGACGTCCTGCCCGGCACCTTCCGCGCCGACTGGGCGATGCGCCTGCACCGCTCCCGCGGGGCCCTGCACCGCACCGGCGCGGCCCCCGACCACTTCGCCTTCGTCGAGCTGGAGCGCTCCGGCCGCCTCGAGGTGCCCGGCGACGAGGACACCCTCTACGCCGCCGCCCGCCTGGACGGCAACGAGATCGTGGTGATCGCGCGCCGCGGCGGCCCGGAGTTCCTGGACTCCGAGCTCGCCCGCCTCGGCCACCTCGCCGGGCTCGCGGTGACGATCAGCACCGCCTGACCCGGCGGGACCGGAAGTCCCCGGCCGGCCGGGGACTTCCGAACATGTCGGCCTCTGCAAAGCCCGACACGTTCGAAACTCGCCCGTCGACCGGGGCTGCTGGGGCAGCAGGGGTGCGGGTCAGACGCGCTCGAGCACGAACACCGGGATCTCCCGGTCGGTCCTCTCCTGGTACTCCAGGTACGGCGGATAGACCGCCGCGGCGCGCTCCCACCAGGCCGCGCGCTCCTCGCCCTCCACGATCCGGGCGCGGTACGTGTGGGGCTCGGGGCCGTCCTGCAGGTCGACCTCCGGGTGGGCCACGAAGTTGTGGAACCACGTCGGGTGCTCCGGCGCGCCGCCCTTCGACGCGACGGCGGCGTACGCCCCCTCGTGCTCGACCCGCATCACCGGGTTCTTGCGCAGCCGACCCGACCTCGCCCCGCGCGAGGTGATCACCACGATCGGCCAGTCGGGGTGGTCGGGCAGCGTGTTCGCCTCCCGGCCACCGGTGGCCTCGTAGGTGGCGACCTGGTCACGCACCCACTTCTCCGGACTCGGCTCGTACTCGCCCTCGAGTGTCATGCCCCGTCCAACGTCCCGACCGGCCCCGGTGTTCCGTTCGTCACCGACTAGCGTGCCGCCCATGAGCGCGATCGAGGGAGTGTCCGGGATCTTCGACCCCGAGGCGTGGCAGGAGGTGCCGGGGTTCGAGGACCTCACCGACCTGACCTACCACCGGGCCCGCGCGCACGGCACCGTACGCATCGCCTTCGACCGTCCCGACATCCTCAACGCCTTCCGCCCGCACACCGTCGACGAGCTGCTGCGCGTGCTCGAGCACGCGCGCACGGCCAGCGACGTGGGGTGCGTGCTGCTGACCGGCAACGGGCCGAGCGAGAAGAACGGCAAGTGGTCGTTCTGCACCGGCGGCGACCAGCGGATCCGGGGCCGCGCCGGCTACCAGTACGCGGAGGGCGAGACCGCCGAGACCGTCGACAAGGCCCGCCTCGGGCGGCTGCACATCCTGGAGTGCCAGCGGCTGATCCGCTTCATGCCCAAGGTCGTCATCGCGGTCGTGCCCGGCTGGGCCGCCGGTGGCGGCCACAGCCTGCACGTCGTCTGCGACCTGACCCTGGCCAGCGCCGAGGAGGCGCGGTTCAAGCAGACCGACGCCGACGTCGGGTCCTTCGACGGCGGGTTCGGGTCGGCCTACCTCGCCCGCCAGGTCGGGCAGAAGCGGGCCCGGGAGATCTTCTTCCTCGGCCAGACCTACACCGCCGCCGAGGGCGTCGAGATGGGCACCGTCAACAAGGCCGTGCCGCACGCCGAGCTCGAGGCCACCGCCCTGGAGTGGGGCCGGCTGGTCAACGGCAAGTCGCCGACCGCCCAGCGGATGCTGAAGTACTCGTTCAACCTGATCGACGACGGCCTGGTCGGCCAGCAGCTGTTCGCCGGGGAGACCACGCGGCTGGCCTACATGACCGACGAGGCGCAGGAGGGGCGCGACCAGTTCCTCGAGAAGCGCGAGCCGGACTGGTCCGACTACCCCTGGTACTACTGAACCGGCTCCGACCGCTCAGCCGACACGCGCGAGCACCCCGGTCTGCGCGAGCAGCGCGAACCGGTCGGGCACCCCCCAGTGCTCGACGATCCGGCCGTCGACGACGCGCGCCTGGTCGAAGACGGTGATGTCGACCGGCTGACCCGAGGGCGGGCCGAAGAACGGCCCGGTGTTGGTCCCACGGCCTCGGACCCTCACCCACACCCGGTCACCGACGACGACGGAGTCCTCCACGGTGAAGCGCATGTCCGGGACGGCGCCGTGGACGTCGCGGATGGCTGCCTTGACGTGGGCGATCGCCTCCGCCCCGACGCCGGCGAGGCCGAACTGGTGCTCGACGAGGTCCGGCGAGCACAGCTCGTCGACGACGGCGTCGTCACCGGTGGCGAACCCCTCGTCGAACATGCGGTGCATGACCTCGAGCGGTGCCTGGGTGCCGGTCATGGCGAAGCTCCTGTCCCCGCGTGTCCGCGGCCTCATTGACTCTAGTGCTACTAGAATGAATATGTGCCGCCGAGTGCCGACGCGTCAAGAGGTCGACGTCCCTACAGCTCCGCCCTGCGTGAGGAGCGGGCTCGGGAGACGAGGCGTCGCCTGGTGCGTGCGGCGACCGGCCACTTCCTGGAGACCGGGTACGCGGGCACCTCGATGTCCGCGATCGCCGGCACGGCCGGAGTCTCGGCCGACACCGTCTACAAGACCTTCGGCTCCAAGATCCAGCTGCTGAAGGAGGTGCTCGACGTCGCGATCGGCGGGGACGACGCCCCGGTGGACCTCCTCGACCGGAGCGGGCCGCAGGCGCTCCGCGACAGCACCGACCAGCGGGTGCAGGTGAGGATGCTGGCGGCCGGGGTCACCGACCAGCTCGAGCGCATCCGGCCCCTCGACGACGTCCTGCGCGGCGCCGCCGCCGTCGACCGGGAGGCGGCTGCCCTGCGCGAGGACATCCAGGTGCGGCAGCGCCGCGCGGCGATGGGGACGGTCGTGGGCTGGATCGCCGCACGCGGTCCGTTGCGACCGGGGCTCTCCGCGCGCCGGGCGGCACAGGTGGTGTGGACGCTCACCTCGCCCGAGGTCCACCTCCTGATGCGCGACACCGGCGGCTGGTCCCGGGTGGCCTACCGCGCCTGGCTCGAGCAGACCATCGCCGACAGCATCCTCGGGGGACCGTGACGGCGGCTGACCCGCGACCGCCCGTCACGCCACCAGCCGCAGCGCCGTCTCCGCCCGCCCGACCCGGACCGTCTGTCCCCACCCCAGCGTCAGCGCGTCGCTCTCGATCCCGTCGCCGAAGGCGACCAGCCGGTCCGAGGTGACGGTGAGCGCCAGCTCCGTGCCGGCCAGCTCGCCCTCGGTCAGCGACGTCCCGGTCGCCGGGGACGGCCACGCCTCGCGGACGAACCACACCAGCCGGGGCTCGCCCGGGGCCGGCATCGGCAGCCGGCTGCCCCGCTCCCGCGCCACCGACGAGCACCACCCCGTCGCCCCGGTCCCCGTGGCCACGATGACCCCGGACGACGCCTGGGCCTCCCCGCCGGCGGCGGGCGGGCGCAGCTCGTACCGCGCGGTCTGGTGCGTGGGGTGGCCGACGAAGACCTCGTTGAGCGCGAGGAGGCGCTGCCCGTCGTCCAGCGAGGCCTGCACCATCGTGCGCTCGGTGACGTGACCGGTGCCGTGGAGCAGCTCGCCGAGGTCGCGCGCCGCGTGGGTGACCAGGACGCCGGCGTTGCGGCCCGGCTCGGGGTCGACCCCGATCACCGGCTGCCCGTCGAGGTACTTCGCGACGTTGGCGACCAGGCCGTCCTGCCCGACGACCACGACGACGTCCTCCGGGGCGAAGAGGAAGCGCGAGACGTCCTCCCGCTCGACGCTCCCACGTCGCCACTCCACCGGGACGGCGGCGACCGCGTCGGCGATCGCCGCCTGCGTCCGGTGGTGACGCTCCTCGAGCTCGGCGATGTCACGGCCGCGGGAGCGGAGGAAGAACGCGGCCTGGCCGCGGGTCCCGTGGGCCGCCACCAGCTCGTCGTACTCCGTGCGGCGGTGGACGACCACCACGCGGGGCTTGAGGCTCATGCCGTCGTCCTGCCCGCGCCCAGCTGGGCCAGCGCGGTGCTGACCAGGTCGGGGCTGAGGACCAGGGTCTCGATCCGGGGCAGGTTCGCCGCGAGCTCGCGGACGGCGAGGCTGAGCAGCACCGCGTCGCCGACCCCGTCGTACGCCGCGACCCGCGCGGCCTCCGCCTCGCCCTGGGCGGCGCCGGCGAGCCGGGTGCTCTCGGCGCCGGCCTCGGCTGAGAGGACGGTACGGCGGGCCGCGGCCTCGGCGGCGACCGAGCCGGCGGCTGCGGCCTCCTCGGCCTCGCGGCGCGCGTTGGCGCCACGCTGGGTCACCAGCTGCTCCTCGCGCCGGGCCAGCTCGATCTGCGTCTGCAGCTCGTTCTCCCCGATCGCCCGCTCCCGCTCGACCGCGACGGCCCGGCGCTCGAAGGTGGCCCGGTCGGCCTGCTGCTGGACCTGCTCGCGGGTGGGTGTCCGCAGCGCCTTCTCGACCTCCGGCTCGGGCCGGACCGCGACCACGCGGACGCCGACCACGCTGATCCCGGTCTGGGCCAGCCGCTCGTCGCCGGCCAGGCCCTCGGCGACCGCCGTGCGCAGCGGACCGACGCCCCAGGCCAGGGCGGTGGGGAGGTCCGCGGTGGCCAGCAGGTCGATCGCGTACTGCTGGGCCGACTCGGTCAGCATCCCGGCGACCTGGTCCAGCGGGGTGCTGCGCCACTGACCGGTGTCGGGCCCGATCGAGAAGTCGATGCGACCGGCGGCCGTGGTCGGGTCGGTGACCCGGTAGGTCACCGTCGCCTGGACGGTCACGTCCTGGAAGTCGCTGGTGCGGGCGTGGAAGAGCAGCGGCAGCTCCCGGTCGTCGACGGGGACCTCGTTGAGCACGGCGCCCAGCGGGCGGAACCAGAACGAGGCCCCGACGCCGGCGCGGACGGTCCGCCCGTGGCGGACCTGCTCGACGTGGCTGGTGCTGGAGCCCCTCAGGTGACGGACCAGCGGGTAGCGGGCGATGTCGGCCATCGGTCTTCCTCTCGATCGGTTGATGTCAATCTGACGATAAGGCGCCGGACCGGTAATCGTCAAGATGACATGAAGGGGGTAGGGTCGTCCCATGACCGACTACCCGGGCGTGGCCGTCACCGTCGACCTCGTCGTGCTGACCGTCCGCGAGGACCGGTTGCAGGCGCTGACGGTCCGCCGCGGCGAGGAGCCGTACGTGGGCCGGTGGGCGCTGCCCGGCGGGTTCCTGCGCCCCGAGGAGGACCTCCCCGCCGCGGCCGGCCGCGAGCTGGCGGAGGAGACCGGGGTGAGCGCCGGGCAGGTGCACCTCGAGCAGCTGGGCTCGTACGGCGCGCCGGACCGCGACCCGCGGATGCGCACCGTCACCGTCGCCTACATCGCCCTGGCCGCCGACCTGCCGGTCCCGGTGGCAGGCACGGACGCCGCCGACGCCCGGTGGCAGCCGGTCGCCGACCTCGTCGACCGGCCCGCGGAGGACCCCGGTTCGCTGGCCTTCGACCACGCCGCGATCCTGCGCGACGGCGTCGAGCGGGCCCGGGCCAAGCTCGAGTACACCCCGCTGGCCACCGCGTTCTGCG
Source organism: Nocardioides aquaticus (assembly GCF_018459925.1). Lineage (NCBI taxonomy): Bacteria > Bacillati > Actinomycetota > Actinomycetes > Propionibacteriales > Nocardioidaceae > Nocardioides > Nocardioides aquaticus. Next base: position 322,310 of record NZ_CP075371.1, read on the forward strand.
GGCGCGAGTTCACCGTCGGCGAGCTCCGCCACGTCTACGAGGTGGTCTGGGACCGGCCGCTGGACCCCCGCAACTTCCACCGCAAGGTGACCGGCACGACCGGGTTCCTGGAGGCCACCGGGGGGACGACCGCCCGCGACGGTGGGCGGCCGGCCAGGCTCTACCGGGCCGGCGCCGCGACCTCCCTGCACCCGCCGCTGTTGCGCGCACCGGTCTGACCCGGCACGCGCTCAGCGCGGGGTCGAGCCGCCCGCGGTCTCGTACGACCAGACCTCGCTGTGGGTCGAGACGGGCTTCGGGGCCTCGCCGCCCGCACGCTCGACGGCGGAGCGGTGGCCGTCGGCGAAGCTCTGCGAGCCCACCCAGGCGTCGAACGCCTCCTGGTCGCGCCAGCGGGTCAGCACGAGCCACTGGTCGCGGTCGTCGGTGGGCTTGAGCAGCTCGAAGCCCTCGAACCCGTCGGCGCCGTCGACGGCGCCCGCGCGGGCCGCGAAGCGGTGGGCGAGCTCGTCGCCGGAGCCGGCGGGCACGGTGATGGCGTTGATCTTGATGACGGACATGACCCCAGCCTGCCAGGGCCGCGGTCGGCGGTCCCCGGGCGTGCCGCGGTGCCCGCAGACGTCATCTCGGCGCGCCGCGAGCGTCAACTGGGCGCGCCGCGAGCGTCATCTCGGCGGTCGGGCGTGCGACTCTGCCTGGGTGACCTCGCCCCGCGCGCCCCGTCTGGCCGGCCTCGCCCTGCTGCTCCCGCTCGCCGCGTGCTCGGGCAGCGTCTCGGTCGGCTCGTCGGCGCCCGAGATCGACCAGGCCGCGCTGGAGGCGGACCTGCTGGGCAGCATCAGCGGCGAGGGTGCGGACCAGGTCGAGGTGACCTGTGAGGGTCCGCTGGTCGCCGAGGTCGGCGCGACCCAGGACTGCGCGGCCGTCTTCACCGGCGACGGCAGCCGTACCGGGATCCGCCCGACCGTCACCGCCGTCGAGGGAGAGGACGTCGACTACGACTCGGTGGTCTTCATCGACGGGCCGTCGGTCGCCGACACGATCGGCCGGCAGCTGCGCGCCCAGGCGATCCCGTTCGGGTCCGTCGAGTGCGGCGAGCTGCCGGGCGAGCCGGACGCCACCGGCGAGTGCACCCTGGTCGCGCGCGACGGCACGGAGACCCCGCTGAGGATCACGGTCACCGACGTCAACGGGCTGCGGGTCGGGTTCGAGTACGCCGAGGCCTGAGCTCCCGGGGCGCACGGCCTAGGATCGCGACCGTGAAGGTCGTCGTGCTGACCGGTGCCGGCATCTCCGCCGAGAGCGGGGTGCCGACCTTCCGCGACGCCGACGGCCTGTGGGAGGGCCACCGCGTCGAGGACGTCGCCACCCCGGAGGCCTACGAGGCCGCGCCGTCGGTGGTCCAGGCGTTCTACGACGCCCGCCGCGCCGCGCTCAGCGCGGTCGACCCCAACCCGGCCCACGACGCCCTGGCCCGCCTCGGCGAGGTGCTCGGCGACGACCTGCTGCTGGTCACGCAGAACATCGACGACCTGCACGAGCGCGCCGGGTCGCCGTCGGTGCTCCACATGCACGGCGAGCTGCTGGCCGCGTGGTGCACCGCCTGCGGCCGGCGGGTCCGCTGGGCGGGTGCGCTCGGCGACCAGCCGCCCTGCCCGGGCTGCGCCGCCCCGGCGCTGCGCCCCGACGTGGTCTGGTTCGGCGAGGTGCCCTACGAGATGGACCGGATCGTCGACGCCCTGGTCGAGGCCGACCTGTTCGTCTCGGTGGGCACCTCCGGCGCGGTCTACCCGGCGGCCGGGTTCGTGCAGCAGGCCCGGGCGTACGGCGCGCGCACCCTCGAGCTCAACCTGCAGCCCAGCGAGGGCAGCCGGTGGTTCCACGAGTCCCGCCAGGGCCCGGCCGGCCTGCTCGTGCCGGAGTGGGTCGCCTCGCTGGTGGGCTGAGTCAGCCGGCCGGTGCGGGGGACGGCGTCCGCCGCTCCTCCTGCTCCTGGCGCCAGCCCAGGACGGGCTGCCAGCGGTCGTGGAGCATGCTCAGCAGGCTGACCATGACCAGGAAGAACAGCATCGAGGACCCGTCCACGCCGCCACCGTCGATGCGCAGCAGCCACTCGGCCACGACCACCAGCACGACGTTGGTCACCATCCGGGCCGCGAACTCCCAGCCCATCGAGGTGATCGTGCGCCGGGCGCGCGAGGAGGCCAGGGTGAGCGCGGTGTTGACCACCACGACGGCGCCGATGCCGAGGAAGACGTTCAGGCTGGAGGTGCTGACCCCGGGCAGCATCTGGCCGAAGATCACCGTCAGCAGGCCGATCATCACCACCTTCTCCACCGTCACCCAGCTGCGCAGCGCGCCCCTGCTGGCCCGCCAGGCCGCCTGCTCCTCGGGGTCGTCGATCGCCGTCGGCAGCGGCTCGGCACGCAACGCCCAGTCCGCCCGCGCCGGCGGTCCGAGCCGGGGCAGCAGGGCGTACCGGACGAGGCCGGCGACGGCGAGCAGGACGGCCAGCAGCAGCGGCGGTGCCCAGGCCTGCTCGGTGAGCAGGTCGGTCAGGTCGAGCTGCGCGACGTGGATCCAGTACTCCTGCGGCAGCTTGACCACGACCCAGATCGCGGCGGCGACGGCGATCCAGGTCGACAGCACGAAGGCCATCGGCGACCAGCGCGAGCGCAGCGCCTCGTAGGCGATGAAGAAGTACTCGAACGTGTTCGGGAAGAGCAGCAGCAGCGCCCGCGCACCGGTCAGCTCGAAGGCGACCACGCCGACCAGGCGGTAGAAGAACAGCGCCTGGCCGACCCGGAAGGCGCCGAGGTTCGACCAGTTCCGCATCATCGCCAGGTAGGCGATGGTGAGGTAGAAGACGTCCATCGCCTTGTCGTAGGACTGGTAACCGGGCGGGTCGTAGCCGAAGACCTGGAAGATCGTCTGGTCGACGCCGTCGAGGACCAGGCAGGCCACGATCGCCGGCAGCGGGTAGCGCGGGATCAGCAGCGGCAGGAAGAACCGCCCCGCCACGACCGCGCCGAAGACCAGCATCGTCGCCACGACAGACCCTCCGGCCCGTTCCCGCCCGGGTGCTACCCCAGGTCCACCAGTGCCCCCGCGTGCGGGGGCACCCGCAGCGTGGTCCCGGCCAGCTCGACACCGGCAGGGCCTTCGAAGAGTACGCCGCCGGCGCCGACCGCGCCCACCTCGACGAGCGCCTCGGCGTCGCCGGTGTTGACCACCAGCAGCGACCCGGCGGGGTTCCCGAGCGCCGCCCGGCCCCCGGTCGGGGTGCGGCGCAGCGTGAAGACGCCGGTGGCCTCGTCGGCGGACGCCGCGACGGAGGCGAAGGACGGGTCGGTCAGCTCGGGGCGCTCGCGGCGCAGCCGGGCCAGGGCGCGGTAGGCCTCGAGCACGACCGCGTGCCGTCCCGTGCCGAGCTCGTCCCAGTCCAGCTTCGAGCGCCGGAACGTCTCCGGGTCCTGGGGGTCCGGCACCAGGTCGGGGTCCCAGCCCATCTCGGCGAACTCCCGGGTGCGGCCCTCGGCCGTGGCCCGGCCGAGCGCGGGGTCGGTGTGGCTGGTGAAGAACTGGAACGGTGCGCTCGCCGCCCACTCCTCGCCCTGGAACAGCATCGGCGTGAACGGCCCGGCCAGGGTGAGCAGCGCCGCGCAGACCAGCTGGTCGTCGTCGAGCCGGTCGGAGAGCCGGTCGCCCGCGGCGCGGTTGCCGACCTGGTCGTGGTTGCTGTTGCACACCACGAGGCGCCAGGTCGGCATGTGGTCGGTGTCGACCGGCCGGCCGTGGTCGGCCTTGCGGAAGGAGGAGAAGGTGCCGTCGTGGAAGAAGCCCTTCTCGCAGACCTTGGCCAGGGCCGAGAGCGGGGCGAAGTCGGCGTAGTAGCCGCTGGTCTCGCCGGTCAGCGCGACGTGCACGGCGTGGTGGTAGTCGTCGCTCCACTGCGCGTCGAGGCCGTACCCGCCGCCCTCGCGGGGGGTGACCATCCGGGTGTCGTTGAGGTCGGACTCCGCGATCAACGTCAGCGGCCGCCCGAGATGGGCCGAGAGGGCCGCGACCTCGGTGGCCATCTCCTCCAACAGGTGCACCGCGGAGGAGTCCGCCAGGGCGTGCACGGCGTCGAGGCGCAGGGCGTCGACGTGGTGGTCGAGGAACCACATCCGCACGTTGTCCAGGACGTAGCGGCGCACCTCCTCGGAGCCGGCCCCGTCGAGGTTGACCGTGTCGCCCCAGGTGTTGGCGCCCGACCCGAGGTACGGACCGAACAGCGGCAGGTAGTTGCCGCCCGGCCCGAGGTGGTTGTAGACGACGTCCTGCACGACGCCGAGGCCGGCGGCGTGGCAGCCGTCGACGAAGCGCTGGTAGGCCTCCGGGCCGCCGTAGGTCTCGTCCACCGCGAACCAGTCGACGCCGTCGTAGCCCCAGTTGTGGGTGCCGTCGAAGGCGTTGACCGGGAGCAGCTCCACGAGGTCGACGCCGATGGAGCGGAGGTGGTCCAGGCGGCCCAGCGCCGCGTCGAGGGTCCCCTCGGGCGTGAAGGTGCCGACGTGCAGCTCGTAGACGACCGCACCGGCGAGCTGCCGACCGGTCCACGCCTGGTCGGTCCAGGGGAACGTCGACGGGTCGTAGGAGCGCGACAGCTCGTGCACGCCGCCGGGCTGGCGCCGCGAGCGCGGGTCGGGGCGGGGGTCGTCGGAGTCGTCGACGAGGTAGCCGTAGTCGACGTCGTCGTGGTCGGCCGCCGGGGGCAGCGGGCCCGCCGGGGTCCACCAGCCGCCCTCGGCCGGTCGCATCTCGACGACGCTGCCGCCGGCGTCGTCGCCGCACAGCAGCCGCATCCGGGTCGCGGCCGGAGCCCAGACGTCGTACGGGCCGTGCGCGGGGGTGGTGCTCGTCATCAGCCCTCCCGGACCAGCAGGGCGACCGGGTAGGTCGCGAGGATCCCGGCGAGGTCGTCGCCGACCTCGCGGTCGGTCAGCACGTCGCGCCAGCGGGCGCCGTCACCGGCGGAGGGCAGGTCGAGCCGGGTGTCGCCCCACCCGCCGCGGGCGGCCAGGCCGACCGGGAGCCGGGTGGCCACGGCGACCACGCCACCGCGGTCCAGGGCCACGACGTGGTCGGTCGCCGGCCCGGAGGCGGTGACCGGGGCGTAGCCGGTGAACAGCTCGGGGCGGTCGCGGCGCAGGCGCAGCGTCGCGGCGACCAGGCGCAGCTTGGCCATCCCGTCGTCGTCGGGCGACCCGACGAGGGCCGAGTCGTCGGGCAGCGCGGCCAGGGCCCGGGTGCGCATCGCGAAGTCGACCGGGCGCCGGTTGTCGGGGTCGACCAGGCTCTGCTCCCACAGCTCGCTGCCCTGGTAGACGTCGGGGACGCCGGGCACCGTGAGGCTGAGCAGCTTGGCCGACAAGGCGTTGCTCCAGCCCGGGCCGGCCAGGCGCTCCACGAGGTCGGTGATCAACTCGCGCACCTCGGGCCGGTCGATCGCGGCGTCCACGGCGGCGTGCACCGCGTCCTCGTACGCGGGGTCCTGCGCGGTCCACGTGGTGCGGTCGCCGGCCTCGCGCATCGCCTTCTCGGCGTAGCCGTGCAGCCGGGAGCGCAGGTCGTCGGGCAGGGACCGGTCGGGGGCGGTGGCCGGCCAGGCGCCGACGACGGCCTGCCAGAGCAGGTTGCCGAAGCCGGGGTCGGGCAGGGGGGCTAGGTCGAGCAGGCGGGCCAGGGCGGCCTCCCACGCGTCGGGCACCTCGGCCAGGACGGAGATCCGGGCCCGGACGTCCTCGCCGCGCTTGGTGTCGTGGGTCGAGCCGGCGGTCATCGCGTGGGGCCGCTCGGCCTGGCGGCGCGCCATCTCCTCGTGGAAACCCGTGACGCCGAGGGAGAAGACGCTGGGGTCGCCGCCGACCTCGGTCAGCGAGGTCAGCGGGGACCAGCGGTAGAAGGCGCAGTCCTCGACGCCCTTGGCCATCACCATGCCGCTGGTCTGCTGCAGGCGTCGGGTGGCGTCGAGGGCGGGGTCGCCGAGCGGGCCGGCGAGGGCGTCGAGCGTGGCCGCCAGGTCGGGGCGGTGACCCCGGGCGTCGGCCAGGGCCGCGTCGAGGTGCTCGCGACCGGCGTCGGGGTCCTCGGGGCTCAGGTAGGAGCGGTAGACGCCGAAGCAGGCCAGCACCTCGGACACGGCGTCGACGGCGGCGTCGTCGCCGAGCGCGTCGACCACGTCGGGCCGCTCGCGGCGCAGGTCGCGCACGATCCGGCGGACCTCGCTGTGCAGGATCGTGTCGGCCACGGTGCGCTTGGTGCCGTGCACCAGGGAGTGCCAGGTGGCCGCGCCGTCGTCGCCGGCGGACTCCCGGCCGCGGAGCCGGGCGTCGAGCGCGCTCAGCGGGACCTCGCCGGCCGGGTCGACCAGGACGCGGTCGACGTGGGCCATCGCGTCGTACCCCGTGGTGCCGGCGGTGGCCCAGTCGGTGGGCAGCTCCTCGCCGGGCTCGAGGATCTTCTCGACCAGCACGTAGGCGCCGCCGGTGATCCCGGCCAGGTCGTCGAGGTAGCCGCGCGGGTCGCGCAGGCCGTCGGGGTGGTCCACGCGCAGACCGTCGACGAGGCCCTCGTCGAACCAGCGGCGGATCTCCTGGTGGCTCTCGTCGCGCACCGCCGGCAGCTCGACGCGGATGCCGGCGAGCGTGTTCACGGCGAAGAAGCGGCGGTAGTTCAGGCCGGCGTCGGCCACCCGCCAGTTGACCAGCTGGTACGCCTGCCGGGCGTGCACCTCGTCGGCGTCGTCGCCGGGCTGGGCCGTGCCGGGCGCGACCGGCAGGACGTGGTCGTGGTAGCGCAGCGTCAGCTGTCCGAGGTCGCCGGCGACCAGGGCGAGGTGGCCCACCCGGGCCTCGGGCGTGCCGGGAGCGGGCGCGTCGGCGGGGTGGGCGGCGTCGAAGGCCTGGTCGTCGTCGCCGACGACCGGGATCCGGACGCGCCCGTCGCCGGCGTCCCAGTCGACGTCGAACGCGGCGGCGTACGCCGACTCGCGCCCGTGCGTGAGGAGGTCCCACCACCACCCGTTCTGCACCGGCGTGGCCACGCCGACGTGGTTGGGCACCACGTCGACCAGCACGCCCATCCCCAGCTCGCGGGCCCGCTCCGAGACCGCGGCGAGCCCGGCCGTGCCGCCCCGTGCGGGGTCGACGTGGTCGTGGTCGACGACGTCGTAGCCGTGGTCGCTGCCGGGCTCGGCGGTCAGCAGCGGCGACAGGTAAACCCAGTCCGCGCCGAGGTCGTGCAGGTAGTCGAGCAGGCCGGCGACCTCGAGCAGGTCCTGCTCGGCGCTGACCTGGACGCGGTAGGTCGAGGCGGGCACGCGGGCGGTCATGTCAGGAGTCCTCTCCCTGCTGGTGGTCCTGGTCGGGCCCGGACTGGTCCTGGGCGGCCTCCGGCGCCTGCGTCGAGGCGTACGCCGCGATCGAGGCGTCCACGGTGTCGTCGGGGGCGGCCTCGGGCTGCTCCCACTCCTGCAGCACCAGCACGCTGCGCGAGCAGACGGTCACGGTGTCGCCGGCGGTGAGGGTGTCGCGCTCGGCGGCGGTGCCGTTGGTGTCGATCACGGCGTGCCAACGGCCGGCGTACTCGTCGGGCGGGAGCGTGAGCTCGACGTCCTCGTGGTGGGCGTTGAAGTAGAGCAGGAAGTGGTCGTCCTCGATGACCTGGCCGCGGGCGTCGCGGCCGCGGATGCCGTGGCCGTTGAGGTACATGCCGAGCGTGCGGCCGTCGCCGTCCCAGGCGTCGTCGGGCATCGGCTCGCCGTCGGGGCCGAGCCAGACGATGTCGTTGAGGCGCTCGCCGGTGGGGTCGTCGGGGTCGGTGCGCACGGTGGTGCCGGTGAAGAAGCGCTTGCGGCGGAAGGTCGGGTGCTCGGCGCGCAGCCGCGCGACGGCCGCGGTGAACTCGACCAGGGGCTTGTCGAGACGGTCCCAGTGCATCCAGGCGATCTCGGAGTCCTGGGCGTAAGTGTTGTTGTTGCCGCCCTGGCTGCGCCCGGCCTCGTCGCCGTGCAGCAGCATGGGCACGCCCTGGCTGAGCATCAGGGTGGTGATGAAGTTGCGCTGGGCGCGGGCGCGCAGGCGCAGCACGTCCTCGTCGTCGGTGGGGCCCTCGACCCCGTGGTTCCAGGAGCGGTTGTGGCTCTCCCCGTCGTTGTTGTCCTCGCCGTTGGCCTCGTTGTGCTTCTCGTTGTAGGACACGAGGTCGCGCAGGGTGAAGCCGTCGTGGGCGGTGACGAAGTTGATCGAGGCGAACGGGCGGCGTCCCGACTGCTCGTAGAGGTCGGAGGAGCCGGCGAGCCGGCTGGCGAACTCGCCCAGGCTGGGCTCGCCGCGCCAGAAGTCGCGCACGGTGTCGCGGTACGCGCCGTTCCACTCCGACCACTGCGGGGGGAACCCGCCGACCTGGTAGCCGCCGGGGCCGACGTCCCAGGGCTCGGCGATCAGCTTGACCTGGCTGACCACCGGGTCCTGCTGGACGAGCTCGAAGAAGGTGGCGAGGCGGTCGACCTCGTAGAACTCGCGGGCCAGGGTGGAGGCGAGGTCGAAGCGGAAGCCGTCGACGTGCATCTCGGTGACCCAGTAGCGCAGCGAGTCCATCAGCAGCTGCAGGGAGTGCGGGTGGCGCACGTTGAGGCTGTTGCCGGTCCCGGTGTAGTCCATGTAGAACTTCTCGTCGTCCTCGACGAGGCGGTAGTAGGCCTGGTTGTCGATCCCGCGGAAGCTCAGCGTCGGGCCCATGTGGTTGCCCTCGGCGGTGTGGTTGTAGACCACGTCGAGGATGACCTCGATGCCGGCGGTGTGCATGGCCTTGACCATGGCCTTGAACTCCTGGACCTGCTGGCCGCGGCCGAGCTCGTCGCGCGCCGAGGAGGAGTAGTCGGCGTGCGGGGCCAGGAAGGCGAGGGTGTTGTAGCCCCAGTAGTTGCGCAGCCCCTGGTCGAGCAGGGTGCTGTCCTGGACGAACTGGTGCACCGGCATCAGCTCGAGGGCGGTGATGCCGAGCTTGGTGAGGTGCTCGGTGACGGCGGGGTGCGCGAGCCCGGCGTAGGTCCCGCGGAGCTCCTCGGGGACGTCCGGGTGCAGCTGGGTCAGGCCCTTGACGTGGCCCTCGTAGACGACGGTGTCGTTGTAGGCGATGCCCGGTGCGCGGTCGCCCTCCCAGTCGAAGAACGGGTTGATCACGACGCCGAGGGTCATGTGGGCCGCGGAGTCCTCGTCGTTGCGGGAGTCCTCGTCGCCGAAGGTGTAGGAGAACAGGCTCTGGTCCCAGTCGATCTCGCCGTGGGTGGCCTTGGCGTACGGGTCGAGCAGGAGCTTGTTCGGGTTGCAGCGCAGCCCCTGCGCGGGGTCCCACGGGCCGTGGACGCGGTAGCCGTAGCGCTGGCCGGGCTGGATCGTGGGCAGGTAGGCGTGCCACACGTGGGCGTCGACCTCGGTCAGCTCGACCCGGGTCTCGACGAGGGCGCCGTCACCGTCCGCGCCGCCGTCCGGGTCGGTGAACAGGCAGAGCTCGACCCGGTCCGCGACCTCGCTGAAGAGCGCGAAGGTGGTGCCGCTCCCGTCGAAGGTGGCCCCGAGGGGGTAGGCGTTTCCGGGCCAGGTCTCCATGTGACGTCCTTCAGCTCTGCGACCCGCGAGGACCCGCGGTTGGATCGATCAAACCACAGTGCGGGGAGGCCCACTCCCACCCCTGGGTGCCTTCCTGGGCGCGCGCGCCCGGTCCTGCGGGGCCGGGTCACCGGCCGGGTCACTAGCCTCGGCCCATGGCCTCCTCGGACCTCCCCGCGCACCCCGGTGAGCCGCACGTGCCGGGCCTGGCGCAGCGGCTGAGCTGGGTGCGGGCGGGCGTGCTGGGCGCCAACGACGGGATCGTGTCGACCGCGGGCCTCGTGGTCGGTGTGGCCGGGGCCACGACGTCGCGCTCCAGCCTGCTGGTCGCCGGCGTGGCCGGCCTGGTCGCCGGGGCGGCGAGCATGGCGGCGGGGGAGTACGTCTCGGTGTCCACGCAGCGCGACTCCGAGCGGGCGCTGCTGGAGAAGGAGCGCCGGGAGCTGGCCGAGGAGCCCGCGGCGGAGCTGGCCGAGCTGGCCGGTCTCTACGTCGCCCGGGGCCTCGACCCGGACCTGGCGGAGCAGGTCGCGGTGCAGCTGACCGAGCACGGCGCGCTCGCCGCGCACGCCGAGGTCGAGCTGGGGCTGGACCCCGACGCGCTGACCAGCCCGGTCGCGGCGGCGGTCGCGTCGATGGTGAGCTTCACCGTCGGGGCGCTGCTCCCGCTGCTGACGATCCTGCTGGCCCCCGAGCCGGCCCGGGTGCCGCTGACGGTCGCCGCCGTGGCCGTGGCGCTGGCGCTGACCGGCTGGGCCAGCGCCTCGCTCGCCAGCAGTCCGCGGGGGCGGGCGGTGGCGCGCAACGTCGCCGGCGGCGTGCTGGCGATGGTCGTGACCTACCTGGTCGGTGCGCTCGTGGGGACCCGGCTGTGAGGGTCTTCGCGGCGCTGGTGCCGCCGGTCGCGGCGCGTGAGGACCTCGCGGACTTCCTCGCCCCGCGGTGGGAGGCCGGACGGGCCGACGGGCTGCGGTGGACCGACCCCGAGCAGTGGCACGTGACGCTGGCGTTCGCCGCGGACGTCGACGACTGGCGCCTCGAGGAGGCGGAGGAGCGGCTGGCGGCCGCGGCGGCGCGGTCGGAGCCGCTGGTGGGCGCCGTCGCCGGCGGCGGCGCGTTCCCGGACCCCGTCGGGGCGAAGGTGGTGTGGGCCGGCCTGGTGCTGGACGGTGGGGGTGCGGCCGTGCTGGGGCGGCTCGCGGTCGGCGCCCGCACGGCGCTGGCCACCGCGGGCGCCGAGGTCGACGGTGCGCGGTTCCGCCCGCACCTCACCCTGGCCCGCCGCAACCGGCCCGGTCGGGTCGACGACTGGCTCCGCCTGCTCGACGGCTACCGCGGCCCGGTCGGGGCGTACGAGCACCTCACGCTGGTGGCCTCCCACCTCGGCGAGGGACCCCGCGGCCGGCCGCGGCACGAGGTGCTCGCCGAGCTGCCCCTGGGTGGGAGCCCGCCCGGGGCCGTGGGTCAGCCCGCGACGCCGTAGAGGCGGTCGCCGGCGTCGCCGAGGCCCGGGACGATGTAGCCGAGCTCGTTGAGGCGCTCGTCCATGGCGGCGGTGACGATGGTGACCGGGACCGGGTGGTCGCCGAGGGCGGCCTCAAGCTTGGCGCAGCCCTCGGGCGCGGCGAGCAGGCAGATCACGGTGATGTCGTCGGCCCCACGGCTGGTCAGGAACTCGATCGCCGCGATCAGGGTGCCGCCGGTGGCCAGCATCGGGTCCAGGACGTAGCACTGGCGCCCGGACAGGTCGTCGGGCAGCCGCTCGGCGTAGGTCGACGCCTCGAGGGTCTCCTCGTTGCGCACCATCCCGAGGAAGCCGACCTCGGCGGTCGGCAGCAGCCGCATCATCCCGTCGAGCATCCCCAGCCCGGCGCGCAGGATCGGCACCACGATCGGCTTGGGCGTGGCCAGGCGCACGCCGGTGGTCGGCGCGACCGGGGTGACGATCTCGTGCGGCTCGACGCGCACCGACCGGGTGGCCTCGTAGGCCAGCAGCGTCACGAGCTCGTCGGCGAGGCGGCGGAAGGTGGGCGAGTCGGTGCCGGCGTCGCGCAGCACGGTGAGCTTGTGGGCGACGAGCGGGTGGTCCACGACCTGGGTGCGCATGCGACGGAGCCTAGTGGTCGGCACCGGCGGGTCACGGCGGACGTACGCCCCTCTTGGTCCTCGCGTCCGGACCTGCGACGCTGGTCGCGGCGCCCCCGTCGGTCGCCGTCCCCCACCCAGACGGAGGCCTGCCATGAGCGAGGAACCGCTCGAGCAGCTCGACGCCGTCGACTTCGCCGTGATCGCCTTCCACGTCGACGGTGAGTGGGACGTCGACGAGCTCACGCTCGACCACCTCCTGGACGCCCCGACCCTGGTCGCGGCGATGCGCCGGCTGCCGGGCGAGGACTCGGTCGCGCTGGTCGCGGTGGACGAGGACTGGTTCCTGGTGGCCCGCGTCGTCGAGGGACGGGTCCGGATGCTGCTCTCCGACGCCACCGCGGCCGAGGACTGGGACCTGGCGGCCTCCGTGCTGGACCTGCTCGGCCTGCCCGAGCCCGAGGACGACGACGACCAGGTGCCCGCCGGTGACCTGGGGCTGCTGGCCGACCTCGGCATGGGCGCCGAGGACCTGGGCGCGCTGATCGCCGACCTCGACCTCTACCCGGAGGAGATCCTCTCCGAGGTGGCCGAGGAGATCGGGTTCGGCGACGACTTCGACGACGTCGTCGGGCTGGCCCCGGCCGACCACGCCTGACCGCCGGTGGGCGGGTCGCCGGCGGGAACGTGGGACGCGGCGATGCGGGCCGCGCTGGACGAGGCGCGCGCCGCGCTGCGCTCCGGTGACGTGCCGGTGGGCGCCGTCGTCGTCGACCCCGCCGGCGTGGTCGTGGGCGTCGGGCGCAACGTCCGCGAGGCCGAGGCCGACCCGACCGGGCACGCCGAGGTCGTCGCGCTGCGGGCCGCCGCGCGGGCCCGGGGCGAGTGGCGCCTCGACGGCTGCACCCTGGTGGTGACCCTCGAGCCGTGCACGATGTGCGCCGGCGCCGCGGTGCTCGCCCGGGTGGACCGGGTGGTCCTGGGGGCGTGGGACGAGAAGGCCGGCGCGGTCGGCTCGCTGTGGGACGTCGTCCGCGACCGCCGCCTCAACCACCGCCCCGAGGTGGTCGCCGGGGTGCTGGCGGGGGAGTCGTCGGCGTTGCTGGCGGAGTTCTTCGGCGGGCGACGGGGCTGAGGGGCGGCGCGGCTGAGGCGCGGCTGAGGCGCGGCTGAGGGCGTGGCGCGGGACGTCAGACGGACGGGGGACACGTTTGCCCGGAACGCATGACGTCCCGCGCCGTGGGCCAGCCCGGCCCCGGCGCGTCAGCCGAGCGTCGAGGTCCGGGCGACCAGCTCGGGGGTGAACAGCACCTGCCGGTGGACGTGGTCGGTCTCGGTCGTCTCGGCCAGCAGCAGGTCGGTGGCGGTGCGGCCGAGCTCGCGGCGCGGCTGCCGCACCGAGGTGAGCGGGACGGCCGCCGCCGCGGCGAACTCGATGTCGTCGTAACCCACGATCGCCAGCTCCTCGGGCACCCGGTGACCCCCGGCGATGGCCTGCTGCAGGAGCCCGAGCGCGAGCAGGTCGTTGGCGCAGAACGCCGCGGTGGGTCGCCGGGAGCGGGGTACGCCGGCCAGCCGGTCGCCCGCGGCCCGGCCCTCGGCGACGGTCAGCGCCGAGGTGCCCACGGTGGTGAGGTCTGCCTCGGGCAGGCCGGCGGCGGCCCACGCCTCGCGGGCGCCCGCCAGGCGGTCGCGGACCTGACCGAGGTCCCTCGGCCCACCGACGAAGGCGACCCGCTGGTGACCGAGGTCGACGAGGTGCTCGATCGCGACCCGTCCTCCGTGCCGGTCGTCGACGCCGACCGAGCAGAGCCGGTCGTCGTGGCGGACGCGGTCGACGACCACGACGGGGGTGCCGCGGGAGGCGACCTCGGTCAGCACCGGGGAGTCCGGGTCGACGGGGGTGACCAGGATGCCCTGCACCCGCTGCTGCTCGAGGTGGTCGAGGTAGTCGCGCTCCCGGGCTGCACGCTGGTCGCTGTTGCACAGGAAGACCGCGAGGCCGGCGGCCTCGGCGGCGCCCTCGATACCACCGGCCACGTCGGTGAAGAACGGGTTGCCGGCGTCGAGCACGACGTAGGCCAGGACCCGGCTTCGGCCGGCCCGCAGCTGGCGGGCCGACTCGTTGCGGACGAAGCCGAGGTCGGCCATGGCCTGCTCCACCCGGGAGCGGGTGCCGGCCGAGACCCGGTCGGGCCGGTTGAGCACGTTCGAGACAGTGCCCAGCGAGACGCCGGCGGCGGAGGCGACGTCCTTCACGCCGGGCGCCCGCAGCGGGGACGTGCCCGTGCCGTCCGGCGGCATCCGACCTCCTCGGTTGAAACGTTGTGGACGTGACGGGACGGGAGGATCGACCCCGTTCGCACGCCCTGCGCAGCGGATCCTGCCACACCTCTTGACGCCTGTGACAGCAGTCACCTAGTGTCCGGGACCACAGGTTGAAACCTTTCAATCACGGAGGACCGATGAGCACAGGGCCGAGCACGAGCGCGGGGACGTCCTCCCCGACGCTGGAGCTGCGCGAGGTCACCAAGTCGTTCGGCGCGGTCACCGCGTTGGCGGCGGGCACCCTGGTCGTGGAGCCCGGCTCGATCCACGCCCTGGTGGGGGAGAACGGCGCCGGCAAGTCGACGCTGGTCAAGGTCGTCGCAGGCGTCCACCGTCGCGACGGCGGCACCTTCCGCTTTCAAGGCGAGGACGTCGACTTCGGCTCGACTGCGGACTCCAAGGCGGCCGGCATCGCGGTGATCTACCAGGAGCCGACGCTGTTCCCGGACCTCTCGGTCACCGAGAACCTCTTCATGGGTCGCCAGCCGCTGGGTCGCGGACGCCGCATCGACCAGAAGGCCATGCGCGAGGAGGCCCGCGCACTCTTCGCCCGGCTCGGCGTCGCGATCGACCCCGCCCGCCCCGCGCGCGGACTGTCGATCGCCGACCAGCAGATCATCGAGATCGCCAAGGCCATCTCCTTGGACGCCGCCCTGCTGGTGATGGACGAGCCGACGGCCGCCCTGAGCGGCGTCGAGGTCGAGCGCCTCTTCACCGTCGCCCGCAGCCTGCGCGACGAGGGCCGCGCCCTGGTCTTCATCTCCCACCGCTTCGACGAGGTCTTCTCGCTCTGCGACACGGTCACCGTGATGCGAGACGGGGCCTACGTGGCCACGCAGCCGATCGCGACGACCACCGTCGACGAGGTCGTCGCCCAGATGGTCGGCCGTGAGGTCGGCGAGCTCTTCCCCAAGACCTCGGCGCCGGTCGGCGACGTCGTGCTCGAGGTGGAGGGCCTGACCCGGGCCGGCGTCTTCACCGACGTCTCCTTCTCGGTGCGCGCCGGCGAGATCGTCGGCCTGGCCGGGCTGGTCGGCGCCGGGCGCAGCGAGATCGCCCGGGCCGTCTTCGGCGTCGACGCCTACGACCGCGGTTCGGTCCGCGTCGGCGGGTCCGACCTGCCTGCCGGCAGCCCCCGCGCCGCGATCAGCGCCGGGGTGGCCTTCGTGCCCGAGGACCGACGCCAGCAGGGCCTGGTCACCGAGGGCACCGTGGCCCGCAACGTCGCCGGTGTCATCCGCCGCGGCCTGAGCCGCGGCGGCATCCTGACCTCGCGCGCCGAGAACGCCGCCGCCGGACCGTGGGCGGCCCGGCTCGAGGTCAAGACCAACGCCCTCGACATGCGTGCCGCCACCATGAGCGGCGGCAACCAGCAGAAGGTCGTGATCGCCAAGTGGCTCGCGACCGAGCCCCGCCTTCTCTTCATCGACGAGCCCACCCGCGGCATCGACGTCGGCACCAAGGCCGAGGTCCACCGGCTGCTCTCCCAGCTCGCCGGAGACGGCCTGGCCATCGTGATGATCTCCTCCGAGCTCCCCGAGGTGCTCGGCATGGCCGACCGCGTCCTCGTGGTCTGCGAGGGGCGCATCACCGCCGAGATCGACCGCGACGACGCCACCCCGGAGGTCATCATGCGTGCCGCCACCCGCTCCGAGGCCGCGACCGGCGTGACGGGGGTGCCCGCGTGAGCACCTCCCGAGTCGGCGGCCTGCTGCGCTCCCGCGAGCTCGCCGTCGCCGTGGTCCTGCTGCTGGTCGTCGCCCTGGCCACCTGGAACTCAGACTCGTTCCTGCTCAGCTCCGACGGGTGGCGCAACCTCCTGGTCACCCCGTCGCTGCTGCTGCTCCTCGCCGTCGGCCAGACGGTCGTCATCATCACCCGCAACGTCGACCTGTCGGTCGGCTCGGTGCTCGGCCTGACCGCCTACCTCACCGGCCGGCTCTTCACCGACAACCCCGGCATCCCGGTGGTCGTCGTGTTCCTCGCCGGCATCGCCATGGGCGCCCTGCTGGGGCTGGTCAACGGCGTGCTGGTCGCCTTCGGCAAGGTCCCCGCGCTGGTGATCACCCTGGGGACGCTCTACGTCTACCGCGGGATCTTCCTGTCCTGGGCCGGCAGCGACCGGATCAACGCCAGCGACATGCCGTCCTCGTTCCTGTCCCTGGGCACCAGCAGCGTCCTCGGGATCCCGCTGCTGACCGTCCTGGCCGTCGTGGTGCTGGTCGTCGTGGGCCACCACCTGCGCACCACCCGCAGCGGCCGCGAGCTCTACGCGATCGGCTCCGACCCCGATGCCGCCCGGCTCTACGGCCTGCCCGTCACCCGCCGCGTGCTGACCGCGTTCGTCGTCAGCGGCGCGCTGGCCGGGCTGGCCGGCGTCGTCTACGCCGCCCGCTACGGCACGGTCAGCAGCGGCGCCGGGCTCAGCATCGAGCTCCAGGCCGTCGGTGCGGCGGTGATCGGCGGGGTCGCCATCTTCGGTGGCTCCGGCACGGTCTGGGGCGCCGCGATCGGCGCCTTCCTCCTGGTCACGATCAACCGGGCCCTGCCGGTCGTCGGGATCTCGGACTTCTGGCAGCAGGCCGTGGTCGGCGCGCTGATCCTCGCCGCGATCGTGCTCGACCGGGTCCTGGCCCGGCGCCAGGAGCGCCGGCTCGTCGCCGAGCAGACGTCCGTACGCCTCGACGCCCCACCACCGCCGGGCACCCCGCCGGCCTCGTCCTCCTCCTCGCGGAAGGCCCACGCATGAGCGCCACGCTCTCCCGTACGCCCGCGCAGGCCCCCGCGCGGACCTACCCGGCCTACTCCCGCCCGCTGTGGCAGCGCGCCCTGCTGACCCGCGAGTTCGCGATCATCGCGCTGCTCGGCGTCGTGTGGTTCTACTCGGTCGCCGAGGTCCCCAACTTCGACGGGCCGCTGACGCTCTACTACCTGCTGCTCGACATCATCCCGATCCTGCTGATCGCGCTGCCGATGACGATGGTCATCATCACCGGCGAGATCGACCTGTCGGTGGCCAGCGTGGTCGGGCTGTCGTCGGTGCTGGTCGGCGTCCTGCACCAGGACGCGGGCCTGTCGATCCCGGTCGCCGGCCTCGTCGCGATCGTGGTGGGCGCGCTCTGCGGCGCCCTGAACGGCTTCCTGGTCTCCTACGTCGGGCTGCCGTCGCTGGCGGTGACCATCGGCACGCTGGCGCTCTACCGCGGGATCGCGGTCGGCCTGCTCGGCACGACCGCGGTCACCGACTTCCCCGAGAAGTGGACCGACCTGGCCACCCTGCGCATCGTCGAGGGCGGCAGCATCCCCTGGGTCGTCCTGCCGTTCCTGGTCCTGCTCGGGCTGTTCGTCTGGCTGCTGCACTTCTCCGGCTTCGGCCGCGGCGTCTACGAGACGGGGCTCAACGACGAGGCGGCCCGGTTCACCGGCGTCGACGTGGCCCGCACCAAGTTCTGGCTGTTCGTCCTGGCCGGCGCGGTCTCGGCCTTCGCCGGCATCTACTTCACCCTGCGGTACGGCTCGGCGCGCGGCGACAACGCCACCGGCCTGGAGCTGCAGGTGATCGCCGCCGTCCTGCTCGGGGCGTGTCCATCTTCGGCGGCCGCGGCGCCCTGCACGGCGTCGTCGCCGGCGTGGTCCTGATCGGCGTCGTCTCCAGTGCCATGCGCCTGGAGGGCTACACGGTCAACGTGATCAACATCGTGATCGGGGTCCTGCTCATCGCCTCGGTCATCTCCACCAGCGCGCTGGCCTGGGTCTCGGGACGGCTCCGGGCCCGGCGCACCCGCCGCAGCACCCGGGCGACCTGACCGACCCGCACCACCCGCACCCGCACCTGCACCACCCCGCGCGACCCGCACCACCTCCCGCACGCACCACCCGACGAAAGGCACCACCGATGAAGCTCAGCAACCGACGCGTCCCGGCCCTGGCCGCGATGACCCTGGTGACCGCCCTGTCCCTGACCGCCTGCGGCGGCGACGACGGAGGCTCGGGCGGCGAGGGCGGGGGCGGCGAGAGCGCCGGCGCCGGCGTGACGATGCTGCCCAAGAACCTCGGCAACCCCTACTTCGACGCGAGCGCGACCGGTGCGACCAGAGCGTCGGAGGAGTTCGGCGGCAGCTTCGAGATCGTCGGTCCCGACACCGCCACGCCGGACGCCCAGGTGCCGTTCATCAACACCGCCGCCCAGCAGGGCGTCGACAGCCTGGTGGTCTCCGCCAACGACCCGACCGCCATCTGCGACGCCCTCGAGGAGGCCAGCAGCGCCGGCACCAAGGTCGTCACCTTCGACTCCGACACCGACCCCGAGTGCCGCGACCTGTTCATCAGCCAGGCCGACGCCGAGGGCATCGCCACCTCGCAGGTCGACCTGATCGCCGAGCAGATCGGCGGGGCGGGCGAGGTCGCGATCCTCTCCGCGGCCGCCAACGCCACCAACCAGAACACCTGGATCGAGCTCATGCAGGAGTACGCCGCCTCGGAGTACCCCGACATCGAGATCGTCGACGTGGTCTACGGCAACGACGACGACCAGACCTCCTTCGACCAGACCGCGGCGCTGCTCCAGTCCTACCCCGACCTGGCCGGCATCATCAGCCCGACCACGGTCGGCATCGCCGCCGCGGCCCGCTACCTGTCCACCTCGGACGCCCAGGGGGAGGTCGCGCTGACCGGTCTCGGCACGCCCAACCAGATGCGTGAGTACGTCGAGGACGGCACCGTGCAGTCCTTCGCGCTGTGGAACCCCGAGGAGCTCGGCTACCTCGCCGCGTACGCCGCCGACGCCCTGGTCTCGGAGGAGATCACCGGCGAGGAGGGCGACTCCTTCAGCGCCGGCGACCTGGGCGACTACGAGGTCGGCGCCGACGGCGTCGTCGTGCTCGGCGACCCGACCGTCTTCGACGAGTCGAACATCGACGACTTCGACTTCTGAGTCGTCGACCGGCAGGACCCGCACCACCCGCCCACCCCCACCCGCAGGAACAGGGAGACCGCCGTGCCGCGCTACTGCTTCGAGCTCCGGGTCCGTCCCGAGCGGCTCGAGGAGTACGTCGCGCGCCACCGCGCGGTCTGGCCGGAGATGCTCGCCGCGCTCACGCGCACCGGCTGGCGCAACTACTCCTTGTTCCTGCGGGAGGACGGCCTGCTGATCGGCTACGTCGAGGCCGACGACCTCGCCGCCGCCCAGCAGGCCATGGCCGCCACCGATGTCAACGCGCGCTGGCAGTCCGAGATGGCCCCCTTCTTCACCGGCATCGAGGGCCGGGCCCCCGACGAGGGGTTCGCCCTGCTCCGCGAGGTCTTCCACCTCGAGGACCAGCTCGCCGAGCTGCCCACCGACCGGACCCGTCTCGCGACGGACCGACCAGACGAGAGAGCGACATGACCAGCTTCGCCGACATCACCGGGACCCTCGAGGGCCTCGCGATCGAGGTCCCCTCGTGGGCCTACGGCAACTCCGGGACCCGGTTCAAGGTCTTCGGCACCCCCGGCACCCCGCGCAGCGTCGAGGAGAAGATCGCCGACGCCGCCGTCGTCCACCGCCACACCGGGCTCTCCCCGACGGTCGCGCTGCACATCCCCTGGGACCGGGTCGACGACTACGCCGCCCTGCGCCGCTACGCCGAGGACCAGGGCGTCGGGCTGGGCACGATCAACTCCAACACCTTCCAGGACGACGACTACAGGCTCGGCAGCCTGACCCACGTCGACGCCGGCGTGCGCCGCAAGGCCGTCGACCACCACCTCGAGTGCCTGGAGGTGATGCGGGCGACCGGGTCGCGCGACCTCAAGATCTGGCTCGCCGACGGCACCAACTACCCGGGCCAGGGCGACCTGCGCGGGCGCCAGGACCGGCTGGCCGACTCGCTGGCCGAGATCTACGCCCACCTCGACCCCGAGCACCGCCTGGTGCTGGAGTACAAGTTCTTCGAGCCGGCGTTCTACCACACCGACGTCCCCGACTGGGGCACGTCGTACGCGCAGGTCAGCGCGCTGGGGCCGCAGGCGGTGGTGTGCCTGGACACGGGTCACCACGCCCCGGGCACCAACATCGAGTTCATCGTCATGCAGCTGCTCCGGCTCGGCCGGCTCGGCTCCTTCGACTTCAACTCCCGCTTCTACGCCGACGACGACCTGATCGTCGGCGCGGCCGACCCGTTCCAGCTGTTCCGGATCATGACCGAGGTCGTCCGCGGCGGCGGCCTGGCCCCGGAGTCCGAGGTGGCGCTGATGCTCGACCAGTGCCACAACATCGAGGAGAAGATCCCAGGCCAGATCCGCTCGGTCCTCAACGTCCAGGAGATGACCGCGCGCGCCCTGCTCGTCGACACGGACGCGCTCGTGGGCGCGCAGGAGTCCGGTGACGTGCTCGGTGCGAACGCCGTGCTGATGGACGCCTTCTACACCGACGTCCGCGGCGACCTGGCCACGTGGCGCGAGTCGCGCGGGCTGCCGGCCGACCCCGTCGCGGCGTACGCCGCGTCCGGCCACCGCGAGCAGATCGCCGCCGAGCGCGCCGGCGGCACCCAGCTGTCCTGGACCTGACCGGTCCCGCCCACGGCGCTCACCACCCGTACCCACCCACACCCGTGACACACCCGGCGACCCCGAGGAAGACACCACCCATGACGAACCCGGCAGCAGCCGCCCTGATCGCCCGCTCGAACCGGCTCGGCGCGGACCCCAAGAACACCAACTACGCCGGCGGCAACACCTCCGCCCAGGGCACCGAGACCGACCCGGTCACCGGCGAGGCCGTCGAGCTGCTGTGGGTGAAGGGCTCCGGAGGTGACCTGGGCACGCTGGCCGAGAAGGGGCTGGCCGTGCTCCGGCTGGACCGGATGCGCGCCCTGGTCGACGTCTACCCCGGCGTGGAGCGCGAGGACGAGATGGTCGCCGCGTTCGACTACTGCCTGCACGGCAAGGGCGGCGCCGCCCCCTCGATCGACACCGCGATGCACGGCCTGGTCGACGCCCCGCACGTCGACCACCTGCACCCCGACTCCGGGATCGCGATCGCCACCGCCGCCGACGGCCAGGAGCTGACCTCGACCGTCTTCGGCGACAAGGTCGTCTGGGTGCCGTGGCGCCGGCCGGGCTTCCAGCTCGGCCTCGACATCGCCGAGATCAAGGGGAAGAACCCCCAGGCCGTCGGCTGCGTCCTCGGCGGCCACGGGATCACCGCCTGGGGCGACACCAGCGAGGAGGCCGAGCAGCACTCGCTGTGGATCATCGACACCGCGGCCGCCTACATCGCCGAGCACAGCCGTCCCGAGCCGTTCGGTCCGGCCCTCGACGGGTACGGCGCCCTGCCGGAGGTCGAGCGACGTGCCCGTGCCGCGGCCCTCGCACCCACGATCCGCGGCCTCGCCTCCGCCGACCGGCCGATGGTCGGGCACTTCACCGACACCGCCGAGGTCCTGGACTTCCTCGCCGCCGCCGAGCACCCACGCCTGGCCGCGCTCGGCACCTCCTGCCCCGACCACTTCCTGCGCACCAAGGTCAAGCCGCTGGTCCTCGACCTGCCGCCCACCGCCACCGTCGAGGAGTGCACCGCGCGGCTCGAGGAGCTCGCCGTCGCCTACCGCGAGGACTACCAGGGCTACTACGACCGCAACGCCACCCCGGACAGCCCCGCGATCCGCGGCAAGGACCCGCTGGTCGTGCTGGTGCCCGGCGTCGGGATGTTCAGCTTCGGCAAGGACAAGCAGACCGCCCGCGTCGCCGGGGAGTTCTACGTCAACGCCATCAACGTGATGCGCGGCGCCGAGGGACTCTCGACCTACGCCCCGATCGACGAGGCGGAGAAGTTCCGCATCGAGTACTGGGCGCTGGAGGAGGCCAAGCTCCAGCGGATGCCCGCGCCGAAGCCGCTGGCCACCCGGGTCGCGCTGGTCACCGGGGCCGCCTCCGGCATCGGTCGCGCGACCGCCGAGAAGCTGGCCGCCGAGGGCGCCTGCGTCGTGATCGCCGACCTGTCCCTGGAGAAGGCGCAGGAGGCCGCCGCCGCGATCGGGTCGACCGACGTGGCCGTCGGGGTCCAGGTCGACGTCAGCGACGCCGCGGCCGTGCAGGCCGCCGTCGACGCCGCGGTCCTCGCCTTCGGCGGGGTGGACCTGGTCGTCAACAACGCCGGTCTGTCGCTCTCGCGCTCCCTGCTCGAGACCACCGAGGCCGACTGGGACCGTCAGCACGACGTGATGGCCAAGGGCTCCTTCCTGGTCACCCAGGCCGCGGCCCGGGCGATGATCGCCCAGCAGATGGGCGGCGACGTCGTCTACATCTCCTCGAAGAACTCGGTCTTCGCCGGACCGAACAACGTGGCGTACGGCGCGGCCAAGGCCGACCAGGCCCACCAGGTGCGGCTGCTGGCCGCCGAGCTCGGCGCGCACGGCATCAAGGTGAACGGGGTCAACCCCGACGGCGTCGTCCAGGGCTCGGGCATCTTCGCCGGGGGCTGGGGTGCCAACCGGGCCGAGGTCTACGGCGTGGAGGAGAAGGACCTCGGGGCGTTCTACGCCCAGCGCACGATCCTCAAGCGCGAGGTGCTGCCCTCCCACATCGCCAACGCCGTCTTCGTGCTGTGCGGTCCGGAGATGACCCACACGACCGGGCTGCACGTGCCGGTCGACGCGGGCGTCGCGGCCGCCTTCCTGCGATGAGCGGCCGGCCCGGACCCGGGCCGGGGGCGGGCAGGGAGGTCCGGGTCGCCGCGGTCGACCTCGGCGCGACCTCGGGCCGGGTGATGGTCGGCACGGTCGCGCTCGCTGCAGGACCCGGTGGCGTCGACCGGCTCGAGCTCGAGGAGGTGCACCGGTTCCCGAACGCCGCGGTGCGCGCCGGGGACGGCCTCTTCTGGGACGTCCTCGCGCTGCACCGCGAGGTCGTCCGGGGCCTGCTCCTGGCCGCCCGCGGCGGGCGGCTCGACGCGGTCGGCATCGACTCCTGGGCCGTCGACCACGGCCTGCTCGACCGGGACGGGCTGCTGCTCGGCAACCCGTTCAGCCACCGCGACAAGCGGACCGACGGGGTGGCGGCGCAGGTCGCGACCGTGGTCGGGCCGGCCGAGCAGTACGCCGTGAACGGCCTCGCTGCACTGCCGTTCAACACCGTCTACCAGCTGGTCGCCGCGCGCGGCACGGCCGCACTCGAGTCCGCCGAGACGCTCCTGCTCCTGCCGGACCTGCTCGGCTACTGGCTCACGGGCGCGGTCGGCGCGGAGCGCACCAACGCCTCCACCACCGGCCTGCTCGACATCGCGGCGGGGGAGTGGGCGACCGCGCTCGCGAGCCGCCTCGACCTGCCGTGGAGCATCCTGCCGCCGCTGCGCGAGCCCGGTGACGTCCTGGGTGCGCTGCTGCCGGAGGTGGCCGCCGAGGTGGGTGTCCCCGAGGGAGGGCTGCCGGTCGTGGCCGTGGCCTCCCACGACACCGCCTCGGCGGTCGTGGCCGTCCCGGCGGCCGGGGACGATCCGGGCGGTGACGTGGCCTACCTCTCCTCTGGCACCTGGTCCCTGCTCGGGCTCGAGTTGGACGCACCGGTGCTGACCGAGGACGCGCGGACGGCCGGGTTCACCAACGAGGGCGGCCTCGACGGCACGGTGCGCTTCCTGCGCAACGTGATGGGCCTGTGGGTGCTCTCGGAGTCGCTGCGCACGTGGGAGGCCGCGGGCGTGCCCGGGACCGACCTGCCCACGCTGCTGGCCGGCGCCGCGGACCCGGCCCGGGCGACTCCGCTGCACACCGTCGTCGACATCGACGACCCGCGGCTGCTGCCGCCCGGCGACATGCCGTCGCGGATCGCCGCGATCGCCGCGGAGGCCGGCGAGCCCGTGCCGGGGACGCCGGTCGAGGTGGTGCGGGCCGTGCTGGACAGCCTCGCCCTGGCCTACCGCCGCACGCTGCACGAGGCCGTCCGCCTCGCCGGCCGCGACCCGGCCGTGCTCCACGTCGTCGGCGGGGGCACCCGCAACACGCTGCTGTGCCAGCTGACCGCCGACGCCTGCGGGCTCCCGGTGGTGGCCGGCCCGGCCGAGGCGGCGGCCCTGGGCAACGTGCTGGTCCAGGCCCGAGCCCTGGGCCTGGACCTGCCGGACCGGGCGGCGATGCGCGGCCTGGTCGCGCGGACCCACGAGCTGCTGCGCTACGAGCCGGCGGCCGGGCTGGACTGGGCGGCGGCCGCCGAGCGCCTGGCCGGCGCCGGGCGGCCCGTCGAGGTCGGTTGAGCGTGCCCTCTCCCGGGGTCCCCCGGCACGACCGGGAGCCGGTCGCGCCGGAGGACCTCGCGCTGCTGTCGCTGGTGGCACGCGGCCTCACCACGGCCGCGGTGGCGCGCCGGCTGGACGTCTCGGAGCGCACGGTGCGCCGACGCCTCCAGGGCACCCTGCGCACGCTGGAGGTCGGCACGCCGATCGAGGCGGTCGTGGTGGCCGTGAGGCGCGGGCTGATCTGACGTCCGGACGTGGCCACATCCGGCCAGGCCCCTGACAGTCGGTGTGACGCCCGTTACCTTCGTCCTGTGAATCGATTCAATCGGGCTCTGAAGACCACGTCCCCCTCCTCCCACGCCCCTCTTCCGGCCGTCCCCCCGGCTGCTCCCACGGCCGCCGTCCGGCGCCGCGCCCTGCTCGGCGCCGCCGCGGCCGGAACCGGCGCCACCGCCGTGGCGCGCCCGGCGGCCGCGGCCCGGGGCAAGGGCCCGGCGACCCCGGGTGTCGCGCTCGGCCTGCCGCGGGCGCTGGCGCGCGACTTCGCCCGTCCCGGGCTGGCCACCGCGGCCGGCTTCCGCTGGTGGTGGCCGCACGGCAAGGTCGACCCGGCCGAGATCGCCCGCGAGGTCGACCAGGTGGCCGACGCCGGCTTCGGCATCCTCGAGGTCGCCGACGTCACCCACAGCCTGCGCGCCCGGGACATCGAGATCGACCTCGGCACCCACGGCTGGGGCACCCCGTCCTGGGTGGCCGGGGTCAAGGCCGCCCTGCGCCAGGCCGACCGACGCGGGGTGCGGGTCGACATCACCGTCGGGCCCTCCTGGCCGGCCGCGGTCTCCACGATCACCCCCGACGACGAGGCCGCCTGTACCGAGCTGGTCCACGGCCGGGCCGACGTGCTCGCCGGCGCGACCTTCGAGGGCGCCCTGCCCGAGCCCGTGGTGGAGCCCTCGACCTACGCCACGACCCGGACGCTCCTCGCCGTCCAGGCACTCCGCACGCTCGGCCCGGCCGACCGGAACGGGCAGCCGCTCGACGCGACCTCGCTGGTCGACCTGACCGACGAGGTCGTCGACGACACGGTGACCTGGACCGCGCCGGCCGAGCCGGCCGACGCCACCTGGGTGCTGCTGGCCTACTGGGTCCGCGGCTCCGGCCAGGAGCCCGAGGCGGGGCCTCACACCGACCCCCGCTCCTTCGTCGTCGACCACTTCAGCGCCGCGGGCTCGCAGGCCGTCGTCGACCTGTGGGAGGACCGCATCCTCGACCCCGCCATGCGGCGCCTGCTGGGCAGGGCCGGCGGCTACCTCTTCGAGGACTCCCTCGAGATCGAGACCGACGCGACGATCTGGACGCCGCGGCTGCTCGAGGAGTTCGAGCGGCGCGCGGGCTACGACCTGCGGGCCTACCTGCCGGCGGTGCTCGAGGTGGACGAGAAGTACGTCTTCGTGCTCGACACCCCCACGACCACCCGGGTCCGCGACGACTACAACCAGGTCCTCTCCGACCTCTACCGCGACCACCACCTGCTCGTGCTGCGCGCCTTCGCGCGCACCCTCGGCATGGGTCTGCGCGTGCAGCCGTACGGCCTCGAGACCGACACCGTCGAGCACGCCGCACTGCTCGACCAGCCCGAGACCGAGTCGCTGGGGTTCAAGAACCTCGACGACTACCGGGTGATGGCCGGAGGTCGCGACCTCGGCCGTCGCACGGTCCTGTCCTGCGAGGCCGCGTGCTACTTCGGCGCGGCCTACAGCACCACCTGGGAGCGGGCGCTCAAGACGCTGAACAGCATCATGGCCGCCGGGGTGAACCAGGCCGTCCTGCACGGCTTCGCCTACGCCGACGCCCCCGGCGTGACCTGGCCGGGGTTCGCCGCGTTCTCGCCCTACTACGACGGCGCCGTCGGCTACGGCGAGGCCTGGGGCCCGCGCACGCCCCAGTGGCGGCACATGCCCGACGTCGCCGGCTACCTCGCCCGCACCCAGCTGGTCCTGCAGACCGGGCGGCCGACCTACGACGTCGTGTTCCTGCGCCAGAAGGGGTGGGCCTCCACCGGGATCGGGCCGTTCTGGACCACGCGGGAGGGGGTCCCGATCGGCTGGTCGCACTCCTTCGTCACCACCGCGCTGCTCGACCTGCCCGGGGTCGAGGTGGAGGACGGGGTGCTCGCCCCGGGCGGCCCGGCGTACAAGGCGATGGTCGTCGGCCCGGACCAGTTCCGCGGCCAGGAGCTCACCATCGAGGTCGCGGCCGCCCGTCGGCTGCGCGACTTCGCCGCCGCCGGCCTGCCGGTGGTGCTGCTCGGCGACTGGACGCAGGCGCAGCCGGTCGGGCTGGCCCAGGACGGCGAGACCGAGGAGGTCCGCTCCCTGATGGTCGAGGTCATCGCCGCCTCGACCACGCGGGTCGTGACGGACCAGTACGACATCCCCGGCGCGCTCGCCGACCTCGGCGTGGCCCGGGACGTGGAGCACGAGTTCTCCGACCTGATGCACGTGCGTCGTCGGGTCGGGAAGGGGACGAAGGCGGTCGACCTGTACTACCTGGCCAACGCCAAGCATGCCGAGAACCGGCCGCTGAACCCGCTCGCCCAGGACGTCTGGCTCACCGCCGCGAACCCCGCCGCGGTGCCGGTGCTGCTCGACGCGTGGACCGGGGCGACGACGCCGGTCGCGGTGTGGCAGCGCGAGGGCGACCGGGTGCGGGTCCGGGTCGACCTGACCGGCGGGCAGTCCACCGTCGTCGCGCTGGTGCCTCCGGCGGGACGCAGGCCGGTCGCGGCGGTCGGCACGGACGCCGACGAGCTGTTCGTCCGGGGACGCGACCTCGTCGCCCGGACGACGACGGCGGGCCGGGTCTCGGCGACCCGCGCCGGGGGAAGGGTGCTCTCGTCCCGGGTCAAGCGGGTGCGGGAGCCGGTCGAGCTGACCGGCTGGGACCTCGAGGTCGAGGACTGGCAGCCGGGCGCGACCGCCACGCAGACCACGCGCACCAGGCGCCGGCTGCGGGTCGAGACCCTCGGCCCCTGGAGCACGCTGCCCGGCCTCGAGGACGTCTCCGGTGTCGGCCGCTACACCACCACTGTCGGCCTCGGTCGCGACTGGACCCCGGAGGACGGCGCCGTGCTCGACCTCGGCGCCGTCGAGGACACCTTCCGGGTGACGGTCAACGGCAAGGACGTCGGGCCGTGCGACTGGCTGGACCCGCGGGTCGACGTCGGGCCGTACCTGCGCAAGGGGCGCAACACGATCGAGGTCGAGGTGACCACCACGCTGCTCAACCGCTTGCGCACGGTCACCCCGGACGTCTACGGGGTGGCCCCGCGCCAGGCGTACGGGCTGCTGGGCCCGGTGCGGCTGGTGCCGTACGTCGACCGTCGCCTGCGGTGACCTGCTCCGGCCGGACGACGGCCGGCGCGGGCCCCTTCCGCCGAATGAGAGTGTGGTCACCATGAAGGTCGCCCTGATGGTCACGTGCGTGAACGACGCGATGTTCCCCGACACCGGCAAGGCGGTCGTCCGGCTCCTGCGGCGGCTCGGGGTCGAGGTGGAGTTCCCGGCCGCCCAGACCTGCTGCGCGCAGCCGATGGTCAACACCGGCTACCTCGACGAGGCCGTGCCCGTGGTGCGCACCTACGTCGACGCCTTCGCCGGGTACGACGCGGTCGTCACCCCGTCCGGGTCCTGCGCCGGCTCGGCGCGCCACCAGCACGGGCTGGTCGCCCGACGCTCGGGCGACCCGGCGCTGGAGAGGGCCGTGGCGGACGCGCCGCCGACCTACGAGCTCACCGAGTTCCTGGTCGACGTGCTCGGCGTGACCGACGTGGGGGCGTACTTCCCGCACCGCGTGACCTACCACCCGACCTGCCACTCGCTGCGGATGCTGGGGGTCGGCGACCGGCCGCGCCGGCTGCTCGAGAAGGTGCGCGGGATCCGGCTGGCCGAGCTCCCCGGGGCGGCCGAGTGCTGCGGCTTCGGAGGCACCTTCGCGGTCAAGAACGCCGAGACCTCGGTCGCGATGGGCTCCGACAAGGCCCGCCACGTGCGCGAGACCGGCGCCGAGGTGCTGGTCGCTGGCGACAACTCCTGCCTGATGCACATCGGCGGGCTGCTCTCGCGCCAGCAGGCCGGGGTGCGGGTGATGCACCTCGCCGAGGTCCTCGCCGCGACCGAGGACGACGCCGATCAGGTCCCCACCGAGCAGCCGGCCGACCTGGCCGCGCAGCAGTCGGCAGGGCGTACGGACGCCATCCAGCACGGACTCGAGCAGGGAGCCACCTCGTGAGCGCCACCTTCGTCGGCATGCCGCCGTTCCCGACCGCGGCCCGCCAGGCCCTGGCCGACACCCAGCTGCGCCACAACCTGGCCCACGCCACCGGCACGATCCGCGCCAAGCGCGCCAAGGTGGTCGGCGAGGTCGAGCACTGGGAGGACCTCCGCCTGGCCGGGGCCGCGGTGAAGGCCCGCGCGCTGGCCGACCTCGAGACCAACCTGGTCCGTCTCGAGGAGTCGCTGACCGCACAGGGCGCGACCGTGCACTGGGCGCGCGACGCCGCCGAGGCGTGCGAGGTCGTCGCCCGGGTGGCCCGCAGCCACGACGTCGACGAGGTCGTCAAGGTCAAGTCGATGGCCACCCAGGAGATCGAGCTCAACGAGGCGCTGCAGGCGCAGGGCATCGCCGCCTGGGAGACCGACCTCGCCGAGCTGATCGTCCAGCTCGGCG
The DNA here is from genome assembly GCF_018459925.1 of Nocardioides aquaticus. Taxonomy (NCBI): domain Bacteria; kingdom Bacillati; phylum Actinomycetota; class Actinomycetes; order Propionibacteriales; family Nocardioidaceae; genus Nocardioides; species Nocardioides aquaticus. The sequence goes on from NZ_CP075371.1 coordinate 351,311, forward strand.
ACGACCTGCCCAGCCACATCCTGGTGCCGGCGATCCACCGCAACCGCGCCGAGATCCGCGAGATCTTCCGCTCCAAGATGGCCGGCTCCGGCCGGCCCGCCCCCGACGACCTCACCGACGAGCCCGCCGTGCTCGCCGGGGCGGCCCGCCAGCACCTGCGTGAGAAGTTCCTGCGCGCCAAGGTGGCGGTGTCCGGGGCCAACTTCGCCGTCGCCGAGACCGGCACCCTGGTGGTCGTCGAGTCCGAGGGCAACGGGCGGATGTGCCTGACGCTGCCGGAGGTGCTGGTCAGCGTGGTCGGCATCGAGAAGGTGGTGCCGACCTTCGCCGAGCTCGACCCGCTGCTGCGGCTGCTGCCGCGCTCCTCGACCGGCGAGCGGATGAACCCGTACACCTCGATGTGGACCGGGGTCACGCCCGGCGACGGCCCGCAGGAGGTGCACGTCGTGCTCGTCGACAACGGGCGCACCCGCGCGCTCGCCGACGAGGTCGGCCGCCAGGCGCTGCGCTGCATCCGCTGCTCGGCCTGCCTCAACGTGTGCCCGGTCTACGAGCGCACCGGCGGGCACGCGTACGGCTCGGTCTACCCCGGTCCGATCGGGGCCATCCTGAACCCGCTGATGCGTGGTCAGGGCGACCCCCAGGTCGACTCGCTGCCGTACGCCTCGTCGCTCTGCGGCGCGTGCTTCGAGGTCTGCCCGGTGCGCATCGACATCCCCGAGGTGCTGGTGCACCTGCGCTCGAAGGTCGTCGACGCCCACCGCGACGACCGGGTGCCGAAGGCGGAGGCCGTGGCCATGAAGAGCACCGCCTGGGCGTTCACCGACGCGAAGCGGCTGGCGGCGGGCGAGCGGCTGTCCGGCCTGGCCGGGCGGGTCCTGACCCGGGTCGGCAAGGCCCGGCTGCCCGGTGGGCGGGCGACCGCAGGCCGGTTGCCGGGCCCCGGTGCCGCGTGGACCGGGGCGCGCGACATGCCGGCCCCGCCGCGCGAGTCGTTCCGGGCGTGGTGGCGCCGTACCGACGGAGGCCGGTCCGAGGGCTCCGGGCAGTCCGAGCAGAAGGGCGGCGAGTGACCGGTGGTCGAGGAACGAGTGCAGCGAGTGTCTCGAGACCAGGCGCGGGAGGAGATCCTCGGCCGCGTCCGTGCGGCCCTGGCCGACGTCTCGCCCGAGGACCGGGCAACGCCGGCGCCGACGCCGCCCCCGGGCGTACGCCTCGAGGGTGACGCGCTGCTGGACCGGTTCGTCGAGCGGGTGGAGGACTACAAGGCGACCGTGCGTCGCTGCGCCCCCGACGACCTCGCGGCCACCGTCGCCGAGGCGCTCGCGTCCCTGGGCGAGGGTGCGCGTGCGGTGGTGCCGGCCGGCCTCGAGGTGGACGTGCCGGGCGCCGTCAGCGACGACGCGCTGACCTCCTACGAGCTCGACGACGTCGAGGCCGTGGTCACCGCGGCCCGGGTCGGGATCGCCGAGACCGGGACGATCGTGCTCGACCACGGACCGGACCAGGGCCGTCGGGCGATCAGCCTCGTGCCCGACCTGCACGTCTGCATCGTGCGCACCGACCAGGTCGTCGCCGACGTCCCCGACGCCGTCGCGGGGCTGGACCCGACCCGGGCGATGACCTGGATCAGCGGCCCGTCGGCCACCAGCGACATCGAGCTCGACCGGGTCGAGGGCGTGCACGGGCCGCGGACGCTGCACGTGGTGCTGGTGGGCTGACGGTCCTCGCGGCGCCGTCTGGGCAGCACCACCCGCCCGTCCCCGCCCGCAACCGGCTCTTGCGTCCCCGGGTGCGGTGAGTCCGCGCGGCGGCCTCGGTCAGCACCGCCATGAGCACCTTCGAGATGACCGGCGCGGCGAGCGCGATGGCGACCGTGGTGAGGGGCGTGCGTGACGACCAGCTGGGCGGGCCGACGCCCTGCCCGGCGTACCGCGTCGGGGACCTCGCCGAGCACGTCGGCGGCCTGACGGTCGCGTTCGTCCACGCCGCCCGCAAGACCGATCTGCCGGGGGAGGCCGGTCCGGGCGACGCCGCCCGCCTCGAGGACGGCTGGCGCGACCGCGTCGTGGCCGACCTGGACGAGCTCGTCGGCGCGTGGCAGGACGCCGACGCCTGGACGGGGACCACGATGGCCGGTCCGGTCGAGATGCCGGCCCCCGCCGCTGCCCTGGTCGTCCTCGACGAGCTCGTGGTCCACGCCTGGGACCTCGCCGTCGCGACCGGGCAGCCCTACGCACCCGACCCGCTCGACGTCGCCGCCTGCCAGTCCTTCGTCGACCAGTTCGACCCGCCCGAGGCCGACGGCGGGTTGTTCGGCCCGCCGGTGCCGGTCGCGCCGGACGCGAGCCCGCTCGACCGGCTCCTCGGCCGGACGGGTCGCGACCCCGCCTGGCGCCCGGCCTGAGACACCCCCGAGCGACAGAGACCCATCTCACGCCTCCGGGCGTGGGGCCGGTGGCGGGCGCGGTGCGAAGGTGGGCCGGTGGCGACCACGACCGACACCCGGACCGGGCACCTGCCCGGGACGCCCGCGTACCGGCGCCTGAACGTCGCGATGGTGCTGGTCGGGCTGGCCGCCTTCGGCATCCTCTACGCCACCCAGCCGATCCTCCCGCAGCTCGGGGACGAGTACGGCGTGGACGCCCCGCGCGCGAGCCTCACCGTCTCCGCGGCGACCGGGGCGCTGGCCCTGCTGGTCATCCCGGCCACGGCCATCGGGCTGCGGATCGGCCGCGTCCGGACCATCCGGTGGGGACTGCTGGCGGCCGTCGCGCTGACCATGGTCGCGGCCGCGGCGCCCACGTTCGGCCTCCTCGTCGCCGCCCGCGGCCTGGCCGGGGCCGCGCTGGCCGGCGTCGTCGCGGTCGCGATGGGACACGTCGCCGCCGAGGTGCACCCCAGCGGGCTGGCCGGCGCGATGGGTCTCTACGTCGCCGGCAACTCCCTGGGCGGGGTCTCGGGCCGGCTGGTGACCTCGGCCGCCGCCGACCTCGGCGGCTGGCGGGTCGCGCTGGCGGTGCTCGGCGTCGTCGCCGCGGTCGTGACCGCCCTGGTCTGGCGCTTCACCGAGGACACCGGGCCCGCGCCCGACGCGGCGCCGGCCCTGACCGCGGACGGCGGGACCGCCGCACGCCCGGGGGTCCTCGCCCTGCTCCGCGAGCCCTCGGTCGTGGCGGTGCTGCTCCTGCCGTTCGTGCTGATGGGCGGCTTCGTGGCCACCTACAACTACCTGTCGTTCCGGCTGGCCGCCGCGCCGTTCGACCTGCCGGCCGCGGTGGTCGGGCTGGTGTTCCTGGCCTACCTCGCCGGCACGGTCTCCTCGGCGGTCGCCGGGCGTGCGGCGCAGCGGTACGGTCGCGCCCGCGTGCTCGCGCTCGGCGTCGTGGTGATGGGCCTCGGCCTTGCCCTGACGCTGCCGGACCGGCTGCCGCTCGTGGTGGCCGGGCTGGTCGTGCTGACCGCCGGGTTCTTCGCCGCCCACGCCGTCGCCAGCGGGTGGGCGCCGGTGCTCGGCGCCGCCGCTCCCGCGCGCGCCTCGGCGCTCTACGTCGCGATGTACTACGCCGGCTCCAGCCTCTTCGGCGCCCTGGTCGGGCTGGCCTGGCACGCCGGCGGGTGGGACGCCACCGCCGCCTCGGTCGGGGTGCTGGTGACGCTGGCGCTGCTGCTGGTCGGCGTGGCCGCCCGCACCCGCCGCGGCTGAGCGGGCACCTGCTCGCGGACCGCGGGACGTCATGCGTCCCGCGCCCGTGCCGAGCGTGCGGACGTATGACGTCCCGGGCCCGCCCGGCCCAGATCGGCGTCAGTCGAGCAGCCGGGCGGTCCAGTCGTTGGTGAACACGTGCTCGGGGTCCCACCGCTCGCGCAGCTCGCGGAACGCGTCTGCCTGCGGGTACGACGCCAGCACGGCGGGGGAGTGGGAGTAGAGCTTGCCCCAGTGCGGGCGGGGGTCGTACGCCGCCAGCGCCCGCTCGACCACCCGGGCGGCGGCCTCGACGCCGGCCTGGTCGCGGACCCAGGTGAAGTGCAACGAGACCGTGTCGCGGCCCTGCATCGGGCTGAGCCACAGGTCGTCGGCGGCCACCGCGCGGATCTCGCTGATCATCAGCAGCGGCGCGATCTCGTCGTGGACGGCGCGGAGCGCCGCGACGGCGGCGGGACCGTGCTCGGCGGGCACGTGCCACTCGCTCTGGATCTCCTCGCCGCTGCTCGGGGTGAACCCCATCCGGAAGTGCGGCAGCCGCTCCGCCCACGAGCCGGGCGCCCCGAGCTGCGCCGTGCAGGCGACCGGGTCCTCGCCCGGCACGGGGTGCTGCGGCGTGGTGGCGGCGCGGGCGCCCAGGAAGTCCGAGGTCGTGCCGGCCAGGGGGTCCGCACCGACGCGACGCTTGACCCAGGCGGTTACCCCGGCGGGGCCCCAGTCGGTGAAGAGGCTGACGGAGTACGCCGCCCCGAGCGCCTCGCGCAGCCGCGGCTCGGCGACGTCCCAGCCGAGCCCGGGGTGCACGGTCTGCGCCACCTCGTAGGCCGGCTCCACGTCGAGGGCGACCCGGTGGACGACCCCGAGCGCGCCGAGGTGGACCACGGCACCGGCGAAGTCGGGCTCGCCGCGGGTGACGGTACGCAGCGCGCCGTCGGCGGTGACGAACGTGAGCGCGCGGACGGCCGTGGCCAGGTTGCCCAGCCCCGCGCCCGAGCCGTGCGTACCGGTCGCGACCGCGCCGGCGACCGAGATGTGCGGCAGGGAGGCCAGGTTGGCCAGGGCCAGCCCGTGCGCCTCGAGCGAGGCGGCGAGCGCGCCGAAGGTGGCGCCGCCGGAGCAGGTCACCGTCCTCGTGTCCGCGTCGACCTCGACGTCGTCGGGGAGCCCGGCGAGGCTGAGCGCCACCTCGCCGTCGGTGATCGCGGTGAAGGAGTGCCGCGACCCGATCACCCGCAGCCGCGGCTCGGCCGCGACCTGCTCCTGGAGCTCGCCCAGGGTGCGGGGACGCAGGTGCCGGGCGAAGCCGTAGCGCAGGTTGCCGGCCCAGTTGTGGGTCGGGGGCGTGGTCTCGGCCGCGGTCGTGGTTCCGCTCGTGGTGGTCACTCCCCGATTGTGGTCCAGGGGGTGCAGAGGTCCCCGGTCGACCGGGGACTTCCGAACATGTCGGCCTTGGCAAAGGCCGACATGTTCGAAGCTCGCCCGACACGTCCCGCCCGGCCGCGTCCGACGCCCGCCGACGCGCGTGCGGCCGTGCCCGCCTCAGTCCAGCAGCTCGCCGAGGTGCTGCGTCATGCCCCGGTTGCCGTTCTCCGGGGTGTTCCACAGGAACTGCCCGTCCTGGGTCGGCCCGCTGGTGCTCCACGACGAGACGCCGTCGGAGATCCGCAGCAGCTCGTCGGTCGCGAGGTCGTAGAGGTAGGTCCCGGCGGCGCCCCGCTCGTACGACGTGACCGTCACGACGCCCTCGCCGTCCACCGAGGTGACCGACCCCTCGACTTCGCTGCCCTGCAGCGTGACCACCTGGTCGCCGCCGGTGTCGAGCACCTGGACGCGGTCGTCGCGGCCGTCGTCGTAGGTGCCGCAGTACTGGCCCATCACGATCCGGTCGGCGACCGCGCCGAAGGTCAGCAGGTTGCAACGCTCCCCGGAACGGGGGTCGAAGGCCGATTCCTCCCCGGTCGCCAGGTCGCGCACGTGCACCTGACCGGCGGCACCGTTCGTGGAGTCGGTCCACACCATCGCGTCGTCGGTGAAGGCGATCGACCCCACGGTCAGGTCCTCGTCCCGGACGTCCGCGGGGTCGGTGAGCGAGACCGACCACAGCCGGTAGGTGTCGCCCTCGGCGTCGGAGTCGTCGGCGTCCCCGCCCGGTGACGTCGGCCAGCCGCCCTCCGGGGGCTGGCCCTGGGTGGCCGGCACCGGCACGTAGAGCCGGCCGTCGGGACCGACCTGCGCGCCGAACCAGTCGTCGACCCTCGGCAGGTCCGGCCAGGTCGTCGAGCTCCACGCGCGGGTCGCGCGGTCGAAGGTGTGCGCGACCAGCGTCATCGACTCCGTCCCGCCCCGACCGGACAGCAGCACGAGCCGGTCCGTGCCCAGCTCGGCCGCGCGGGTCTGGTCCTGGCCGACGTCGAGGTCCGGCAGCCAGTCCTTCTCACCCGTGGCCGGGTCGAGCAGCGCCATGCGCGGGTAGAGCCGGTCCATCCGGGGCCCGTCGCGGAACAGGACGAGGCCGTCGTCGGTCACGCCGTCGAAGTACTGGCCGTTGTCCTGGTTCAGGTTCTCGTTGGTGTGGGACGTCAGCACGCGGTAGTCCTCGCCCTCGGTCGCCGCGGCGGCGTCGGCCAGCCGCAGCGTGGGCGCGTCCGGGGCGGGCACGCCCGCGGCCGCCACCTCCGACGTCGGGGGCGCCGCGCCCAGCAGCGAGGTCGCCGTCACGACGGCGGCGGTGGCCAGCGCCGTCCCGGCGACGACGCCGAGCCGGCGACGCCGGACGCGGCGGCGGCCGCCGACCAGGAGGGTGTCGGTGTCCAGGCGGTCGTCGGGCGCTGACGCCGCGCTCTCGCGCAGCAGGTCGGCCAGGTCGTTCACCACGATGTCGCTCCTTCGGTCGTGAGCCCGCCGGTCGGCGCGGCGTCGAGCATGGTCCGGAGCGAGGCCAGCGCGCGGGACGTCTGGCTCTTCACCGTCCCCTCGGTGCATCCCAGGAGCGCGGCGGTGTCGGCGACGCTGAGGTCCTCGACGTACCGCAGCACCACGCACGCCCGCTGCCGCGGCGGCAGGTCGGCCAGGGCCGCCATCACCGCCGCCCGCTCGGTCACGGACCCCGCGAGGTCGTGGCCCGAGGGCACGTCGCGGTCGTGCTCGGTGAGCACCTCGGTGCTCGAGCGCCGCCGGGCGCTGTCGAGGAACGCGCTCGTCACGGCCTTGCGGGCGTAGGCGTACTCGCCCCCGGCCCTCGTCAGCCGCGGCCAGGCGACGTAGACCCGGATCAGGCCCTCCTGGACGTGGTCCGAGGCACGGTCCCAGTCACCGCACATCAGGTACGCCGTGCGGCGCAGCCGTCCGCGCACCGCCTCGGCGAACTCGACGAACGCCGCCTCGTCACGCATGTGTCGCTCGCTCCATGCATGAGGAACGAGGTGGGCGGCCCATCCGGTTGCCTCGTTCCGGGTCAGGGTGCCGGGGCCAGGCCCCAGAGGCGCACCGGACGGCCTGTCGAGACGACCTCGACCTCGAGGGCGCCCCGCACCTGCTGGGCCAACGGCACCGTGACGACGTCGCGTGCCCGTGCCGCCAGCCCGCCCAGGTCGACCCGCGTTCGCGGACCGTCGACGCCGCCCACACGCAGCACGCCCTGGCCCGGACCGGTCCGCGCGACGAGCGAGACGGTGGTCGTCGCCGGCACCCGGGCGCGGGCCGTGGCCCCCCGTGCCGACGCCTCGGCGTACGAGCGGGGGCCGTACTCGCCGTTGCCCACCAGGTCCCAGCCGCGGTCGGCGAGGGCGCGTGGTCCGCGCGGCACGACGAACGCCCAGCGCAGCACGGCCGAGGTGCCCAGGACGTCGCTCACCGCGACCTGCAGCACGTGCTCGCCCGGGTCGGCGCCTCGCAGCCTCACGGTGGCGCCGTCGACGTCGCAGCGACCCAGGACGAGGCCGTCGTCCACCACGCACGAGCGGTGGACGCCGGGGAGCGAGAGCTCGTGGCCGAACCGCGACACGCGGTCGAGCAGGAGCCCGCCGGCCCGCCGTGGATCGGCTCCCGCGGTGACGGTCAGCGGTTGCGGAGTGACCACGGGCGTACGCACGAGGTCACGGCTCCGGGCGACGCCGTCGTCGGAGGCGATCGTGAAGCTCCGTGCCGAGCCGTTCGGCAGCCGGACCACGCGCCTCTCCCGGCCGGGGTCGAGGGTGGTCTCGTTGCCGGACGGGTACTGGGTGATCACGTCGTGCCAGCGGCCGGGCACCGCGGCCGGGTTCGACCTCCACGTCAGCAGGACGGCGCCGTCGGCCGCCGTCGCACGGACGTCCGTGGGTGGGTCCGGCGCCGGGGCCACGGTCGCGCCCTCGAGGGTGATCCGGTAGCTGCCGTCAGCGAGCGGCACGGCGTCCTCCGCCGCCGCGGTAAACGACCCGAGGCCGTCGGCGTACCGCACGTCGAACCCGGTGAGCCCCTCACCCAGTCCGCGGGGGAGCAGTCCGACGAACCGGCCGTCCTCGTCGGTCCGGCCGTCGAGGAGGTAGGTGATCCGCTCGACCAGCTGCCCGTCGCCGAGCCGGTGTCCGAGGAGTGCGGACCGACGCCGGTCGAGGTCGCCGCCGAGCTCGGCGTGCGGCAGCGCGTCGCCCTGCTCGTTGACGACCTGCAGCGCGACCTCGAGGACCGGAGGCAGGGTCAGCGTGCCGAGGTCCACGTCGTGCGACGTGTCGACGGTCGAGCCGACAAGCACGAACCTCCCCCGTCGCCAGTCCGTGCCGACGTCGATGCTGGGCCGGGACGAGCCGCTCGACGTCGGGAAGGAGAACGTGCCGTCGGCGTCGACCAGCGAGGACGAGGAGCGCAGGTCCAGGCCGACCCTGACCCCGGTCGCGGGGCTTCCCGCGGCGTCGAACAGCCTTCCCGACACCACCGGCTCGGCGGACGCCGGCATCGCGCCGCTCGGCACGGCAGCGGCGAGCACGCCCAGGAGGCCGAGGAGCGCCGCCACGACCCGGTGCCCGACGAGGCCCCTCATCGGGCTCGGACCACCCGCGTGGACGCCGCCATGTCACCGATCCGTTGGTTCTTCGCGCTGGCCAGCACCGCCACGAACGCGACGAGGTAGAACCCGAAGCCGTCGACCACGCGCAGCAGCGTCCGTACGAGCACCTGCCCGGCGGTGCGCTGCGGACCCTTCTCGGAGACCACACGGATGCCGACCAGCTTCTTGCCCAGGGTCTGTCCCCAGGCGAGCTCGCAGGCGAAGAAGTAGACCGCCGCCACCAGGACGGTCAGCAGGAACGGCAGCCCGCTCAGCGACAGGCTCACCGCGCCGTCCCGGGCCCGGCTCTGTCCGAACAGCAGGGCGGAGACCACGAAGAGCGGCACCATCACCAGCAGGGTGTCCAGGCCGAGCGCACCGACGCGCAGCCCGGCCGAGGCGTCCGCGCGCGGCCCCGTCGGGTCGTGGGGCGGTGCCGGGGGCGGCTGCTGGCTGGAGCTCATGGCACCTTCTACCGCACGGCCGGGGGCCGTGCCGAGGTGATCGCGCCACGACCCGCGGTGGGCTGGACCGCCCTGGCACCGTGGAGCGCGTGACCCGCCTGACCGACGAGAGGGCCGACCTGGTGTGGGGTGACGGCGGTGTCCTGTCCTGGCTGGCGCGCACCGACGGCACGGCCCCGCCGGGACCCGAGGACGTCGGCTTCACCTGGCGGTGCGGCTGAGGGGGCGGGCGGCTGACCAGGGCTGTTAGCGTCCTCGGGTGCTCGACACCTTCGGCTCCCTCCCGGACGGCCGCCCCGTCCACCGCATCGTCCTGGGCGGTGGCAGCGGCGTCGGTGACGGGGCCGAGCTGCACCTGCTGACCCTCGGCTCGACCGTCCACCGCCTCGTCGTCACCGGCGGTGACGGGGTGCGCCGCGACGTCGTCCTGGGCTACCCCGACGTCGCGTCCTACGTCGCCGGCGGCGACTACGTCGGCGCCGTCGTCGGGCGGTACGCCAACCGGATCGCGCGGGGACGGTTCGTGCTCGACGGCGAGGTGCACGTGGTCGGCGCGCACGACCGGGGCAACAGCCTGCACGGCGGGCCCGACGGCTTCGACCAGCGGCTGTGGGACCTCGTCGAGGTCGGGCCGGACGAGCACCGACCGACGTACGCCGTGCTCCGTCTCGACAGCCCCGACGGTGACCAGGGCTTCCCCGGCACGCTGCAGGTCGAGGCCCGCTGGGAGGTCGACGGTGACACCGTCCGGCTGACCTTCACCGCCACCACCGACCGGGCGACGGTGGTCAACCTCAGCACGCACGCCTACGTCAACCTCGACGGCGGCGGCAGCGTCGACGACCACGAGCTCCGGGTCCCCGCCACGGCCTTCCTCCCGGTCGACACGACCGGGGTGCCGCTCGGCGAGCACGCCCCGGTGGACGGCACGCCCTTCGACCTGCGCGAGCCGCGCCGGGTCGGCGACGTCGCCCGCGACCCGCACCCGCAGGTCGCCGCCGGGCAGGGTCTCGACCACGACCTGGTCGTCGACGGCGAGGGGGAACGGGTCGTCGCCGAGGTCGTCTCGGCGCGTACGCGGACCCGGCTGCGGGTCCTCGCCGACCGGCCCGGACTGCAGGTCTACACCGGCAACTTCCTCGACGGCAGCGTCGTGGGCCGCGACGGGGCGCTGCTGCGCCAGGGCGACGGGCTCGCCCTCGAGCCGCAGCTGCACCCCGACACCCCGAACCACGAGGGCGAGCCGGGTTGGCCGTCCGCGGTGCTGCGGCCGGGGGAGACGTACCGGACCTCGATCGCGTGGGAGCTCTCCGCCCTCTGAGGGCGCCGGGGCTGATTTCGGGCCTCCCGGCCGGCTCCGGTATGTTCTGCGGCGGTGGCGTGTCCGAGAGGCCGAAGGTGCATCACTCGAAATGATGTGTGGGGAAACCCACCGTGGGTTCAAATCCCACCGCCACCGCCAGCAGATGACGAACGCCCCGTGGACCACGTCCACGGGGCGTTCGTCGTCGGTGGTCGCGGGAGCTCCCCGCGGGGCGGACCGGCGGCGGCGGACCGGCGGCCGCGGCGCCGACCCACCCGCCGCTGTAACGCTGTGTTACTTGACCTGGTGCAGCGTCACGGTGCCGCCCGAGATGAAGTAACACAGCGTTACAGCGCGCCGTGGGCCCGGAGCGCGGCCGGCCCGGAGCGCGGCCGGGCCGACCCGGCCCGGCCGCCGGCGCCGGTGGGTCAGCGGGCGAGGAAGGACAGCACGGTGCTGTTGAACTCCTCGGCGTGGCTGACGGTGAGGCCGTGCGGCCCGCCGGCGACGACGTGCAGCTCGCTGCCCGCGATCGCGTCGGCGGTGCGCCGGCCCGAGGCCTCGAGCGGCACGGTGCCGTCACCGTCGCCGTGGATGACCAGGGTCGGCACGGTGACCTTCGCCAGGTCCTCGCGGAAGTCGGTGCGGGCGAACGCGGCGATGCAGTCGACCAGCGCCTTGTCCTCGGCCTGGGACGCCATCGCGAGGGCGTCCTGACGGTCCTGCTCGGAGACCTTGATCTCCCCGTCGACGGAGAAGAAGCTCGTGGTGAAGCCGTCGAGGAAGCCCGCCCGGTCGTCCGAGGCGGCCTGCTGCATGCCGTCCACGTCGGCGTCGCCGAGGGCGCCGTCGGCGTTGTCGTCGGTCTTGAGCAGGTACGGCGGCACGGCGGCGGCGAAGACGACGCTGCGCAGCCGCTCCTGGCCGTGACGGCTGATGTAGCGGGCGATCTCGCCGCCACCCATCGAGAAGCCGACGAGGGTGACGTCGGTCAGGTCCAGCTCGTCCAGCAGCGCGGCGAGGTCGTCGGCGAAGTGGTCGTAGTCGTAGCCCTTGCCCGGCTTCTCGGACTGGCCGAACCCACGACGGTCGTAGGTGATGACGCGGTAGCCGGCCGCGGCGAACGCCGGCACCTGCTTGGCCCAGGAGTCGCCGCTGAGCGGCCAGCCGTGGATCAGGACGACGGGTCGGCCCTGACCGGTCTCGTCGTAGTGCAGCTCGGTCTTGGACAGCAGCCCGGACTTCGAGGTGATGGTCGGCACGAGGGTTCCTCCTTGATGGGTGGCGGCCCGGCGGCCGGAAGCGCCACCGGACAGGTACTTCGTGCACAACATGGTCGCACGCGAGATATTCCGGTTCCTTCAGTAGGCTGAGGCCCATGGAGACCACCACGGGCGGGCTGGACCCCGCAGGGGCGGACCCGGGCGTCGACGACAGGCTGTGCGTGGCCCTGCACGCAGCGGCCCGAGCCATGGACGCGGTGTACCGCCCCCTGCTCGAGGACGTCGGGCTGACCTACCCCCAGTACCTCGTCATGTCCGTGCTGTGGCAGGACGGCCCGCAGCAGGTCGGCGCCCTGGCGCGCCGCCTCTCGCTGGAGTCGAGCACCATGTCGCCGCTGCTGAAGCGGCTCGAGATGCGTGGCCTGGTCGTCCGTCAGCGGGTGCCGGGTGACGACAGGAAGGTGCTGGTGGGCGCGACGGTCGAGGGCGTACGGCTGCGGGACGCGACCAGCGGTGTGATCCCGCAGGTCTGTGCGGCGACCGGTCTGACGCGCGACGGCCAGGACGACCTGGTGGCCCGCCTGCAGACCCTGGTGGTGTCGTTGACGGGTTCGCGCGACGCCCGCCCGACGAGGGCGGAGCGGCGCGCGGGGGAGACCGGTCCGGAGGACCTCGGGGGCCCCGCGGTGCCCCTGGAGCAGTCCTAGACGCCGTGGGCGAGGATGGCGCCATGCCGGACCTCACGCCGACCCAGGCCCCCACGACGACCTGGTTCTCCTCGCCCGACGACGCGGTGGCCCGGCTGGGGGAGGTCGGCTACCTGGCCGACACCGCCACCGGGACGGTCGGCTTCCTGGCCGGCGCGCTGGAGAAGCCGCTGCTGGTCGAGGGTCCGGCGGGGGTCGGCAAGACCGAGCTGGCCAAGGCCGTGGCCCGGGCCGCGGGGGCCGACCTGGTGCGCCTGCAGTGCTACGAGGGCCTGGACGAGGCCCGGGCGCTGTACGAGTGGAACTACAAGAAGCAGCTCCTGCGCATCCAGTCCAGCAAGGACGACCAGGCGTGGTCGGACACCCACGACGACATCTTCACCGAGGAGTTCCTGCTGACGCGGCCGCTGCTGACCGCGATCCGGCGCGACGACCCGACGGTGCTGCTGATCGACGAGGTCGACAAGACCGACGTCGAGGTGGAGGGGCTGCTGCTCGAGGTGCTGTCGGACTTCGCGGTCACGATCCCCGAGCTCGGCACGGTCTCCGCGACCCGCCGGCCCTTCGTGGTGCTCACCTCCAACGCCAGCCGCGAGCTGTCCGAGGCGGTCAAGCGCCGCTGCCTCTACCTGCACCTGGACTACCCCGACGCCGAGCGGGAGCGGGAGATCGTGCTGAGCCAGGTGCCCGAGCTGGAGGAGAAGGTGGCCGGCCAGCTCGTCGCCGCCGTGGGACGGCTGCGCGAGCTGGAGCTGAAGAAGGCACCCTCCATCGCCGAGTCCGTCGACTGGGCGCGCACCCTGGTGGCCCTCGAGATCGGCGACCTCGACGACGCCGCGATCGACCGCACCCTCGGAGCCGTCCTCAAGCACGCCTCCGACACCGACCGGGCCGTGCGCGAGCTGCGGCTGCGGGCCTGAGGCCGTGACCTCCGGGTCGGGGCTGCTCGCGCGCCACCTCTCCTTCCTGGAGGCGCTGCGCGGGGCCGGTCTGCCGGTCTCGCTGGCCGAGGACCTCGACGCCGTCGCCGCGCTCGGCGCGGTCGGCTGGCACGACCGGGAGACCGTACGGGCGACGTACGCCGCGACCCTGGTGAAGCGGCTGGGCCACCGACCGACCTTCGACACGCTCTTCGACCTGTGGTTCCCCCGGATGATCGGCGGCGGGGTCGCCGAGCAGGAGCGTGCCGCCGCCGACGCGGAGGCGGCGGGCGCCGAGCCGACCTCCCGCGACGGCGCCGCCGCGCTCGCCGACCTGCGCGAGCGGCTGGCCGCCGCGCTCACCTCGGGGGACGAGCAGGCCCTGGCCGCGCTGGCGGCCGAGGCGCTGGGCCGCTTCGGTGCGATGCCGGGCCGCGGGCCCGGGCTGTCGTCGTGGTCGGCCTACACGGCGCTGCAGCGGGTCTCCCCGGCCGACCTCGTCGGCCGGATCGCCGAGGGTCTGGTCGGGGGCGGCCTCGACGGCGAGGCCGCCGAGCGTCGCGCCGGGCGCCGGGTCGGCGACTTCACCCGCCGCGTGGAGGACGACGCCCGCCGACGGATCGCCGAGGAGAAGGGGGCCGAGCACGTGGCGGACGTCGCCGTACGCCCCTCGCTCGACCGGCTCGACCTGACCACCGCCCGGCGTGCCGACCTCGACGAGCTGCGCCGCGAGATCTACCCGCTGGCGCGCCGGCTGGCCTCGCGGCTCACCCAGGAGCAGCACGCCCGACGGCGCGGGCCGCTCGACGTGCGGCGGACGGTGCGCGCCTCGATGTCGACCGGCGGCGTGCCGCTGGTGACCCACCACAAGCCGCGCCGCCCGCACCGCACCGAGCTGGTGGTGCTCTGCGACGTCAGCGGGTCGGTCGCGTCGTTCGCCCGCTTCACGCTGATGCTGGTCTTCGCGCTGCGCGAGCAGTTCACCGCGGTCCGGGCGTTCACGTTCGTCGACACCGTGCACGAGGTCACCCACCACTTCACCCCCGGCGGGGACCTGGTCGACACGATGACCGCGCTCGCCGCCGACACCGACAAGGCCGCCACCTGGGGGCGTACGCACTACGGCCGGGCGCTGAGCCGCTTCGCCTCCGAGCACGCCGACGCCGTGACCTCCCGCAGCTCGCTGCTCGTCCTCGGCGACGCCCGCTCCAACCACGGCGACCTCGCGCTGGACGTGGTCCGCGACCTCGCCGGGACTGCCCGGCACGCGCACTGGCTCAACCCCGAGCGCCGCCGGCACTGGGACACCGGCGACAGCGCCGCGTCGGCGTACGGCGCGATCGTGCCCATGGTCGAGTGCCGCAACCTGGCCCAGCTCACGGAGTTCGTGCACGACCTCGCCCGCTGACGGGCGACGGTAGGCTGCGGGTCCGCGCCCTCCAGCCCCCGCCGAGGTGAGATGAGCTTCGACGTCGAGCAGCTCGACAGCTTCCTGCTGGTCGGCTCGGCCGTCACGCTCCTGGCCATCCTGGCCGTACGCCTGTCCTCGCGCGCCGGCCTGCCCAGCCTGCTGGTCTACCTCCTGATGGGGGTCGCCCTCGGCGAGTCCGGGCTGGGCATCGGCTTCGAGGACGCCCAGCTCGCCCACGCCCTCGGCTTCGCCGCGCTCGCGCTGATCCTGGCCGAGGGCGGGCTGACCACGAAGTGGGACGAGGTACGTCCCTCGATGCGCCTGGGGCTGTCCCTGGCCACGATCGGCGTCGCGGTCTCGGTGCTGGTCGTCGCCGTCGCGGCCCACTACCTGCTCGGGCTGCCCTGGGAGCTGGCGATCCTGCTGGGGGCCGTCACGTCGCCGACCGACGCCGCCGCGGTCTTCTCGGTGCTGCGCGTCGTGCCGCTGCCGCGCCGTCTGGTCGGCAGCCTCGAGGCGGAGTCGGGCCTCAACGACGCCCCCACGGTCGTCCTGGTCACGCTGATCTCCACCGGCGCGGTGGCCGACCACGGCGTCCCGGTGATCGTGGCCATCGTGCTCGGCGAGCTCGCGCTCGGTCTCGCGGTCGGTCTGGCGGTCGGCTTCGTGGGCGCCTGGTCGCTGCGTCGGGCCGCGCTGCCGTCCTCCGGGCTCTACCCGCTCGCGGTCCTCACGTTCACGCTGCTGGCCTACGGCGCGGCCGCCGCCCTGCACGGCAGCGGCTTCGCGGCCGTCTACGTCGCCGCCCTCGTGCTCGGCAACGCCGAGCTGCCGCACCGCGGCACGACGCGCTCGTTCGCCGAGGGCGTGGCCTGGCTGGCCCAGATCGGGCTCTTCGTGATGCTCGGGCTGCTGCTCTCCCCGGGTCGGATCACCTGGTCCACGGTCGTGATGGCCCTGGTCGCCGGGCTCGTGCTCACGGTGGTCGCCCGGCCGGTCTCCGTGCTGGTCTCCACGGTCGTGCAGCCGATGCCGTGGCGCGAGGTGTCCTTCATGTCGTGGGCCGGGCTGCGCGGGGCGGTGCCGATCGTGCTCGCCACGATCCCGCTCTCGGAGGGGGTGTCGGGGGCCGACGACCTCTTCGACGTGGTCTTCGTCCTGGTCGTGGCCTACACCCTGCTCACGGGCCCGACCCTGCCGCTCGTGGCCCGCTGGCTCGGCGTCACCCGGCCGCTCGAGCCGCGCGACCTCGACGTCGAGGCCGCGCCCCTGGAGCGGGTCGCGGCCGACCTGCTGCAGATCACGATCAGCCCGCGCTCGCGCCTGCACGGCGTCGAGGTCGGTGAGCTGCGGCTGCCGCCCGAGTCCTCCATCTCGATGGTCGTCCGCGACGGCCACACGCTGGTGCCCGACCCGCGCACGGTGCTGCGGCACGGCGACGACCTGCTGGTGGTCTGCCCGCGCCGGCAGCGCGAGCAGACCGAGCGGCGGTTGCGCCAGGTCAGCCAGGGCGGGCGGCTGGCCCAATGGCTCGGTGAGGACGACCGCGACCGGCGTCCGTGAGCGGTCTGCCGCCCGTACGACAGCTCGGCCCCCGGGCCCCCGGGCCCCCGGTCGTCCCCGGCGCCCCGGCCCCGTGCGGCGGGCGTCAGCCCGCGAGGCAGGCGGTGGTGTCCTCGCGGACGCCCACCCTGGCCCGGCCGTCGCTGAGCTCCTCGAAGTTGTCGCCGACGACCACGGTGACGCCCTCGCCGACCGCGTCGCGGCGCACGACATTGACGTTCCCCAGGTAGCTGCGCACCAGACGTACCTCGGGGCTGCGGGGGGAGTCGGTCCAGATCTGGACCCGGGTCACCTCGGTGCCGCTGGGTGCGTTCGTCGACCGGCCCTCGACGAAGCCCTGGTCGACGAGGTCGTTGGTGACCCGGCCGGCCAGGCCGGAGCGGGAGCCGGCGTTGAGCACGGTGACCACGACCTGGTCGGTGGTCACCCGGTCGCCGGCCGCGAGCTCGGTGTCGGTGCACGGGCCGCTGGCCGCCTCGCCGACCGGGGAGGTCAACCTGGTCCAGCCCCAGGCCGCGGCGCCGAGCACCACCGCGAGGAGCACGAGCATGGTCAGGGCGGTGCGCAGACGGGGTCCCACTGGTCAGGCCTCCAGGTGGTGCACGCGGGCGTGGAGCACGTGGCGCTGCTGCAACGCGGCGCGCAGCGCGCGGTGCAGCCCGTCCTCGAGGTACAGCTCGTCGCGCCAGGCGACGACGTGGGCGAAGAGGTCTCCGTAGAAGGTCGAGTCCTCGTCGAGCAGGGTGGCCAGCTGGAGAGTGTCCTTGATCGTCACCAGCTCGTCGAGGCGGACCTGGCGCGGCGGCACCGAGGCCCACGAGCGCGACGTCAGCCCGTGGTCGGGGTAGGGCCTGCCCTCGCCCACCCGCTTGAAGATCACGCGGTGACTATAACCACGGCCGACCCCCCTGCCAGGGCGCTGCGCCCGGGCGCAACAGGACTGTGACCTGCGCGCCGACCCGCGTCCTGGAGGGGCCGTGGGGGGTCCGGCCGGGCCCCCGGGGGGTGGGTCAGGCGGTCCAGCGGACGGCGTCGTCGACCAGGTCGGCGAGCGCGTGCACGCCGCGCAGGTCGTCGCGCTGACCCATCAGGTCGGTCAGGGCCCGGGCGTGGCGGGTGCGGAACCGGGCGCGCTGGTCGATCACGCGCTGGTCGCGGGACTCGGCGGTGTCGTCGTGGGCGACGGCCGGCGCGGCGAGCGGGGTGACGGGCGTGGTGGGCCTGCTGGACATGGTGCCTCCCGGGGTGTGGGGATTCGATCGGGTGGTCGCTGCACGGTGAGCAGCGAGGGCTGGAGCGTCGGTGCGTGTCTGACGATGCCTGCGGTTCGTCGCCGGGATGTTGACTCCGGGTTACGGGCGTGTGGCGGCCCGGGGGTTTCTTGTAACGATCCAACGATGACAGTGCGGGGCGTCGTGCGGGTCACACCTGGGGAGGGTCGGTCCAGGCGGTCTGGACCACGGTGGCCGGCCGTGCCGCCGAGACCAGGCGTGCCCGACCCGGCGGGGCGTACGCCGGTCGCAGCCCGAGCAGGCTGCCCTCCTCCGGGCTCGCCGACAGCAGCAGCCCGGCGCCCCCGAGGTCACGCAGGCCCTGGACCAGCGGGTCGTGCGCGGCGCGGGCCGCGCCGCCGGCGCGTCGGGCGACGACGAGGTGGAGGCCGACGTCGCGCCCCCGGGGCAGCAGCGCGACCAGGGGGTCGAGCGGGGAGCCGGTCCGCGACGCCGGCGCGAGCAGCTCGTGGTCGTCGACGAGCACCCAGACCTCCGCCCCGCGCCACCAGTCGCGGCGCCGCAACGACGCGGGGCCCACGTCGCGCCCGGGCAGGCGGGTGCGCAGGAAGGAGGCGAGGTCCGCGACCGCGGCGCGGGCGTGCTCCTCGTCGCCGGCGTGGTCGAGCAGGTGCGGCCCCGGCAGGGTGCCGAGCAGGGTGCGGCGGGGGTCGAGGACCAGCAGCTGCGCCTCCGCCGGCGTGCGGGTCCGGACCACCTCGAGCGCGAGCGTGCGCAGCACGCCGGTGCGCCCGGACCCGCCGTCGCCGAGGACGAGCAGGTGCGGCTCGGTCGCGGGGTCGAGGCCGACCGGGGCCAGCCGGTCCTCGTCGACCCCGAGCCACAGCCGGTCGGTCCGGGGGCCCGCCGCCCGCCGTACCTCCGTCAACGGGACCCGGGCCGGCAGGAGCCGGAGGGCGGGTGCGCCCGCCCCGGGCCACGCGGCGGTGACGCGGTCGCGCAGCGCCACCTCCGCGGCGTCCCGGGTCGCGGCCCCGACCTCGCGGGCCGAGGCCACCGGCAGCGCGACGAGCAGGCGGTGGCCGCTCGGGCCGAGCCCGTGCCCGGGCCGACCGGTCGGTACCCGCGCGGCGGCGCGGCGGTCGATCTCGGAGTCGAGCGGGTCGCCCAGGCGCAACTCGACCCGGTGTCCGAACAGGTCGCGCGCCGACGCCCTCAGGTCGGCCCACCGGGTCGCCGCCGCCAGGACGTGGAGCCCCAGGCCGGGCCCGCGCGCCG
The DNA here is from genome assembly GCF_018459925.1 of Nocardioides aquaticus. Lineage (NCBI taxonomy): Bacteria > Bacillati > Actinomycetota > Actinomycetes > Propionibacteriales > Nocardioidaceae > Nocardioides > Nocardioides aquaticus. The sequence continues at coordinate 370,141 of NZ_CP075371.1, forward strand.
CCAGGGAGGTCACCTCCTGCTCCCACGCGCCGTCGCCGTCGCGCAGCGAGCCCCACCCGTCGACGACGAGCACCAGGCGGGGGCGCGAGGTCGTACGAGCACCCGCGGCCTCGCGCTCGTCCAGGCTGCGACGCAGCTCCCTGAGGAGCCGCCGGACCACCTCGGGCTCGGCGCGGGTGGCCACGGCGGCCACGTGCGGGAGCGCGGACAGCGGCGTCAGCGCACCGCCGCCGAGGTCCAGGACGTGGACGTGGGCGTGCGTCGGGTCGGTGGTCAGCGCCAGTGCGGTCACCGCGGTGCGCAGCAGCGTGCTGGTGCCGCTGCGGGGGCCGCCGACGACCAAGAGGTGGCCCCCGGCGACGGCGAGGTCGACGAGCAGGGGCTCACGGCGCTGCTCGCGCGGGCGGTCCAGCACGCCGAGCGGGACCAGGGCGGGCCCGGCGTCGTCCGGCCGGGCGAGGAGGAGGTCGCCGAGGGCGGGCGGGGCGTCGAGCGGCGGCAGCCAGACCTGGTGCGCGGGCGGGCCGAGCCCGGTCAGCCGGTCCACGACGGACTCGAGCAGCGTGGGCCCGGCCGGGCGCGGCGGTCCCGGACCCGGGTCCGGGGAGGCGGGCGTGGTCGTGGCCGCCGGTCCGCCGGACGGCCCGTCGAAGGGCCCGTCGAACGGCAGGACCACCGGCGCGGGCGCCGTGCGCGGACGCCCGACGGTGACCGGCCCGGAGACGTACGCCCCGGTGAAGCGCACCAGCGTCTCCGGCCCGGTCCGCAGGTAGCCGGCGCCGGGCACGGCGGGCAGCGACGCCGCGTCCGGCACGCCCAGCACCGCGCGTGACTCGGCGGCGCTGAAGGTGCGCAGGCCGACGCGGTAGGACAGGTGCGACTCGAGCCCGCGCAGGCGTCCCTCGTCGAGCCGCTGCGAGGCCAGCAGCAGGTGCACGCCCAGCGAGCGGCCCAGGCGACCGATGGCCCCGAAGAGGTCGACGAAGGCCGGCTCGGCGGTGAGCAGCTCGGAGAACTCGTCGACCACCACGAGGAGCGAGGGCAGCCGGGGCAGCGCGGCCGGGTCGGCGGAGGCGGCACGGGCGACCTCGAGGTCGTGCCGGGAGGTGAAGGGCCCCGTGGCGCGGAGCAGCTCCTGACGCCGCCGGAGCTCCCCGGACAGCGCGTCGCCCATCCGCTCGACGAGCACCGCCTCGTCGGCGAGGTTCGTGATCAGGGCCGAGGTGTGCGGCAGCGCCGCCAGCCCCGTGAACGTCGCGCCGCCCTTGTAGTCGACCAGCACCAGGTTGAGGTCGCCCGGGGAGTGCGTGGCGGCCAGGCCGAGCACGAGGGTGCGCAGCAGCTCGGACTTGCCGGACCCGGTGGCCCCGACCACGAGACCGTGCGGACCGCTGCCGCCGTGCGCGGCCTCCTTGAGGTCGAGGTGGACCGGACGTCCGAGCGGGTCGGTCCCGACCGCCACCCGCAACCGGTCGGTGGCGGCACGGGGCCGCCAGGGGTTCGCTGGAGGGTCGGGCACCGGCAGGCCCAGCGCCGCGAGCACCGGGTCGGGGGCACCGGGGTCGACGGCAGGACCCGACGGTCCGGACCCGTACGGCGCGAGCCGGCGCGCCGCCGCCTCGGCCGCAGCCGGCCCGCACCGGTCCGCCTGCCCCCGCACCTCCGCGGCGTGCCCGCGGACGTACCGGTCCTGGGCCAGGTCCTGGGCCTGGTCCTGGGCCCGGTCCGGGGCGAGGAGGACCCGGTCGTGCGGCGACCCCGGGTCGCGCTCCAGCGGGAGCACCAGGGTGACCCCGGGGACCGGCGCCGGCAGTGCGGCGGGCGGTGTCGTGAGGTCCAGGACCACCAGCACGTGGGGGTCCTGGCCCCCGCCGCGAGCGGAGGCCGCGCGCGCGAGGTCGGCCGCCGGGTCGGCCGAGGCGGTGAGGACGAGCGGGACCGGCCCGGTCGCGTCGCGGGTCCCGGGGTCCGCGGCGTGCGGGAGCCACTTGACCCACTCCCACGCGGCGAGCCGTCCGGGGTCCGCGAGGACCACCACGCGCAGCCGCCCCGGCGGGAGGGCGTGCGTGGCCGAGACCAGCAGGGCGGTGACCACGGACGCGGCGTCGACGCCGACCACGCACAGCCGCGGGGTCGCGACGAGGTCCAGCAGCAGCGGCAGCGCGGGCACGTCGCGGTGGGCCACGAGCAGCCGCCGCAGGGCGTCGCCCGCGACGGGGTCGACGTCGCGCTCCGGCTCGGGCGGGGCGGCCGGGACGAGGTCGGGCTCGCCGCGCCCGCACCCCCAGCGCACCAGGAGCGGCTCCCCGCGCCCGGCGCTCCAACCCGCAGGCCGACGGTCGGCGTGGCCGGCCAGCGGCCCCATCCGCGCGGCCACCTGGGCCGGGTGGGGGTGGGTGGTGTAGGACCGCCGCCGCTGACGCGTGGCGGCTTCCCGCAGCAGGCCGCGCACCTGGGCCAGGTGGCGCAGGTACGCGGTGCGCGCGCCGCGTCGCTGGTGGTCCCGCTGGGCGCGCTGCCGGTCGACCTGGACCGCGACGAACCCCAGCGTGGTGAGCACGAACATCCCGCCCGCGACCATCCGCAGCAGGCCGGACCCGCCGACGGACGTGGAGGTGAGCAGCACCACCGAGCCGACGCTGCCCAGCATCGGCAGCGCGTTCATCGCCACGCCGGCGGCGCCGTCGGCCGGGGCGACCGACGGCGGGGGACGCGGTACGACCTGCTCCTGCTCTCGCACGGTGCTCGCCACCTGGCTCCCTCCACGGGGACCTGCCACCCCGTCGGGCGTGAGCGTAGGACCGGAGCCCGGTCCCGTGCCGGGCTCCTCCACAGGCCCTGGGGACAACGCCGGATCGGGTTTGGGACGGCTCCCGCGGGGTATCCCGACAGTGGGTGCGGCACAGGACCCGCCCATCGACCACGCACGGCGCCCCGCGCCGGGAGGAGCAGACATGTCCGTCGCAGGAGAGATGAGCCAGGGCGAGGGCACCCTCGCCGCCGCAGCCGAGCGGGTCGGTGCGTGCCGCGCCGACTTCGACCGGATGAGTGCCCAGCTCACCGACCAGCTCACCGCCCTCCAGGGCCAGTGGCTCGGCCGCGGGGCCGGGGCGTTCGTCGCGCTGCACCAGACCTGGACCGACCGCCAGCGCGTCGTGGTCTCCGCCCTCGACCGCTTCGACGCCTCCCTGCGGGTCACCCAGCGCGACGTCGTCGGAGCCGACGAGCAGCAGGGCTCGACCTACGCCGCGATGGCCGGCCGGCTCGCCGGTTGAGCCGACCCGACCCACGACCGGCCACGACCGACCCACCACCGACCCGACCCTCACCCACCACAGGCAGGAGCAGCAGATGACCCTCGGAGACGGCACCATCCGCGTCAACCACGCGGCGCTGGACCAGGCGGCCGCCGACCTCGGCCGGCAGGTCCGCCAGATCGACGCCCGGCTGGACCAGCTCGAGAGCGAGCTGGCCCCGCTGCGGGCCGGCTGGACCGGCGAGGCCCGCGAGTCCTACGACACCGCCAAGCGGCAGTGGGACGCGGCGATGCTCGACATGCGCACCGTGCTCGACGAGGCCGGGCGCGCGGTGTCGCAGTCCAACGCCGAGTACGCCGCCCGCGACCGCGCCGGGGCGGCCCGGTTCGACGGCGGCCGCTGAGGTGCATGCCGACCCCCTGCGGGTGACGGTGCTCGTCGGGGGTCGGCGCTCCGACATCGTGGTCCCGGCCGGGCTCCCGGTGGCCGAGCCCCTGCCGGAGCTGGTGGGACGTGACCCCGACGTCGCCAGCCCGGACACCACCCGGCACCTCGCCCTGCCCGGCGGGCGACCGCTGGACCCGGAGGTGACGCTCCAGGACCAGGGGGTCCGCGCGGGAGCCGTGCTCGTCCTCACCTCCGCGGCTCCGCTGCCCCCGGTGCCGGACGACCCGGCGGAAGCGCTCGGGGCCGAGGTCGCCCGCGCCGCGCCCTGGACGGGCCGCCACCGCGACGCCGTGCGGCCGGTGGCCTCGTGCGTGCTCGCGCTCGTGGCGGCCGCCGGGGTCGTGGGCCACCCGGACCCGGCTGCGGGCGGTGCGGTCGGTGCGGGCGGGGCCCTGACGCTGCTGGCCCTCGCGGCCTGGTCGTCGCGGTCGGGGCGGGCCCGGGCGGCGACGACCGCCGTGCTGGCCGTGGTGCTGGCCTGCCTGCTCGCCGCGGCTGCGGCCGCCGCAGTCACGGCCGCAGTCACGGTCGCAGTCACGGCCGCAGCTGCGACCGGTGCGCCCGTGCCGGAGCGGTCCTGGCTGGGTCGGGCGGGCCCGCCCGTCGGCGCCGCCGTCGTGGTCACGGCGCTGGCGGGTGCCGCCGCCCTGACCCGGCGCCGCGGCCTGCTGGTGGCCGCGGCCCTGCCCGGCGCGACGCTGACCGTCCTCGGGATGCTGGCCCGGGGCCCCGCGCCACCGGAGGGCCTGGTCGCCGGAGCGGTCGTCGGGCTGGTCCTGCTCGGCGGCGCCGTGCCCGCAGCGGCGCTCGCCGTGGTCGGGCGGGGCGGTGACCCGCTGGTGGACCCGTACGGGGCCGCCGGGGCCGGGGCCGGGGCCGGGGACCCCGACCGCGGCGACCTGGGCACCGACACCGCCCGCGCGGCCGACCTGCTGGCCGGGACGGCGGGCGGGGTGGGGATCGTGCTGGCCGTCGCCGCGCCGCTGCTCGCCGTCACCGGGCGGTCGGCGGCGGTGCTGGCGGCGGTGCTGGCCGTCCACCTGCTCCTGCGCGCTCGCCGTTCCCACGCGACGCTGCTCGTCGCCGCCGACCTCGGGTGCGGGTCGGTGGCGCTCGCGGGCGTCGTCGGGGTGCTCCTGGCGACCGACCCCGCAGCGCGGGTGGCCTCGGCGCCGGCGCTCGTCCTCGCCGTGCCGGTCGTGCTGCTCCTCGGTCCGGTGACGTCCGTGGGCGCCCGCCGCCTCGGCGACCTGGCGGAGACCGCGACCGCGGTGGCGCTGCTCCCGCTGCTGGCCGTGGTGACCGGCCTCCTCGACCTCGTCGGGGGGTGAGCGTGGTCGCGACCCGCGAGCTCGCCGAGGCGCAGGCGTGGTCGCGGCGCCGCCTGGCCCACGTGCTGGTCGAGGGTCCGACGGCGGCGCGGGGCGAGGAGCCGCGTCGACCCGGGCGCGCGGTCCTCGGCGGGGCGCTGCTGGCCGTGCTGCTCGTGGGCGGCAGCGCGGTGCTCGGACTGGCCCGGGGCGTCGGCGCCGCCCCGGCGACCGTCGAGGCGCCCGACCTGGGCGTGGGGGTGGCGGTCGCGGCGGAGACCGGTGCCGCCTACGTCGTCCTCGACGACGTCGGTGAGGACGACGGAGGGACGGGGGAGGGCCTGGTCGCGCGGGCGGTGCTCAACCCCGTCTCCGCCCGCCTGCTCCTCCCGGCCGGTGGCGAGGCCGGTGCGGTCGCGCCGCAGACCGCCCCGGCGGCCGAGCTCGCCGCCCTGGCGGCGCGGGCCCCGGGTCCGGCGGTGGGCATCCCCGACGCGCCCGCGGTCGTCCCGGGCCCGACGGACCTGGCGACCACCGCCTGGACGGCCTGTCCGGACGCGTCCGCCCCTGTCCTCGCGGACCGGCCGCCCGAGCCGCTGGGGGCCGCGACGGCCGTGCTGGTCACCGCCGGCACCGCGTCCTGGCTGCTCGTCGACGCCGGCGACGGGGTCCGTCGCTACCTGCTCCCGACCGACCCCGGTGCGGCCGAGACGACCCTCGCCGCCCTCGGTGCGCCGCCGCTGGCGACCGCGACGCCGGTGCCGTCGGCCTGGCTCGGGCTGGTGCCGACCGGGACCGCCGCCACGCTGCCGCCGCTGGCCGTCCGCGGGGGGCCCACCTGCCTGCTGCTCGAGCCGGGTGTCCCCGGGCGCCGCCCCGACGTCCCGCCGACCGCCCCGGTCACCCGGCTGGCCGCGCAGCCCTCCGGCGCCTCCGCCGTCACGAGGCCCGGTGCCGGCGCGCTGGTCACGACCACCGAGCGGCCGCGGGCGCGGTGGTTCGTCGACGACCGGGGGCGCGCCCTGCCGGTCCTCGGAGCCGGGGCCCGCGCCCGCCTGGGCTGGGAAGGGGTCGTGCCGGTCGTGGTGCCGCCGACGTGGCTCGGCCTCCTGGCACCCGGCCCAGAGCTGTCGGTGCGGGCGGCCGCCCGCACCGTCGACCGACCCGGCTCGTAAATGTTGCGTTACGGAACGGTGCAGGACCGCCGTCGTCGGGCACCCTGACCACTCCTGGGTCCCTCTCCCCTCTGCCTGGGGGGTGCCCCACCTCCCCACCACGACGAAACGAGTCCCTCAGTGAGAAGAACACGCGCCCTCGTCGGCGTGACCGGGGTGGCGCTCGCCGCCACCTCGGCGCTGGTCAGCACCGGCACCACCGCCTCCGCGGAACCCTCCGGACCCGGGGCCGTCAGCCCCGCCGACCCGTCCGCCGCGACCGGCGGCGGCCGTGGCGCGGGCACCGCGACGCGGGTGGAGGAGCCGACCCGTGCCCAGGTGGCGCAGAAGGCGGCCGAGTCGGCCGTCGCCGGCGACCCGATCGCCATGCCGACCTCCTACCCGTACCAGCCCCGGCTGCGGTTCTACCGCGACAACGCCGACGACGCCGCCGCGACGGCCGAGCTGATCACGCACCCGCGGATCGCGCCGCGGCTGACCGAGCTCATGCAGCGCAGCGACCGGGTCTCGGTCCAGGTGGTCGGACAGTCCACCGAGGGACGCGACCTCTACCTGGTGACGCTGACGGCGCCGGAGACCGCCGAGGAGACCGCGCGGCAGACCGCGTGGAAGACCCAGATGAAGGCCGACCCCGAGGCAGCGGCGGCCGATCCCGCGCTGCTGCGCGACTACAAGACCCCGATCTGGATCAGCAACAACATCCACGGCAACGAGTGGGAGGGCACCGACGCGGCGATGGACTACATCGAGCACCTCGCCACCGCGCCGCTGAGCGAGGTCGGCGGGATCCTGGCCAACAACCGGATCTACTTCTCGCCCTCGCTGAACCCCGACGGCCGGACGAACGCCACGCGGGCCACCGCGCTCGGGCTCGACCCGAACCGGGACATGATCACCAACTCCACCCCGGAGACACGCTCGTTCATCCGCCAGGCGCAGGCCATCCAGCCGATCTACGCCGCCGACTTCCACGGCTACACCAACGTCCTGCAGATGGAGCCCTGCGGCCCGCCGCACGGCTCCAACTACGAGTACGACCTGACGATGCCGCACAACTACGCGCTGGCGCTGAAGGTGGAGAAGGACGTCGTCGCGGCCGACATCCCGGGCAACACCTACTACGACACCGCCACCGGCGCGGTCGTGCCGGCCAACACCGGGCCCGACACCGCCCACATCAAGATCCCCTACCGCGACACCCCCGACGGCTGGGACGACTTCCCGCCGATCTTCACCGCGCAGTACGCCGCGTTCTTCGGCGCCGCCTCGGCGACCGTCGAGCTGCCGCTGACGCGGGGTGCGGCCGGTGGGCGCCAGACGCCCGAGCGGGCCGTGGTGAACACCGACGTGGCCTACCAGACGATGGAGAGCATCGTCGGCTACATGAACGTCGGCACCACCGCGCGCGACATGATCTCGAACCAGATCGAGACCTTCCGCCGCGGCGCGGCCGGCGAGGCCAAGGACAACCTGACCACCGAGGACGTCGCGGCGGTGCCGGGACCGAGCCAGTGGAAGCCGCTCTGGGACGTCGTCGACGACCAGGACCCGATCGAGGTGCCCCGCGCCTACGTCATCCCCGTCGGCGAGGGGCAGCGCTCCGAGAGCGACGCCGACCGGCTCGTCGACCAGCTGCTGACCCACGACGTCGAGGTCGGCACGCTGACGTCCGCGACGACGGTGGACGGCACGGACTACCCGGCCGGCTCGTACGTCGTCGACATGCACCAGCCGCTGCGCGGGCTGGCCAACTCGCTGCTCGACCTCGGGGAGGACATCTCCGAGAAGGTGCCCTCGATGTACGACATCTCCGCCTGGAGCTACTCCTACACGTGGGGCGCGACGGTCGACAAGGTCGGTCTGACCGAGGACCCGGCGCCGATCGGTGACGTCGAGCCGATCGACGCGGTGCCGGGCGGCTCGAGCGTCCCGGACGAGGCGACCTACACGACCTTCGACGTCGCGGGCGTGGCCGACCACCGGCTGCTGAACGAGGTCCTGGAGGAGGACGTGCCCGTGGTCATGCTCGAGGACGGCTCCGTCGTGGTCGACGTCTCCGGCTTCGACGTCGCCGCGGCCGCGGCCGAGGACCTCGGGATCACCCTCGAGGCCGCGTCCGACGAGGACCTCGAGGCCCTCTCGGCGGAGACAACGAAGCCGCTCAGCGACCTGACCGTCGGCTACGTCGGCACCCAGGACGACCGTCTCTCGCTGACCGAGCTCGGCTTCGACGACCTCGTCGCGCTGAGCGTCACCAGCCTCAACGCCGATCCCACGCTGCTCGACGGCGTCGACGTCCTCTGGGTCGGCGGGACGTTCAACCCCGCGGTGGGCTCCGCGGCCGAGGGCGCCGTGGAGGCGTTCGTGGCCGACGGCGGGTCCGTCACCGGGCGGGACGCCTCGAACGGTGTCTTCACCTTCGCCAAGCGGATCGGCCTGCTCGACGGGACCGTGACCCCCGGCAACCGGTCGGGCAACGGCATCGTGGACGTGGACACGCCGGAGGGCTCGGTGCTCGCGCCGTACGCCCAGGACTCGGCGTTCATCTACCCGGCGTTCTCCTACGCCGCGCTGGGTGGGAGCACGACGGCGGCGCAGACCTACGGTGCCGACCCGCTGCTCGCGGGCCACTGGCGGGCCACGGACGCCACCAACGGCCCGGCCGGCGCGGCCGGCGCGGCCTCGGCCGTGTCCGCGGTCGACGAGGAGACGGGGTCGCGCACCTTCGTCTTCGGCACCTCGCCGCTCTTCCGCACGCACCCCAAGGGCGGTCTGTCGCAGGTCGCGCGTGCCCTGCAGTGGGCCGGGCCCGAGGGGGCGCCGGTCGTGGCCCCCGGTGACAGCAGCGTGGTCATCGCCCCGGTCGAGCGCGTGGTCTACCCGGGCGACGCCACCGTCGAGGTGACCACGGCCGGGGACGACGAGACCCCGGCGGACGGCACCGTCGAGCTCCTGGTCGGCGACGAGGTCGTCGCCTCCGGCCCGACCACCGACGGGGCGGCCAGCCTGACCGTCGCGGGCCTGACCCCGGGCACCACCTCGGTCGTCGCGCGGTTCATCCCGGCCGCCGGCTCGCCGGCGGTGCTCAGCGCCCCGGCCGACGTCCGCGTGGCCAGGGCGGTCTCGGAGCTGGACCTCGAGGCCACCAAGGCGGTGGGCAAGCGCGCCCGCCTGGTCCTCGACCTGGAGGTTCCCGCGGTCCCCACCACGGGACGGGTCGTGCTGCGCGACAACGGCGCGCTGCTGCGCACCGTCCGCGTCACCGCCGGTGAGCCGACGGTCCTGCGGGTCGCGCTCGGCCGCGGGCGGCACGTGGTCAAGGCCCGCTTCGCGGGCACGGACCTGGTCCGGGGCAGCGCCGACCGGGACCGGGTGCGGATCGGCTGACCGCACCCCGCCCCAGCCGCACGCGCCGGGCCCGAGGCAGGACCTCGGGCCCGGTGCGCGGGGGCGGCGGGCCCGCCACACTGGGGTCACGACGCGTCGGGCGGGAGGTGAGCGGTGGAGGCAGGCACGGAGCCCGACCGCGCCCCGCCCCGCCGTGCCCGGCGCAGCGTCACCGGCGTCGTGCTGGCGGTGCTGATGCTGGGCGCCTCGCTGGACCCGTCCCTGCTCGCGCGGTCCTGGGTCTTCCAGGGTGTCCTGAGCGGTGTCGGGGTGGCGGTCGGGTACGCCCTCGGTGCCGGCGTCGGCGCGCTCGGCCAGCGCCTCGCCGACCGGCTCGGCTGGCGGGGTCCCCGGATGGGCCGCGGTGGCGCCGTGGTGCTGGCCGTCCTGGCCGGAGCCTGGACCGTGTGGGTCGTGGTCGCGGCCGTCGACCAGCACCGCTGGACCTGGGACCGGCTCGGGTACTCGCCGACCCTGACCACGACGGCGTACGCCGGCGCGCTCCTGCTCGCGGTGGCCGTGGCCGCCGTGCTCGCCGTGCTCGGCCTGCTGGCCCGGGTGGTCTGGTCGTGGGTGGCCCGGCTCGGCGCGCGCTGGCTGCCCGCGTCGGTGGCCGCGGTGCTGGCTGCCGTGGTGGTCGGCTGGGCCGTGCTGGCCGCCGCCGACACCTGGGTCCTCCAGCGCACCCTCGACGGGATGAACGCGGCGTTCGAGGCCGACGACCTCGAGGTCGACGCGTCCGCACCGGACCCGCCGCCGGCCGACGCGCCGCGTTCCGGCACGTCGGCCTCCGCGGTGTCCTGGACCGACCTGGGGGACCAGGGCCGCCGCTTCCTGTCCCGCGGTCCCGATGCCGCCGAGGTCGACGACCTCGCCCCCGCCGGCGCGGCCCCGGCGGTCGACCCGGCACGCGTCTTCGTCGGCCGCGCCTCGGCCGGGACGGTCGAGGACCGGGTCGGGCTCGCCGTCGCCGAGCTCGACCGGCTGGACGCCTTCGAGCGGCGCGCGGTCCTGGTCGTCGTGCCGACCGGCACCGGGTGGGTCAACGAGCAGATCGTCGCGCCCGTCGAGCACCTGCTCGGCGGCGACGTGGCCACCGTGGCCGTGCAGTACTCCCACCTGCCCAGCCCGCTGGCCTACCTCGCCGAGCACGACGCGGCGAGCCGGACCGGGGCGGCGACCATCGAGGCCGTCCGGGACCGGATCGCGGCGTTGCCTGCCGCTGACCGGCCGATGCTGCTGGTGGCGGGCGAGAGCCTGGGCAGCTTCGGCGGGGCGCAGGCCTTCGACGACCTCGACGACATGGTCGCCGACGTCGACCGGTCGCTGTGGATCGGCGCCCCCGAGTTCATGCACCTGCGGCGCCAGGCCGAGGCCGACCGGGAGCCGGGGTCGACCCAGGTCCGCCCGGTCGTCGGCGACGGCGAGGACGTCGTCGTGGCCAACCGGCGCTCGGACCTCGACGGCACGAGCCCGCGGTCGGTCTTCCTCCAGCAGGCCGACGACCCGATCGTGTGGTGGGACTGGGGCACCGCCGTACGCAGGCCCGACTGGCTCGCCGAACCGCTCGACCCGGCGGTGAACCCCGCCATGACCTGGCGGCCGTTCTCGACCTTCGCCAACCTCACCGTGGACATGGCCGTCGGCAACGACTTCGACGAGGACCACGGCCACCTCTACGGCACCCAGCCGCTGGCGGCGTGGACGGCGATGCTGGCACCGCCCGGGTGGGAGGCCGCCGACGTGGAGCGCCTGCGCGAGCACCTGGCGCGGCTCGAGCGGTGAGGACCCCGGGCGGGGTCGTCAGCCGTCGTGGACGGGGCGGGCCGGGGCGAGCAGCGGGAGGTCCAGCCGGCGGAGCCCGGCGGGTAGTGCCGAGACGGCGACCAGGGCCACGAACCCGCTGATCAGCTTGTCGCCGACCGAGACGAGCAGGTTGGCCGCCCAGGTGCCGACCGCCGCCTCGCTGGTCAGGGCGGTCACCGTGGCCGCCAGCGTGTCCTGCTCGTGGCCGGTGCTGCCGCCGAGCAGCAGCACCAGGATCGGGACGGCCAGCAGGGTGCAGACCGCGGCGACGAGGAGGTTCAGGCCGAGGAAGCGGGGCAGGGTCCGGCCGAGGCCGAGCCGGCGGACGCCGTACCCCCAGACGAGGGCGCCGGCGACGTTGACCAGCGCGAAGGGCAGCGAGGCCGGCCCGCCCTCGGCCACGCCGAGGACGTTGGTGACCAGGCCGACCCCGGCGCCGTGCCACGGTCCGAGGGCGATCGCGGCCAGGGCGGTGCCGACCATGTCGAGGTGGACCGGCAGGTCGAGCAGCACGATGAGGCCGCGGCCGGCGAGGTTGAGCGCGACGCAGGCCACCAGCAGGGCGAGCAGGTGGGCGCGCGGCGACCGGGGCGGCGGCGGGGGAGCAGGGTCGGGGGTGCCTGCGGTCGCGTCTGCGGTCGCCCCCGCGGTCGCCCCCGCGGTCGGGACCTCCGCGGGTCGGTCCCCGAGGGACCGGGCCACCCAGGCGTCGACCTCGGGGTCGCCGCCTCCGAGGGCGTGCGCGATCTCCCGCACCAGGGGGAGGTTGAGGCGGGTCCGGCCGGTGCGGAACACGTCGTAGACGGTCGTGCGGGCCACCCGTGCGGCGTGGGGGTCGGCGCCGTCGCGGACGCGCTGCTCGGCGACGCGACGCCCGATCTCGGCGTACGACGGGTCCCCCGCGCGGCGGCGCAGCGCACCCAGCTCGGCAGCGACGACGTCCCAGCCGCCGGTGCCGGGCTCGTGGTCGGTGCCCGGCGTCGTCACGGACCGGATCGTAGAGGGCCCCGCCGACACCGGCTGGGGTGTCCGGGTTCGTCCGGGAAGCGTGTCGGCCCTGGTGCGGGCGTGCGGACGGCGGTGGGATCGGGGAGCGGTCGCGCGGCCCCGGGGGGAGTGCCGCGCGGCTGCTGCCCGCGACGGGGCGCCGCTCCGTGGGGGAGTGGCGCCCGGTCGGGGGGCCGGTCGGGGGGCCGGTCGGGGGGCCGGTCGGCGCGGCCCGTCGGCGGGGCCCGGACGAGCACCGGCCCCGCCGGTGAGGGGCGGGGCCGGTGCGTCCGCGTCTCGCGGCGGCGGAGGATAGGGGATTCGAACCCCTGAGGGCGTTAACCCAACCCGCTTTCCAAGCGAGCGCCATAGGCCACTAGGCGAATCCTCCGCGCAGGAGGCTACCGGTCGCCCCGGCGCGGGGTCGACTCGGGCCGGTACGGGCCGGGTTGCGGCCCGCGCGGAGGCCTCGCCTAGACTGCGGGCAACCCCCCGCGTGGCGGCACCTCACCCAAATCCCCCAGGGCCGGAAGGCAGCAAGGGCAAGTGGGCTCTGCCGGGTGCGCGGGGGCCTCTTCGTCCCCGGGACCGGTCAGGTCCCGGCCGCGGGCTCGGGCGGCCTGGTGGGCTGTCGGCGCCGGTGGCTAGTGTCGTCGGCGTGGAGTCACCCCTCGCGTTGTACCGGCGCTACCGGCCCGAGACCTTCGCCGAGGTCATCGGGCAGGACCACGTGACCGAGCCCCTGCGGGCCGCCCTCGCCAGCAACCGGGTCAACCACGCCTACCTGTTCTCCGGCCCGCGCGGCTGCGGCAAGACCACCTCGGCCCGCATCCTGGCCCGGGCGCTGAACTGCGAGCTGGCGCCGGTCGCCGACCCGTGCGGGCAGTGCCAGAGCTGCCGCGACCTGGCCCGCGGCGGGCCGGGGTCGATCGACGTCATCGAGATCGACGCGGCCTCGCACGGCGGTGTCGACGACGCCCGCGACCTGCGCGAGAAGGCGTTCTTCGCCCCGGTCCGCAGCCGCTACAAGGTCTACGTCATCGACGAGGCCCACATGGTGACCACCCAGGGTTTCAACGCGCTGCTGAAGCTGGTCGAGGAGCCGCCGCCGCACCTGCGCTTCATCTTCGCCACCACCGAGCCCGACAAGGTCATCCCGACCATCCGCTCCCGGACCCACCACTACCCGTTCCGGCTGATCCCGCCGCGGCTGCTGTCGTCCTACCTCGGCGAGCTCTGCGCGCGAGAGGGCGTGCCGATCGAGCCCGCCGCCGTCCCGATGGTGGTCCGCGCCGGCGCCGGGTCGGCCCGCGACACCCTCTCCGTGCTGGACCAGCTGCTCGGGGGTCCGGCCCGGCCGGGATCACCTACGAGCTGGCCACCGGGCTGCTCGGCTACACCCCGGACACGCTGCTCGACGAGGTCGTCGACGCCTTCGCCGCCGGTGACGGCCGGGCCGTCTTCGGCGTGGTCGACAAGGTCATCGAGACCGGGCAGGACCCGCGCCGCTTCACCGAGGACCTCCTGCGCCGGCTGCGCGACCTGGTGATCGTGGCCGCGGTGCCCGACGCGCCGGCGACCGGCCTGATCGACGTCTCCGAGGACCAGGGCGAGCGTCTGGTCGCCCAGACCGCCCGCTTCGGCACGGCCGACCTGACCCGCGCCGCCGACCTGGTGGCCACCGGGCTGACCGAGATGCGCGGCGCCACCGCGCCGAGGCTGCTGCTGGAGCTGATCTGCGCCCGGGTCCTCCTGCCCGGCGCCGACCACACCACGCAGGGCGTGCTCGCGCGACTGGACCGTCTCGAGCGCCGCAACGCCATCAGCGGCACGCCCAGCGCGGCCGCCCCGACCGGTGCGGTCGCCCCCCGGGTCACCGCCGACCCGGCGTTGCGGCTGCCGGCCCAGGACCGGCCGGCTCCGGCGCGTGGCCACGACCAGGGCTCGGCCGCGGAGCCGGCTGCCACGGTGGTGCCGCCGCCGGTGCCGCCGGCGCGGGTCGAGCAGAGTCCCGCCCCGGCCCGACCCCCCGCACCCTCGGCCCCCGAACCCTCGACCCCGGAACCCTCGGCCCCCGAACCCTCGACCCCGGAACCCTCGGCGTCGCCGGCCGCCGTCGAGCCGCCCGCGCCCGTCGAGACGCCGGCGCCCGTCGAGCCGCCCGCGACGCAGGAGCCCCCCGTGGTGCGCGCGGTGCCGCGGCTGGTCTCGGACGAGCCGTCCGCGCCCGCACCGGCGGCCCCGGAGCCGAGCGCCCCCGCACCGGCCGCAGGGCCGGCGCCGACCGACGGCCCGGTGCTGTCCCTGATCGACGTCCGCCGGCTGTGGCCCGACGTGGTCGAGGCCACCAAGCACCGGCGCCGGGTGACCTGGATGCACCTCAGCCAGAACTGCCAGGTCGTCGAGGTCGCCGGTCGCAGCGTGACGCTCGGCTTCACCAACGCCGGGGCCCGCAGCTCGTTCGACGCCGGTGGCAGCGCCGAGATCGTGCGCCAGGCCGTCATCGACGTGATCGGCGTGGACTGGAAGGTCGAGACGATCATCGACGCCGGGGCCGACGCGAGCGCCACGGCGCCGCCGGCGCCCAGCGCCGAACCGCTCCCGGCGGCCGAGCCGGCCCGACCGGCCGCGGCACCCCCGGCGGCGGCACCCCCGGCGGCGGCACCCCCGGCGGCGGCGCCCCCGGTCGACGACGCGCCCCCGCCCTGGGCCGTCGAGCCGCCCGCCGACCTCGAGCCCCCCGACTCGCCGCGTCCGGCTCCCGCCCCCGAGCCGCCGACCGACGGGCCCCCGGACCCGGCGGACGCCGCCGACGAGCCGCCGTGGGCACGCTCGACGCCGCAGGAGCACCGCGAGCGCACCCCCGCGGACCTCCGGGCCGCCGACGCCGACGCGCACCCCGACGACGACGACGCCGAGGTCGACGCGGTCGGTGGGGCCGACCTGCTCGCCCGCGAGCTGGGAGCCAGGATGATCGAGGAGATCCGGCACCAGTGAGCCACTCCGGCACGACCGCACGACCCCGCACGACCGCTCGACCTGTCCGGGCACGACCCGTGCCCACCCGCCCCGCACGCTCCGACACCCCGAGGTGACCCCATGACCCAGAACCCCTTCGACGCGCTCGGCGGCGGTGGCTTCGACATGAACGCGCTGCTGCAGCAGGCCCAGCAGATGCAGGAGCAGCTGCAGGCGGCCCAGGAACAGCTCAACGACGCCCAGGTCGAGGGCGAGGTCGGTGGTGGCGCCGTCACCGTCACCGTCAGCGGCACCGGCGAGCTGGTCGGCGTGGCCATCCGCCCCGGCACCGTGGACGGCGGGTCCGAGGAGGACCTCGCCGACCTCGGCGACATGGTCGTCGCCGCCTACCGCGACGCGAAGGCCCGCGCCGACGCGCTCGCCGCCGAGGCGCTCGGCCCGATGGCCGGGGGGCTCGACGGGCTGGCCGGCGGGCTGGGCGGCGGCATCCCCGGTCTCGGCGGGCCCGGCGGGGAGCCCGGCGCGGACCCCGGCCAGCCGGGCGGCCCCGGCCGTACCGGCTTCTGAGCGGGGTCCTCCTTGTACGAGGGGGTCGTCCAGGACCTCATCGACGAGCTCGGCCGGCTTCCCGGCGTCGGGCCGAAGAGCGCCCAGCGCATCGCCTTCCACCTGCTGCAGGCCGACGAGCCCGACGTGCGCCGGCTGGCCGAGACGCTGCTGCAGGTCAAGGCGCGGGTGCGGTTCTGCTCGATCTGCTTCAACGTCTCCGAGGACGACACCTGCCGGATCTGCCGTGACCCGCGTCGGGACCCCACCGCGTTGTGCGTGGTCGAGGAGTACAAGGACGTCGTGGCGATCGAGCGGACCCGCGAGTTCAAGGGGCGCTACCACGTGCTCGGCGGGGCGATCTCGCCCATCGACGGCATCGGTCCCGACCAGCTGCGCATCCGCGAGCTGCTCACCCGGCTGTCCGACGGGGCGATCACCGAGATCATCCTGGCGACCGACCCGAACCTGGAGGGCGAGGCCACGGCGACCTACCTCACACGCCTGATGAGGGACCTCGGCTTGCGCATCACCCGCCTGGCGAGTGGACTGCCGGTAGGCGGTGACCTCGAGTACGCCGACGAGGTCACCCTGGGACGAGCGTTCTCCGGAAGGCGGGCAGCCGAATGACCGTGCACAGCACCGACGCCGACGACCACACCGCGGTCGTCGCGGCCGAGGTCGCGGCCCAGATCGAGGACTTCCTCGCCGCACTGAGGGCGATCGCGGTCGCCCGTGACCCGGGGCGCGGCATCTCCCTGCTGCTGCTCGAGATCAGCCAGGTGCTGCTCGCGGGGGCCCGGCTGGGCGCGCAGCAGGACTTCGTCCCGCGCAGCGACTACCAGCCCGACGTGGGCCCCGAGGCCGACCTCGACGAGATGCGGCTCGCGCTGGCCGACATGCTCGGCGACGTCGACACCTACAGCTTCGTCTTCGACCCGTACGTGCCCGAGGTGGTCGAGAGCCAGCTCTCCGACGACCTGGCCGCGATCGCCACCGACCTCGAGAACGGGTTGCGTCACTACCGCGCCGGCGACTTCGCCGAGGCCCTGTGGTGGTGGCAGTTCTCCTACGTCTCCTCCTGGGGCAACCTGGCCGGCGCCGCCCTGAACGCGCTGCTCTCGGTGGTCGCGCACGACCGCCTCGACGTCGAGATGGCCGGCAGCGTGCAGGCGATCGAGGCCGAGCGGGTCCGTACCGCGGAGGCGCTGCTGGACAGCGGCGGGCCCACCGCCTGAGCCTCGCCTAGACTCGGCACCGCGCCCCCGCGCCGCACGTCTGCCGGTCCACCGCCCGTCGTGCCCGGGGGCCGTCCCCGTCGTCGAGACACCGAGGAGCTGCCCGGTGGGCATGGTCGTGCAGAAGTACGGCGGTTCGTCCCTGGCCGACGCCGCCGGCGTGAAGCGCGTGGCGCAGCGGATCGTGGCGACCAAGCGGGCCGGTCACGACGTGGTCGTGGTCGTCTCGGCGATGGGTGACACGACCGACGAGCTCCGCGACCTCGCCGAGCAGGTCACGCCGCTGCCGCCCCCGCGCGAGCTCGACATGCTGCTCACCGCCGGGGAGCGGATCTCGATGGCGCTGGTCGCGATGGCGATCGCCCAGCTCGGCCCCCGGGCGCGGTCCTTCACCGGGTCCCAGGCCGGGGTGATCACCGACTCGGTGCACGGGCGGGCCAAGATCATCGACATCAGCCCGGGGCGGATCGAGCAGGCGGTCGCCGAGGGCGACATCGCGATCGTGGCCGGCTTCCAGGGCGTCTCGCAGGACACCAAGGACGTCACCACCCTCGGCCGCGGCGCCTCCGACACCACCGCGGTCGCCCTGGCGGCCGCCCTGGGCGCCGAGGTCTGCGAGATCTACAGCGACGTCGACGGCGTCTTCACCGCGGACCCGCGGATCGTGCCGGCCGCCCGCAAGCTGGACCGGATCTCCACCGAGGAGATGCTGGAGATGGCGGCGTCCGGCGCGAAGATCCTGCACGTGCGCTGCGTCGAGTACGCGCGCCGTCACGACATGCCCGTCCACGTGCGCTCGTCCTTCTCCCAGAAGGAGGGCACCTGGATCATCCCCGAGAGCTCAGGAGGAGCAGTGGAGCAGGCGATCATCGCGGGCGTGGCCCACGACCGCAGCGAGGCCAAGGTCACCGTGGTCGGCGTGCCCGACAAGGTCGGTGAGGCCGCCCGGATCTTCGAGGCGCTCGCCGCCGCCGAGATCAACATCGACATGGTCGTGCAGAACGTCTCCGCCGCGGCGACGTCGCGCACCGACATCTCGTTCACGCTGCCGCGCACCGACGGCCAGACCGCGATGAGCGCGCTGGCGCGCATCCAGGAGGTCGTCGGCTACGACCAGCTGCTCTACGACGACCAGATCGGCAAGGTCTCGCTGATCGGCGCCGGGATGCGCTCGCACCCCGGCATCACCGCGAAGTTCTTCGCCGCCCTGGCCGGCGGCGGGGTCAACATCTCGATGATCTCGACCTCGGAGATCCGGATCTCGGTCGTGGTCGACGAGGCACAGGTCGACGACGCCGTGCGCGCCACCCACACCGCCTTCGACCTGGACTCCGACGAGGTCGAGGCCGTGGTCTACGGCGGGACCGGCCGATGAGCCGCCCGCTGCGCCTCGGCGTGGTCGGCGCGACCGGTCAGGTCGGCGTCGCCATGCGCCAGATCCTGCTGGAGCGCGGCCTCGAGCTCGCAGACGTCCGGTTCTTCGCCTCCGCCCGCTCGGCCGGCCAGGTGCTCGCCTTCGGCGACCGCGAGGTCACCGTCGAGGACGCCGCCGCCGCCGACCCGGCCGGGCTCGACGTGGCGCTCTTCTCCGCCGGCGCCACCACGTCGCGCGCCCTCGCGCCGCGCTTCGCCGAGGCCGGTGTCACCGTCGTCGACAACTCCTCGGCCTTCCGGATGGACCCCGACGTGCCGCTGGTGGTCTCCGAGGTGAACCCCGGCGCGATCTCCGAGGCCCGCAAGGGCATCATCGCCAACCCGAACTGCACCACGATGGCTGCGATGCCCGTCCTCAAGCCGCTGCACGACGCCGCCGGCCTGACCCGGCTGATCGCCTCGACCTACCAGGCCGTCTCCGGCTCGGGCGTCAAGGGCGTGGAGGAGCTGGCCGGGCAGGTCGCCGCCGCCGGCGACAAGGCCGCCGAGCTGGCCTACGACGGCTCCGCGGTGTCCTTCCCGGAGCCGACGACCTACGCCCGCACGATCGCCTACAACGTGCTCCCGCTGGCCGGCTCGATCGTCGACGACGGGCTGGAGGAGACCGACGAGGAGCAGAAGCTGCGCAACGAGTCGCGCAAGATCCTCGGGCTGCCGGACCTCGCCGTCTCGGGCATCTGCGTCCGCGTCCCGGTCTTCACCGGCCACTCGCTGGCGATCAACGCCGAGTTCGCCTCGGCCATGACGCCCCGCCGGGCCCGCGAGATCCTGGCCGGCGCCCCGGGCGTGGAGCTCGCCGACATCCCGACCCCGCTGCTGGCGGCCGGCCGGGACCCGTCGTACGTCGGCCGTCTGCGCCAGGACCCGGGCGTCCCCGACGACCGCGGCCTGGCGCTGTTCATCAGCAACGACAACTTGCGCAAGGGCGCGGCGCTGAACACCGTCCAGATCGCCGAGCTGCTCGCCGCCCGCTGAGCCGAGATGACGCTCGCGGACAGCCGAGATGACGCTCGCGGACAGCCGAGGTGACGCTCGCGGCGCGTCGAGGTGACGCGTGCGGTCAACGCAGGAGCGTGTCGTCCCGCACCGGCTCGTCCCACGCGTTGGTCTCGTCGCCGCTGACGGTGGTCAGCCAGTGCGAGCCGAGGAAGGCCGCCACGCTCAGGGCAGGGATCACCAGGAGCATGGTCCAGCTGAAGATCACCGGCACGAGCAGCAGCAGCACCACCACGGCCACGACGCCGACGGCGAGGATGCTGGTACCGCGGGGGTCGGGGACCTGCAGCGCCGCGAGGGCCAGGCCGCCGAGCAGGGCGACCCCGACGACGATGGCGGTCAGGAAGAGGTAGCCGGCGCCGCCGCAGGACGGTGTCCCGCGCACGGCCTCGCAGAGCGCCAGCGAACCGGTGGTGAGGCCGACGATCATCAGGCCCGCGACCAGGCCGACCACGGCGACGGCACGCATGCCGCTCACCGGGGGCGTCCAGGGCACCCGCGGCGCGGCGGGCTCGGCGGGCTCGGCGGGCTCGACGGGCTGGTCCAGGACGACCGTGGGCTGGGCGTCCGCGGTGGGGCGGGGCGGCTCCGTGGGTACGACCGGTGCTGCCCGCCGTACCACCGGTGCCTCGACCGGATGCGTGGTGGGCGCCGGTGGGGCCACCGTGACCGGTTCGGGTGCCGGGGCGGGCTCTGGCTCGGGGGACGGCTCGCTGGCCACCGGCGGCGGGGCGAGCCCCTCGGCGGGGGGCGCGGGGTCCTTCTTCCTCCGACGCGGGAAGAGGGAGGGCTTGGCGAGGCTGAGCTTCTCCAGCTCGCGCTCTCGGTCCTGGTCGGCCATGGGGCCAGTCTGGCACGCAGCAGCGGGGCGGGGGCCGGGTCGAGGTGGCCCGATGACCGGGTTGTCCGGCGGGGACGACGAAGGGCCAGGCCCCGGCGTACCGGAACCTGACCCTTGCGTGGTCGGGCTGACAGGATTTGAACCTGCGGCCTCCTCGTCCCGAACGAGGCGCGCTACCAAGCTGCGCCACAGCCCGATGTGGGTTGTGCCCACGACCTCGGGGAGCATACAAGAGGTCGGGGGGCCGACCCCAATCGGGTCAGTCCACCGTCGACGGGTGCCCGGTCGGGACGAGGGTCAGCAGGGTGGCCTCGGGCCGGCAGGCGACCCGCAGCCGGACGTACGGGCTGGTCCCGAGGCCGGCGGACACGTGCAGCCAGGACGACCCCGGGTCCCCCGGTCGCGAGTCGGCCGGGTGGCGGTGCAGGCCCTTGGCCCGGGCGGCGTCGAGGTCGCAGTTCGTCGTCAACGCCCGGGCGGGACGCCCCGGCAGTCCCGGCAGGCAGACCTGCCCCCCGTGGGTGTGGCCGGCCAGGACGGCGTCGTAGCCGTCGGCGGCCATCTGGTCGAGGACCCGCAGGTACGGCGCGTGGGCGACGCCGAGGCGTACGTCGGCGCCGGCGTCCGCGGGCCCGGCGATCGCGTCCAGGCGGTCGTATCGCAGGTGTGGGTCGTCCACGCCGGCGAACGCGATCCGGGTGCCACCGACCTCGAGCGTGTCGCGGGTGTTGGTCAGGTCCCGCCACCCGGCGCCGGTCAGGCGTCGGGTCAGGTCGCGCCAGGGCAGCTGGGCGACGTCGGTGTGCCGTTTGCCGTCGTCGGGCAGCAGGTAGCGCAGGGGGTTGCGCATGGTCGGCTCGAAGTAGTCGTTGGAGCCGAGCACGAACACGCCCGGCACCGTGAGCAGCGGGCCGAGCGCGTCCAGCAGCGGGCCGACCGCGTGGTGCGACGACAGGTTGTCGCCGGTGTCGACCACGAGGTCCGGGGCGAGGTCGGCCAGCCCCCGCAGCCAGGCGAGCTTGCGGTCCTGCCCGGGGGTCAGGTGCAGGTCGGAGAGGTGCAGCACCCGGAGCGGGCGGTGCCCGGCAGGCAGCAGGGGGACGGTGACGCGCCGCAGGGTGTAGGCGCGCGCCTCGGCCGCGGCGTACGCCGTCAGGCCCGCCCCGGCGCTCGCGAGGGCGGCGGTGCTGGCGGCGAGCAGGGGGAGCGGGCGCACGCGGCCAAGGGTCCCACGGCTGCCATGATGAGCGCATGAGTGCTCTGAAGGACCGCCTGCGCGCCGACCTCGTCACGGCCATCAAGGCGCGGGAGGAGATCCGGTCCTCGACCCTGCGGATGGTGCTCTCGGCGATCACGAACGCCGAGGTCGCCGGCAAGACCGCCCGCGAGCTCTCGGACGCGGAGGTGGTCGACGTGCTGTCGAGCGAGGCCAAGAAGCGGCGCGAGGCCGCGGTCGCCTTCGACGAGGGCGGGCGGGCCGAGATGTCGGCCAAGGAGCGGGCCGAGGCCGCGGTGATCGCCGACTACCTGCCCGAGCAGCTCTCCCCGGCCGAGATCAGCGCGATCGTGACCGAGGTGGTCGAGGCGACCGGGTCCGCCGGCGCCGGGATGAAGGCGATGGGTGCGGTGATGGGCGCCGTCCAGCCGCGGGTCAAGGGCCGCGCCGACGGCGCCGCCGTGGCCGCCGAGGTACGCCGCCAGCTGGCCTGACGCCCCACCGGCTGTCCGCGAGCGTCACCTCGACGCGCCGCAACCGTCATCTCGGCTGTTTGCGAGCGTCACCTCGACGGTCAGCCGTTGCCGCCACCGCCACCGCCGCCGCCGCCGCCGCCGTTGCCGCCGCCGTTGCCGGAGTTGCCCCCGCCACCGCCACCGCCGCCGCCGTTGCCGCCGCCGCCGTTGCCGGAGTTGCCCCCGCCGCCGCCGCCGTTGCCGCCGCCGTTGCCGCCGCCGTTGCCACCGCCGTTGGAGGGGGAGGGGGCAGGGGGCGGCGGGGCCGGGGCGGGCCCGGCGGAGGTGTAGATGGTGATCGAGCCGCCGCTGCCCAGCGCCGTGCCGCCGCCGGGGGAGGTGTAGGCCACGGTGCCCTCGGTGTAGCCGGAGTAGACCGACGTGCCCTGGGTGACCACGAAGCCGGCCGCCTCGAGCTGCGCCTGGGCCGCGGACGGGTCCTGGCCGCCGACGTCGGGGATGGTCACCAGGACGCCCTCGATCTCGGTGACGGAGGGCGCGGTGAAGGTGGCGTCGGGCAGCCACTGCTGCACGACCTGCATCGCGTTGCCCCACACCGGACCGGCGGTGCCGGAGCCCGACGCGGTGTCGACGTAGGACCCGCCGACGGTCTTGCCGACCAGCGTCTGCGGCTCCCCCTGCTGGTTGGCGCCGGCGATCATGGCCGCGGCGGCCAGGTTGGGGGTGTAGCCCGCGAACCACACGGACTTGGCGTCCTGGGTCGTCCCGGTCTTGCCGGCGCTCTCCTGGGAGAGGCTGATGCCGGCGTTGTAGCCGAAGCCGCCGGGCTCCTGCACGCCGCGCAGGACGTCGCTGACGGCGTCGGCGACCGGGGCGTCGAGGACCTGCTCGCAGGTCGGGTCGTAGCTCTTGACCACGTTGCCGTTGGCGTCCTCGATGGAGGTGACCGGGCGCGAGTCGCAGTGCAGGCCGCGGCCGGCGAAGGTGGCGTACGCCTCGGCCATCTCGACCGGGCTCACGTTGGCCACGCCGAGGGTGAAGATCGGGACCCGCTCGGCACCGGGGCCGGTCGGGTTGTCGAGACGCACGCCCAGCTGCTTGGCCAGGTTGTACGGCTCGCACACCCCGGTGCGGCGCTCGAGCTCGACGAAGAACGTGTTCACCGACTGCTGGGTGCCGCTGTAGAGGTTGAACGTGCCCGCGCCGGTGGAGTTGCCGACCGGGAAGGTGCCGGCGAACGGCGGCTGTCCCGGGCAGTTGGCGAACTCGGACTGGTTGAAGGTCCTGGTCTGGGGCGACGCGATCTGCGTGCTCAGCGGGATGCCCTGCTTGATCGCGGTGGCCAGCACGAACGGCTTGAAGGTCGACCCGGCCTGGAAGCCGGCCGAGTCGCCGTACTCCTGCGGGGTGACGTAGTTCAGGAACGTCTCGCCGGGGCCGTTGCCCATCGGGCGGGACTGGGCGATGGCCTTCACCGCGCCGGTGCGGGGCTCGACCATGGCCAGCCCGCCGATGGCCTGGTCGGTGGGGTTGACCTGGCTCTGCACCGACTGGGTGGCGGCCTGCTGGAAGCGGAGGTCGACGGTGGTCTTGATGGTCAGGCCGCCGGCCTCGATCAGGCGCTGGCGCTCCGCGCGGGTCTTGCCCAGGGCGGGGTCGGCCATCAGGTAGGAGTAGGCGTAGTCGCAGAAGAACGGTGCGGCCGAGTACAGGCACCCGTTCTTGGCGTCCTGCACGTCGAGCCCGAGGTCGGTCCTCTTCACCTTGGTGGCCCGGCGGTCCTTGACCGCGCCGAGCTCGGCCATCCGGTCGAGCACGACGTTGCGGCGCTCGAGCGCGCGCTCCGGCGCGTTCGTGGGGTCGTACGCCGAGGGGTTCTGCACGAGACCGGCCAGCATCGCCGACTGGCGCAGGTTCAGCTCGCTGGCGTTGACGTCGAAGAAGTGCTTCGCAGCGGCCTGGATGCCGTAGGCCCCGTCGCCGAAGTAGGCGGTGTTCAGGTAGCGCTCGAGGATCCAGTCCTTGGAGTGCTGCTGCTCCAGCGCCACCGCGTAGCGCAGCTCGCGCAGCTTGCGGGTGTAGGTCTGCTCGGTGGCCGCGCGCTCCTCGGCCTTGGTGTCGGCGGCGTTGAGCAGGCTCAGCTTGACCAGCTGCTGGGTCAGCGAGGACCCGCCCTGCTGGACCGACGAGCTCGCCGAGTTGGTGACCAGGGCGCGCAGCGTGCCCCGCACGTCGATCGCGCCGTGCTGGTAGAACCGGTAGTCCTCGATGGCCACGATGGCCTTGACCATCCTGCGGTTGATGTCCTTGAGCTGGACGTTGACGCGGTTCTCGTCGTAGAGCGTCGCGATCACCTCGCCCTGGCTGTCCAGCATGGTCGTCTTCTGCGCGAGCGGGACGTCCTCCAGCTCGGTGGGCAGCTCGTCCATGCTGTCGGCCGCGGTCTGCGTGGCCATCCCGGCGACCCCGATGAACGGCACCGTGAGCCCCGCCACGACCACGCCGAGGGCGACGGAGGCAGCGAGCATCACGCCCAGGGAGGTGATCACCCGGGAGAAGGTCGGTCGTTCGGAGGGGGGCCTGGCCATGACACGCAGAGTACGGGAGCATCCCAGGCCCCAGCGAAACGTGACGAGGCGGGCCTAGTCACTTGTGACTAGAGAATTTGGGTCGTTGGGGTCTGGTCTAGAACGTTGACAATTCTTTACCTTCTACACAGGAGAGAGAAGAGCCGCCCCACGGGACAGCGGGATCCGGTCACTTCTCCACAAGGCGTGATGGGGAACGACATGTGGGTTGAGGACTGGGCCGCCGACGCGGCCTGCAAGACCGTGCGTCCGGACGAGCTCTTCGTGCGCGGCGCCGAGCAGAACAAGGCCAAGCAGGTCTGCTCCGGCTGCCCGGTGCGCACCGAGTGCCTGGCCGAGGCGCTCGACAACCAGATCGAGTGGGGCGTGTGGGGCGGGATGACCGAGCGCGAGCGCCGGGCCCTGATCAAGCGTCGCCCCAACGCCTCCTGGCGCGCGGTGCTCGAGGCCGCCCGCACCCAGGGCACGCCGGCGGCGCAGCCGCAGCCGGTCGGCACCTCCGCCTGACTCACCCGGCGAGCAGGTCGCCCACGCGGCGGAGCCCCACGAGGTCGTGCACGTCCCCGGCGAGCGCGGCGACCACCGTGGTGGCCACCTGCGGGTGCGCCGCGGCGAACCCGTCGCGCAGCCGCGTCTCGCGCTCGACCAGGCGCACCTGGTCTGCGTGCAGCCGGAGCAGCCCCGCGGTCGGGGCGTGGTCGTCGACGCCCCCGCCGCCGCGCTGCAGCCGTTCGGCCGCCCCGGCGGCCTCGTCGGCCGACAGGTCGCCCGCGGGTGCTACCGAGGCGCGGTTGACGACGAGGCCGGCGAGGGGCATCCGGTCCTCGCCGAGGCGCTCGACGAAGTACGCCGCCTCGCGCAGCGCGTCCGGCTCCGGCGCCGCGACGACGAGGAACGCCGTCTGCTCGTCCTGGAGCAGCGCGTAGGTGCGCTGCGCCCGCTGGCGGAACCCGCCGAAGACGGTGTCGATCGCGGCCACGAACGTCTGCAGGTCCCGCAGCACCTGGGCGCCCAGGATCCGGGTGAGTGCCGAGGTCACGATGCCCAGCCCGGCGGTCATCAGCCGCGCCGGACCGCGTGCGGGGGCCAGCATCAGCCGGATGAAGCGGCCGTCGAGGAACCGCGAGAGCCGCTCGGGGGCGTCGAGGAAGTCCAGGGCCGAGCGGGAGGGCGGGGTGTCGACGACGATCAGGTCGTAGGTGCCGTCGGCCTGCGCCGCGGCGTGGATCTGGCCCAGCTTCTCCATCGCCATGTACTCCTGCGTCCCGGCGAAGGAGCTGGAGAGCACCTGGTAGAACGGGTTGTCCAGGATCTGCCGGGCCTTCTCGGGGCTGGCCTGGCTCTCGACCACCTCGTCGAAGGTGCGCTTCATGTCCAGCATCATCGCGTCGAGGCGACCGCCCGCGGCCGGGTCGACGCCCTCGACGGGGCGCGGGGTGTTGTCCAGCTCGGCGATGCCCATCGACTGCGCGAGGCGGCGTGCGGGGTCGATGGTGAGCACCACGACGGTGCGGCCGCGCTCGGCGGCCCGCAGCGCCAGCGCCGCGGACGTGGTCGTCTTGCCGACCCCGCCCGCGCCGCAGCAGACGATGATGCCGGTGGCCCGGTCGTCGATCAGCGCGTCCACGTCGAGGACGGGTGCGGGCACGCGTGCGGCGCTCATGCCATCCCCTGCTCACGCAGCGCGCGGGCGAGGTCGTGCAGGGCGCCGAGGTCGACGCCGCCGGTCAGGCGCGGGAGCTCGTACGAGGGCCGGCCCAGCCCCGCCACGCGGGTGCGCTGGGTCTCCTCCAGCTCCCGTCGGTCGGCGTGGTCGCGGGCCAGCCCGAGCAGGTCCTCGACCAGCGCGTCCTCCGTCCCGAGACCGGCGCCCTCGAGGTCGGCGCGCACCGCCTCGGCGTCCAGGGTCCCGGAGCGGGCCGCGGCCAGCGCGGGCGCCGGGAGGTCCTGGGGGCGTAGGAGGTTGGTCACCACCCCGCCGACGGGCAGGTCGGCCGCCATGAGCTCGGCGATGCCGTCGCCGGTCTCCTGCACGGGCATCTCCTCCAGGACGGTGACCAGGTGGACCACGGTGCGCGCGGAGCGGAAGAGCCCCATCATCGTGTCGGCCTGCGAGCGGATCGGCCCCACCTTGGCCAGCCCGGCGACCTGCTCGCTGACGTTGAGGAACTGCACGATCCGGCCGGTGGGCGGGGCGTCGAGGACCACCGCGTCGTACGTCGTGGCGCCCTTGTTGCGGGAGTTCCGGTCGACGGCCTCGTAGATCTTGCCCGTCAGCAGCACGTCCCGCACCCCGGGCGCGATGGTGGTCGCGAACTCGATGATCCCGAACCGGTCGAGCGCGCGGCCGGCCCGGCCGAGCTTGTAGTAGAGGGCGAGGTACTCCAGCAGCGCGGACTCGGGGTCGATGTGCAGCGCGTGCACGGCGCCCGCGCGGCCACCGGCGTCGGGGAGCCCGGAGGTCAGGCGGCGTTCCTCGAAGGGCAGCGGGTCCACGTCGAACATCCGCGCGATGCCCTGCCGGCCCTCGACCTCGCAGAGCAGCACGTTCTTGCCGTGACCGGCCAGGGCCAGGGCCAGGGCGGCGGCCACGGTGGACTTGCCGGTGCCGCCCTTGCCGGTCACCACGTGCAGACGCGCCTTCGGCCAGTCGCTCACGCGGCGAGCGTAGGGGGTCCGGACGGGTGGCGGGCGCCCCCGCGCGACCGCGTCGGCCGACCCCGCGCCGCGAAGGTCACCTCGACGCGCCGCGAGCGTCATCTCGGCTGTCCGGGAGCGTCATCTCGGCGCGTCCGGCGAGCCGCGTTTGACGTGGGTCACACCGGACCCGTTGGATCGCGGGTGACCTGCAGTCGAGGCGTGAGGAGCAGCGGCATGGACAAGGTGGTGGAGTCGGCGGCCGGAGCGGTGGCCGACATCCCGTCCGGGGCACGACTGGCGGTCGGGGGCTTCGGGCTCTGCGGCATCCCGTCGGTGCTGATCGACGCCCTGCTGGAGCAGGGCGCCGACGACCTCGAGGCGTACTCGAACAACTGCGGGGTCGACGACTGGGGCCTCGGCCGGCTGCTGATGGCCAAGCGCCTGCGGCGCATGGTGGCCTCGTACGTCGGGGAGAACAAGGAGTTCGCCCGGCAGTACCTCTCGGGCGAGCTCGAGGTCGAGCTCACCCCGCAGGGCACCCTGGCCGAGCGGATGCGCGCCGGCGGGTCCGGGATCGCGGCGTTCTACACCGCGACCGGCGTCGGCACCCAGGTCGCCGAGGGCGGGCTGCCCTGGCGCTACGACAGCGACGGCAACGTCGTGGTGGCCTCGCCGGCCAAGGACACCCGCACCTTCGAGACGCACCGCGGTGCCCAGGAGTTCGTGCTCGAGGAGGCGCTCGTGGCCGACTTCGCGCTGGTCCGGGCCTGGAAGGGCGACCGGCACGGCAACCTGGTCTTCCGGCAGTCCTCGCAGAACTTCAACCCGCTCGCCGCGATGTGCGGGCGGATCACGGTGGCCGAGGTCGAGGAGCTCGTCGAGCCCGGCGACATCGACCCGGCCGAGGTGCACCTGCCCGGCGTCTACGTGCACCGCGTGGTGCCGCTGACGCCCGAGCAGGCGGCCGACAAGCGGATCGAGAAGAAGACGGTGCAGGCATGAGCTGGTCGCGTGAGGAGATGGCCGCCCGGGCGGCCTCGGAGCTGGAGGACGGCTCGTACGTCAACCTCGGGATCGGGCTGCCGACCCTGGTGCCCAACTACGTCCCCGACGACGTCGAGCTGGTCCTGCAGAGCGAGAACGGGATCCTGGGCGTGGGGTCCTACCCCGTCGACGGCGAGGAGGACGCCGACCTCGTCAACGCCGGCAAGGAGACCGTCACCGTGCGCCGGGGCGCGTCGTTCTTCGACTCCGCCACGAGCTTCGGGATGATCCGCGGCGGCAAGATCGACGCCGCGATCCTCGGCGCGATGCAGGTCAGCCGGGCCGGTGACATCGCCAACTGGATGATCCCCGGCAAGATGGTCAAGGGCATGGGCGGCGCGATGGACCTCGTCCACGGCGCCCGCAAGGTGGTCGTGCTGATGGAGCACGTCGCCCGCGACGGCTCGCACAAGATCGTCGAGGAGTGCTCGCTGCCCTACACCGGGCGCGGCGTGGTGCAGCGGATCATCACCGACCTGTGCGTGCTCGACGTGACCGACGCGGGCCTGCGCCTGGTCGAGCTGGCGCCCGAGGTCACGCTGGAGGAGGTCCGCGAGAAGACCGGGCCCGAGGTGCTCGCGGACTAGGTCGCGGGCCGGGGAGTCACGCGCAGCGGGACGGTCGGGGTGTGCACCGGCAGCGCGGACAGCTGCGCGCGGACCCGGTAGTCGCCCGGCGGCAGCCGCTCGACGTCGTAGGTCGTCCAGCGCAGCGGCAGCCACACGTCCCCGGCCGCGTCCGGCGCCGCCGCGGGTCCCAGGCCGGCGAAGGCCTGCCGGGCCTGGAACGGCAGCGGCTCCTCGGTGGTCGGGTCGAGGACGTGACCCACGACGTGGGTCCCGTCCTCGGGGTCCCAGTCCAGCGGCAGGCGGGTGCCGTCGTCGGCGTAGCGGCCGATCCGGACCTGCAGGTCGGGGACGGCCGCGGCGGGCAGCTCGAGGGAGGACGACGGCCAGTCCAGCCGGAGCCCGGCCCCCCGCTCGCTCCTGGCGGGGCGCTCCGGCTCGGCCCAGGAGACGTGGGCGCGCCAGCCGTCCTCCGTGCGGTCGAGGCCGGCCCGCCACCAGTGGTGGGGTCGCCGGGACGACGGGGCGAGCAGGACGACCTGCCGGGGGTTGCCGCGGTCGACGACGCGCCACCCGGTCCGGGGCACGGGCCCGTCCTCCTCCTCGTCCTGCCCGCCGCGGTCCGCGACCACGGCGAGCCCGTCCTACGACGTCGGGAACGGGCCGCCGTCGGCGGCCAGGAGGCTCCGTCCGACCTCGAGGCCGTGGACCGTGACGAGGGGGGACATGGGACGACCCTAGGAGGGCCGCTCCCGAGTAGGGTTCCGCGCATGACCAAGTGGGAGTACCTGACCGCGCCGATCCTCACGCATGCGGCGAAGCAGATCCTGGACAACTTCGGGGCCGACGGCTGGGAGCTGGTGCAGATCGCGCCGGGGATGAACCCGGAGAACCTGGTGGGCTACTTCAAGCGTCCGGTCGGCTGAGCCGTGGCGCACCCGGAGGAGGTCCTGGCCGGGCTCGGGCTGAGCGTGCCCGAGGTCGCGGCGCCGGTGGCGGCCTACGTGCCCGCGGTCCGCACCGGCGACCTGGTGCTCACCGCCGGGCAGCTGCCGCTGCGCGCCGGCGAGCTGCTGGCCACCGGCAAGGTCGGCGCCGGCGTGAGCGAGGAGGAGGCGTACGCCTGCGCGCAGCAGTGCGCGCTGAACGCGATCGCCGCGGTGAAGTCGGAGATCGGCGACCTCGCGCTCGTGCGCCGGGTGGTCAAGGTCGTCTGCTTCGTGGCCTCGAGCCCGGACTTCACCGGCCAGCCGCGGGTCGCCAACGGCGCCTCCGAGCTGCTCGGCCAGGTCTTCGGCGAGGCCGGCGTGCACGCCCGCTCGGCCGTCGGCGTGCCGGTGCTGCCCCTCGACGCACCCGTCGAGGTCGAGATCATGGTCGAGGTCGGGTGAGGATCCCGGTCCCGCCCGTCCGGCTGGGCCAGGACGTGGTCGACCTCGCGGCGGAGTACGCCGACGGTCGCCGCGAGCCGGTCGAGCCGCGCGACGCCGCCACGGTGGTGCTGACCAGGGACGGGTCGCGGACCGGGGCCGGACCGGACGTCTACCTGCTGCGGCGGCAGACCTCCATGGAGTTCGCCGCGGGCATGTGCGTCTTCCCCGGGGGCGGCGTCGACCGCCGCGACTTCGACACCGAGGTCGCCTGGGCCGGCCCGACGCCGCAGGAGTGGGCGGCGCGGCTGGACTGCGACGAGGACCTCGCCCGTGCCCTGGTCTGCACCGCGGTGCGCGAGACCTTCGAGGAGTCCGGCGTGCTGCTGGCCGGTCCGTCGCACGACGAGGTCGTCGCCGACACGACGGGGGAGGACTGGGAGGCCGACCGGGTCGCGCTGGAGACCCGCGAGCTGGCGATGACCGACTTCCTGACCCGGCGGGGCCTGGTCCTGCGCACCGACCTGCTCGGGGTCTGGGGCGCCTGGCTGACGCCCGTCTTCGAGCCCCGGCGCTACCGGACGTGGTTCTTCACCGCGGTGTTGCCCGCGGGGCAGCGCACCCGCGACGTCTCCTCCGAGTCGTCCTCGGTGACCTGGCTTCCGGCGCTGGGCGCGGTCGAGCAGGTGGAGGCCGGGGAGATGCTGATGATGCCGCCGACCTACCTGACCTGCCTCGAGCTGGCGCAGCACGCCGACCCGGGCGAGGTGCTGGCCGACGCCGGCGGTCGCCGCGTCGCCATGCACACCCCGACCGTGGTCGAGCACCCCGCCGGCGGTCACACGCTGTCGGTCCCCGAGCACCAGCGGGCGGTGCTCCAGGCCCGTCACGGGGACGCGTGAGCGCCTCGTCGGGTCCCGGCTGGGCCGGAGGCCCGTTCGGCGCACGCGGACGCTGCGTGCTCGCGCCGAACGCCGACGTGATGACGCTCGACGGCACCAACACGTGGGTGCTGCGCGAGCCGGGCGCCCGGCGCTCGGTGGTCGTCGACCCCGGCCCGTCGATGCTGGCCCACCTGGACGCCGTGGCGTCGTTCGCGCAGGTCGACGGCGGCCCGGGCGAGGTCGCGGCCGTGCTGCTCACCCACCACCACCTCGACCACAGCGAGGCCGCGCGCGAGTTCGCCGAGCGGGTCGGCTGCGGGGTCCGCGCGCTCGACCCCGCGCTGCGGCTCGGGTCGGAAGGGCTCACCGACGGCGACGTCGTCGAGGTCGACGGTCTCGAGGTACGCGTGGTCGCCACGCCCGGCCACACCGCCGACTCGCTGTCGTTCTGGCTGCCCGCCGAGGACGCCGTGCTCACCGGCGACACCGTCCTGGGTCGTGGCACCACGGTCGTCGCGCACCCCGACGGGCAGCTGGGGGCGTACCTGGACTCCCTGGACCGGCTGCACGCCGTCGCCTCCGAGCACGGCATCACCCAGGTGTGGCCGGGCCACGGGCCCGTGCTCGACGACGCGCTCGGGGTGCTCGAGCACTACCGGGCCCACCGCCACCAGCGCCTGGCGCAGGTCCGTGGCGCGCTCGCCGACCTCGGCCGCGCTGCCGGCGACGTGCACGAGGACGACGGCCTGCCCCGCCAGGTGGTCGAGACGGTCTACGCCGACGTCGACCCGGTCCTGTGGGGCGCGGCCGAGCTCTCGGTCCGCGCCCAGCTGGCGTACCTCGCCGGCTGACCAGGCGGGCTGTGACGCTGTGTTACGTCCTCTGGTGAGGCGTCGTGGCGCAGCGCCAGACGACGTGACACAGCGTGACAGCTGAGTGGGTCGGCGTCAGCGGGCGCGGCGGCCCAGTCGCTCGATGTCCATGATCACCACGGAGCGGGGCTCCAGGCGCAGCCAGCCGCGGGAGGCGAAGTCGGCCAGGGCCTTGTTGACGGTCTCGCGGGAGGCGCCGACCAGCTGGGCGAGCTCCTCCTGCGTGAGGTCGTGGTGGACGTGGATGCCGTCGTCGGCCGAGCGGCCGAAGCGGTCGGCGAGGTCGAGCAGCGCCTTGGCCACGCGGCCGGGGACGTCGGAGAAGACCAGGTCGGCCACCACGTCGTTGGCCTTGCGCAACCGGCTGGCGAGCTGGGTGAGCAGCCCCCGGGCGACCGTGGGGCGGCCCTCGAGCCAGCGCAGCAGGTCGTCGTGGGAGAGCGAGGCGAAGCTGGTGTCGGTCACCGCGGTGACCGTCGCCGAGCGCGGGCCGGGGTCGAAGAGCGACAGCTCGCCGAACATCTGGCCGGGACCGAGGATGGCCAGCAGGTTCTCCCGGCCGTCCGCGGAGGTCCGGCCGAGCTTCACCTTGCCCTCCATGACGATGTAGAGCTTGTCGCCGGAGTCGCCCTCGTGGAACAGCACCTCGCCCCGGCGGAGACGGCTCTCGGCCATCGAGGTGTGCAGCGCAGCGGCTGCTTCGTCGTCGAGCGCGCTGAACAGCGGCGCCTGGCGCAGTACGTCGTCGTCCACGTGGTCCTCCTGACGCTCCCGGACATTCCGGCCGAGCATATCGAGTGCGGCATCTCACACGCGAATGCAGGGGCGAGCGGTGCCAGTGTGGCGCAGGTGACCCCGGCGGCGCCGACCGGTCCGCGACCCGGCCCCGTCAGGTGCGGCGACGGGCCGTCGGCACCGCGCCGTAGTCTGGCCACCGTGAGTGCTCCCTCCTCGTCGGGCCCCCCGTCGGCCGCCGGTGGGCGACCGTCGACCGCGCTGGTCCGGCGTGCCCGCAAGGTCGACCGCGCCCTCGCCGCGGCCTACCCCGAAGCGCGGTGCGAGCTGGACTTCGCCGACGCCTTCGAGCTGCTCGTGGTCACGGTGCTCAGCGCGCAGACCACCGACCGGCGGGTCAACACCACCCGGCCCACCCTCTTCGCGGCCTACCCCGACGCGCCGGCCATGGCGGCCGCGGACCGGGCCCACCTCGAGCAGATCCTCGGCCCGCTCGGTTTCTTCCGGGCCAAGACCGAGTCGCTGCTCAAGCTCTCCGCCGCCCTCGTCGCCGACCACGACGGCGAGGTCCCGCCCCGTCTGGAGGACCTGGTGAAGCTCCCCGGGGTCGGCCGCAAGACCGCCAACGTGGTGCTCGGCAACGCCTTCGACGTCCCGGGGATCACCGTCGACACGCACTTCGGGCGCCTGGCGCGCCGGCTGGGGTGGACCGAGGAGACCGACCCGGTCAAGGTCGAGCACGCCGTCGGTGCGCTGTTCCCGAAGCGGGACTGGACCATGCTCAGCCACCACCTGATCTGGCACGGGCGGCGCCGCTGCCACGCCAAGAAGCCGGCGTGCGGCGCCTGCCCGGTCTCGCACTGGTGCCCGTCCTTCGGCGACGGCCCCACCGACCCGGTCGCCGCGGCCGCGCTGGTCAAGACCCAGGGTCCCGCGTGAGGACCCGGACGACCCGGCGCGCGGCCGCGCTGTCGGCCGCCGGCGCCGTCCTGGTGCTGGCCGGTGGCTGCACGTCGGCCCCCGCCGAGGAGGCGGTCGAGACGCTGCCGGAGGTGACGCTGCAGACCTTCGACGCGCCGGGCCGGCAGGCCGGCGAGCAGCAGGGCGAGGTCTACCTGCCCGAGGTGGAGGGGCCTGCGGTGGTCAACCTGTGGGCGTCGTGGTGCACCCCGTGCCGCGAGGAGCTGCCCGTGGCCGAGCAGTTCGCCCAGGACCACGGCGACCGGGTGCGGGTGCTCGGCGTGAACTACCTCGAGAGCCAGCCCGAGGAGGCGCGGTCGCTCGCGGAGGAGAGCGGGCTGACCTTCCAGCTGCTCCAGGACCCCGACGGCGAGCTCGACGGCGCCTCGCCCTTCCCGACCCTGCAGGGCCTGCCGTTCTGGGCCTTCGTCGACGCCGACGGCCGCGTGGTGCACCGCGAGTTCGTGGTCGTCGAGTCCGAGCAGCAGCTCGTCGACCTGGCCGAGGAGCACCTCGGGGTGCGCCTGTGAGCACGCACGCGGGCCGCGCGCCCGAGGTCCCCGCGGGGATGCCGGAGTGGCTGCGCCCGGTCGCGGAGCGCGCCGGCGGGATCACCGTGCACGACCTGACCCGCTTCCTGCCGCCCGAGGACGCCGAGCCCCGCCGTGGTGCGGTGCTGATGCTGTTCGGCGAGGGTGAGCGCGGCCCCGAGCTGCTGCTGACCGAGCGTGCCCACGGCATGCGTTCCCACCCGGGCCAGGTCTCCTTCCCCGGCGGCGGGATCGACCCGGGCGAGACCACGGCCGAGGCCGCGCTGCGCGAGGCGTGGGAGGAGACCGGGCTCGACCCGACCGGCGTCGAGGTCTTCGCCGAGCTGCCCGAGCTCTGGCTGCCGCCCTCCAACTTCGCCGTCACGCCGGTGCTGGCGTGGTGGCGCGAGCCGGGCCCGGTCCATGTCGCGTCGCCCGAGGAGGTGCACGCCATCCACCGGGTCGTCCTGCGCGAGCTGGTCGACCCGGAGCACCGGATCCGGGTCCGCGGGCCGTCGGGCTGGGTCGGCCCCGGCTACCTGATCGGCGACGACAAGGACGTCATCTGCTGGGGGTTCACCGCCGGCATCATCAGCCGGCTCTTCGACGTCCTCGGCTGGACCGAGGAGGTGGACGACGCCCCGATGCACGACCTGCCCGACTACATGCTCGTCGGGCGCCGCGTCGACCGCGAGCCGGTGCGCGAGTCCCTGGAGGACGGATGAACCTGCTCGACTGGCTGCTGGTCGTCCTCGTCCTGGTCTACGCCCTCAGCGGCTACTGGCAGGGCTTCGTCACCGGGGCCTTCGCCACCGGCGGGCTGCTCCTCGGCGGTCTGCTCGGCGTCGTCCTGGCCCCGCTCGCGCTGGGCGACGCCGACCCGTCGCTGCTGGTCTCGCTCGGCGCGCTGTTCATCGTCATCCTGGCGGCCTCGCTGGGCCAGGCGCTGTTCCAGTACGCCGGGGCGAGGCTGCGCGACAAGATCACCTGGCAGCCCGCGCGCGCCCTGGACGCGGTCGGCGGAGCCGCGCTCAGCGCGATGGCCGTCCTGATCGTGGCGTGGGCGCTCGGCGTCGCGGTCGCCGGCTCACGGATCGGCTCCGTGACGCCGCTGGTGCGCGACTCCGCGGTGCTGGAACGGGTCGACCAGGTCGTGCCGGCCCCGGCGACGGCGGCGCTGCAGGCCTTCAACAACGTGGTCGGGGCCAGCTTCTTCCCGCGCTACCTCGAGCCCTTCGCCCCGAGCGGATCGTCGAGGTCGGGCCCGGGCCGAGGCGGCTGCTGCAGGACCCCGACGTCGTGGACGCGGAGCGGAGCGTGCTGAAGGTGCGCGGCGACAACGTCTGCGGCCGGGGCGTCGAGGGCAGCGGAGTCCTGTACGCACCGGGGCGGCTGATGACCAACGCCCACGTGGTGGCCGGCGTCTCCCAGCCGACGGTCGAGATCGGTGGCACCACGGTGGGGGCCAGCACGGTCTACTACAACGCCGACCTGGACGTGGCGGTGCTCGCCCTCGACAGCGGGCAGACGCCGACCCTCGACCTCGAGGAGGGCGCCCGGCCCCGCGACGGCGTCGCCATCGTGGGCTACCCCGAGGACGGCCCGTACGACGTGCAGCCCGGCCGGATCCGCTCCGAGCAGAGGCTCCGCTCGCCCGACATCTACGGCGAGGGCGCGGTGATCCGCGAGGTCTACTCGCTGCGCGGGCTGGTGCGCCCCGGCAACTCCGGCGGCCCGGTCCTCGACTCCGAGGGCGACGTGGTCGGCCTGGTGTTCGCGGCGTCGGTGACCGACGCCGACACCGGGTACGCCCTGACCGCGGCGCAGGTGACCCGCAGCGCCGAGCTCGGCACGCAGAACACCGAGGCCGTCAGCACCGGCGACTGCGCCGCCTGAGACCACCGGTCGGCCCTGGTCAGGGCTGGTCGGCGGTCCGTCGGCGGTCCGTCAGCGCTTGCCCTTGAGAGCCTTGGGGATCTCGCGGCCCTGGGCGATCGCGCGCTCAGGGGGCCCGACCTTCTGGAGCTTCTTGTACCCGATCAGGCCCAGGCCGCCGGCGACCAGCAGGTAGAAGCCGAAGACGATCAGGAAGGCCCAGTGCAGGGCCAGGCCGTCGCCGTTCCAGTTGATGAAGAACGCGATCGCGATCGAGAGCATGATGATCGCCAGCACGCCGACGAACGCGGCGGCGGCGAACATGGCGACGCCGATCCCGCCCGAGCGGACGGTGACCTTCAGCTCCGACTTGGCCAGGGCGATCTCCGAGGAGATCAGGCCCGAGATGTCGCGGCTGGCGTCGGAGACGAGGCGACCGATGGTCGGCTCGGTGTCCTTCACCGGGGTGTTGGCCATGCTGTGCTCCCAGGTCGTGCGCGGCGGGTGTGTCGTGCGGTCCGGACAGACCCTATCCAAGCCGGGCGGGGTCGGCGCCCACCCCGGCCGTCAGGCCGGGGGAGTCGCGGGGTCGGCGTCCCCGGTCTGGTAGACGTCGGGGATGCCGTCGCGGTCGTCGTCGCGGGTCTCCTTCTCCTCGACCCGCTTGTAGACCTTGTTGCGCGCACGCAGCACGACGGTGGCCAGCAGCGCCGCGGTGACCGAGCCGAGCAGGACGCCGACCTTGACGTGCTCGTCGCGCTCGCTGCCCTGCCCGAAGGCCAGCTCGCCGATCAGCAGGGAGACGGTGAACCCGATGCCGGCGAGCATCGAGACGCCGATGACGTCGACCCAGGACAGCTCGTCGTCGAGGTCGGCCTTGGTGAAGCGGGCGAAGAGCCACGAGGCGCCGGTGATGCCGACGGTCTTGCCGACCACGAGCCCGGTCAGGATGCCCAGGGCGACGGGGTCCTTCAGCGACTCGACCAGGCCGGACAGCCCGCCGACGGTGACCCCGGCGGCGAAGAAGGCGAAGACGGGGACCGCGATCCCGGCCGAGATCGGGCGGACGAGGTGCTCGAGGTGCTCGGCCAGGCCGGGGCCGTCCTGACCGTCCTTGCGCAGGACCGGCACGGTGAAGCCGAGCAGCACCCCCGCGACGGTGGCGTGGACACCGGACTCGTGCACCAGCACCCACGCGACCAGGGCCAGCGGGACCAGCAGCCAGACCTGGCGGAAGCGCTTCTGCACCAGCAGGCCGAAGACGGCGATCGGCACCAGCGCCAGCGCCAGGAACAGCGGCTGCAGCTCGTCGGTGTAGAAGATCGCGATGATCGTGATGGCCAGCAGGTCGTCGACGACGGCGAGGGTCAGCAGGAAGGTGCGCAGGCCCGTGGGCAGGTGGGTCGAGATCACCGCGAGGATGGCGACGGCGAAGGCGATGTCGGTCGCGGTGGGGATCGCCCACCCCTCGAGGGCGCCGTTCGAACCGAGGTTCCAGGCCACGAAGATCAGGGCCGGGGCGATCATGCCGCCCACGGCCGCGGCGATCGGGAGCGCGGCCCGCTTGGGGTCGCGCAGGTCGCCGGCGACGAACTCGCGCTTCAGCTCGAGACCGACGACGAAGAAGAAGATCGCCAGCAGCCCGTCGGCTGCCCAGGTGCCGATGCTGAGGTCGAGGTGCAGCGACTCCGGACCGATCACGTAGTCGCGGGCGGCGGTGTAGTACTCCGCCCAGGGGGTGTTCGCCCAGATGATCGCGACGAGGGCACCGGCGATGAGCAGCATCCCACCGGTGGTCTCGGCCCGGAGGACTCCGGCGATGCGGGAGCTCTCCAGGAAGGACCCGCGGGAGAACAGGCGGTCCTGCTCGGCGTGGTGCTCGGACTCGGCCTGGGCGTGGTCCGGTCCGGGGGCCGGCTCCCGCCGGGCGGCGGGGGAGAGATCGGGCTGGTCGGGGCTCATGACTGCTCCTACGGGGTCGATGACGACGTTGCCGACCAGACTTCCCGGCGCACCGCGGACCATCCTAGGGTGCCGGGCCTCACCCCGGGGACGACGAGACCGCGGGGGCCGGTGCCCCCGCGGTCCGTGTCCGTGCCGCGTCCGTGCGCCGTGCGGCGCGGTGCCTCACTCGTCCGAGGAGGCCTTCGAGCCCTTGCTGATCAGGTCCATCACCGAGGAGTCGGCCAGCGTGGTGACGTCGCCGACCTCCCGGTTCTCGGCCACGTCCTTGAGCAGGCGGCGCATGATCTTGCCCGAGCGGGTCTTGGGCAGCTCGGCCACGACCATCACCTGGCGCGGCTTGGCGATCGGCCCGATCTCCTTGCGGACGTGGTTGCGGAGGTCCTCGACGATGTCCTTGCCGCCGTCGCCGGCCTCGTCGGTCAGGATCACGAACGCGCACACCGCCTGGCCGGTGTCCTCGTCCTGGGCGCCGACCACGGCCGCCTCGGCGACCTTCGGGTGCGAGACCAGGGCGGACTCGATCTCGGTCGTGGACAGCCGGTGCCCGGAGACGTTCATGACGTCGTCGACGCGACCGAGCACCCACAGGTCGCCGTCGGTGTCCTTCTTGGCGCCGTCGCCGGCGAAGTAGTAGCCCTGCTTGCGGAAGCGCGACCAGTAGGTGTCGACGTAGCGCTCGTCGTCGCCGTAGATGGTGCGCAGCATCGAGGGCCACGGCTTGGTCAGCACCAGCAACCCGCCCGACCCGTCGGGGACGGGGTTGCCCTCGTCGTCGACGACCTCGGCCGAGATGCCCGGGATCGGGATCATCGCCGATCCCGGCTTGCCGTGGGTGACGCCGGGCAGCGGGCTGATCATGATCGAGCCGGTCTCGGTCTGCCACCAGGTGTCGACCACGGGGGTCTTGTCGGCGCCGATGACGTGGCGGTACCAGACGTACGCCTCGGGGTTGATCGGCTCGCCCACCGAGCCGAGCAGCCGCAGCGAGGACAGGTCGCGCCCGTCGGGGATCTCGCGGCCCTGCTTCATGAAGGAGCGGATCGCGGTCGGGGCGGTGTAGAAGAGGGTGACGCCGTACTTCTCGATGATGTCCCACCACCGGCCCCGCTCGGGGCTGTCGGGGGTGCCCTCGTAGAGCACCTGGGTGGCGCCGTTCGCCATCGGGCCGTAGGTGATGTAGCTGTGCCCGGTGATCCAGCCGATGTCGGCGGTGCACCAGTAGACGTCGGTCTCCGGCTTGAGGTCGAAGACCGCCCAGTGGGTGTAGGCCGAGCCGGTCAGGTAGCCACCGGTGGTGTGCAGGATGCCCTTGGGCTTGCCGGTGGTTCCGGAGGTGTACATGACGAAGAGCGGGTGCTCGGCGTCGAAGAACTCGCAGGCGTGCTCGGTGGAGGCCGAGCCGACCGCGTCGTGCCACCAGACGTCGACGTCGTCGTCCCACGTCTCGAGGTCCTGGCCGGTGCGCTGCACGACGAGGACCTTGCTCACGTCGTGGCCGTTGCTGGCGGCCTTGGCGCGGGCCTCGTCGACGGCGGGCTTGAGGGCCGAGGGGGCGCCGCGGCGGTAGCCGCCGTCGGCGGTCACGATCGCCTTCGCCTTGCAGTCGGCCAGGCGGGTGGCCAGGGCGTCGGAGGAGAAGCCGCCGAAGACGACGGTGTGCGGGGCGCCGATCCGGGCGCAGGCCAGCATCGCGATCACGGCCTCCGGGATCATCGGCATGTAGATTGCGACGCGGTCCCCGGTCTCGACCCCGAGCGCCGTCAGCGCGTTCGCGGCCTGCGAGACCTCGTCCTTCAGCTGGGCGTAGGTGAGGTCGCGGGTGTCGTCGACGGGCTCGCCGACGAAGTGCAGGGCGACGCGGTCGCCGTGGCCGGCCTCGACGTGGCGGTCGACGCAGTTGTAGGCGGCGTTGATCCGGCCGCCGACGAACCACTTCGCGAAGGGGGCGTCGTCCCAGTCCAGGACGCGCTCGAAGGGCGTCTCCCAGGACAGCCGCCCGGCCTGCTCGGCCCAGAAGGCCTCGTAGTCGGCGTCGGCCCGCTCGTAGGCCTCGGCGGTGAGGTTGGCGTGCTCGGCGAGGTCGGCCGGCGGCTCGAACCGCCGGTCCTCCTTCAGCAGGTTGGACAGGGTCTGCTCGCTCACGTTCTTCTCCCCGGTGGGTCGTGGGTGGGTGGTGCTGACGGGTGGCGCGGGGCCGGCAGGTGGTCCCGCCCGTCCTGGGACGCTGTGTCGTCCGACACTGTGTCGGTGCCCAGGTTGCTCCGGGGTTGTCCCCCGGTGCCACCCCCGCCCCGGACCTGACGGCCCGGGGCGCGGGTGGAGCGGTGCCGGTCGGTCAGTGGCTGATCGCCTTCTCGGAGCCCGCGCCGGTCAGCGCGCGCACCTCGAGCTCGGTGTAGCGGTCCTCGGCGGCCGGCTCGCGGCTGCTGAGGGCACCGATGATGCCGAAGAGGAAGCCGAGCGGGATCGAGACCAGGCCCGGGTTCTCCAGCGGGAACCAGGAGATGTCGATCCCGGCGGGCAGCAGGGAGAGGTTCTCGCCCGAGGTCGGGTCGGTCTTGCCCGACATCACCGGGGAGAAGATCACCAGCCCGATGCTGGCGACGAGCCCGCCGTAGATGCTCCACAGGGCGCCCCGGGTGTTGAACCGGCGCCAGAAGATGTTGAGCAGGATCGTCGGCAGGTTCGCCGACGCGGCGACGGCGAAGGCCAGCGCCACCAGGAACGCGATGTTCAGGTTCTGGGCCGGGATGGCCAGGAGGATCGCCACCAGGCCGATGCCGGCCGCAGCGATCCGGGTCACCCGGATCTCCTCCTTCTCGGTGGCCATCCCCTTCTTGAACACGTTGTTGTAGACGTCGTGCGCCACCGACGCCGACGACGTCAGCGTCAGGCCGGCGACGACGGCCAGGATGGTGGCGAAGGCGACCGCCGCGATCAGGGCGAGCAGGATGGCGCCGCCGGTCGTGCCGGCTCCACCGCCCACCTCCTCGGCCAGGCGGGGTGCGGCGAGGTTGCCGGCCGGGTCGAGCGTGCTGGTGTCGAGCAGCGCCGCGGCGCCGAAGCCCAGGATCAGGGTGAAGAGGTAGAACACGCCGATCAGCCCGATGGCCCACAGCACCGACTTGCGGGCGTCCCGCGCGGTCGGGACCGTGTAGAAGCGGATCAGGATGTGCGGCAGACCGGCCGTGCCGAGCACCAGCGCGAGGCCGAGGCTGACGAAGTCCAGCTTGCTGGTGAGGCTGCCGCCGTACTTCAGGCCGGGCTCGAGGAACGCGGAGCCGGCGCCGGAGTTCGTGGCGGCCTGGCCGAGCAGGTCGGAGATGTTGAAGCTGAACTGGGCCAGCACCAGCACCACGATCAGCGCGGAGCCGACCATCAGCAGCACGGCCTTGATGATCTGCACCCAGGTCGTGCCCTTCATGCCGCCGACGGTGACGTAGAAGATCATCAGGGCGCCGACGCCGAAGATGACGATGTTCTTGATCGCCTGGTTGTCGACGCCGAGGAGCAGCGCGACGAGCGTGCCCGCACCGACCATCTGGGCGAGCAGGTAGAAGATCGAGACCACGACCGTCGACGTCGCGGCGGCGAGGCGGACCGGGCGGCGACGCATCCGGAAGGCGAGCTGGTCGGCCATCGTGTAGCGACCGGAGTTGCGCAGCATCTCCGCGACCAGGAGCAGCGCCACCAGCCAGGCGACCAGGAAGCCGATCGAGTAGAGGAAGCCGTCGTAGCCCGACAGCGCGATGATCCCGGAGATGCCCAGGAAGGACGCCGCCGACATGTAGTCGCCGCCGATGGCCAGGCCGTTCTGGATCGGGGAGAAGCTGCGGCCGCCGGCGTAGAAGTCCGAGGTGCCCTCGGTGGAGCGGCTGGCGCGGATGGTGATGAAGATGGTGAGCGCCACGACGCTCAGGAACAGGACGGTGGTCAGGACCTGGTCGTTCATGCGCGCTTGCCCTTCTCGTACTCGGCGTTCAGCTGCTCGGCCAGCGGGTCCAGCTTCGCCACGGAGAACCGGGCGTAGAGGAACGCGATGCCGAAGGTGGTCACGAACTGGAGGAGCCCGAAGACGAGGGCGACGTTGATGTTGCCCACCAGCCGGTGGGCCATGAAGCCGGACGCCCAGTTCGACATCACGACGTAGAGCAGGAACCAGGCCAGGAAGACCACCGTGGCGGGCAGCACGAAGCCCCGGTAGCGCTTGCGCAGCTCGATGAACTCGGGGCGGTCGTGGATCTCGTCGTAGACGGGGTCGTGCCGGGCGGCTGTGCCCGGTGGGGTGTCGGCTTCTTGGCTCATCGGTGCGCCTCTCGGTGCGGGAGTAGTGACCGGCGTCACGTTAGGGGCGCCGCTCCGCGCCGACGAGGGCTGACCGGCGGTGCTGCGGCGAGCGGTCGGCCCGGCACGGCGAGCGGTCGTGCCGGCGGTGGTGCGCGTGGTCGCGCGCACCGCCGTGAGCCCGTGAGCCCGTGAGGGGGCCGTGACAGAAGTCCCGCTCACCGGACACAGCCGGGCAACCCCGGCGTCGGACGCTGGAGCGAAACCTGCGTGACACACGCCCGCCCTAGGTTGGGCCGGGAGAGGGAGACAGTGATGGATCAGCGTCAGCGCCTGGTGGTCGTCGGCCACGGGATGGTCGGCCACCGGCTCGTCCAGGCCGCCGTCGAGCGGGGCCTCACCGCCACCCACGACGTCGTCGTGCTCGGCGAGGAGACCCGCGCCGCCTACGACCGCGTCGCCCTGACCTCCTACTTCGGCGCCGACGGGCCCGACGCGCTGTCGCTGCTTCCCGGCGGCGTCTACGACGACCCCGCCGTGACGCTGCGGCTGGCCACCACCGTCACCGGGCTCGACCGGCAGGAGCGCACGGTGACCCTCGGCGACGGCGAG
The DNA here is from genome assembly GCF_018459925.1 of Nocardioides aquaticus. NCBI lineage: Bacteria > Bacillati > Actinomycetota > Actinomycetes > Propionibacteriales > Nocardioidaceae > Nocardioides > Nocardioides aquaticus. The sequence goes on from NZ_CP075371.1 coordinate 413,161, forward strand.
GTGCTCGGTTACGACCAGCTCGTGCTGGCCACCGGGGCGGCGCCCTTCGTGCCGCCCGTGCCCGGCCACGACCGCGACGGCTGCTTCGTCTACCGCACCATCGACGACCTCGACGCGATCCGCGAGGCCTCGCTGACCGCGACCGGCGGGGTCGTGGTCGGCGGTGGGCTGCTCGGCCTCGAGGCGGCCAACGCCCTGGTCCAGCTCGGGCTGCGCACCCACGTCGTCGAGATGGCGCCGCGGCTGATGCCGGTCCAGCTCGACGCCGCCGCCGGCAGCACCCTGGTACGCCACGTCGAGCAGCTCGGCGTCACCGTGCACGCCGGGGTGCGCACCGAGGCCGTCGAGGCCGGCCCCGACGGCACCGGCGTGGGTGGGCTGCGGCTGGCGGGCGCCGGCGACGAGCCGGGCCCGCTGGTCGAGGCCGAGGTCGTCGTGTTCTCGGCCGGCATCCGGCCGCGCGACCAGCTGGCCCGCGCCAGTGGCCTCGAGGTGGCCGAGCGCGGCGGCGTCGTGGTCGACGAGCAGTGCCGCACCAGCGACCCCCGGATCTGGGCGGTGGGCGAGTGCGCGGCACCGGGCGGTCGGATGTACGGCCTGGTCGCCCCCGGTTACGCCATGGCCGAGGTCGTCGTGGACGCGCTGCTCGGCGGTGCCGGGCGGTTCCTCGGCGCCGACATGTCGACCAAGCTGAAGCTGCTGGGCGTCGACGTGGCGTCGTTCGGCGACGCGTTCGCCACGACCGAGGGCGCGCTCGAGCTGGTCTTCTCCGACGCGGTCGCCGGGACGTACAAGAAGCTGGTGGTGACCGAGGACGGCACCCGCCTGCTCGGTGGGATCCTGGTCGGGGACGCCGCGGCGTACGGCGTGCTGCGTCCGATGGTGGCCAGCGGCATCGCGCTCCCCGAGAACCCCGAGGACCTGATCCTGCCGGGCCGGGGCGTCCCGGCGACGGGGGTCGGGGCGCTGCCCGAGGAGGCTCAGGTCTGCTCGTGCAACGACGTCAGCAAGGGCGAGATCGTGGGCGCGGTGCGCGACGGCGTGACCGGGCCCGACGGCGAGCCGCACCGGTGCGAGGACGTCGCCGACGTCAAGCGCTGCACCGGCGCAGGCACCACCTGCGGCTCCTGCGTCGGGACCGTCAAGGCGCTCGTCGAGGACCACCTCGCCTCCGTCGGCAAGGAGGTCGACCGCAGCCTGTGCGAGCACTTCGCGCTGTCCCGGCAGGACGTCTTCGACCTCGTGGTCGTGCACGACTACCGCACCTTCGACGCCCTGGTCGAGGCGCACGGATCGGGTCGCGGGTGCGACGTCTGCAAGCCGGTCGTCGCCTCGGTGCTGGCCAGCCGCTTCCACGGCCACGTCCTCGAGGGCGCCACCGGCAGCCTCCAGGACACCAACGACGCGTTCCTGGCCAACATCCAGCGCAACGGGACGTACTCCGTCATGCCCCGGATCGCGGGCGGTGAGGTCACTCCGGAGAAGCTGATCGTGCTCGGCGAGGTGGCGCGCGACTTCGGGCTCTACACCAAGATCACCGGGGGGCAGCGGATCGACCTGTTCGGAGCCCGGGTCGAGCAGCTGCCGGTGATCTGGCGGCGTCTCGTCGACGCCGGATTCGAGTCCGGTCACGCCTACGGCAAGTCGCTGCGAACCGTGAAGTCCTGCGTCGGGTCGACCTGGTGCCGCTACGGCGTGCAGGACTCCACGTCGATGGCGATCGCCCTGGAGCTGCGCTACCGGGGGCTCCGCTCGCCGCACAAGATCAAGGGCGGGGTCAGCGGCTGCGCCCGCGAGTGCGCCGAGGCGCGCTCCAAGGACTTCGGGGTGATCGCGACCGAGAAGGGCTGGAACCTCTACGTCGGCGGCAACGGCGGCGCGACGCCCGTGCACGCACGGCTGCTCGCCGGGGACCTCGACGACGAGACGCTCGTGCGCTACCTGGACCGCTACCTCATGTACTACATCCGCACCGCCGACCGGCTCCAGCGCACCGCACCGTGGGTGGAGTCCCTCGACGGTGGTCTCGACCGGGTCCGGGCCGTGGTGGTCGACGACGAGCTGGGTCTGGGCGCCGAGCTGGAGGCCGACATGGCCGAGCACGTCGACGCCTACTTCGACGAGTGGAAGGCCACCCTGGAGGACCCCGAGAAGCTCGCCCGCTTCGTCTCCTTCGTCAACGCCCCCGACCTGCCGGACCCGAGCATCTCCTTCGACGTCGAGCGCGACCAGGTCCGACCCCGCGACCCTGCGGCCGCGGCGGCGGGGCCGGTCGACCTCGGCGCCACGATCCCGGTGGGCGTCCGGTGACGGGCGGCACGGCCGTGCCGGACGGTTGGGTGCCGGTCTGCCGGATCGAGCAGATCCGTCGGGAGACCGGCGTCGCGGCGTGGGTCCACGGCGAGGCCGTGGCCGTCTTCCGCACCCACGACGACCAGGTGCACGCCCTGGGCAACCACGACCCGCGTACGGGCGCCTCGGTCCTCGCCCGGGGCATCGTCGGAAGCCGCGGGGACGAGCCGTTCGTCGCCTCGCCGCTGCACAAGGAACCGTTCGGGCTGCGCGACGGGGTCTGCCTCGACGACCCGACGGTGCGGACGCCGTCCTTCGAGGCGCGCGTGGTCGACGGGGTCGTCGAGGTCGGCGCCCGGCGGCTCGTGCCCGCGGTGGCGGAGGTGCCGTGACGGACGCCCCGACCGGGTCGACGGCGCCGCTGGCCGGCTACCACGTCGGCGTCACGGCGGCCCGCAAGGTCGAGGAGCAGGTGGCCCTGATCGAGCGTCGTGGGGCGGCGGTGCACTGGGCGCCGGCGCTGTCGCTGGACCCCAACCAGGTCGACGACGCCCAGCTGCGGCCGGCCACCGAGCAGGTGATCGCGGACCCGCCCGACATGGTGCTGGTCACCACCGGCATCGGGATGCGGGCCTGGCTGGCCGCCGCCGCCGAGTGGGGGCTGCGCGAGGACCTCGTCGCCGCGATCAAGCCCGCCGAGATCCTCGCCCGGGGGCCCAAGAGCGTCGGCGCGCTGCGCGGTGCCGGCCTGCGCGAGCTGTGGTCGCCCGAGTCGGAGCTGTTCGAGGACGTGCTCGACCACCTGCGCGGACGCGACCTGGCCGGGCTGCGGATCCTGGTGCAGGAGCACGGGCAGTCGCTGTCGATGGTCGCCCACGCGCTGCGCCGCCAGGGCGCGGAGGTCACCGTGGTCACCGTGTACCGGGTGGCCGGCGCCGAGGACCCCACCCCGATGTTCCAGCTCGTCGACCGCGTCGCCGACGGGGAGCTGGACGCGGTCACCTTCACCTCCGCACCGGCCGTCGCGGCCCTGATGGAGGCCGCCGGCTCGACCGGGCGCCGCGACGAGCTGATCAGCGCCTTCCAGGCCGACGTCCTCGCGGTCTGCGTCGGCCCGGTCACCGCGGCGGCGTTCGAGATGTGGGGCGTGCCGACGGTCTACCCGGAGCGGTCCCGGCTCGCGGCGATGGTCAAGCTGCTGGAGACCGAGCTGCCCTCGCGTCGCGAGGGGTTGCTGCTCGACCTCGAGACCGGCCAGCAGCTGCTGCTCCACGGCGACGCGGTGCTGCTCGACGGCGCCGAGGTCAAGCTCTCCCCGGCGCCGGCCGCGGTCCTCCAGGCGCTGGTGGCCAACCCCGGCAACGTCGTCCCCCGCCGCGCCCTGCTGGCGATGCTGCCCTCCGGGACCGCCGGCTCCGAGCACGCCGTCGAGATGGCGGTGGCCCGACTGCGTGCCACGATCGGCACCCGCAGCGTGCAGACGGTGGTCAAGCGGGGCTACCGGCTGGGCGTCCCCCGCTGAGGGGCGCCGCCCGGCGGCAGGTCAGCCCCGGTCGACCTCGAGCGCCTCGGGCGTGTGCAGCCGGACCAGGAACCGGCGCGCGTGGGCCGGGCGGCGGCTCCGCGTCGCCAGGCTGACCAGCACCATCGTCGCGAACGCCAGCGGCACGCTCCAGGCCGCGGGCTGGCCCAGCAGGGTGGCGGTCCAGTCGGTGGTCACCGGGCCGGGGGAGGTGCCGTCGACCAGGGTCCACGCCACCGCGGCGGCCGAGCCGAGGCCGCCGGTGACCAGGCCGGCCACCGCCCCGGGCGCGGTGAGGCCGGTCCACCAGATCCCCAGCACCAGCAGCGGGCAGAAGGTGGACGCCGCGACCGCGAAGGCCAGCCCGACCGCCCGGGCGACGCCGAGGTCCGGCAGGGCCAGGGCCGTGGCCAGCGGCACCGCGACCGCCGCGACGACGGCCAGCCGGAATGCCGCGGCGTCCGGCAGCCGGAGCCCGCCGACCCGGGCCCGCGCCGTCACGTCCTGGGTCAGGACGCCGGCCACCGCGATGGTCAGGCCCGAGGAGGTCGACAGGAAGGCCGCGTACGCCCCGGCCGTCACCAGCCCCGTCAGCAGCTCGCCCCCGAGCCCCGGCACCATCAGCCGCGGCAGGTCGAGCACCAAGGAGTCCGCCCGCGCCGGTGCCGCGCCGTAGACCCGGCCGAGCGCGGCGTACACCGGCGGCAGGACGTAGAAGGCTCCCAGCAGGCCGAGCACCACGAGCGTCGTACGACGCGCGGCCCGGCCGTCGGGGTTGGTGTAGAAGCGGACGACCACGTGCGGCAGGCCCATCGTGCCCAGGAACGTGGCGACGATCAGCGAGTAGGTCGAGTACAGCCCCTGGCCCCCGCCCTCGGCCAGCGGCAGCGACCAGCTCCCGCCGCCGGCGGCCTCGCCCCCGGCCCCTGGGCTGCCGTCCCCGAACCAGACCACGAGCAGCACGGCCACCGGGACCAGCAGCGCGGTGAGCTTGAGCCAGTACTGCACCGCCTGGACCAGCGTGATGCTGCGCATCCCGCCCGTCCCCACGCTGACCAGCACCACCGCGCCCACCGTCACCGGGCCCACCCACCGGGGGGCGCCGAGGGCGGCGGCCAGGGTGATCCCCGCGCCCTGGAACTGGGGCAGCAGGTAGAGCCAGCCGATCGTCACCACCAGCAGCGAGCACGCGGACCGGGCCCCGCGCGAGCCGAGCCTCGCCTCGGCGAAGTCCGGCAGCGTGTAGGCGCCCGAGCGCCGCAGGGGCGCAGCCACCAGCACCAGCAGGACGAGGTAGCCCGCGGTCCAGCCGATCGGGTACCACGCCATGTCGGCGCCGAAGGTGAGCACCAGGCCGGCCACGCCCAGGAACGAGGCGGCGGAGAGGTACTCGCCGGCGATCGCCGAGGCGTTCATCCCGGGCCCGACCGTCCGGGACGCCACGAGGAAGTCGCTGGTGGTGCGCGAGAGCCGCAGCCCCCAGGTGCCGATGACCAGCGTGGCCACGGCGACCAGGACGACGGCCACGGCGCCGGGCAGGGACTCCAGCCTCACCGCGCCCGCCGGTCGGTGAGCTCGGCGAAGTCCCGCTCGTTGCGCTCGGCCCGGCGCACGTAGCGCCACCCGAGCAGCACCAGCCAGGGGTACACCAGGCCGCCGAGGAGCACCCAGGCCAGCGGCACCCCGGCCACCTCCGCCCCCGCCACGCCGTCCACCAGGAACAGCAGCGGCAGCGAGCCGACGCTGACCGCGAGCAGGAGCAGCACCCGCGCGGCCAGCGCGAGCTGGGCGCGCAGCAGGGAGCCGAGGTAGACCGCCTCGAGGGAGGCCTCCTCCTCGAGGTCGGAGGAGCGGGGCCGGACGGCCGTACGCCGCTCGGGGCCGGTGACCCGGACCCGCGGCGGGACCTCGCTCACGCCCGGCTCATCGGGCGGTCCGTCGCACCAGCAGGTCGCGCAGGGCGCGGGTGTGGCGCCGGCTGACCCCCAGCTCGACAGGGTCGTGGGCGCCGACCAGGACCGTGCAGCGCCCGGCGTCCATCCGGACCTGGGTGACGTGGGCCAGCGACACCAGCAGCGAGCGGTGGACCCGGACGAAGCCGGACGGCCCCCACTCGGCCTCGAGGGTCGAGAGGGGCACCCGCACCAGGTGGGAGCCGGTCGGGGTGAACAGCCGGGCGTAGTCGCCCTGGGCCTCGACGTGGGTCACCTCGGCGCGGTCGACGAACCGCGTCACGCCGCCGAGCTCGACCGGGATCAGGGTGTCGGCGCCGGACGCCGCCGGGCCCTCGGCCTCCCGGGCCTCGGTGCCGCGGCCCTCGACCACGCGGCGCACGGCCTCGGCGAGGCGCTCGGCGCGGACGGGCTTCAGGACGTAGTCGACGGCGTGGAGGTCGAACGCCTCGACCGCGTGCTCCTCGTGCGCGGTCACGAACACCACCGGCGGCGCCGGGACGGCCCGGGCCAGCGCCTCGCCGAGCTCCAGCCCGCTACGCCCGGGCATCTGCACGTCGAGGAAGACGCAGTCGACGTCGTGGGTGGCCAGCACGACCAGCGCCTCGGCGGCGTTGCCGGCCGTCAGCACGTCGGCGACCCGGCCGTCGCGCGAGAGCAGCCACGCCAGCTCGTCGAGGGCGGGCCGCTCGTCGTCGACGACCAGGGCGGTCAGGCCGGTCGGTCCGGCCTGCCCGGCCGGAGCCCCCGCGCCGCTCATGCCTGCACCCCGGGGGCGAACTTCGGAACCCGGAGGACGACCTTCGTGCCGGCACCCGGGGCGGTCTCGACGACGAGACCGTACTCGTCTCCGAAGGCGGCCCGGAGCCGGGCGTCGACGTTGCCGAGCCCCACGGAGTCCAGGCTGGCGTCCCCGGCCAGTGCGCGACGGACCCGCTCGGGGTCCTCGCCCGCGCCGTCGTCCTCGACCTCGATCACGCAGTCCTGCCCCCGGTCGTGGGCCGTGATGGTGATGTGCCCGACCCCGTCGTCGGCGCCGAGCCCGTGCTGCACGGCATTCTCCACCAGCGGCTGCACGCACAGGAAGGGCACCGTGACCGGCAGCACCTCGGGCGCCACGCGCAGGGTGACCCTCAGCCGGTCGCCGAAGCGGGCCTGCTCGAGCAGCAGGTACCGCTCGATCGAGCGCAGCTCCTCGGCCAGGGTGGTGTAGTCGCCGTGGCGGCGGAACGAGTAGCGGGTGAAGTCGGCGAACTCCAGCAGCAGCTCCCGGGCCCGGTCGGGGTCGGTACGCACGAAGCTGGCGATCGCGCCGAGGGAGTTGTAGACGAAGTGCGGGCTGATCTGGGCCCGCAGCGCGCGGACCTCGGCCTCCATCAACCTGTTCCGCGAGGCGTCGAGCTCGGCCAGCGCGAGCTGGCCGGAGACCCACCCGGCCACCTCGTCGGCGGCCCGGGCCAGTCCGGCGGTGCTGCGCGGGGCGTAGGCCTGCAGGGTCCCGACGATGACGTCGTCGACCACCAGCGGGCTGACCACCGCCACCCGGACGGGGCAGCCGCCCTCGTCGCAGGTGACGTCGGCGCCGCTGACGACCCGGGTCTGGCCGCGTTCCACGGCCAGGCGCGCGAGCCGGGCGGAGCGGCCGAGGTGGTGGCGGCCCTCGCCGTCCCAGGCCAGCGGCTGCTCGGTGTCGGTCAGGGCCAGGGCGGGGGTGCCGAGCAGGATCCGCAGGTGCCGGATCGACCGCTCGCTGCTCGCCGTGGTCAGACCCTCCCGCAGTGCGGGCGCGGCCAGCGAGGCCCGGTGCAGGGTCCAGAACGTCGCCCGGTCCGCCTCGGTGCCGAGGTGGGGTCGCCGCCAGCCACGCATGGGGGCATGGTGCCCTACGTCGCCGACTACGCTGGGACGGTGACCGACCACGCCCCGTCCCGCCCCGCGACGGGTCCGGGGACCGCCCCGGCCGGGGACGTCGTGACGGTCGCGCACGGCACCCGTACGCCGGCCGGCAACGAGGTCGCCCTGACCCTCGCGGCGACGCTGGCCGGACGCTCCGGGCGCCGGGTGACCGGGGCGTTCGTGGAGCTCGCGGACCCCCTGGTCACGGATGTGCTGGCCGGGCTCGCGGAGCCGGCGGTCGTCGTGCCGCTGCTGCTCACGACCGGGATGCACGTGCGCCAGGACGTCCCGCGCGCCGGTGCCGGCGCCCGGGTGCCGGTCCGGGTCGGCCGCTCGCTGGGCCCGCACGCCCGGCTGGCCACCGCCCAGGTCGACCGGCTCCGGGAGGCCGGCGCCGAGCCCGGCTGCCCCGTGGTGCTGGTCGCTGCCGGCTCCAGCGACCCGCTCGCCCAGCGCGACCTCGCGCGCGCCGCCGAGCTGCTCGGCCGCGCCTGGGGAGGCCCGGCGCGGTTGGCGGTGATGTCGGGGATCGGGCCCCGCGTGGACGAGGTCGTCCGCCCCGGCGACGCCGTCTCGCCCTACCTCCTGGCCCCGGGCTTCTTCGCCCGGAAGGTCGCCGAGCAGGCCCGGGCCGCCGGCGCGACGGTCGTCGCCGACGTGCTCGGGGCCCACCCCGAGGTCGTCGCCCTGGTGGGTCAGCGTGCGGGCGCGCTCGAGGCGGCCCGTCGCTGGCCGGCGCCGGAGAGTCAGCGGAAGTCGATGAGCAGCGTGCCGGTGTCGTCGTCGGTCGGCGGGTCCACCGCGTCCTGACCGGGTCCCGCCTGCTCCGCGGGCGCGTCGTCCGCCGGGTCCTTCGCGCCGGTCGCCAGGTCGGCACCGCGGCGGGGTACGACCGCCGCGCGGAAGCAGCGCGCGCTCCAGGGCAGCTGGAGGCCCTCCCACCCGCGGCCGAAGCCGTCGTAGAGGGCGAGCGCCTCGGCCAGGACCCGCTCGCGCTCCTCCTCGTCCTGCACCCGCACGTGCGACCGGGACAGCACCATGTCGCGCAACCGGTCGCGGTCGAGGGTCTGCCAGGACCCGAACGACGTCTCGTCGACGAAGCCGAACAGCCCCGAGGTGCTCAGCAGCGTCGTCCAGTCGCGCGGCTCGCCGGTGCCGCCGAGGATCCGGCCCAGCCGGCGGACCCACGGGATCCGTTCGTCCCGCTCGTTCCACACCATCGCGACGTGCCCGCCGGGCCGCAGCACGCGCACGATCTCGGGCAGCGCCCGGTCGAGGTCGAACCAGTGGAAGCACTGCGCGCCGACCACCACGTCGACCGAGCGGTCGGGCACGGGCAGCTCCTCCGCGGCGGCCTCGCTGACCCGCACGTCGGGCAGGCGCAGCGACAGCCGCGACAGCATGTCCTGGTCGGGGTCGGTGGCGTGGACGTCGTGACCCAGCGCGACCAGCTCGGCGGTGAGCTTGCCGGTGCCCGCGCCGAGCTCGAGGACCGACAGCGGCCGGGTGCCGGTCAGCCAGGTCGCGGCCTCCCGGGGGTAGCCGGGGCGGCCCCGGTCGTAGGCGTCGGCCACCGCGCCGAAGGCCTGTGCGGGTCGTCCCGGCGCGGGGACGGCCTCCGGCTGCTGCTGCTCGTCGTTCATCCCGGCGAGGCTACCGCCGTGGCCGTCTCCTAGGCTCGACCGCTGTGCCAGTCCCGCCCGCAGCGCCCGCCGCCGACCCTCTCGCCTGGCTGGCCTCCGCCGAGGGCGTGCCGAGCGCCTTCGCCTCCGCCCGGGACGGCATCGACGTCATGCTCCGCGACCGTGGCCTGCGCCGGACCAGCCCGGAGACCACCGCCGAGTCGCTGCTGCGCGGTGCGCACGCGAGCGCCGTGCTCGCCGGGTCCGGCTCCACCCTGGCCGAGGTCCGCGACGGCGAGGGCGACGCCGCCGCCGGCGACGCGGTCCGGGTGGCCACCGAGCTGCTCGGACTCGCCCCCACCCTGCGTACGGCGCCCCTGCAGGCGCTGGCCCGTCTCCACACGCTGGCCGCGACCGCCTCGCAGCCCGCCGACCGGCGCGGTCGCCCCCGTGACGGCGACGGCGCGCGCCGGCTGCGCGGGGTGGCCGACCTGCTGACCACGCCGACGTCGGCCCCGGCGCTGCTCGTGGCCGCCGTGGTGCACGCCGAGCTGGCCACCGCGGCCTGCTTCGGCAGCCACGACGGCCTGGTGGCCCGCGCCGTCGAGCGGCTGGTCGCCGTGGCCCGCGGGGTGGACGAGAAGTCGCTGGTGGTCCCGGAGGCCGGTCACCTGGCCCTGCGCGCGGAGTACGAGTCGAACCTGCGCGGGTACGCCGAGGGCGGCCGCGCCGGCGTGCACGCCTGGGCGCTGTACGCCGCGGAGGCCTGGGTGGCCGGGGCCGAGGCGAGCCCGCTGCGTCGCGAGGCGCTGTAGCCCCGGAAGCCGGCCCGGGTCGGGCACGGGCGGGTCCGGACGTAGTGGTGGCACCCGGGCAGGGCCCGGATGCCACCGATGCACATGAACCTAGGGCTACCAGGCGTGCAGTTGTCTGCTGCCGCGGTCTTGCCGGGGTCAGCGCCCTGTCGGAAGGGTGGTTCGCCGCGTGGGTACCCGGTCATGTGCCGTCTGTGGAGTTGTGTCCTCAGTTGTACGCCGATGTGACCTGGGACACAAGGGCGGCGGGCCGCCGGGCGGGGGGATCGGAGGTCACGACACCTGGCGACGACGGGCCCCGGCCCACACGACGCCGCCCACCGCGACCGCGCCGCCCACGGCGAGCGCCGCCAGCGTCGGCCGGGTCGAGGGCAGGTGCAGCCGGGAGCGCAGGGTGACCGGCCGGCTGAAGTTCAGCACCGGCCAGCCCCGGGCCGCCGCCGTCCGGCGCAGGTCCCGGTCGGGGTTGACCGCGTGCGGGTGGCCCACCGCCTCGAGCATGGGGACGTCGGTGACCGAGTCGCTGTAGCCGAAGCTCCGGTCGAGGTCGTAGCCGTGCTCGACGGCCAGCGCGGTGATCGCGCGGGCCTTCTCCTCGGCGTAGGCGTAGTACGAGATCTCCCCGGTGTAGCGGCCCTCGACGACCTCCAACCGGGTGGCCACGACGTGGTCGGCGCCGAGCATGGCGCCGATCGGCTCGACCACCTCGGAGCCCGAGGTCGACACGATGACGACGTCCCGCCCGGCCCGGTGGTGCTCCTCGATCAGCGAGACGGCCTCGTCGTAGACGAGGGGGTCGACCACGTGGTGCAGGGTCTCGGCGACGATCTCGCGCACCGTCGCGACGTCCCAGCCGGCGCACAGCTGCGACATGAAGGCGCGCATCTTCTCCATCTGGTCGTGGTCGGCACCGCCCACGAGGTAGACGAACTGCGAGTACGCCGAGCGCAGCACCGCGCGCCGCGAGATGAGCCCACCGGCCTGGAAGGGCTTGGAGAAGGCCAGGGTGCTCGACTTGGCGATGATCGTCTTGTCGAGGTCGAAGAAGGCCGCGGTGGGCGCGGGCGGGGTGGTCGGCGCCGGCGGGGGCGTCGGGTCGGCCATGGGGGCATCGTAGGCCGGTGACGCTGCCGGCGGGGTGGGTGCGCTGCGTCGCGGGGCCGGCGGACCGGCCACCGGTCGTCCACAGCCGTCGCCGTACGCGCCGCGTCCACAGGTCGCCGCCCGGGCCGTGCGGCCGCACGCGGACCGGGGAAGCCTCGGGTCATGGACGCCGACGACCACGACCCCTCCCGCCCGCCCGTGCTGGTGCTGACCCGCGACGCGGGGCTGCGCGAGCACCTGCTGCGCCTGGCCGCCGCCGCGGGGTCGGCGGTGGCGGCCCCGGCGGAGCCGGGCGCCGCCCTGCGCGGGTGGGCGGGCGCCGGGCTGGTGCTGGTCGGCACCGACGCGGCGCCCGAGCTGGTGTCGTTGAGCCCGGCACGGCGCGCGGCCGTGCACCTGGTCACCTGGCCGCCGGTGCCGGACGACGCCTACCGCGACGCCCTCGCCCTCGGGGCCGAGGACGTCCTCGACCTGCCGCGCTGCGACGCCTGGGTCGGCGACCTGGTCGCCGACGCGGCCGAGCCGCCCGGCGGCGCCGACCCCCCGACCGGGCACGGCGCGGCGGGCGCGCCCGGTCGGGCCGGGGTGGGTGCCGCGGACGGCCCCGGCGTGGTCGTCGGGGTGGTGGGCGGCAGCGGTGGTGCGGGGGTGACGACGCTGGTGGCCGCGCTCGGCCAGGTCGGCTCGGGCCGGGGCCGCACGCTGCTGGTCGACCTCGACCCGCACGGCCCCGGCCTGGACCGGGTGGTCGGCCTGGACGACCGGCCCGGGGTCGGCTGGGACGACCTGGACCGGAGCGCGGGTCGGCTCGGGGCCCGCGCCCTGCGGGAGGCGGTACCCCGGCAGGGCGACCTCGGGGTGCTCACCTGGCGGGACGGAGCCCGTACGGACGTGCCGCCGCCCGGCGCCGTCGGCGCCGTCCTCGACGCCGCCCGGCGGGGCCACCGGCTGGTCGTGGTCGACCTCGCCCGGCAGGTCGCGACGGGGGGTGACGTGCTGGCGCGCCTGGACCGGTTGCTGGTGGTGGCCCGACCGGGCCTGGCGCCCGCCGCCTCGGCGGTCCGGCTGGTCGACGCCCTCAGCGGTCGGGCTGCGCCGCTGCTGGTGGTCCGGGGGGACCCCGTGGCCGCCGGGCGGTTGGAACGGGCCACCGGGGTGCCGCTGCTGCTGAGCATGTCCGACCAGCGGGGCCTGGCCGAGTCCGTCGACCTGGGCCTGGGACCGGTGCGGCACCGCCGCGGCGCGCTGGGTCGGGCCGCCGCGGAGGTGCTGGCGCTGCTGGCCGTCCGTGGGCCGTCCGGGCTGGTGGCGTGAGCCCCCCGGCCGCCGGGGTGGCCGGGCTCGTCGGGGTCGCCTCCGGGGGTGCGTCGTGGGCGGCGGAGGTCGAGCGGGTGCGCGACCTGCTGGCCGGGGAGCCCGGGGAGCTGACCCCCCACCGCGTCGCGGCGGCCCTCCGGGCGACCGGCGGCCCGGTCGGCGACGCCACGGTGCTCGCGGTGTTCGAGGACCTCCGTCGCGACGTCGTCGGGGCGGGCCCCCTGGAGCCGCTGCTGCGCCTCGACGGCGTCACCGACGTCCTGGTCAACGGGTGCGAGCCGGTCCGGGTGGACCGTGGCCGGGGCCTGGAGACGACCGACGTGGTGCTGCCCGACGAGGCGGCCGTCCGGCGCCTGGCGCAGCGCCTGGCCGCCCTCGGGGGCCGCCGTCTCGACGACGCCACGCCGTACGTCGACGTCCGGCTGCCCGACGGCACCCGCTGCCACGCGGTGCTGGCACCGCTGGCGCGGCCCGGCTCGGCGATCTCGTTGCGGCTGCCGCGGCGCGAGGCGCCGGACCTGGCCGGACTGGTGGCGCTGGGGATGATGGACGCCGAGGTGGCCTCGCTGCTGCGCGACGTGGTGGCGCGGCGCCTGGCCTTCCTGGTCACCGGGGGGACCGGCACGGGCAAGACCACGCTGCTCGCGGCGATGCTGGGCGAGGTGGACCCGGCCGAGCGGCTCGTGGTGGTGGAGGACTCCTCGGAGCTGCGGCCCCGCCACCCGCACGTCGTCGGTCTCGAGGCCCGGCTGGCCAACGCCGAGGGGGCCGGTGCGGTCGACCTGCGCACCCTGGTGCGGCAGTCGCTGCGGATGCGACCCGACCGGGTCGTGGTCGGCGAGGTGCGGGGCGGTGAGGTGGTGGAGCTGATGGCGGCGCTGAACACCGGCCACGAGGGCGGCTGCGGGACCCTGCACGCCAACACGGCGACCTCGGTGCCGGCCCGGGTGGAGGCCCTCGCCCTCGCGGCCGGGCTGGGACGGGAGGCCGCGCACAGCCAGCTGGCCTCCGCGCTCGACGTGGTGGTCCACCTCTCTCGGGGCGGCGACGGTCGGCGGCGGGTGGCCGAGATGGCGCTGGTGGGTCGGGACGCCACCGGGATGGTGGAGTGCCGGTGCGCCCTGCGGGTCGGGCCCGACGGCGTGCTCGCGCGCGGCGTGGCGGCCCGCGAGCTGCTCGACCTGCTCGACGGCGTGCCGGCCGGGGCGTGAGCACCACCGCGCCGCTGGTGGCGGCCGTGCTGCTCGCGGCCGCTGCGGTGGCGGTGCTGGTGCTGGTGCCGGGCCCGGCGGGCGGTGTCGCGGCACCTCGTGACCGGTCGGACACGGGTGTGCGGTCCGGCCGGCCGGCGGCCGTCGCTGCGGTGGCGGTCGCCACGGCCGGGGCCGGGGCGGTCGGGTCGGGCGCCCTGGCGCCACGTCGTCTGGCGCTCCTGCTGGTCCTGCTCGGGGTGGCGCTGGCCGCGGCACGCCTGGCGGCGGGCCGGCGGCGACGTCGGGAGGCGGCGGCGACGCGGGGGCGGGTCCTGGAGGCGTGCGAGGAGCTGCGGGCCGAGCTCGTCGCGGGGCGCACCACCGGTCACGCCCTGGCCCGCGCCGCCGCCGAGTGGGCGCCGCTCGGGCCGGTGGCCGAGACCGACCGGCTCGGCGGGGACGTGCCCGCCGCGCTGAGGGCCGCCGCGCGGCGACCTGGTGCCGAGGACCTCGTGCCGGTGGCCGCGGCCTGGCACGTCGCCCACCGCACCGGCTCCGGTCTGGCCGACGCCCTCGGCCGGGTGGCCGAGGACCTGGTCGCGCAGCGGTCGCTGCGCCGCGTGGTGGAGGGCGAGCTGGCCTCGGCCCGGGCGACGGCCAGGCTCGTGGCCGGTCTGCCGCTGCTCTCCCTGCTGATGGGGACCGGGGCCGGGGGCGACCCCTGGGGCTTCCTGCTCGACTCCCCGGCCGGGTTGGCCTGCCTGGCCCTCGGAGCCGCGCTGGGTGCGCTCGGACTGGCCTGGATCGAGGCCATCGCCGCCGGGGTGGAGCGGACCGGTCCGTGACTGCGACCTCGTTCGGCCCGGGACTGGCCGTCGTCGCCGCGCTGGCGACCTCGCTCGCCGTGCTGCTGCTGTCCCCGGGTGGCCACGCGCCTGGCGTGCCCGGTCGGGAGGAGGCGCCGGGCCGGGCCGGGACCCCTCCCGCCGCCAGGCGCGGCCACGGGGGCGACGGCGACCGGCGGGACGACCGTGGCCCGTTGCTGCGGCACCGGGCGGTCCTGGCGCTGCTGGCCGGCAGCGGCGTCGTCGCCGTCCTGGGCGGTGCCACCGGCGTGGCGCTGGGTGCCGCCGCCGGCGCGGGCTGCTGGTGGGCCGCCGGGCGGGTCGAGCCGGCCGGTGCCCGTGCCCGGCGCGAGGAGGTCCGCCGTCGGGCGCCCCACGTCGTGGCGCTCTTCGCCGCGGCGCTGCGCGCCGGGGCCGCCCCGGCCTCCGCGCTGCTGCTCGTGGCCGACGCCCTGCCCGGCCCGGCGACCGACCCCGTCCGCGCCGTGGCCTCGCGGCTGGCGCTCGGCGCCGACCCCGCCGGCGCGTGGCGCGGGCTCCTGGCCGAGCCAGGGCTCGAGGCGTGGGGACGGGCGATGGCGCGGGCGCACGAGAGCGGCGCGTCGGTCGTCGACGTCGTGGAGCGTCTCGCCGACGACCTGGCCGACACGGCCCGGGTCGAGGTCGAGGACCGGGCGCGCACGGTCGGCGTGCGCGCCGCCCTCCCGCTCGGGCTCTGCCTGCTCCCGGCGTTCCTGCTGGTCGGGATCGTGCCCCTCGTCGCCGGGCTGCTCAGCTCGCTGTGGTGACCGGCCCGCCGGTGGTGACGGCCCGCCTGTGGTGACCGGCCCGCCGGCCTCCACGGGCGGCTCCCCGACCACGCCGTCCCCAGGTCGCCGTCGGCCCGTGGCCGTGGGTGGTGGCTGCGCGAGAGGTTCGTCCGACCGGGCCGCGCCGCGGCCCACGAGGCACCAGGGAGACCCGATGGACCGCACCACCGACCCGTCCGACCCGACCGGCCCGACCCTCGACCCGACCCTCGACCCGATCCGCGACCTGGCCCGCGACCCGGGTGGGCGCGCCCGCGACGAGCAGGGCATCACCACCGCCGAGTACGCGGTGGGCACCGCGGCGGGCGCCGGGCTGGCCGGGCTGCTGTACGCCCTGCTGACCGGTGGCTTCGGCGACCGGCTGCTGCGCACCCTGTTCGACCACGTGCTGGGCCTGCTCGGGATCGGGTGACGGTGCCGCGGCGGCCCGAGCGTGGCGCCGTCACGGCCGAGGCCGCCCTGGTCCTGCCGCTCCTCGTGGCGGTGACCGCCGCGCTGTGCTGGCTCCTGGCCGTGGGTGCCGCGCAGGTGCGCACGGTCGACGCCGCGCGCGAGGCGGCGCGGTCCGCGGCCCGGGGCGACGGCCCGGGGGCGGCCCGCGACCTGGCCCTGCGGGTCGCGCCGCCCGGGGCGAGGGTCGACGTCGCCCTCGGCTCCGCGGAGGTGGTCGTCACCGTGACCGGCCGGGTGGAGGGGCCGGGCGGTCTCGTCTCCTGGCTGCCCGGTGCCACGGTGGAGGCGCGGGCGGTCGCCCGGGTCGAACCGGGTGCGGCCGGGTGAGCCCGGGCCGGGCCGGGTCCCGGGGGCGCGGGTCCGAGCGGGGCGCTGCCACGGCGTACGCCGCCGTCGTGGTCGGGGTGGTGCTGCTCCTGGGGTGCGTCCTGGCGGTGGTGGCCGCCGTGGTGGTCGACCTGCGCCGCGCCCAGGCGGCCGCCGACCTCGCGGCCCTGGCCGGGGCGGTGGCCGCAGGGACGGGCGAGGACCCGTGCGCGGCGGCCGGCGCGGTCGCGGCGGCCAACGGCGCGACCCTGACGTCCTGCGCCCCGGCCGGGCGCGAGGTGACGCTCGAGGTCCGGGTCGCCGGCCCGCGGTGGCTGGGGCTGGCCGCGGACCCGACGGCGCGGGCACGCGCGGGCCCTGCCGCCGCGCCGGCCCCGTGACGGCCCCGTGACGGGGCCGGACGCGGCGCCGTGCGCAGCGCCGGGCTCAGTCGGGGGTGGCGCCGGCCAGCAGCACGTCGAGCAGCCGGACCGCGCCGTCCTTGTCCAGCGGGTTGTTCTGGTTGCCGCACTTGGGCGACTGCACGCACGACGGGCAGCCCTCGAGGCACTCGCAGTCGGCGATCGCCGCGCGCGTCGCCCCGAGCCAGGCGCGGGCGGAGGCGTACCCCCGCTCGGCGAAGCCGGCCCCGCCCGGGTGGCCGTCGTGGACGAAGACGGTCAGCAGCCCCGTGTCGGGGTGGCGGGCGGTGGAGACGCCGCCGATGTCCCACCGGTCGCAGGTCGCGAAGAGCGGGAGCAGCCCGATCGAGCAGTGCTCGGCGGCGTGGGCCGCGCCCGGAAGGTCGACGGCCGCGAGCCCGGCCGCGGCCAGCACCTCGTCCGGGACGGTCCACCACACCGCGGCGGTGCGCAGCCGGCGCTCCGGCAGGTCCAGCGGCTCCTCGCCGAGGACCTCGCCGCCGGGGACCCGGCGGCGCAGGAAGGCGACGACCTGGTGGGCCACGTCGACCTCGCCCACCGACAGCCGGCACGGGCCCCACCACCGGTGCTCGCGCTCGGTGACGATCGTGATGTCGGTGAGCTCGCGCGCCGAGGTCGAGTAGTCGACCGGCGTGCGGGTCATCGTGGCGACGTGGTCGTCCAGGTCGAGGTCGTCGACGTGCCAGGTCTCCCCGCGGTGGACGTAGACCGCACCGGTGTGGACGTCGCCGTGCGCGCGGCCGCCGTCGACCGTGCCGACGACCCGGCCGGTGCCGGCCTCGACCAGGGAGACCGCGGCGCCGCCCGAGGACCGGATGTCGACGAGGTCGCTGGGGCGACGTCGGTCGGTCCAGAACCAGCCCCGCGGCCGGCGACGCAGCAGGCCGGCGTCGACCAGGCGGACCAGCACGTCGGCGGTCGCCGGCCCGAACAGCGGGAGGTCCTCGGTGGTCAGCGGCAGCTCGGCGGCCGCCGCGCACAGGTGCGGGCCCAGCACGTGCGGGTTGTCGGGGTCGAAGACCGACGCCTCGACGGGACGACCCAGCAGGGCCTCGGGGTGGTGGACCAGGTAGGTGTCCAGCGGGTCGTCGCGGGCTACCAGCACCCCGAGCGAGCCCTGCCCGCCGCGCCCGGCGCGGCCCAGCTGCTGCCAGAGCGCCGCGCGGGTGCCGGGGAACCCGGCCATCAGCACCGCGTCCAGGCCGCTCACGTCGATGCCGAGCTCGAGGGCGTTGGTCGCCGCCAGCCCGCGGAGGTCGCCACGGCGCAGCGCCTGCTCGATCTCGCGCCGCTCCTCGGGCAGGTAGCCCCCGCGGTAGGCCGCCACCGTGCGCGACAGCGAGGGGTCGACCTCGGCGAGCAGGCCCGCCGTGGTCATCGCGACGTGCTCGACACCGCGCCGGGAGCGCACGAACGCCAGCGTGCGCACGTCGTCCAGGACGAGGTCGGTCAGCAGGTCGGCGACCTCGGAGGAGGCGGCCCGGCGTACGGGGGCGCCGTTCTCGCCGCCGCCCGGGGTCAGCGGCGGCTCCCACAGCGCCAGCGACACCTCGCCGCGCGGCGAGGCGTCGTCGGTGACGGCCGTGACCGGGAGCCCGGTCAGCCGGCGCGCCGCCACCTCGGGCTCGGCGACCGTGGCCGAGGCCAGCACGAACGTGGGGGAGGCGCCGTAGCGGGCGCAGATGCGGCGCAGCCGCCGGAGCACCTGGGCCACGTGGGCCCCGAAGACGCCGCGGTAGTGGTGGCACTCGTCGACCACGACGTAGCGCAGGGCCCCGAGGAAGCGCGCCCACCGCTCGTGCCCGGGCAGCAGCGAGCGGTGCAGCATGTCGGGGTTCGTCAGGACGTACTCGGCGTGGTCGCGCGCCCAGTCGCGCTGCTCCTGGGGGCTGTCGCCGTCGTGCGTGGTCACCCGGACGCCGAGGGCCAGGAAGTCCAGGGCGGCGAGCTGGTCCTGGGCCAGGGCCTTGGTGGGGGCGAGGTAGAGCACGGTGGCGCCGCGCTGCAGCCGCGGGCCGCGGGCGGCGAGCACGTCGGAGAGCGCCGGCAGCTGGTAGGCCAGCGACTTGCCCGAGGCCGTCCCGGTCGAGAGCACCACGTGGCCGCCCTGGTGGGCGGTCTCGGCCGCGGCCACCTGGTGCGCCCAGGGCGTGGCCACGCCGCGGGCCGCGAAGGCCGTCACGACCTCCGCCGGCGCCCAGGCCGGCCACGGTGCGTGACGCGCGGCGCGGGGGGCCAGCGTCTCCAGGTGGGTCAGCCGGTCGGCGCGACCCGGGAGCGCCACCAGCCGGTCCAGGGCCGCGCGACCGCGCGGCGGGGCCACGGTCACGGCGGGCTGGGGCGGGGGCACGGACACCCCGCCAGTGTGCCAACCGGCGCCGACACGGGCCGACAACGCACCGCGGCGGGTGCGGCGAGGCCCGGCGAGCCGTGGTTTCATAAGGCTGCCGCGACCCGTGGCACCGCCGTCCCGGCGGGATCGACCGGAGGAGGCGCCGTGGACCTCAGCCTCGAGACGCGCGAGGTCGGCAACCGCACCGTCGTCGCGGTCGGCGGCGAGATCGACGTCTACACCGCGCCGAAGCTGCGCGACACCATCTCCGACCTGGTCGCCTCCGGGCACTACCACCTGGTCGTGGACATGCGGGGTGTCGAGTTCCTCGACTCCACGGGGCTGGGCGTGCTGGTCGGCGGGCTGAAGAAGGTCCGCGCCCACGACGGCTCGCTAGAGCTGGTCTGCCACCAGGACCGGCTGCTGAAGATCTTCCGGATCACCGGCCTGGCGAAGGTGTTC
This sequence comes from Nocardioides aquaticus, assembly GCF_018459925.1. NCBI lineage: Bacteria > Bacillati > Actinomycetota > Actinomycetes > Propionibacteriales > Nocardioidaceae > Nocardioides > Nocardioides aquaticus. The sequence continues at coordinate 432,524 of NZ_CP075371.1, forward strand.
GTCATCCACGACGACGCCGACCAGGCCCTCTCCGCCGGCTGAGCCACCTCCGCCCGCCGTCCCCGGACGGCCGATCCGCCGCGCCGCAGGCCGCGCGGCCGATGACGCGCGCCCCGGACCGTGCGTACACTCCCGCTTGACGTGACCTGGGTCACACGACCGGGTCCTCATGCTCGTGAGCAGGAGGAAGCATGCGCGCTGTCCACCCCGCCGTCGTGGAGGTCTCCGGCGGCAACCTCGTCTGGGTCCTGCTGGTCCTGCTGATCTCCTGCGGCGCGCTCGCGATGGCGTGGATGTTCCGCCAGGAGGTGCTGCGGGCGCCCGAGGGCACCGAGAACATGCGCGCCATCGCCCAGGCGGTCCAGGAGGGCGCCAACGCCTACCTGCAGCGACAGTTCCGCACCCTGGCGGTCTTCGCCGCGATCGCGTTCGTGCTGCTGCTCTTCCTGCCCGCCGACGACACGGTCGTGCGGATCTTCCGCTCGGTGTTCTTCCTGGTCGGCGCCGGGTTCTCCGCCGCCATCGGCTACCTGGGCATGTCCCTGGCGGTGCGCGCCAACCTGCGGGTCGCGGCCGCGGCCCAGGACGAGGGCCGCGACCCGGCCATGCACATCGGCTTCCGCACCGGCGCCTTCGTCGGCATGGGCACCGTCGGCCTCGGCCTGCTCGGCGCCTCGCTGGTCGTGCTGCTCTTCCAGGACTCGGCGCCCGACGTGCTCGAGGGCTTCGGCTTCGGCGCGGCCCTGCTGGCGATGTTCATGCGGGTGGGCGGCGGCATCTTCACCAAGGCCGCCGACGTCGGCGCCGACCTCGTCGGCAAGGTCGAGAACAACATCCCCGAGGACGACCCCCGCAACGCCGCGACCATCGCCGACAACGTGGGCGACAACGTGGGCGACTGCGCCGGCATGGCCGCCGACCTCTTCGAGTCCTACGCCGTCACGCTGGTCGCCGCCCTGATCCTCGGCTCGCAGGCCTTCGGCAACGCCGGCCTGGTCTACCCCCTGCTGATCCCCGGGATCGGCGCGCTCACCGCGGTCGCCGGGGTGTACCTGTGCAAGCCGCGCGCCGGCGAGAACGGCCTGACCACCATCAACCGGGCCTTCTACCTCTCCGCGGGGATCGCCGCGATCGCCTCCGTGGCGCTGTCCTTCCTCTACCTGCCGACCACGTTCGCCGAGCTCGATGGTGCCGAGACCAGCCCCCTGGACCTGCTCGCCGGGTTCAGCGCGCCGACCGGCAACCCGGCCCTGATCGCCTCGGTCGCGGTGCTGATCGGGATCGTGCTGGCCGCGGTGATCCTGGCGCTGACCGGCTACTTCACCGGCACCGACTTCAAGCCCGTCAAGGACGTCGGGCGCACCTCCATCACCGGCCCGGCGACCGTCATCCTCTCCGGGCTCTCGGTCGGCTTCGAGTCGGCGGTCTACACCACGCTGGTGATCGGGGCGGCCGTGTACGGCGCGTTCCTGCTGGGCGGCGGCTCGCTGTCGATCGCGCTCTTCGCCGTCGCCCTGGCCGGCTGCGGCCTGCTGACCACGGTCGGGGTGATCGTGGCGATGGACACCTTCGGCCCGGTCTCCGACAACGCCCAGGGCATCGCCGAGATGTCCGGCGACGTCAGCCCCGAGGGCGCCCAGATCCTCACCGAGCTGGACGCCGTCGGCAACACCACCAAGGCGATCACCAAGGGCATCGCCATCGCCACCGCGGTGCTGGCGGCCTCGGCGCTCTTCGGCTCCTACATCGGCACCGTGCTGGAGTCGCTGGCCGACATCGTCCCGGCCGAGGACGACGTGCTCACCTTCTTCGTCTTCAGCCCCGACGTGCTGGTCGGGATGCTGCTCGGCGTCTCGGTCGTCTTCCTCTTCTCCGGCCTGGCCATCAACGCCGTCGGCCGGGCCGCCGGCGCCGTGGTGATGGAGGTGCGCCGGCAGTTCCGCGAGATCCCCGGGATCATGGAGGGCACCGGTCGCCCGGAGTACGGCCGCGTGGTCGACATCGTCACCCGCGACTCGCTGCGCGAGCTGGCCACGCCCGGCATCCTGGCCATCCTCGCCCCGATCGCGGTCGGTTTCGGCCTGGGGGTCGGGCCGCTCGCCGGCTTCCTGGCCGGCGCGATCGCCTCCGGCACCCTGATGGCGGTCTTCCTGGCCAACGCGGGCGGGGCCTGGGACAACGCCAAGAAGCTGGTCGAGGACGGCCACCACGGCGGCAAGGGCTCGCCGGCGCACGAGGCCACGATCATCGGTGACACCGTGGGCGACCCGTTCAAGGACACCGCCGGCCCGGCGATCAACCCGCTGCTCAAGGTGATGAACCTGGTCTCCCTGCTGATCGTGGGCGCGGTGGTCTCCCTGACCCTCGGCGAGGACGCCAACCGTGGCGCCTCGATCGCGATCGGGGTGCTCGCCGCCGCGGGGATCGTGGTGGCCGTCGTGCTCTCCAAGCGCCGCTCGACGGTGATCGGCGACGACGACGCGGGTCCCACCACCCCGCCGCCCCCGCCGCCGGCGGCCAGCTCGGGCGACCCGTCGCCCACCCAGCCGCTCAGCACGCCGTAGCCGTCCCGGGGCCGCCCCGGCACGGTGGCATGCTCGGGGTGTGAGCGGGCTGGAGCGGATCGCGGTCGTCTCCGACGTGCACGGCAACCTGGGCGCCTTCGAGGCCGTGCTGGCCGACGTCGGGGCCCGCGGGATCAGCCGGGTGCTCAACCTCGGCGACCACGTCGGCAAGGGCCCGCGCGGGCGGGAGGTCGTCGACCTGGCCCGGGAGCGGTGCGAGGTCAACGTCCTGGGCAACTGGGACGACTTCCTGCCCGACCCCGACCGGACCTACGACGACGAGGCACTGGCCTGGTGGCGGGCCCAGCTCGCACCGGGGCAGGGGGAGTGGCTGCGGGCGCAGCCGTTCTGCCACGACCTGCTGCTGAGCGGACGGCGGGTCCGGCTGATGCACGCCTCGGCGCGCAGCGTCCACCGCCGGGTCCGCTACGACCACGACGGCGCGGAGTTCCTCGGCCAGTTCGCCGCCACCGACGCGACGCGGGCGGCGCTCGGCGAGGTCCCCGACCCCGACGTCGTCGTCTACGGCGACAGCCACGACCCGTTCTACGAGACCCAGTTCGGCCGGACCCTGGTCAACGCCGGCAGCGTCGGCAACTGCGTCTACGACCCCACCCCGGTCTACGTCGTGCTCGAGGGCGTCGTCGACGCCGGGGACCCGGCGCCGTTCGGGGTCTCCTTCGTCCGGGTGCCCTACGACGTCGAGGCCGAGCTGGCCCACGCCCGCGCGGTGGGGATGCCGGCGTACGACGGGTGGGCCGCCGAGCTGCGCCACGGCGTCTACCGCGGGGTCGCCCAGGCCTGGCGGGACGGGACCTGGTCCACCGACGACTACCACCACCGCTGACCCTGGCGCCGGGAACCGGGTCGGGCAGGATGCACGGGTGACCGACCTGCCGTACCGCCTGCGCGACGCCCTGCTCGCCGCCGACTTCGACTACGAGACCGTCGCGGACCTGCTCGGCCCGCTCGCGCACGCCGCGCTCGGCCGCAACGAGACCACGCCGGGGCTGATGGCCACCCGGGGCGGGACGCCGGCCGAGACCCTGGTGCGGCTGTTCCTGCTGCAGACCGCCGTGACCACCGACGCCGCGGAGGCCGCGCTGCCGGGCGTGGTCGACCGGCTCGCGGTGGAGGGCGTGCTCGAGCAGTCCGTCGGCGAGGTCGCCGCCCGCCTCGACGTCCGGCCGTACGCCTCCGAGGACGACGCGTTCTGGGTGGTCAGCGACCTCACCCCGGGACTGGACGGGCTGGCCCAGCGGGTCGGCGCCGACCACGTGCTCGGGATCAGCGCCGCCTCCGCCTCGCTGGCCCAGCTGACGCTGCGCGAGGAGGTCGGCAGCGCCCTCGACCTCGGCACCGGCTGCGGGGTCCAGGCGCTGCACCTGGCCCGGCACAGCCGCCGGGTCGTGGCCACCGACGTCAACCGCCGTGCGCTGCGGATCGCCCGCTTCAACGCCGCCCTGAACGACGTCGAGGACACCGTCGAGGTCCGTGACGGGTCCTACTTCGAGCCGGTGGCCGGCGAGCGCTTCGACCTCATCGCCACCAACCCGCCGTTCGTGATCTCCCCTGCCACCGGCGAGCGGCTGGTCTACCGCGACTCCGGGCTGCCCGGCGACCGCGTGGTCGAGGACATCGTGCGGGCCGCGCCGGCCCACCTCGCCCCCGACGGCTGGTGCCAGGTGCTGGCCAACTGGGTCGTCACCCGCGACCAGACGTGGGACGAGCGCCTCGGCGGCTGGCTCGACCCCGGCTGCGACGCGCTGGTGGTGCAGCGCGAGGTGCTCGACCCGGCCGCCTACGTCGAGCTGTGGCTCAAGGACGAGGGCGCCCACCCGGCCACCAACGGCGGCGACCCGGCCTCGGCCGCGGCCTACCGCCGCCGCTACGACACGTGGCTCTCGTGGTTCGACGAGCAGGGCGTCGAGGGCGTCGGGTTCGGGTGGGTCAACCTGCACCGCCGGCCCGACGACGCCCCGTCCGCCGGTCCCGGCACGGGCGGCGCTGTGCACACTCTGCTCGACTGGCCCTTCGACCTCGAGCAGCCGATCGCGCCCGCGATCGCCTCGTGGGGGCGCGCCGTGCGTCGCCCGGTCGGCCCGGACGACCACCTGGTGGCGCGGGCCGACGTACGCCAGGAGACGGCCGGTGCTCCCGGGGCGGAGGACCCCGAGGCGATCGTGCTGCGCCAGCAGCTCGGCTTCCGCCGCGCCCGGCAGGTCGACACCGTCGAGGCCGCCCTGGTGGGGGCCTGCGACGGCGACCTCAGCGTCGGCCAGGTCCTCGACGCGCTGGCCGTGCTGACCGACCGGGCGCCCGAGGACCTGCGCTCGCGCTACCTGCCGGTCGTGGCCGACCTGGTGGCCGAGGGCTTCCTGACCTGAGCCCCTGGGAGGGGCGCCGCGACGGCGGGCGGCGGGCGGGGTGGCCACCACGCGCTACCGTGACCGCCGGGTGCCGGTCTGCGGTGCCCCACCCCCTCCGCGAAGGAATGACGCCCCCGTGTCCCACAAGCTGGTCATCGTCGAGTCGCCGGCCAAGGCCCGCAACATCGGCGGGTTCCTCGGCGACGGCTACGTCGTCGAGTCCTCCATCGGTCACATCCGTGACCTGCCGATGTCGGCCGCGGACACCCCGGCCGAGATCAAGGACAAGCCCTGGGGCCGGCTGGCGATCGACGTGGACAACGAGTTCACGCCGTACTACGTGGTGCCGCGCGACAAGAAGCAGCACATCGCCAAGCTGAAGAAGCTGCTGAAGGACGCCGACGAGCTCTACCTGGCCACGGACGAGGACCGCGAGGGCGAGGCCATCGCGTGGCACCTGCTCGACGAGCTGAAGCCCAAGAAGGGCGTCCCGGTGCACCGGATGGTCTTCCACGAGATCACCAAGCCCGCGATCCAGGCCGCCGTGGCCAACCCGCGCACCATCAACGACGACCTCGTCGAGGCCCAGGAGACGCGGCGCATCCTCGACCGCCTCTACGGCTACGAGGTCAGCCCGGTGCTGTGGAAGAAGGTCATGTCCGGCCTCTCCGCGGGGCGCGTGCAGTCCGTGGCCACCCGCCTGGTCGTCGACCGCGAGCGCGAGCGGATCAAGTTCAAGGTCGCCTCGTACTGGGACCTCGAGGGCACCTTCGACGCCGGCAGCAAGCACGAGCAGCGGATGTTCGGCGCCCGGGTGCACTCCGTCGACGGCGCCCGCGTGGCCCGCGGCTCCGACTTCGGTCCCGACGGGCTGCTGAAGTCCTCGGCCCAGGGCAAGGTCGTCCACCTCGACCGTGGCCGCGCCGAGGCGCTGGTCTCCGGGCTGGCCGACTCGACGTACGACGTCCGCTCGGTCGAGGCCAAGCCCTACCGCCGCTCCCCGTACGCGCCCTTCCGCACCACCACGCTGCAGCAGGAGGCCAGCCGCAAGCTCGGGATGGGCGCCTCGGTGACGATGTCGGTGGCGCAGCGGCTGTACGAGAACGGCCACATCACCTACATGCGGACCGACTCCACGACCCTGTCCAGCGCGGCCGTGGACGCGGCGCGCGCGCAGGTCCGGGAGCTCTACGGCGCCGAGTACGTCCCCGACGCCCCGCGCGTCTACGCCTCCAAGGTGAAGAACGCCCAGGAGGCGCACGAGGCGATCCGGCCGGCCGGCGACACCTTCCGCACCCCGGCCCAGACCGGGCTGACCGGCGAGCAGTTCCGCCTCTACGAGCTGATCTGGATGCGCACCGTCGCCTCGCAGATGCGCGACGCCACCGGGCAGAGCGTGACGATCCGCCTCGGCGGCGCCGCCTCGACCGGCGAGGACGTCGTCTTCTCGGCCAGCGGCCGCGTGATCAGCTTCCACGGCTTCCTCAAGGCCTACGTCGAGGGCACCGACCACGGCGCCGCCACCGACGACCAGGAGAGCCGGCTGCCCGCGCTCGAGCAGGGCGATGCCGTCTCGGCGGCCTCGCTGAGCGCCGACGGCCACGAGACCAAGCCGCCGGCCCGCTACACCGAGGCCACCCTGGTCAAGGAGCTCGAGGAGCGCGAGATCGGTCGCCCCTCGACGTACGCCTCGATCATGAAGACCATCGTCGACCGTGGGTACGTCTACAAGAAGGGCACCGCGCTGGTCCCGGCGTGGCTGGCCTTCTCGGTCACCCGGCTGCTGGAGGAGCACTTCCCCCGCCAGGTGTCCTACGAGTTCACCGCCGCGATGGAGGACGTCCTCGACGACATCGCCGGCGGCCGCAAGGACCGCAGCACCGAGCTCGCGGAGTTCTACTACGGCGCCGGCGAGGTCACCGGCCTCAAGCGGCTGGTCGACGAGCTCGGCGACATCGACGCCCGCGAGCTGGCGACCTTCCCGATCGGCGGCCCCGAGTCGGGCATCAACCTGCGGGTCGGGCGCTACGGGCCGTACCTCGAGGGTCCCGACGACGAGGGCAACGCGCTGGCCAAGCGGGCCAACGTGCCCGACGACCTGCCCCCCGACGAGCTGACCCTGGAGAAGGCCGCCGAGCTGTTCGCCAGCCCGGCCGGCGAGGAGATCCCGCTGGGCGCGCACCCGGAGACCGGGCTCGCGGTGGTCGCCAAGAACGGCCGGTACGGCCCGTACGTCACCGAGCAGCTGCCCGAGGACGCGGCCAAGTCCGCCAAGCCGCGCACGGGTTCGTTGTTCAAGTCGATGTCGCTGGACACGATCACCCTCGACGAGGCCGTCACGCTGCTCTCGCTGCCCCGCGTGGTCGGCACCGACCCGGAGTCGGGCGACGAGATCACCGCCCAGAACGGCCGCTACGGCCCGTACCTGAAGAAGGGCACCGACTCGCGGTCGCTGACCACGGAGGACCAGCTGCTGACGATCGGCCTCGACGAGGCGCTGGCGATCTACGCCCAGCCCAAGCAGCGTGGCCGCGCCGCCGCGGCCCCGCCGCTCAAGGAGCTCGGTCCGGACCCGGTCTCGGGCTTCCCGGTCGTGGTCAAGGCCGGCCGCTTCGGCGAGTACGTCACCGACGGCGAGTACAACGCCACCCTCCGCAAGGAGGACTCGGTGGAGAAGGTGACCATCGAGCGCGCCGCCGAGCTGCTGGCCGAGCGCCGCGCCAAGGGCCCGGCGAAGACGGCCAAGAAGGGCGCGAAGAAGGCCCCGGCCAAGAAGACCGCCGCGAAGAAGACGGCGGCCAAGAAGACGGCGGCCAAGAAGACCACCGCCAAGAAGACGGCGGCCAAGAAGACGACGAAGGCTGCGGCGAAGAAGGCGTAGGCCGGCGGTCCGGGTGCGGAAGTCCCCGGTCGGCCGGGGACTTCCGAACATGTCGGCCTGTGCGAAGGCCGGCATGGTCGAAACCTGCCCGTCAACCCCGACCCGGCACGCCGGCCCGCGGACAGGCCGCCCGCCGCCCGCCCCGGGCGGCCGTCGGCACCGCCCCGTAAGTTCTGGGGCGTGAGCACAGGGACCTGGCCCGGGCGGTGGACCGAGCGCGGCGTCCTCGTCTGCTTCGAGGGCGGCGAGGGGTCGGGCAAGTCCACGCAGTCGCGGCTGCTCACCACCTGGCTGCGCGAGCAGGGGTACGTCGTCCGGCCGACCTTCGAGCCCGGTGACACCCCGGTCGGGGCCGAGCTGCGGCGGATCGTGCTCAGCCCCGACACCGGGGCGCTGGCGGACCGCACCGAGGTGCTGCTCTACGCCGCCGACAAGGCCGAGCACGTCGAGACCCTCGTGCTCCCGGCGCTGGCACGGGGCGAGGTGGTGGTGACCGACCGCTACGTCGACTCCACGCTGGCCTACCAGGGCGCCGGCCGGGCGCTCGAGGTCGCCGAGGTCGCCGACGTCGCGCGCTGGGCCACCGGCGACCTCCGCCCGCACCTGACCGTCGTGCTCGACCTCGAGCCGGCCGCCGGCCTCGGCCGCTTCGAGGGGCGGGACCGGATCGAGGGCGAGTCGCTCGACTTCCACCAGCGCGTGCGGGCGGCGTTCGTCGCGATGGCCGCCGAGGACCCCGAGCACTACCTCGTCCTCGACGCCCGGGCCGGGGTCGACGAGATCGCCGAGCAGGTGCGTGCGGGCGTGCGCCCGTGGCTGGCCGCCGCCGCGCGCGCGACCACCGTCGAGGCACGCCCGTGAGCGTCTGGGACGACCTCGTCGGCCAGCGCCGGGCCGTCGCGGTGCTGCAGGAGGCCGCACAGAACGCCGCCGACGGCCGTGGGGTCGGCCACGCCTGGCTCTTCACCGGCCCCCCGGGCTCGGGCCGGTCCAACGCCGCGACCGCGTTCGCCGCCGCGCTGCAGTGCGAGCGGGGCGGCTGCGGGGAGTGCCACGCCTGTCACACCGTGCTGGTCGGCAGCCACGCCGACGTGCAGGTCGTCCGGACCGCGAAGCTCTCGATCGGGATCGCCGAGGCCCGTGACCTGGTCCGCAAGGCCGCCCTGGCGCCCAACGGCCGCCGCTGGCAGATCATCGTCGTCGAGGACGCCGACCGGTTGACCGAGGGTGCGTGCAACGCGCTGCTCAAGGCCATCGAGGAGCCGACCGACCGCACCGTGTGGATGCTCTGCGCCCCGACGGTCGAGGACGTCCTGACCACGATCCGGTCCCGCTGCCGGCTGGTCACCCTGACCACGCCGGCCACCCCCGACGTCGCGGCGTTCCTCGAGCGGACCCTCGGGGTGCCGGAGGCGCTGGCGCTGCACGCCGCCCGCGCCAGCCAGGGCCACATCGGCCGCGCCCGCGCCCTCGCCACCGACGAGGACACCCGGACCCGGCGGCGCGAGGTCGTCGGGCTGCCGGCCGCCCTGGTCTCCCTCGGCGCCGCGATGCGCGCCGCGACCGGGCTGGCCGAGCGGGCCAAGGCCGAGGCGGAGGCGCTGACCTCGGCCCTCGACGCGCGCGAGAAGGCCGACCTGGACGCGGCCTACGGCGTCGTCGAGCGTGGCCGTCGCCCCCGGGAGTACGCCCCCGCGCTGGCCGAGATGGACAAGGCGCAGAAGACCCGGGCCAAGCGCCGGGTGCTCGACGTGGTCGACCGCGGGCTGATGGACCTCGCGTCGGTCTACCGCGACGCGATCACGGTGGGGCTCGGGTCGCCGCAGGCGCTGGTCAACGAGGAGATCCGCGGCGAGGTCGAGGACCTCGCCCGGCACTCCACGCCCGAGGTCAACCTGCGTCGGATCGACGCGATCTTCACCGCCCGCGAGCAGATGATGGAGTTCAACGTGCCGGTCGCCCTGGCCCTGGAGTCGATGACGGTGGCGCTGCTGGTGCCCGAGGAGGTCCGACCGTGAGCTTCGGGATGCGCCAGCGGCGCGCCGTGGTGGTCGTCGTGGCCGGGCTCCTGGCGCTCGCCCTGCTGCTCAGCGCCGGCCTGGCCGCCGGCCTGGTCGTGCTGGGCGACGACGACCAGGACGACGCGCCGGCCGACACCCCGACCCGCACCGCCGCGCCCCTGGACGCCGACGCCGCCGACGCGCGGACGCCTCCCGACGACTCGCTCGCCCCGTTCTACGACCAGGAGCTCGCCTGGGAGGCCTGCCCGCCGGGGGACTACGAGGACGACGCCGCCGAGTGCACCACGCTCACCGTCCCGGTCGACTACGCCGAGGCCGGCGGCGACACGATCGACCTCGCGCTGCTGCGGCTGCCGGCCGAGGGCGAGGCCGTAGGGTCGCTCGTGGTCAACCCCGGCGGGCCCGGCGCGCGGGGCACGTCGTACGCCGCCGCCGCGGGCCGCATCCTCGGCGGCGACCTGCTGGCCAACCTCGACGTCGTCGGCTTCGACCCGCGCGGGGTCGGCCGCTCGGCCCCGGTCGACTGCCTCACCGACGCCGAGCTCGACGCCTTCACCGAGGCCGACCCGTCGCCCGACGACCCGACCGAGGCCGCCGCCTACGCGAGCGCCCAGGAGGACTTCTTCGCCGGGTGCGCCGCGCGCACCGGCGACCTGCTCGGCCACGTCTCGACCGTCGAGGCCGCCCGTGACATGGACGTGCTGCGCGCCGCGCTCGGCGACCCGCGCCTGGTCTACCTCGGCGCCTCCTACGGCACCGACCTCGGCGCGACCTACGCCGAGCTGTTCCCCGAGCGGGTCGGCCGGATGGTCCTCGACGCCGGGGTCGACCCCAGCCTCGGCGCCGTCGACGAGGCGATCGGCCAGGCCGGTGGGTTCGAGACCGCGCTGCGCTCCTACGTCGGCAACTGCACCGAGAACATCTCCGGTTGCTACCTCGGCGACGACCTGCAGGGCGGCCTCGACACGATCTCGGACCTGCTCGACCGGGTGCAGGAGGAGCCGCTGCCGACCACCGGCGACCGTGAGCTGAGCGGCGGCCTGGCCTTCTACGGCCTGGTGTTCCCCCTCTACAGCGAGGACCTCTGGCCGCTGCTCGACCAGGCGCTGCGCGCCGCGCTCGACGGCGACGGCACCGCGCTCGCGACGCTGGCCGACCTCTACCTGTCCCGCACCGACGGCAGCTACGCCGACAACAGCGCCGAGGCCATCTACGCCGTGCGGTGCCTCGACGACCCGACCTCGGTCCCGGTCGAGGACGTCCCCGACCTCGTCCCCGCGTTCGAGGAGGCCTCGCCGACCTTCGGCGAGACCTTCGCCTGGGGCATGGTCGGCTGCCAGGGCGTCACGGTGGAGGCGGCCGAGCCGCGTCCGGAGATCGACGCCGCCGGCGCCGCACCGATCATGGTCGTGGGCACCACCCGGGACCCGGCCACGCCGTACGAGTGGTCGGTCGCGCTGGCCGAGCAGCTGGAGTCCGGCGTGCTGGTGACCCGGGACGGCGACGGTCACACCGGGTACGGCCAGGGCGACGCCTGCGTGGACGCCGCCGTCGAGGACTACCTGCTCGACGGCACGGCGCCGGAGGAGGACCTCAGGTGCTGAACCGCGGCGCTCACCGGTGCCCGCGGGCTCCGGCGACGTGGCGGACCGCGCTGCGCACGAGGAAGGCGCCCATGGCCAGAGCGACCAGCGTCGGCAGCAGGGTCCACCACCAGGCCTGGCTCGGCGCGGTCACGGACGGGTCGCCCGCGTCGTAGTAGACGGTGACGGGGTCGCCCGGGTCCCGGTCGAGGCAGCTGGCCTTGTAGACCGTCACGTCGACGCTGCGCTCGACGCCGTCCGGCCCGGTGAAGACGGCGGCGTTCACGCAACCGGGCTCGCCCTGCCCGACGGCCTGCACCGCGGTGTCGGCCCGGACCCGGTCCAGCGTCCGACCGGCGCCGACGACGGCGACGGCAGCGACCACGAGCAGCGCGACGAGGACGACGGGCATTGACGTTCCGCGCGGTGACGACGTACCGGCCTGGCGGGGGCTCCTCACGGAGGGAGTCTGCCAGCGTCAGACCACCGCGGAGCGGCTGGTGCGCGGCCGGGTCTCGGGTACTGGACCGGAACTGTCCAGGATCCTGGACACGGTGAGACACCGGGTAGGACCTTCGACATCATGACCGGGTCCGTACGACCAGCACCTGCCGGCCCGCGTGGTCGGCGAAAGGCAGGCACCCGTGTCCGACCGCGTTCTCTCCTCCGCCACCGCCAAGTCCGCCATCCAGCAGATGTCCTCGATCATCAACGGCGGCCTGACCGACCAGATCAACCAGCTCGACACCAAGGGCCAGCAGCTCTCCGACCCCAACAACTGGGACGGCCCCCTGGCCGAGCGGTTCCGCTCCGCGACCTGGCCCGAGACCAAGGCGGCCCTGGACAAGGCCAAGACCGAGCTCGAGGAGCTGCGCGTGCAGCTGGACCAGATCAGCCAGAACATCATGACCGCCGGCGGCGGCGCCTGAGCGGACTGCCCGCTGACCGTCCGTCACCCGGGTCGCCGTCGCGCTGACGGCGACCCGGTGCCGGGCGGTGGGTGTGCAGCCCGTGCTGTGCAGCCCTGTGTCGAGTCGAGACGAACGTGTCGCGGGGCCCGACCCCGCGGGTAGGAGTGGTGTGCGGTGGGCGACGAGCTGTCCGGTATCGAGCAGGACGTCCCGTTCGACTTCGGGGCCGCGGAGGCGCTGAGCGCGGCGGCCGACGACGCCGCCGGCACCGTCGACGGCCAGCTCGGCTCGAGGAACGTCTTCGTCTCGGTGGCGATGCAGGAGTTCCGGGGCTTCTTCTCGACGCTGTTCCAGGACAACGCCAGCACCGCTGCCGCGGACGCGCGCGAGCTCGCCGACCGGTTGCGCGAGGTCGCCGAGGGCGCCCGGCGTCTGGCGGAGGAGGCGCAGAAGGAGCAGGAGCGCCGGGAGACCGCGCGTGCCTGGAAGGCCGAGCAGGACAGCCGCAGCGGGCTGGAGAAGGTCGGTGACGGCATCGGCGACTTCTTCACCGGCGAGGACGAGCCCCCGGTCGGCCCGCCCGCCAGCCCGATCGAGGTGCCCGTCGCGGCCCCCCGCAGCACCCCCCGGCAGACGCCGGCCAGCGGGACGGGCGGCGCGGGCGGCACGTCCTCGGCCAGGCCCGCGGACCTCACGTCCTTCGCGACCTCCTCGGCGGCCGCCGACGACCGCGCCCGCACGCCGCTCTCGGCGGCCCGGGCCCGGTTCTGGACCTTCCGGTCCACCTGCCACTGGGGGTCCCTGTCCGCGGACGGCGTCTTCACCGGCGCCGACCGCTGGCTGGAGGCGAACGACAACGACGTCGCCTGGGCGAACACCGTCGCCGCCGCCTTCACGGCCGCGGGCGGGGACGGCGAGGTGTCCACCCTGTCCGACGCCTCCGTCGCCGCAGCGCTGCAGTCGGCCGGGGTCGACGCCGCCCGGCAGGACCTCGTCATCGAGCCGGCCCAGGCCGTGGGCGCGATGCCGACCTCCGGCTACGCCGACGACCCGGTCAACACCTCGACAGGCAACTTCCTCGAGCCCGAGGCCGATCTCGGCTTCGCCGGCGGGTGCGCCTCGCTGTCGTTCACCCGGATGTACAACTCGATGACCTGCGTCGTCGGCGCCCTCGGTCCGGGCTGGTCCTCCTGGGCCGACACCGGGCTGTCCCTCGACGACGAGGCCGCCCGGTGCACCCTGCCCGACGGCCGGCAGCTGGTCTTCCCCCGTCTCGGCGAGGCGTGGGACCGCGCGGCCGGAGAGAGCCGGTGGCTCGAGCGGCAGGACGACGGCTACCTCGTCAGCGGCAACGACGGCGTCCGCTGGCGCTTCGACCGCGCCGGTCGGCTCCTGGCGCAGACCGCCGGGCCCGGCACCACGGTCCGGCTGACCTGGGCCGAGGACCGCCTGGTGCGCATGTCCCACGAGCGAGGACGCCACCTCGAGCTGGTCTGGGGCGACACCCGCCTGCTCGCCGTCCGTGCCTCGGACGGGCGCGAGGTCACCTACGACTACGACGACCAGGACCGTCTGGTCGCGGCCGGCACCGCCCTCGGCACCCGCCGCTACCGGTGGGACGAGCGCGGGCTCGTCGACGCCGTCATCGGCGCGTCCGGCGTCGTCGAGGTCGAGAACTCCTACGACGACCGCTCCCGGGTGACCCGTCAGCGCTCCCCGCACGGCCGGGTCACCCGGTACGCCTACCTGCCGGGCAGGGTCACCGTCGTCTCGGACGAGGACGGCACCCGCTCGAACACCTGGGTCGCCGACGAGCGCGGGCGGCTGGTCGGCGCGATCGACAGCGCCGACCGGCGGCAGTCGACGTCGTACGACCCCCACGGCAACGCCGTCTCGGTCACCGAGCGCGACGGGTCGACCACGGTGCGGGAGTACGACGCCCGCGGCCGTCTGGTCCGCACCGTCAGCCCCAACGGCGCCGACGTCACCCAGTCCTTCGACGACCAGGACCGGCTCGCGACCGTCGAGGTGCTGACCGAGGACGGCACGCCCGCGGTCACCTCCTTCACCTACGACGGCGACGAGCGCAACCCGTCCACCCTGACCGACCCCGAGGGCGGCGTGACCCGGATGACGTGGGCCGCGGGCCTGCTGACCGAGGTCGTCGACCCGACCGGGGTCGTCGTCTCCTTCGCCTACGACGCGCACGGCGACCTCGTCTCGACCACCGATGCCGACGGTCACGCCGCCCGGCTGGAGCGCGACCACGCCGGTCGCGTCGTCGCCGCGACGACCCCGTCGGGCCACCGCACCACCTTCGCCTTCGACGAGGTCACCGGCCTGCTCCGCGGCCGCACCGACCCCGACGGCGCGACCTGGACCTACGAGCACACCGTCGACGGTCGCGTGGCGGCCATCACCGACCCGCTCGGCGCGCGTACCGAGATGCAGCACGGCGCCGCCGGCGACCTCGAGACCACGATCGACCCGCTGGGGCGGGCCGTCACCCGGCACGTCGACGACCTCGGCAACCTGGCTGCGGTCGAGCTGCCCGACGGGTCCGAGTGGCGCTTCGCGCACGACGCCCTCTCCCGGCTGCGTGAGACCACCGACCCCACCGGGGCGGTCTGGACGCGGGACTACGACGCCAACGGCGACCTGGTCACGACCACCTCGCCGACCGGCGAGCAGCGCGCCGCGCGCGCCGACGTCGCCGCCGGCACCGCCGAGGTCGTCTCCGGGTCCGTCGCCGCCGGCATGCAGTTCGACACGCTCGGCCGCCTCGTGGCCAGCGTGCGCCCCGACGGCTCCAGCGTCCTGACCCGCTACGACCGCTGCGGCCGGGCCGTCGAGCTGGTCGACGCCGCGGGCGGCCTCACCACGGTCGAGCGCGACGCCGCTGGCCGTGCGGTGTCCGTGACCCGGCCCGGCGGCGGGGTCGTCGCCTACGAGTACGACCGCTGCGGTCGTCCGGGCGCGGTCGTCGACGAGCTCGGCGCGCGCACGACGATGACCTACGACGCCGACGGCCGGGTCGTCGCGCAGACGATGCCCACCGGCGAGCAGGCCACGTGGCGCTACGACGAGTGCGGGCGGGTCGTCGCCGCCAGGGTCCCCGGGGTCGGCACGACGCTCGTCACCTACGACCTCCTCGGGCGGGTCCTGGAGTCCCGCGACCCGCAGCACGGCCGTCGCCGGTTCCGCTACGACGACGCCGGCCAGCTGGTCGAGGCCACCGACGGCAACGGTGGGTCGACCCGGTGGGAGTACGACGCCGGTGGCCGCGCCGTCGCCATCACCCGTCCCGACGGGGGCGTGGTGCGCCGGGAGTTCGACGCGATGGGCCGTACGGTCGCCGAGACCGATCCGCTCGGCCGCACGATCCGCGGCGGGTACGACGGGGCCGGGCGCCAGGTGTGGCAGGAGCACCCCACCGGCACGCGGACCGAGTGGACCTATGACGACCAGGGACAGGTCGCGACCGTGGCCGTGGACGGCCAGGTCGTCTCCCACGCCGTCCGTGACGCCCGTGGTCGGACCGCGCGCGTGGTCGACCACACGCAGCAGGGCGAGGAGACCGTCCACGAGCTGGCCTGGGACCCCCGGGGGCTGCTGGTCTCGCAGACCCGGGACGGCCGGGGCCTCTCCTGGTCCTACGACGCCGACGGCCGCCGCTCGACGCGCACCGACCCTGACGGCAGGCGGGTGCACTACGAGCGCGACGCCGCCGGCCGCATCGTCGCGGTGGAGCACGACGCGCTCGGCCGTGCGACGTTCCGACGCGACCTGGGCGGGCGGGTGGTCGCCGCCGAGGCGGGCGGGGTCCGGCAGTCCTGGACCTTCGGCGACGGCCACGTCGCCGGGCACACCCTCGCCGAGGGCGGGCGCACCTCGACCACCGTGGTCGACCGGGACGCCACGGGCAGGATCAGCACGATCGCGCGCGACGGCGTCTCGAGCGCCTTCGAGTACGACGAGGCCCACCAGCTCGTCGCGCTGCGGACGACCGGCGGGCACGCGGACTCGGTCAGCCGCTGGCGCTACGACGCCGCCGGCCGCCTCGTGGCCGAGACCACGGACGGCCGCACGCGCGAGCTGTCGTACGACGCCGCGGGCCAGCTGCTCGCCGCTGTCGAGCGCGACGGCGGCACCACCCGTAGCGCGCGCTACTCCTACGACGGGCTCGGTCGCCGCACCCGGGTGGAGCGCAGCGACGGCTCGACCCGGGACGTCCGCTGGAGCCGGCTCGGTCCCCTGGCCGAGGTCGTCGACCGCGACGACGAGGGGCGTGAGCGACGGGTCACCTCCGTCGTGGACGCCCTCGGGCAGCTGACGCGGCTCGACGGTGCCGAGGTCTTCTTCGACGGCGCCGACGCGAGAGCCGCCGCGCCGGCCCGGGTGGGGGACACCACCGTGGTGTCGACCGGTCCCGTGCTCGGCGTGGGCTCCCGGTGGAGCACCTCCGGGTGGCGACAGGTCCGTGCGACCGGGGACGACCCGTGGGACCTCGACGAGACGGCCGGCCCTGCCGGCCCCGGCCCCGGGCTCGGCTCGGCCGGGGAGCTGACCTTCGCCGGACTGGAGTGGATGGGTCGTCGGGTCTACGACCCCGACACCCGTGGCTTCCTCTCGGTCGACCCGTGGGAGCCGGTGACGGGTGCGGGGTGGTCGGGGAACCCGTACTCGTTCGCGGGCAACGACCCGATGCACGCCCTGGACCCGCTCGGCCTCAGCCCGATGACGGACGCCGACCTCCAGACCTACCTGTCGGAGAACGGCGGCGCCTTCGCCGCCGCCGGCAACTGGGCGAAGGACAACTGGGAGTACCTCGCCGGCGGTGCCATGGTCATCGTGGGAGGGGCGCTGATGTTCACCGGCGTCGGGGGGCCGGCCGGGATGATGCTGATGTCCGCGGGCGCCGACACCATCATCCAGCGCGCGACGACCGGCAGCGTCGACTGGGGTCAGGTCGCGATCTCCGGCGCGTTCGGGGCCTGGAGCGGCGGTGGTGTCGCCGCACGGCTCGGTGGGTCCATGATGCGGCGCGCCGTCGTCGGCGGAACGATCTCGGGGACCACCAGCGGCGCGGCGGGCGGGGCGTACACCTATGCCCGGAGCGATGGTCCGCACACGGTGAGCGGCTTCCTGCGGCACACCGGTGCGAGCGCCGGGGTGGGGGGTCTGACGGGCGGGGCCCTCGGTGGCGCAGGTCGTCAGCTCGACCTGGTCGGAGAGCGCACGCTGGCCTCCCGGGGCGCGATCCCCGAGATGCCGGACCCGTACGCCGGGGTCCGGGAGGCGTCGGCCTTCCTCCAGGAGCAGGGCGTCCCGCGGCAGTTCCGCAAGGAGGCGCTGGAGTCCTTCACGCCCGGGACGGTGCGGATGAACACCGCGGACGGCGCGACCTACGGTCTGCGCCACTTCGGCGGGGGGTCGGCGGCCGAGGGTCGCTACCTCACCCCGACGCTGCCCGCCACCCGCACGGAGCTGGCGCTGCCGTCCGCCAACACCATGGGCGGGCTGGCGCAGTTCCGGCTGCCGGAGGGCACCGGCTACGTCTCGGGCCAGGTCGGCCCGAACTTCGGTCATCCCGGCGGTGGGGAGCAGCTCTACGTGCCGGACCCGTCGGTCCTGGAGAGGTTGGGATAGCGGTGGCAGGGTTCGAGACCAGGCTGGAGGCGCTCGAGGGCGCGCTCCGCCACGAGCAGCAGCTGCCGCCGGGGGAGCGCAGGACCGCGGCGTCGGACGCCGCGCTCGCCCGGGCCGTCGACAGCACGGGGCGCGCCAGGCTGCTGCTCGCCGACGGTGACGCCGCAGGTGCGAGCAGGCTCCTGGACGAGGCGGCCCACCTGGCCACCGACTCGTGGTCCTACACCTCGGAGCTGGCCGCCGAGGTGGTCGCCGTCGCACAGGCGGCACGCCGGCTACGCACCCGGCCCGGTGGGTAGCCTGCCGCCATGAGCAGGCGGGCACGGACCTCGGCGGACAGCGCCGACGTGTGGCCGGCCTGGGTCCGGACCACGGTCCTGGTGGCGCTGGTGCTGGTGGTGGGGATCGGGGTCGTGGTCGCGCTCTACGACCGTGGTCTGCTGGCCCTGACCGGACCCCTGGTCGTGCTCGTGGTGGCCCCTGCCGTCGGCCTGGCGGGGATCGCGGTGGCCCGGCGGCGGTGGTCCTCGCAGCAGCGCCGGACCGGTGAGCTGCTCTCCCAGCTCGTGGACCTCCTCGAGGTCGAGCTGGGCCAGGACCAGGAGCGCCGGCACAGCCGGGCGGACGACGGCCAGGTCCGCGCGGCCCTCCGGCGTGCGCAGGAGGCCCGGGCGCAGCTCGCGTGGGGGCGCGGTCAGGGTGTCGCCGAGCTGGAGAAGCTCGTCCGTACGACGCGGTCGTGGCCGCCGGGCACCCCGCTGTCGACCGCATCGGCGCGCCTCGACCGCGAGTCCGCGCGACTGCGCCGTACCGAGTCCTTGCTCGAGCGCCTCCGCGCTGGGCGCGCCCGCCGTTCCGGGTCGGCGCCCGACCGGCAGTCGTCGTGACCGGGCCGGAGGACCGACGAGACCCCGTCACCGCCGCGATCGGGTTCCTGGAGGCGCCGACCGACGACGTCGCAGCCTCCCTGCGCGCGTGGCGGGCACAGATCCACGGCGCCGCCGACGTGGAGCACCTCTCGGGCGGCCTGAAGGAGAACGTCGGCCGGCTCGAGCCGCTCACCGGCCGGGTCCGGCCACGGGAGCTGGTGGTCGGGACCGCGGGTGGCCGGTGGACCGCGCTGTTCGACTGTGGTGTCAGAGGAGGTGACCCGGTCGCCTCCGTCGGCCACCTGTCCAGGTCGATGGGGGTCCAGGGTGTGGTGGTGGTGTGTGTCGCCGAGGGTGCCGTCAGGGGGCAGGCCGCACGCCAGCTGCAGCTGTTCGGCCCCCTCCCGACGGACTTCCTGAACTACGTGCGCACGATCTCCGTGGTGCAGGACGGCAGCCGTTGGCGCTTCGACGCCCACGGCGTCGTCCAGGACTTCGAGGAGGTCGAGGCCTACGCCGCCCGCCGGGTGGAGGACCGGCTCACCCCGGAGATGCTCCAGCGGTACTGCCGGGCTCTGGGCCTGGAGCCGTTCGCCCCCGACTTCTACGCCGGCCCGAGCCGTCTGGTGACCAACCCCTCGGCGCCTGTGGTGGGGGACTGGTCGGGCTGAGGACGAGGTGAGCGAGATCGCGGTCTCGGAGATCGAGGCGTTCTTCCGTCAGCACCGCCCCGGGCTGAAGCTGCCCGACGGGTGGTTCGGCCGCCCGTTCGACGGCCAGCACGAGCTGACGGCGGTCCAGGAGACCGAGGACGGGCTCCTCATCGAGCTGGACGGTCGCCTGCGCATGCTGCTGCGCGGCCCGGTCGAGGTGGCGGTGGAGCCCGGCCGTCGACTGGTCCTGACGGGCTTCACCTCGCTGTCCTGGGAGCGGCAGGACTACGGCTCGTCCGGGCGGGTCCACCGCACGGAGTACGGTCCCGGCACGGTCGAGCTGGTCGTCCCGGCGGGCTGAGGACGCGACGTCGAGCGTCACCAGCGAGCACCAGGTCCCGAAGGAGGTCCACGGTGAGTCAGCAGGTCGACGAGGGCGACATGTTCTCGATCCCCCTGGGAGACGGCCGGTGCGGGTTCGGCCAGGTGGTGGCGACGTACCGGAAGAAGGGCGTCTACTACGTCGCGGTCTTCGACAAGATCGTCGACGAGGCCGTCGTCGAGGAGTCGGCCGAGGAGGCTCGCGCGTCCCGGTTGCTGTTCCTGGCGCTCACCCTGGACTCGCGCCTGCACCACGGGATGTGGCGGGTGATCGGTCCCCGGGACATCGCGGCGGACCTGCCCTTCCCGGCGTACAAGGTCGATGTCGGGTTCCCTCCGGTGCCCCACGTGGTGGACCACCTCGGTGAGAGGACCCGTCCGGCCACCGCGGACGAGGTGGCGCTGCTGCCGGTCCGTACGACGGTCGCTCCCGTCGCGCTCGAGAGGGCGCTGCAGGCGAGGGCCGGTCTGGCGCCGTGGACGGAGCGGTTCGACGGCTTCGCCCCGGACGAGGACCTGACCACGGACCGTTTCTTCGGCTGACGGGCGGAGCGAGGTCAGCTGTCGCGGAAGGCGACGGCGAACGGAGCGCTCGCGGTCTCGGGCAGATTGCCCAGCTCAACCCCCACGGTGCAGTCCTCGACCTGCGACAAGGCGCTCACCAGGCCGGCCGCGGTGACGACCACCGACGGGGCGCAGCTGCTGGAGAGCGAGACACCGTCGGTGCCGCCGGCGACGGCGGCGAGGACCGAGTTCGGGTCGCCGGAGGAGCCTGTCGCGAAGATCGCGACGGTCCCGGTGCCCGACGGCCACTCCGGGTAGACCGTCACGGGCACGACCCTCTCGATGAAGGTGCTGCTCGGGACGTCGACGCTGATCCCCAGCAGGCGCTGCGCGGGGTAGGAGTCCACCGCGGCCGACAGGCCGGGGTCGGTCAGCGCCGTGGTGGTGGTCTCGTCGACCCCGGCCAGCCACTCCTGCAGGGCCGTCGAGGCGTCACCGCCCTCGTCCACCTCGAGCGGGAGGGTGAAGGTCGCCTGGAGCTGGACCGTCTGACCGGGCTGGATGGTGCCGACGTCCAGGGCCCACGCGCAGGGGGCGTCGATGCTGGTGGTGGAGACGATGTTGGGCTCCTGGGGGACGTCCCAGTCGACGTCGGTGGGGCAGTTGCCGTCCGGGTTGGCCAGGACCTCCAGCACCGGTCCCATCAGCGGGGCACGGTCGGCGGAGTAGGTGAGGGTCAGCTGGACCTGCTCGGTCTCCGGGTCCCACGCGGCGGCCCGCTCGAGGCCGAGACCGGAGGCTGCCTGCAGCTGGCTCGGCTGCTCGGCCTCCGCGGGGCCGGCGGCCGGGACCTCGGGGGTGGGGTTCTCGGTGGACGCGTCGTCCTCGCCGCCGGTCAGGGTCACGAAGAGGACCGCGCCGACGAGGAGCACGAGGGCCGCGGCGACGACCCCGATCAGCTTGGGGTCCTTCCACCCGGGCACGGCGGCGCGGCGGGCGGGCGCGGCGGGCGCGTCGTCGTCCTCCTCGACCACCGTGCGGCGCTGCATCGGGCGGACGATCGTCTGCTGGCCCGGGGCACCGAGGTCGGTGGGGGTCCCGGGCTCGTCGTCGGTGCCGCTCGGGGCGGCGGGCGTCTCGGGCGTGAGGCCGCGGACGACCGTGGAGGGTCCGCGGGCGGTGTCGAAGTCCTCCGGCCCGGCCTGGGGTGCCAGGGCCGGGGTGCCGGCGACCGCGGCGCGCGCCCCGCGGAGCGCGACCGCGGCGGCCGCGGCCGACGGGCGCCGGGTCGGGTCCTTCTCCAGCAGCGCCTCGAGCTGCGCGGCCAGCGGGGCCGGCACGTCCAGCGGCGGCGGCTCGGCGGTGACGTGGCGGTGCGCGATCGTGTACTCGTTGCCGGGGCCGGCGAAGGGCGTCCGCCCGGCCAGCAGCTCGTAGAGCATGATCCCGACGCCGTAGACGTCGGCGGGGGACTCGGCCGTCCCCCGCGTGAGCAGCTCCGGGGACATGTACTCCGGAGTGCCCAGCAGCCCGGTCGCGGTGCGCTGCCGATCGGTGATGATCCGGGCGATGCCGAAGTCGACCAGCTTCACCGACCCGGGCTCGCCGCTCTCCCAGTCGCGGGTCAGCAGGACGTTGTCGGGCTTTACGTCACGGTGGACCACGTCGCGCTGGTGGGCGCTGGCCAGGCCCTCGAGCACGGCGGCGGCGACGTCGACGGCCAGGGCGGGAGTCAGGGTGCCGCGCTCGCGGAGGACGTCGCGCAGCGAGCCGCCGTCGACGTGCTCCATCACGATCGCGAGACGCTCGCCCTCCACGACGAGGTCTCGTACCGCGACGACCGCAGGGTGGCGCAGCGTGGTGAGCACCGAGCGCTCCTGGACGAACCGCCCCACCAGGTCGCGGTCGGCGAGGTGCTCGCGCCGCAGCAGCTTCGTCGCCACGATCTCGTCGGTCCGCTTGTCCACGGCCCGCCAGACCTCGCCGCTGGCCCCCTCGCCGAGGCGGTCGAGGAGGCGGTAGGACGCGCCGAGGGCGTCGTCGAAGCCCTCTGGCTGCACGTCCCCTCCTGTCCGGTCCGATCGGGTCGACGGCGAGCGTAACCGAGCGGCCGGTGGGGGGCCCGGGGAACGACCGATCCGGCGCCAGTCCCGCCCGCGAGACAGGTCGAGTCTCGCGGACGAGACGCCCGAGGCCCTGGTCTAGGCGTGGATCGGGCGTGGATCCGGCGTGTCACCAGGAGTTCGCCTCCGACCTGGTGCGCCGACGGCCCCGGGCGTGCATCATCTGGCGGGTCCGTACGACCACGTCCATGACAGCCGGCCCGCGTGGTCGGCGAAAGGCAGGCACCCGTGTCCGACCGCGTTCTCTCCTCCGCCACCGCCAAGTCCGCCATCCAGCAGATGTCCTCGATCATCAACGGCGGCCTGACCGACCAGATCAACCAGCTCGACACCAAGGGCCAGCAGCTCTCCGACCCCAACAACTGGGACGGCCCCCTGGCCGAGCGGTTCCGCTCCGCGACCTGGCCCGAGACCAAGGCGGCCCTGGACAAGGCCAAGACCGAGCTCGAGGAGCTGCGCGTGCAGCTGGACCAGATCAGCCAGAACATCATGACCGCCGGCGGCGGCGCCTGACCGTCCGAGCCGACCGGCAGCACACGGCACGACAGGCACCAGAGAGGCACCACGCATGAGCGGGATCGGTCCGATCGAGGAGGACGTGCGCTTCGACCACGGGGCGGCGCAGCACCTCGTCACCCTGGCCGGCAGCACCGCGTCGACGGTCGAGTCGCAGCGCGGCTCCCGTCTCGCCTGGGCGAGCACGGCGATGGGGGAGTTCCGGGGCTACTTCTCGACCCTCTTCGCCGGCAACGCCGAGACCGCAGACGCGGACGCCGAGCAGGTCGTCGTCGGCCTGCGTGACGTGGCCCGCTTCGTGGGTCAGCTCGCCGACTCCGCCCGCGAGGAGCAGGCCCGCCGCGAGACGGCCCGTGAGTGGCAGCGCGAGCAGGAGGACCGCAACCTCCTCGAGAAGGGCATCGACGGAGGCAAGAGCCTGCTCGGTATGGGCGAGGACAAGCCCCCGGTCGGTGACATGCCGGAGCCGCCGTCCTACGCCCCGACCGTGGTGGCGCCCCGACCCCGCCAGAACCCCGGCGCCGGGAGCGGCGGGGCCGGCGGGACCTCCTCGGCCCGTCCGGCCGACCTGCGCACCTTCGCCACCGGCTCCCAGGGCGCCAACGGCACCCTCGCCGGCAAGCCGTCGTCCTGCCGGAGCGCCTACGACGCGTTCGTCGCCGGCTGCGGCTGGGGGCACCTCGAGGCCAGCAGCGTCTTTACCGGCTTCGACCGCTGGCTGGACGCGAACGCCGAGGACGTCCTCTGGACCACCACCGTCGCCGACGCCTTCGCCACCGCCGGCAGCGACGCCGACGTGTCCACCCTGAGCGACAGCGCGGTCGCGGCCGCGCTGCAGGCCGCGGGGGTCGACGCCTCGCGCCAGGACCTCGACATCGACCCGCCGACGGCCTACGGCAACCCGCCCTCCAGCGGGTACGCCGACGACCCCGTCAACGCCGCGACGGGCAACTTCATCGAGAACGAGGCCGACCTCGGCTTCGCCGGCGGCACGGCGTCGCTGTCGCTGGACCGCACCTACAACTCCTTCGACACCGGCACGGGTGCCTTCGGCCCGGGCTGGTCGAGCTGGACCGAGGCCGGGCTGACCCTCGACGACGAGGCCGCCCGGCTGCGCCTGCCCGACGGCCGCGTGGTCTCCTTCGGCCGCCTCGGTGAGGCGTGGGACCGCGCCGCCGGGGAGGACCTCTGGCTGGACCGCACCCGGGACGCCGCGAGCGGGGACGAGCGGCTCGTGGTCACCGGCAGCGACGGCACCCGCTGGACCTTCGACCGCGCCGGCCGGCCGCTCACCAGCTCGCGCGGCCCCGGCACGACCGTCCGCCTCGTCCACGAGGTGGTCGGCGGCGAGGCCCGCCTGGTCCGTCTCGAGCACGAGCGCGGCCGCAGCATCGACCTCACGTGGGACGTCGAGCGCGTCGGCGGACCCCGCGTGGTCGCCGCGCTCGCCTCCGACGGCCGGCCCGTGACCTACGACTACGACGACGCCGGCCGGCTGCTGCGGGCCACCACCCCGCGCGGCACGCGGTCGTACGCCTGGGACGAGGCGTCGCTGATCACCTCGGTGACCGACGCGGACGGCGTCGTCGAGGCCGAGAACACCTATGACGAGCACCGCCGCGTCAGGCGGCAGCGCTCCCAGCACGGCCGGTTCAGCCGGTTCGTCTACCTGCCCGGCCGCGTCACCGTCGTCTCCGACGAGGACGGCTCGCGGTCCAACACCTGGGTCTCCGACGCGAAGGGGCGCGTCGTCGGCATCGTCGACGCCGAGGAGCACCGCCAGTCCACGTCGTACGACGCGCACGGCCACCCCGTCCTGCAGACCGCCCGCGACGGCTCGACCACGATCCACGAGCACGACGAGCGCGGCCGCCGGGTGCGGACCGTGACACCGTCCGGTGCCGACGTGACCTACGGCTACGACGAGCACGACCGGGTCACGACGGTCGTCGCCGAGTCCGGCGCGGTCACCGAGTACACCTACCCCGCAGCCGACGAGGCGTCCGACCCGGCGACCGGCGTCCCGCGCAACCCCGTGCGCGTCGTCGACCCCGAGGGCGGCGTCACCGGGCTGTCCTGGTCCGACGGGCTGATGACCGGCCTGGTCGACCCCACCGGCGTCACCGTCCGCTTCACCTACGACGAGCACGGCGACCTGGTCGCCACCACCGACGCCACGGGACGAACCGCCCGGCTCGAGCGTGACGGCACCGGCCGCGTCGTCGCGGCCCTGAGCCCCGGCGGGCACCGCACGACCTACACCTACGGCGCCGCCGGCCAGCTCGTCTCGCGCCGCGACGCCGACGGGGCCGTGTGGCGCTACGAGCACACCGCCGCCGGCCGGCTGACGGCCGTCGTCGACCCCACGGGCGCGCGCACCGAGGTCGAGCGCGACGCGCACGGCGAGGAGTCGCGCACCATCGACCCGTTGGGTCGCGCGATCACCCGTCGCGTCGACGACCTCGGCAACGTGGCCGCGGCCGAGCTGCCCGACGGCTCGACCTGGGAGTTCGCCCACGACGCGCTGTCACGGCTGGTGGCGACCACCGACCCCGCCGGGGGCACCTGGCGCAACGAGTACGACACCACCGGTGGTCTGACCGCCACCGTCGACCCGACCGGCGTGCGCAAGGAGGTCAGCGCCGACCGCGCCACGGGCACGGTCAGCGTCGACGACGGCTCGGCCACCCTGTCCACCTCCTTCGACCCGCTCGGCCGCGCCACCCGCTCGGAGCAGGCCGACGGCTCCGCCGCGATGGCGACCTACGACCGGTGCGGGCGGCCCGTCGAGCTGCTCGACGCCGACGGCGGCCTGACGCTCGTCGCGCGCGACGCCGCGGGGCGCCCCGTGGCGATCACCTCTCCGTCGGGTGCGGTGACGCGCCGGGAGTACGACGAGTGCGGCCGGCTGGTCGCGGTGGTCGACCCGACCGGTGCCCGCACCACCCAGGAGTACGACGCCGACGGCCGGGTGGCGCGCCAGGTGCTGCCCACCGGGGAGGTCGCGTGGGTCGAGCGCGACGCGATGGGTCGCGTCACCGCCCGCTTCACCCCGGGCGCCGGCATCGCGCGGTACGCCTACGACGCCGCCGGCCGCGTGGTCCGCTCCTCCGACACCTGGCACGGGCAGCGCCGCTACCGCTACGACGCCGCGGGCCAGCTGGTCGAGGTGGCCAACGGCAACGGCGGGGTCACCCGCTGGGAGTACGACGCCAACGGCCGCGCCGTGGCGATCACCGACCCGCTGGGCCAGGTGACGCGCCGCGAGTTCGACGCGATGAACCACTGCACGGCCGAGACCGACCCGCTCGGCCGCACCACCCGTGCCGGCTACGACGCCGCCGGGCGGCAGGTCTGGCAGACCGACCCGGACGGCCGCCTCACCGAGTGGGCCTACGACGCGCAGGGCCGGCTGGCCTCGACCGCGGTCGACGGGCGGGTGGTCTCGTCCATCAGCCGTGACCTGCGCGCCCGCCGCCTGGTGCTGACCGACCGGACCCGCACCGACGGTCCGGGCGAGGGCGCCGTGGTGCGCCACGAGCTCGAGTGGGACCGGCGGGGGCGGATGGTCTCGCGGACCCGCGACGGCCGCGGGGTCTCCTGGACCTACGACGCCGACGGCCGCCGTACCTCGATGACGACCCCGGACGGGTCAACGACGTCCTACGAGCGCGACGCGGCCGGCCGGCTGCTCGCGGTCGAGCACCCGCTGCTGGGCCGGGCGTCGCTGACGCGCGACGCGGCGGGCCGGGTGGTCTCGGCCAGCGCCGGCGGCACCCTGCAGACCTGGGAGCACGCCGACGGGTTCGTCGTGGGCCACACCGTCACCGACGCCGAGGGCGCCACCCGCACCACGATCGAGCGCGACGAGCTCGGCCGGGTCGCCACGGTCGCCCGCGAGGACCGCGTCACCTCCTACGAGTACGACGGGGCGCACCAGCTCCTCGCGACCCGTACCGGGTCGACGGCCCCGGGCAGTCGGGCCTCGGAGACCCGCTGGCGCTACGACGCCGCGGGCCGCCTGGTCTCGGAGTCGCTGGACGGGTCGACGCGGGAGTACGTCCACGACGCGGCCGGGCAGCTGCTGAGCGTCACCGGGCCCGACGGGACGGTCACCCGGCACGCCTACGACGGCGCCGGGCGCCGGGCGCGTACGGACCTGCCCGACGGCGGCGTCCGACGGTTCTCCTGGTCCTCGACCGGGTTCCTCTCGGCGGTGGGCGAGCAGTCCGCCGCTGGTGCCGGAGACGTCGTCGAGCGGCGTACCGAGGTGCACGTCGACGCCCACGGCGAGCTCGCGGACGTGGACGGCACGGAGGTCTTCTGGGACTCCGCCGACCCCTACGCGCCAGGCCTGGTCCAGGCCGGCGCGACGTCGGTGGTGGGGGCCGGTCCGGTCACCGGTGTCGGCTCGACCGACAGCGGGGCCGACGGGTCCGGCGGCTGGTCGGCGGCGGGGTGGCGCACGGCGCGCTCGGCCGCGACGGCCGACGACCCGTGGGGCGTCGGGGGCGGCATGGAGCTGCCCGGAGGCTTGGAGATCGGGACCTCGGGCGAGGTCTCCCTTCCGGGCGCGGGTGGGCTGGAGCTGCTGGGCGCCCGGGTCTACGACCCGACCTCGCGAGGGTTCCTCTCGGTCGACCCGCTCGACCCGGTGGTCGGGTCGGGGTGGTCGGGCAACCCGTACTCCTACGCCGGCAACGACCCGGTGCACGCCGTCGACCCGACGGGCCTGCGGCCGATCAGCGACGCGGAGCTGAACGCCTACATCGGCTCGACCAAGGGTCCGCTGGGTCATGCCACGGACGCGGTCGGGGACTGGGCGAAGGACAACTGGGAGTACGTCGCGGCCGGCGCGATGATCGTCGCCGGCGCGGCGCTGATGATCGCGCCGGTGCCGGGCGTGGCCCAGGCCGCGGGCATGGCGCTGATCTCGGCGGGCATCGACACCGGGATCCAGAAGGCCACGACCGGTGAGGTGAACTGGGGCCAGGTCGCGGTCTCGGGTGCTGCGGGGGCGATCGGGTTCGGTGCCGGCGGCCTGCTTGCTCGTGGGGGCGCCAGCGCGGTGAAGGTCGCCGTGGCCGAGGGCGTCACCGAGGGTGTCGTCTCCGGTGCCGGTGGGTACCTGACGGGCCCGGGACCGCACACCCCGGAGGGGTTGCTGCGCAACACCGCGATGGGTGCGGGGACCGGGGTGCTCCCGGGGCCGGCGATGGGCGACGACGCCGTCCGAGCGGGCACGCGCAGTCTCGACGACGTACCGCCCGTCACCCACCCACCGCGCGCCGACTTCATCGCCAGCGCAGACGGTGTCGTCATCCCCACGAGTCGATCCCGTCTGGAGGGTGGCTTCAACGATGCAGGCTTCCCCGCTGCGCCGACAGATCGTCCAGGGACGGGATACACACTCCCTGACGGTTCCAAGGTCCGCGTCATGGATCCATCTGGACAGGCTCCCGCCCGTGCGTCCTTCACGAACGCGAACAACGGGCCGGTGGACGCTTTCACCGGCAAGCCGATCCAGCCACCCTCTGGCCTGACAGGACCAGAGCGAAAGGCTTACGTGAGGGAGCGCAGTCATGTCGAACTGGACCCCTAGCCGCCCCGCGTCACAGCTCCTGCGTGAGGCACTGCCGCTTCAGATACGCGGTACCGAGACGACGGATCCCGTCGTCACGCTCTTCGGTGAGAGCTGGAGCCTCACTCTGTGGTGCGACTGGACCGTGGAGTCGATGTCGCTGAGCTCGAGCTCCCCGGACCT
The DNA here is from genome assembly GCF_018459925.1 of Nocardioides aquaticus. NCBI lineage: Bacteria > Bacillati > Actinomycetota > Actinomycetes > Propionibacteriales > Nocardioidaceae > Nocardioides > Nocardioides aquaticus. The sequence goes on from NZ_CP075371.1 coordinate 461,312, forward strand.
GGAAGACCGTGTGTGGGACCTCGTCTCGTTGAGCATCGTCGGGTTGGAGGTCGTCGAGAACGTCGGCCCGATCTTTCGTCTGTCTAGCGGGCACCAGCTTGCACTGATGGAGGGAGACGACGAGGAACCCTGGGTCATGCAGATCCCTGGTCTGATCATCACCGGCGGCACGCGGAGCGAGTACTGGGGCTGAAAGCCGCCGCCGGACACTCCCGACGACGGGCGCGTCGCAGGCGTGGTGCTCTGTGGGCGTGCCCACGGGATGTCCTCGAAGGACGGGGACGGGTGTCGGTCGGCTTCATGCGCCGGTCCCGGGCCTGCGCGCTCTCGATGCGCTCCTGCCGACGCCATCGCCGAACGCACTCTGCGTCGTCGTCAGAGGGACGGCGTTCCTCGGCGGGGTCGAAGATCAGGCGTCCTTCGGGCTTGTGACACCTACACCGGTGGTCGCGGCCGAGGCCTTGCCGCGGAAGGTGTGCTGCTCCTGGTCACGCCGTGGACCGAGATTGCCATGGATGACCTGGGTATGAGGTGGACCTCGCGCGACTGGCCGTTGACGGTCGCCGCATCGACGAGGTGACCGACGGTGCCATGCGTGGGGTGGCTGACCCCGCGGACGAGGAGCCGCGGAACTTCGCGATCGACCTGGCGACAGGAGCAGTCGTGGGCGGTGCCTCCCTGTGGCGATGGGTCACTCGACCCGTGGTGACCGCTGTCCCGCATCAGGCGCCGCCTCTCGAGCGGTGCCGTAACCGGAGGAGAATGGGTCTTGCTGGAACGACCACCGGTCGCCCGGGAGCCAGTCCCGCCGACGCCCGTCCAGATCGACCGATGGGATCTGTGAATGTCACGAGACGAGACAGTTCCGCGACGGGCGCGCGACAGCTGCCGTCGAGCGCTGGAGTCAGCCGGGCTGCGCAAGCGGGCAGGTGACGTCTACACCTTCGACTCCGGGGTGGACGGCACACTGGGGCGCGTCGCCCTGAACACAGCGAGCAACGGTCCCGGGGGCCGGTTCGAGATCAATCCGGTGATGGGTGTCTGCCATGAGGGCATCGAGTCCCGACGCTCCGCCCTGGTGGGGACGAAAGGCCGTCCCTACGAGCTGGCCACCCTGTCTTCGGCCGTCGGGTACCTGATGCCGGAGGGTGCCTACCGGGCGTGGTTCTTCGAGGACGGCTCAGACCTCGACGACGTCGCAGGCGACCTGGCGGCGGCGGTGGTCGCGTACGGGTTCCAGTTCGGACAGGACCACGCGGAGCTCGAGGTCATCGCCGATGACCTCGAACAGGTTCGCTTCACCACCCTCGAGGCCCGCAAGACCCGTCTGCCGATCGCCTACGAGCTGCTCGGTCGACCACGGGACGCGCGGCGGACCCTGGATGCGTCGTTGGCGGAGGTCGAGGGTGAGACTCACATGGCGGCCGAGCAGTTCCGTACGTTCGTGGAGCGGTTCGAGGCCGAGTTCGCGGGCCCTGGTTGAGACCGGTGTCGCGTGCAGCGAGGATGTCGCGCGAGCAGGTCAGCACGTGCGGACGAGGCAACCGGTGATCGAGTGCGAGAACGTCCCGACGCATCAGACCGAGGATCCGTCCTCGGACGTGACCACCGGCGCGAGATGCCATGACGTCTGACGACGGGATGGGCCGGAGCCTCAGCACCATGCGGCTGGAGACACGCCCGACGGCGCAGCATGCCCAGGGGAAGGACCTGGCCGACCTCATGGTTGTCCGGCTCCCGGAGTGAACGGCTCGAGCCCGCAGCCTGTTGCCCCGGCACCAGGTCGCGCGTAGACATGGGCGCTGTGCGAGGTCTGCAGCAACACGCCTACGAGTCGTACCTGCACGACCTGACCGGAGCCCTTCCGGAGCGCGTGCGGGCTCGGGGTGGGGACGGTCCCGGTGCTGGTGACGAGCCCGGGGGCGTGGTGGCGCTGCGCTTCCGGGACCTGCCTGAGCCGGGCATCCAGACGGTGTTCACCTCTGGGCTGTCGCGGGCGCGGCAGGCGGTGTGGACGCAGGGGCGCCCCGAGCTGGTGCTCAGCGTGCGCAGTGCCGACCCCGGGTGGGCGTCGGCGGTAGCCACGCTCGCGCAGTCGATGAGGGACGTGTGTCCCTTCCGGGTCGGTGATGTGATCGGCTCGCGTGCTCCGCTGGCCGGAGACACGACGATGACGTCGTGGTTGTGCTTCGCGCCCGCTGTGGTTCCTGCAGAGGCGCGGCGCATCGAGGTCGGGGACGACCTGCCGATCAATCTGCAGGGCCTCTACCCCATCCATGCGTCGGAGGCGGACCTGATCGCGGCCCACGGGCTGGGCCCGTTCTGGGACATGGAGTGGGACCCGTACGACGTGGGTCGGCCCCCCGCTCGACCCGGCGCACCCACGCGCCGAGGACGACGTCGGTGATACCCGATCTCTTCACGGGCAGCTCGGGCGCGGACAGGGCGTCGTGCGGCTTGTTCAGGGGAGCGACACTCGCCGGGGTCTGGATGGTGGCGAACCCTGGCTCCTGGTGGAGCCGGTGGATACTCAAGCCGGGGGATCCCAGGTGGCGCGCCCCCGAACGAGGATCAGGCCGCACGAGGAGTCGCAACATGTCGACAGTCACGCACCTGGACGGCTCGATGGAGCCTTTCGACGAGAGCAAATTGCAGAGCCTGCTTGATGAGCTCGTAGGTGCTGATGGAGAGCACGCGGATGTGAGCGTCCAGCACACCGACGGTGTCTCGTTGTCCGTGTTCGCCTCCGGTCGCTTGGTTGTCGAAGATGTCGAAGAGGGTCTCATCGGTCCGATCTGGAGCCGAGGTGCAGATCGTTCTCAGACCCTGGACGTGATGAACGTGGTCGGCACTGGCGATTTCACCGTCAGGCGTAGCGGCTTGAGCTGGACGGACGGCTACGGACCTACTGTCTGACCAATCTCGATTGCTCCCCTGCCGGCGCGGAGTCGTCGCGGCGTCCGGTCCCGTTCGACGTCGTCCTGCACGAGGTCCAGCAATCGGGATCCTGGCTGACCGACTCAGGCTAAGGAGGGCAGGCAGCGCGTGGTGACGTCCAGAGACCTGCAGGGCAGATGGCTGGACCGTGACGGCCTGGGCTTGGCGCGGGCGGTCAAGGCGTGGTTGTGCGGCGGCTCCCCGCGTCCTGACGGACTGGGCGAGGTCGATGGGCGGGTCGACTTGCGGGGAATCTCCCTGACGAGCCTGCCCACACAGGTGGGCTCCCAGGACGATCCGGCCGCCGGGGCGTGCTGGGAGGGGTTGGACCTACGGGGCGCCGACGTCGACGAGCTGCGCCTGTTCGGGTCCGTGATCAGGGACTGCCTGTTCGACCGCGCCGGCTGCGTCGGCTGGCGGGTCTGGGGAAGCACGATCGAGGATTGTTCGTTCGACGGGGCGAGGATGACGAGCCGCGGCCTGGGAGGCGGCGGGCCGTGGAATGACCGGTCGACGGTGTGGCGTCGCGTGTCGTTCGCCAGGACGGTCCTGCGGGAATCGAGCTTCGTCGGATGCGTGCTGGAGGAGTGCGCATTCGAGGCGCCGGGGCGTCGGCTGGTCATCCAGGACTGCGATGTCGACCGGGTGATCTTCCGCGGACCGTTGCCGTCCCTCATCGTCACGGGGCAGGGGGCGCGCGCGGAGGTCTCCCCGCATGCCTTCGAGGCCGACTTCTCCCAGGCCGTCTTCGACGACACGAGCCTGATCGGGTACGTCCTGGACAGGACCCTGCTCCCGAAGCAGGAGGACCTTCGGGTCGTGCATCGGTACAGGTCCGTGCTCGGGGCGGCCATCGATCGCCTCCAGGCTGGAGACCCTGACCAGGCGGGACAGGCCGCGGTCGACCTCCTGGCCGGTGTGCTCCAGGCGCACGCCAGCGAGGAGTCCGACTGGGCCTTCGACCTGGGCGGCCTCGGCTCGACCGCGGTCCCGGGCCTGCGCGAGCGCCTCGACGACGCGCTCTTCCCGCGCTGACGACGACGGGCACCCTCTGCCCGTGCGGGCCGATGGGATCCGAGATCAGTCCGAACCACTCGTACGCTCAGGGTGTGAGGGACTGGGGTGAAGCATGACTGAGGAGTCGCGGTCGGTGATCGAGACGAACATGGTGGCCTTTGACGGCCCCGGTTCTCGGCCGGTTACCGGCGAGGTCGACGTCGTCCGGATCGGTGAGTACACCTGTCCTGCCCGCGTCGTCTCCACCGAGGCCTCGATCGGACCCATGCGTGGGGTCGTCCTGGTGTACGTCTTCAGGCCGGTCGCGGCCGACTGGTCGCCGGAGGTGGATCGCGGTGTCCTGGGGGTCTCGAACCTGCTCGTCCCACCTGTCCTGGTCAACAAGTTGCCGTGGACGATGAGATTCTTTCGGCGGGTCTCGCACCTCGACTTCGTCGGAGGCGAGGTGCTCGATCAGCACTGCTTCAGAGACACCCGCGGCTGGTTCTTCGACGAACGGTCGCGACGCTTGGAGGGATCCGTCGAGCCGGTCGGGGAATGGGGGTTGCAGTCGTATCGGACCGTCGACGACCGGTTGAGTGACGCCCTGGGGATCGCCCGTGTCTGAGTCCCTTGTCATGGTGGGGGCGGGATGGGGCTCACGCGCTGGCGACGAAAGCCGTGGACGCGCCGAACGGCGCCGCCTGGGGCCAGTCCTCGGATCAGCTGTCGACGGGAGGACACCTCGTGGCGAGGGACTACATCGGTGATGCCCGATCTCTCAGCGGGCAGCTGGGGCAGCTCGGGCACGGGCTCTGGGAGTCCCGAATCGACGACGTCATCGTCGGGGGCGCCACCGGTACAGAGATCCTGATGGGCCTGAGGTTCGTGCTCGGCAACCTGGTCGAGAGCGGGGAGTGCGACAGCGCGCTCGCCGACCAGGCGGCGGAGCTGCGACACGCGATCGACGCTGCTCTGTCGTGAGGGTGCCGACGCGGTCGGCGCCGGAGGCCCGTCGCGCACGGCTGTCCTGGAGTCAGATCGTGATGATGTTGGTCGTGAGGTCGATGGAGTGCTTGGCGAGCCCTCGTCGGGCCGTGGCGAGGAGCTCGGCCACGTCCCCGGTGGGTTCCTCGACGCTGTCGACCTGGATGCGGACCCGGGCGCCGGAGGCCTCGGGGTAGGTGTCGACGAGCTGTCCGTCGAGGGCGTACGTCGCGTAGTTGTTCAGCTTCTCCCGCAGTCGCGTGACGTCGTGGCCGTCGGCGCTCCACGGCTCGGCGTGGACGAGGATGAGGGCGACGTCGCCATCGGCGTCCTGGGTCACCAGGTCGACCGTGGCGGGGTCATCGAGGCCTGCCATGAGGGTCTGCTCCTTGGGTCCGGTCCGTCCTGTGCTGAGCAAGCCTAGAGCGGGCCAGCTGCGTCTCTGTGGCGCGGAGTCCGTGAGCAGGACCGTGTCCGGCACCGTGCCGGGGGCACGTGTCGGGGTCGCCCCTCCGGTGACCTTCCTGATCACCGCCCCGCCCTGTTGAGTGTCCCCATGACTCCGGACCTGCTGCGTCGTCGACGGCTGGGGACGACCTAGTGGCCATCGGGAGGCACGAGGCTCGGGCCGCGGCCGAGGGCGAGCTCGACCGCGGCATCAGGACGTCGCTGCGTCAACCGGTCTCGATCGACGACGGCGCGACGCAGGAGACAGCAGACGTGTTCGTCTTCTTTTACAACACCGTCGCCTTCCTGGAGACCGGGGAGGTCAAGCACGCCCTCGCCGGGAACGGCCCCGTCATCGTCGACCGGGCCACCGGTGCGTGTCGCGTGGCCGGGTCCGGGCGCCCGTGGACGGAGCAGCTGCCGTGACGGGCCTGCTGACCGCGGGTGAGCTGCCGCCCGGGTTCAGCTACCCCGAGCCCTTCCTCCGTGTGGTCCGGCTGGGGCTGACGAACCTGGAACCGTGGCAGGTGCTCGACGGTCACCTCCTGCGCCGCCATCGGCAGGGTGTCGGCACCCGTTACCCGGACCGGCGCCTGGTGGTGTTCGCCCGCCGTGGTGACAACGACGACCTGGCTTGCTGGGACCTCGACCGCGGACCGGGGCGGGTGTCCGTCATCCATGACTTCGCCGCTCCCGGTTGGGAGCAGCGAGCGGACCTCCCGGGCTTCGACGCGTGGCTCCGGCGGGCGGTGGAGGACCTGCTGGCGTTCGAGTGACGGAGAGTGGGGGTCGTCAGCAACGACGGATCGAGATCGAGGTGGTCGTGTGAGCCCGTTCGAGGCAGCGTCGGACGAGGTGGCGGCGCAGGTCCGAGGGTTGTCGGTCCGATCGGCCGTCGGCCTGTTCTGGGCCGGTTCGGTCGCCCTCACCCGCGACTACGTCCAGTGGTCCTCGGCGGTCCCCGCCGACCCAGAGATCGAGCGTCTGGCGGAGGCGCAGGTGGCGGCGCGCGAGATCGCCCTCGGACGGGGACCGGCCTCGGCGGTCCTGCTGGCCGAGGTGGAGTCGCGGGTGCCGTCCGGGCCGTCGGACGTCGCGGGCTTCACAGCAGCCCAGGACTGCTGGATCTGCGTCGACTCGGCCCTGCGCCTGGCGCTGGGCCGGCTCGAGGCTGAGGACGGGGCGTGGTTCCTGCTGGAGCCCGCGTTCCACCGTGTGACGGAGCGGTTGTCCGGGGTCTACGACACCGGCTCGGCAGACCAGGAGGACACCGAACGAGAGGCGCTCGACGACCCGGTCCTGGCAGGTGCGCGCCAAGGCCTCGATCGGGGGATCCGGCTCCTCGCACGCCACCCGGAGCCCGACGAGGACGTCCTGGCCGAGTGCCTGGTGTCGGTCTCGGCGATCGCTGCGGCCGCCGAGTGAGCAGCGACCGGCCGGCCGGCAAACCCGACGTGCCGCCGGACTGGTCGAGGTCGATCCGGGTGACCGAGGTCGTACGCTCCGTCGTGAGCCTGCCGGCCCCTGGGCGGAGACGAGGGAGCGGAGTCATGCCGAGCTGGACCCCACCTCCCCGACCTGTGCGGCAGCTCCTGCAGGAGGCGCTTCCGTTGCTGATCCGCGGCACTGAGGTGACGGACCCCGTCGTCACCCTGTTCGGCGACGGGTGGGGCATGACCCTGTGGTGCGACTGGACCGTCGACGCACTGGCACTGGGCTCGTCGTCTCCCGACCTCGAGGACCGCGTCTGGGACCTCGTCGGGATGAGCATCGTCGGGGTCGAGACCCGCGCGGGCGTCGGACCGGTCTTCGCCCTGTCCGCCGGTCACGAGCTGGCGCTGGTGGAGGGCGACGACGACGAACCGTGGGTGATGCACCTCCCTGGGCTCATCCTCACCGAGGGCATCCGGGGCGCCTCATGGGGTTGACGGACGGTCGGCCCAGCAGGCCCGCAGCAGAGGAGTCAGGACGATGAACGAGGTGCTCGCCGAGGCGCGCGTCCTGCCGCTCCACGCGCAGGTCTCCGCACACGACCGCGGCACGACCGACCTCCCGGAGTGGGTGACCGGGTCGGAGGCGACGGTGCACTCCGAGCGGGCCGTCGTGGTCGCGACCCGACCGGACACGGCGGGTGACGTGCTCGTACGGGTGCTGCTCGGTGACGACGCGGAGGCCGGGACCGGCGTGTTCGACGGTCGGATCATGATCTCGACCGCGCTCGAGGTGGGATCCGTCGTCGCGTCGGACCTGGTCCCCGTCCCGGTGGCGCCTGGCGCGCACCGTCTCGCCGTGTTCGTGCACCCCGCGGACGCTCCGTCGGTCGTGTCGTTCGTCCTGGGACGGCCGCCGTGGACCTGATCCTCAGGTTCGTGGCGGACCACCTGTCGTGGCTGTGGCGCGGAGGTCGCTTCCAGATCACGGACTCCCGCGCGGACCGCAGCAACGGGGGCGACGGCCTGCTGGTCGTCGAGTCCGAGGGCCTGCGGATCCGCTTCACCTGCGACCGCCGGCAGCTGATGGCCGACGTCCAGCCGGTCCAGGACCCAGGGGACTGGTACTCGATCGACCTGCTCCGCCGGCTGTGGACGGGCCGGCCGGAGTCCTCGGCGCTCCTCGACGCGTCGTACGCCCGGTTCCTGCAGCTGCACCTCGACGAGATCGAGGACATGGCCGCGGGGGAGCGGTGGCCCGCGGCGAGGGCTCGCCTGCGGGAGCTGCGGGTGCAGCGGTCGAAGGAGCTGTTCGGCTGACGGCGCGGTCCGGCGGGGAGGCGCTCTTGTGCTCAAGCCGCTGCCGGAGCGACTCATGGGTGAGGATGGCGGGATGACCTCGTCTTCCGGACCCGCTCGCAGGGACGCGATGGGCCGCAGCGCACTGCACTACGCCGCCGTCGACGTCGACAACGTGAGGGTGCGACGCCTGCTCGACGAGGGCGCCGACGTGCGCGTCGTGGACGGGCGGGGGTTCACCCCGCTGCACTTCGCGGCCCAGCAGGGGAACCTCGAGGGTGTCCGGGTGCTGCTGGCGGCCGGCGCGGACCCGAGGGCGCAGAACGCCCTGGGCAACGACCCGCTGAGGTCCGCGATGCAGGCGCCCCAGGACCTGGAGCTGATCATCAGCGAGCTGATGGCGCACGGGGCCGACCCCGAGTCGCCGAACGCCCACGGCTCCAGCACGGCCACGATGGTCCGCCTGATGGAGCGGCAGGACCTGGCCGACCTCATGGGTGTCCGGCTGTCCGGATGAGCCCGGACCAGCAGCACCTCGTCTTCACCCTCGACCGGCACGACCTCGCGGACGCGCTGGGCGTCGGGGACGTGTCGTCGTGGGCGTGGGACGAGCTGGCCGGCGCGCGGTCCGCGCAGGACCCGGCGACGGTGGAGGCCTCCCTGAAGCTGGGGGACGCCTTCGGGTACGACCACCGCTGGTGCGACCCGCTCGTAGATCTGCTCGGCCAGGACTGGCACACGCGGCACGAGGACGTCGCCTTCATGCTGGGCCGGGTGGGGTGCGTGGACGCGGTCCCCGCCCTGGTCGGAGCGACCCGGTGGGTGCCCGACTACCTGGACTACGACGAGTCCCGCCAGCTGGCCGTCAAGGCGATCCACTCGTTGGGGCGGATCCCCGGCGACGAGGCACGCGTGGCCCTAGAGGCTCTGCTGGACCACGAGGACCACGCCCTGCGTCCCCGTGTGCGACGGGTGCTCGACCGCCGCACCGACGCGGGGGGAGTGGGCTCGTGACCGACCTCAGCGGTTTCGAGGGCCGTCTGGACGAGCTGACCACGCGGGTCCTGATGCCCCTACGGGGCGACAAGTCGTTGGACGGTCAGGCGCTGACCGAGCTCGAGGAGCTGGTCCAGGAGATCGGCGACAGCGGCGCGGTCGCCGAGACCATCCCGACGGCCTTCGCCGGCAAGCTGTGGTTCGTCTTCTACGCGATGCACGACGAGGCCGACCACGCGCGTGCGGAGGCCGGCGCGATCAGGAGGGCCGCCGCGGGCTACCAGGAGGCGCTGCGGGTTGCGATCTTCGGGCCCTGGTGGGGGCGCGGGCGGTAGTCCGGCGCGGTGGGGTCTCCTACGCTCCGGGGCATGACCGACGTAGCGGCTGCCGGGTCCGAGCTGATGCGGCTGCGGGGCGACCCGGCCGCAGGTGGCAGCCCGGGCGGTGCGGGGCTGGTCACCGTCCGGGCGCGGGTGCCACCACCCGCCGACGGTGCCCAGGACGAGGCGTGGGCGGTCCTGCGACGCGTGAACGACGTGGTCCTCGCCGCGGTCCTGCTGCCGGCGGAGGAGCACGCTGCGCCCGACGCCGACCGCCACCTCCCGCCGTGGTTCCGGCAGGCCTGCGCCCCCGAGGGTGCGCGGTCACCGGACGAGCGACGCTGGACGGCGCGCAGCTGGCTGTCCTGGTTCGACCCGTCGGACCGCCCATGGCGGTGGTGGGACGCCGAGGTCGTCACGCCCGATCTGGTCCGGGTCCGGGTGGAGGTGCCGGGGTGGCCGGTCGCCCTGGGCGCGCTGGCGTGGGCGCTCGAGGCGGCCGGCGCGGTCGACGTCACCGAGGACGAGAGCTCCGGATGACCGTCTACGAGGACGGGACCGAGGTCCCCGAGGGTGGCGCCGTCGTGGGTGGACCGGCTGTGGGGGCCCTGGCCTTCGGCTGGCTCGGACCCGGTGATCTCGGGCCTCCCCGTCATTGTCCCGACTCCCTCCTGCGCGTGCTGGAGGACGCGGCCCGGTCGCCGGTCGGGCGCACGCGCGGCTTCCACCGATGCCCGTTCTGCCCGGATGCCGAGTTCTGGCTGACACGCCACCAGACCACGGACGGGTCGGAGCTGTGGCTCGGGAGCGCCGCGATCGAGGTCCGTGACAGAAGTGGTCGGACCTGGCAGGCGCCGAACCTGGTGCTGCACTACGTGACGGCGCACGGCTACCTGCCGCCGGCGCCGCTGGTCGAGACCTACGGCACAGCGCGGTGACCCCCGGCCTCCAGCAGCTCGTCGCGCTGGTCCCGCCGCCGCCGGTGCCCGGGGCGTACGCCATCCCGGCCGCACGGCTCGCTGCCGAGGCCTCCCTCGGTGTCACCCTCCCCGACGATCACCGCGCGCTGCTCGACACCTACGGGCCGGGCGCGTTCGACGACTTCCTGTGGCTGCTCGCGCCCGGCGCCGAGGAGCGGCACCTCGACCTGGTGGAGCAGGCACGCGTCAGGCTCGAGGCGCTGCGGTCGCTGGCCGCGGGCGGCGAGGTGGTGCCGTACGACGTCGACGGCGGCGAGCTGCTCCCGTGGGCGGTGACCGACAACGGCGACGTCTGCTTCTGGCGGTGCTCCCCGCGTCACGACCCGGAGCGGTGGGGAGTCGTGGTGAACGAGGCCCGCGGGCCGGCGTGGGAGCCGTTCGACCTGACCGCGACGGGTTTCCTCGTCGCGGTTCTCTCGGGCCGGGAGCGAGTACGCGCCTTCCCGTCGGACGTGCCGTCCGCGCAGCCCCGGTTCACTGTTCGTGCTGCGGGAGGGGCCGGCTGAGGCCGATCCGCGGGCCCACGGCCTCGGGCAGCGGGTAGGGCCGTTCGAGGCCGGGTCGGGTGCGGCGCAGCGCGGGGTCCTCGCGCATGGCGTGCACCTCGGCGGTGAGGTCGGTCAGGTCGACCATCCACTCGTCGACGTAGGCCGCGACCGTGCGGCCACCGAGGCCCACCTGGATCGAGCGCCACGGGAGCGGGTCGAGGGTCGTGGAGCGTTCGGGGTCCCACTGCACGCGCACGGGGCTGGCTTCCTTGAGCCGGGCCCAGGTGTCGCGGTCGGGGTGGATCTCCGCGTCGAGGTGGCTGAGGCAGGACGACGCGAGTGCCTCCTCGAAGCCCGCGCGGGTGATCCGGACGGCCAGGACGCGCTCCTGGTCGGGCTTGGTCGCCCAGCCGCAGCGGTACATCATCCAGAGGAACGACGGCTTGACCCAGGTCATCCGCTCGCGCTTGAAGGGCGGCACGAAGCGCCCGGCCTCGAGGGCGGCGTCGGCGACCCGGTCGGGGTAGGCCTGGTAGACGGTGATGGTCTGGTCGTCGTAGGCGGCGCGGACCTGGCGCAGCGGCGGGGTCGACGGAGACACGGGACCATCATGGAGGCAGGACGATGACGCTCGACGAGGTGCGTGCCCGGGTGACCCGGCTGGACGTGCCCTCTGACGCCGTCGTCCTCGGCCACGGTGCGGCGGCGAACGAGGCGTGGGTCCTGTGCGACGAGGGCAGCCGGTGGAGCGTCTACTACGCCGAGCGCGGCGGACGTACCGCGGAGCGCCGCCACCCCACGCTCGAGGAGGCCGCCGAGGACCTGCTGACACGCCTGGCCCGGGTCTTCCCCGCCGCTCGGGAGGTCGGTGAATCTCGGACCACCTACTACCTCAGCTCCCTCGAGAGCACCCGGCTCGCGCAGGTGCGCCAGTGTCACGTCCTGCGGGTGCTGGCCTTCGACAACGGCAAGCCGGCCCTGCTGGTCCGCCTGCAGCCGCCGCTCCCGGGGCAGGAGCTCGGCGAGCGCGAGGACGTCGGGGTGGTCGTCCTCGCCGCCCGTCACCGGGGCGCCTCGGTCGACCCGGTCGCGGAGTTCCCCTGCTTCGTCCACGTCGCGGTGGCGGCCGAGGGTCGGGAACCGCCGCAGGACCCGGTGAGCGCCGCGGACCTCACCGTGGTCGGCTGGGGGGAGCTCTACCGGACAGCGGCGGACGCCGCGGCGAACCGCTTCGAGTGACCGGGGCCGGTCGAGGCGGGGGCGGGCCGGCGACTGTCATCATGACGACGTGGACGTCCTGGGGCGGGCTCGTGGCCTGGTGGTCCTGGTCGAGGACCAGCTGACCCGCCGCGACGTCGACAACGCCTGGGACCTCCTCGACGCGAACGAGGCCGGCGTCGCCGTCGAGCTGGTGGCCACCCAGCTCGTCGAGCACGGCGCGACGGTCGAGGAGGAGACGGTGCGGCTGGTCCGCTCTCTGTGCGAGGAGATGGGCCTGCGCGACGAGGTCTGGCGCTCGCTGCGGGGGACGACCGCAGACGCACCCGACGGGGTCGCCGAGACGCTCCGCGCCCTCTCGTCGTTGCTCTACCGCACGGGCGAGCCGCGCTGGGCAGCACTGCTGGGCTCGCTCGCCGAGGAGGCCGCCACGCCCCGTCCGGCCGACGAGCGGCGTCAGCTGCTGGTCACGGTGATCGGCCTCTACCGCGGCATGGGTGGGCTCGACGACCTCGTCCTCCAGGACGCGTCCGGGGTACGCACCGAGCAGCCCGCTCTGGACGACCTGCGCCGGCGGCTCCACGAGCAGGCGGTACGCGAACGTGGCGCGGACGGACCGGTCGGCGGGGGTGCCGGCTCGTGACGAGCGGATTCAGCGAGGGCGAGCTCGGTGGCGTGGTCGAGGTCGTGCTCCAGGGTCGGTGGACCCCCGCGGCAGCGGAGCCGTTCACCTCCGGGCGTGCGCAGCGACTCGTCGTCAACCACGCGCTCGGCGCCGACGAGCCGGACCTCGGGTTCCTCGAGGGGCTGCCGGTCCGCGAGCTGGTGGTGCTCGACCGACGGGTCCGGAGCCTGAAGCCGGTCGAGGCCCTCGGGGCGAACCTGAGCAAGTTGTCAGTGACCACGCACCCCTCGGCGGTCCTCGACCTGGGACGGCTGCCGGGGCTCCTCGAGCTGGCGGCCGAATGGAGCCAGGTCCGAGGTTCGTGGGCCTCGGCCTCGGCCTCGGGCCTCCTGCGCGCCGCACTGCGTGGCTACACCGCGGCGGACCTCATTCCGCTGGGCGCCGCCCCGGGGTTGGTTCAGGTCGACCTGAAGGACCGTCCGCGGCTGGAGTCGCTGCGCGGTGCGTCCGCGCTGCCCGCTCTCCGCCGGCTCGCCGTCGTCGGCGCGGCCGCGCTCACCGACATTGACGACCTGCGCACCCTCGGCCGGTTAGAGGAGCTCGAGCTGGAGGCGTGCCGCGGGGTGGGTGCCCTGGACGCGGTGGCGGACTGCCGTGCTCTGACCCGGTTCAACGCCAGCGACTGCGGCGACGTCGCGTCGCTGCGACCCCTGCGTGACCTGGCACGGCTGCGGCACCTCAGGCTCTACGGGACGACGCGGGTCCTCGACGGCGACCTGTCCGTCCTGGCGGACCTGCCCGTCCTCGAGGACCTGCGGATGAGGAGCCGTCGGGAGTACCGCCCGTCGGTCGCCGAGATCCAGGCGCTGCGTCCGCGGGTCTCGCCGGGAGCGGGTCCCGATGAGTGACGTGCTCGGCCTGCTGGCGCTGCCGACCGACGAGCGCGACCACGACGTACCGGCGTCATGGGTGCTACGCATCGCCGACTCGATGTCCCAGGAACCCGGGCAGTGGTCGGCGGCAGCGGACGGGCTCGACGACGGCCACTCCTGGCCGCTGCTCGGGTTCGTGGAGCACGCCTCCTCGCTCGTCGCCCGGGACGGCAGCCTCCGGCTCGCCGAGCAGGCCGCCTTCGCCCTGGCGTTGCTGCAGGACGGACCCCTGGACCGGCGGGACGTGATCGTCGTCGCCGACCTGCTCCCGCGAGCCTGCGACCGGGCCTGCCTGGACTTCGCCGCCGTGGTGCGGGCGGGGTGCGCGCGGGCCGGGGAGCGCGGCGAATCCTGCCGGAATTGGCTGCTGCAGCGCCCGGTCGGCTCGTCGCTGTACGACGAGGTGGGGGAGGGGCGGACGTTCCGCTACCGCCGGGTGCCGGCGGAGTTCGACGCCGACGACCTGCTCGCCCGGTTGGAGCGCCACCGCAAGGACCGCTGATCCGTCAGGGCGCGCCAAGGCGGCGCGCGCAGCCCCGGTGGTCGAGGGCGAGCGCAGCGTCCGGTCGTCGAGGGCGTGCGTCAGCCCGGGTGGTCGAGGGCGTGCGTCAGCCCCGGTGGTCGAGGAGCGAGCAAAGCGAGAGCTCGCCCGCCGAACGGGTCGGCCTAGGTCCGGCGGTGGAAGGTGACCTTGTTGTCGGCGTGGACCTTCATCTCGTAGGCGGGGTCGTGGGCCCGGGCGTGGTGGTGGGGGCACAAAAGCCGCCCGTCCTCGATGTCGGTCAGGCCGCCTTCGGAGAACTTCTTGTCGTGGTGGGCGTGACACAGACCCGGTGGCCAGTCGCACCCTTTGGCGGTGCACGACTTGTCGCGGGCGTGCAGGGCGTAGGTCTGGGCGGCGGTGAACCGGCGTCGGGCCCGGCCCTGGTGCAGGACCTCGCCGTTGCCGCCCAGGACGACGGGGATGATCCGGGCCTCGCAGGCCAGGCGCATCGCCTGGGCCGCGGTCATCGGGGTCCCGTCGTCGAGCGTCGCGGTCCCGAGTGCGGTGGTGAGGAGGTCGAAGGTGGTGGTCGTGATGAAGGTGCCGTCGGTGCGTCCGAGCTTCGGGGCGTTGTTGCGGGGGTAGTTCTCGATGAGCTCGCAGAACGCCTCACCCAGCTTCTGCGGTGACGGCCGGCCCTTGGTCCATTCCCGCTTCCCACCCTCGGGGTCGTCGCTGGCGGGGGTGCAGTTGACGTGGCCGGGGGCAGCGAAGCCGTAGAGGAGCTTCTGCAGCATCTTGGCTTGGACCTCGGGGATGGTGAACCGGCCATGCGCGGTGCCGTGGCCGTCGAACGACAGGCTGAACCGCCGCTTCTGCGCCGCCTTCGCCTCAGCGGCTTCGAGACGTTTGCGGTCGATCTCCTCACCGACCTCGGGTGCGACCAGGGTCAGGATGTGCGCCCCCAGCTGCCTCAGCTCCTGGGGAGCGAACTCCACCGCGTACCCGACCAACGCCTCCTCGGCTCGTGTCACCAACCCCGCGTCGAGGTCGTCGGGGAGGTCCTCCAACGCGTTGACCACGACCCGGACCTGCTCCGCGTTCATGGACCCGGCGGCGAGCGCGTCCCGCACACGGTGCCACCGGGTCTCCAACGCGGTCGCCAACCTGACCTGGGCGGCGGACACGTTCTTCTGCGACCGGGTGGCGTTGGCGGCCCAGACGCCGGTGGAGGTGCAGCCGGTGTCGGCGCCGACCTGGACCTCCTCGGCGTGGGCGAGGACGGCGTACTCGTAGGAGGCCAGGCGGGACTTCAGCTCGGCCAGGGCCAGGATCGTGTCCCTCGTGGTGGCGGCGTCCAACGCGAACAGCGGCCGCTCCACCAACGCGACTACAGCTGCGGACACCGCGCGGACACCGGCCGGCACGGGGTGCCCGGTGGTGGTGTCCTTGTCGGTGGCCATGAATCAATCCAAGCACTCGCCACCGACAGTCCTGGGGTGTTTCCACAGGTCAGAGGCGGTTATCCTCAACCAGGACGGGCACATTCGATCAAACGTTCGGTAACAAGATCGAGGTGACCGCTTGATGACGAGGTAATCCGCCCCGCGCCCGTCCGCGGTGCCGCATCATGACGCCCGTGAATGCTCCGGAAACCCCTCTGTCCCAGGCGTCCGACTTCCCGAGCGTCACCTACCTGGTCGTCACTGGCACCATCGCGGTGATCGGGCTGGGCCTCGCGTTCGCTGCTGTGGTGCCGTCGATCGTCGGGGTCATCTCGATGCTGCCGGTCCTGATCGGCTTCCAGCAGATCGGGCTTCGCAAGCGGGCGGAGCGGCAGGAGAAGAAGGCTCGCGGCTAGCCCGGACAACGACCTTGTTGAACCGTTGACAAGCTTCTGACCTGCGACGACTGCGTGGTCTAGCCGGTTGGACGGGACCACCGTCGTTCGGGTACGGGTCGCTGTACCCAGGCCTTATGCTGTGGCCGCTGCGGGGCTCGCCATGGGGTGTCTCGGCATCCGCGATCAGCTAGATGGGGTCACACATGTTCCACAACCGTCCGTCCGCGCGCGCAGCGACGCTGCGCGCTCGCAAGCCACTGGTCGGCCTCGTCGCCGCCGTGGCGGTCGCCTCGCTGGTGGGCTCGGCGTCGACGCCGGGCCTGGTCACGGTGGCCGACTCCGAGCTCCCCGTCTCCCCGGGCGACCGCGTGCTGCAGTCGGTCGAGATCGCCATGGGTCCCGACGGCACGCTCACCGCCGTCGAGGGCACGACGGTCACCGCTTCGGCCGACGGTGAGAGCGCCGACAGCACCACCCAGGCGTACTCGCCCGACGACGTGGTCAGCGACCTGCCGGTCCGCGTCCTCACCTCCTACCGCACCGCCGACGGCACTGGTTCGGACCTCGCCGACCTCGAGGGGTACGACGGTGAGGTGCAGATCGACCTCACGGTCCAGAACCTGACGGTCGAGGCGCAGGACATCACCTACGACGTCCCCGGCGGATCACGCACCCGCCCGGCCCTGGTCGGTGCGCCACTGACGATCGTCGCCGGCGCCGACCTCGGCAGCACCGATCCCGCTCGGGTCGTCACGCAGTCCGCCGGCCAGGACAACGTGACCAACGGCGTGCTCAGCCAGGGCGCCGACGGTGCCACCCAGGTCCAGTGGGCCACGATCCTGGCCCCGCCGCAGCTGAGCTCCAGCGCGACGCTGAGCCTGGTCGTCGACGCCAAGGACTTCAGCGCCCCGGCCTTCGACCTGAGCGTCCAGCCCGGCCTGGTCACCGACCCGTCGGTGGGCGCGCTGGTCGAGAACGCCTTCAACCCCGCTGCCTCCGAGGAGCTCGCCCTGCAGGCGCGCACCGTCGAGGTCGTCGGCGAGGTGAACGAGGTGCTGGCTGAGGCCGGCGACTCCATCTCCGCCGTGCGCGACAGCCTGAACTCCACCACCGAGACCCTCGGCCAGAAGACCGTGGGCGACCTCGAGACCAGCATCACCGGGATCGCCGCCTCGATGGAAGCCCTCGACGGCACCGTCACCGGCCTCGGCGACGGCATCTCCTCGGCCCTCGACTCGACCGGCTCATCCTCACTCGCCCAGCTCGAGAGCACCGTCAACTCTGTTGACTCACTGCTCGGCGACACGAGTGGTGCGGTGCCGGCGGCGCCCGCCTCCGGCGGCGGATGCGGGGCCAGCGTCCGAACGGGCGCCGGTGCTGGCAGCGTCTACGACAGCCTGCGTCGCGTGGCTGGCACTCTTAAGGGCTATGCGGCAGCGAGCGAAGCCTGCAAGGAGCAGTTGGGCCAGCAGATCCTGGTCTCGATCGGCCCGGACGTCCCGAGCCCGGCGATCTGCGTCCCTCCCTCGCCCAACTCCGCGAACCCCTTCACGGAGTCGGTGACTTGCTCGCTCTTCCGCGCCAAGGACGACTTCCGCGGCGTCGCTGACAAGATTCGTGAGACCACCGAGTCGGTGCAGAACACGGTCGACACCACCGGTATCAGCGACGCGCTCGACGCAACGCTCGGACTCGAGAATCAGGTTGATCGGACCATCTCGGCGCTCACTGAAATCCGCGGCAGCCTGCCCGAGGATGAAGTGCTGGAGCTGGGCGATCTCATCAAGGCTCGCAACGCATTCGCGGCTCAGGGTCAGGCCTTCACAACTGCGATCACAGCGGTACGGAGTACCGCGGACACCAACCTGAGCCAGAACCGCGACCTCGCGGCAGCTCTTTGCGGCCTGATCGCTCCGGACGAGGCCGCCGTCCAGCCCGGTCAGCTCACTCGGGCCACCGTGGAGTCGCTCCGGTCGAAGTTGACCTTAGTGCCGTGCGCGGAAGTGACCGAAGAAAACCCGGCAACCTTCCCGGGCTGGCAGTCAGTCATCGACGCCACCGACACCTCGGACGGCTCTCAGTCCGACTTCGGGAAGGCGATGAACTTGTACAAGTCAAACCTACGGGCCTTGAACGACGCCATTCTGGTGCTGGAGACGGCTAACGAGGCGTCGGGCCAGACGGATCCGGCCAAGAAGACGCTGAAGGACAAGCTCGACGACCTCCTGAAGTCGGAGGGTGGTCTCACGTCGACGCGTGACGAGGTGAAGGCGGCGGCGACTGCTCTTCGCACCAGTGAGCAGAAGGCAAAGGACCAGATCGAAGCCGGCATTGAAGCTGCGGCCGTCAGCGCCGAGGGTCTGGGTGCGTCGGCGATCGATCCGGCCATCCGACAGGTGGGCCGCAAGGCCGACGAGGTGCGTGACTCGGTTGGCGAGGTGTTCGAGAACTCCCAGGCAGGCATGAACGCTGCGGCCGACGACATCGTCAAGGACGGCAAGGCGACCATCAACGAGCAGAAGGCCGGCCTGGACAAGACCTCGAAGGAGGCGACGTCCGCGATCGAGTCGAACGTCCGCCAGGGTCTCGACGTCATCGCCGACACCGTGTCGGCCTCGACCCGGGACACCGACGCGGCCGGCAAGCTGCTCACCGCCGACCTGACCAAAGTGCTGCTCGACCTCGGTGACCCCGAGGTCGAGGGGGCCGGGCTGCTCGGCACGCTCGGCGCGAACGCGGGCGACGCCCGGGCCGCCGACTTCCAGCTCGCGCTGGCCACCCGGACCGCGTCCTCCTACGCCAACGCGCGCGGGCAGGACATCGGCGGGCTGATGCTGCGTCAGGCGCAGGCCGAGGCTGCCTTCAAGCGTCAGGCCCAGCTGCAGGCCTTCCAGGTGGACGTGCCCGAGGGCGTCGAGCGCCGCACGGTCTACTCGTTCCACCTGGCCGCCGGGCAGTGAGCGTGCGGTCGTCGCAACGGTGGGCAGCCCTGCCCGCAGCCGCGCTGCTGGCGTTGGCCGTCACCTCCTGCTCGGGGGACGACGCCGAGCCGGAGGATGCCGCCGAGTCCACCGCGGCCCCGGCCACGCCGGCGGCGGTGCCGCTGGAGGCCGAGGGCCTGCCTGAGGGCGCGTCGATCGGGGTCGTGGTCAGCCTGTCCTCGCCCGACGACTCCGGGGCCCAGTGGAACGAGGCGGCCGAGGGCGCCGAGGTGGCGGCGTACCGCCTGGGCCTCGGCGGCACCCCCGTCGACGTCGTCGCGGTCGACGACCGCGGCACGGTCGAGGGCGCCGAGCAGGCGGTCCAGGACCTCGCCGAGCAGGGCGTGGCCGGGGTCGTCGTCGCCTCCTCCGGTCCGCACGTCGCCGGCGCGGTCGACGCCGCGGCCGAGACCGGGGTCCCGGTGCTGCTGCCGTACGCGCCCAGCCCGGCGCTGCCCGACGGTGCGCCCGTGTGGCTCACCGGTCCGGCCCAGACGGCCATCGCCGACGAGCTCACCGGCGCGATCGATGCGGCCGGCGTCTCCAAGCCCGTGCTGGTCGACGCCGGCGGTGGCGAGCTGCCCACGCTGGCCCCGGCCGCGCAGCGCGCCCTCGCCGTGGGCGCGCCGGTCAGCGCCGCGGACCGGCTCGCCACCGAGATCGCCCGGCTGGCCGACGACGCCGAGGTCGACTCCGTCGTCGTCACCGGCCCGGCCTCGCGCCAGGCCGTCATGGTCCGCGCGCTCCAGGGCTCCGCGGTGTCCCTGCCCGTCTTCCTCACCCCGGACGCGCTGAGCCCGGTGCTGGCGACGGACCTCGTCGAGGCCGACGGCAGCCTGGCCTCCGAGATGGTCACCGTCGGCGAGGACACCGGCGACGTCGCCGCCCTCGAGCCCGGTGCCACCGGGGAGTCGCTCTCGGCGTACTTCGCCGCCGTGCGCGCCGCGGCCGCCGACCCGGCCGTCGAGGACTTCTTCGACGGTGAGCCGTTCTCCACCATCGCCGGCAGCGCCGACACCCGCAGCCACGACGCGGTCGTCGCCCTCGCGCGCGCCGCGGCGGAGGCCGGCAGCACCGAGCCCGCCGCGGTCGCCGACGCGCTCGGCGACCTGCAGCTGGACCGGGCCGACGGCCTGACCGGCTCCGGTCTCGACTTCAGCTCCTCGCGCGCGCTGCCCGCCGACCAGGTGGTCGCCCTCCAGGCCACCTCCCAGGACCCGGGCGTCCGCCCGGTGTCCGGCTCCGCCCCGGCACCCCGCCTGTTCTGGTTCGCGGTGCCGCGCGGCTGACCCCGTCGTACGCCGGTCCGCCCGGCGTGCCGACCGACCCCAAGGAGACCGCCCGTGCGCGTGACCATCGACGTCGACGGAACCCCCCACGACGTGGAGCTGGCGCAGGCCGCCGGCACGGCGACCCTCGCCGACCTCGTCGAGCAGGTCTGCGGCCAGCTGCTCGCCGCGGCCGACGAGGTGTGGGTCGACGAGCGGAAGCACGCCGCGAGCGACCGGCTCGCCGACGTGACCCTGCTCGAGGGCTCCCGCGTCGGTCGGGACCCGCTGTCGCGGACCACGCCGGTCACCTCCTGGACCGCGACGGTCTCCGGCGGCCTCGACGCCGGCCGCGTGGTGCCCCTCCCGCGCCAGCGTGCGCTGACCATCGGCCGGGCGCCGCTGGCCGACATCACCGTGGACTCCCCGAGCACCTCGTGGAACCACGCCAGCCTGACCCTGGAGGAGGACGGCGTCCGCGTGCGCGACGTCGGCTCCACCAACGGCACCGTCGTCGAGGGCGAGCGCGTCGCGACCCTCGCCGAGCTCGAGGCCGCGGCCGCCGCGGAGGCGGAGGAGGCGGCGAAGGCCGAGAAGACCGGGGTGGCCGCCAAGGTCTCCGGCCTGCGCCGCAAGGACGAGGAGACCGAGGAGCCGGAGCCGATCGTCGACGGGGTCCTGGTCACCGAGGAGGCCGTGGTGCTCGTCGGTGGCGCCGCCATCACGCTGCGCCGCAAGCCCGCGGAGCCACTGGCCCCCGCGCCCGGCTCGCTGAACAACGTCACCCCCTCGGGCACCGCGCCGTTCAACCGCCCGCCCCGTCCGGGCCGCCCGCCGGCACCGGAGGAGATCACCCCGCCGGTGAAGAAGGACGACCCGCCCCCGAGCCGCTTCCCGCTGGCCACCGTGATCGGGCCGCTCGTGCTGGCCGTCGCCATGGTCTTCGTCCTGGGCAACGCCAAGTTCGCCCTGATCGCCGGCCTGAGCCCGATCCTCGGGATCGGCACCTACTACGAGCAGAAGCGGCGCCGTACGAAGGAGATCGAGGAGGAGGAGACGCGCTTCGCCGAGGCGCTGGAGACCTTCGCGTCCGACATCGCCGAGGCGGCCGCCGCGGAGCGGGCCCGCCGCCGGGCCGAGCTGCCCGACCCGGCCACGACGATCCGGCGGGCCGCGCTGCCCTCGACCCTGATGTGGCAGCGCCGGTTCTCGGCCGACGACTTCCTCAAGCTCAACGCCGGCGTGGGTGACGTCGGGTGGGCCCCGCCCATCGACGACTCCTCCAACGGCAAGCGACTCCACGACGCCGCCAAGAAGACCATCCGGGCCAGCATCCTCGGCTCCGCACCCGTCGAGGTCGACCTCGGCAACGCCGGCGTGGTCGGCATCGTCGGCGACCGCGAGGGCGCGCTCGCCGTCGCCCGCAGCCTGGTCGCCCAGGCCGCGGTGCACGTCGGCCCCGCCGACCTGACGATCGGCGTCTTCTGCGACCGGGGCCGCGACGCCGACTGGTCCTGGACGCAGTGGCTCCCGCACAGCCGCCGGCTCGGCGACTCCGCCGGCGGGCACTGGCTCTCCGACGACCGCAGCCGCAGCGAGGCCATGCTGCGCGGCCTGCGCGACAACGTCGACCGGCAGCCCACGCCGGCCGTCCTGCTCGTCCTCGACTCCGACGTGCTCCTGGAGGGCCGCAACGCCCCCGCCCGCACGCTGCTCGGCCACGGGCGCCGGATCAGCTCGACCAGCCCGATCAACCCCAACCAGCGCGAGGTCCACGTCGCCGGGATCGTCGTGGCGTCCTCCCACGAGCAGCTGCCGTCGTCGTGCACGGTCGTGCTCGAGGTGCAGCCCGACGCCCTCGGCACCGCCACCCGCCCCGACGACCTCACCACCGTCGACGACGTCGTCCTGGCCGGCCTCGACCTGCCCACGGCACGTCGCTGCGCGCTCGACCTGGCCCGCTTCGACGACCCCGAGCTGGTCGTGCCGGGCGCGGCGCTGCCCTCGATGGTGCGCCTGCCCCCGCTGCTGGGCATCGAGGAGATCAGCCGCGAGGCGATCCGGGAGAGCTGGCGCACCTCGACCCGGATCAAGGCGCCGATCGGCGTCGGCGAGACCGGGGGCTTCGAGCTCGACCTCGTCCGCGACGGGCCGCACGGCCTGGTCGGCGGGACCACCGGCTCAGGGAAGAGCGAGTTCCTGCGCTCCCTGGTCGCGGGGCTGGCGGCGCGGACCGACCCGACCCGGCTCACCTTCATCCTGATCGACTTCAAGGGCGGCGCGGCGTTCGCGGCCTGCGAGCGGCTGCCCCACACGATCGGCACGGTCAGCAACCTCGACGCCCAGCTCGCCGACCGCGCGATCCGGGCCCTCGAGGCTGAGATGCGCTACCGCCAGGAGATGTTCGCGGCCGCGGGGGAGGGCGTGGACAACCTCGACGCCTACCTGGCCACCAACCCCGCCGAGCCGATGCCGCGGCTGCTGCTGGTCGTCGACGAGTTCGCGATGCTGGCCAAGGAGTACCCCGACGTGCTGTCCTCCCTGGTCAGCGTCGGTGCCGTCGGTCGTACGCTCGGGGTGCACATGATCCTGGCCACCCAGCGCCCCGCCGGCGTCGTGAACGACGACATCCTGGCCAACACCAACCTGCGCGTGGCGCTGCGCGTGCAGAGCCGCGACGACTCCAGCAACGTGATCGGGGTGCCCACCGCCTCCGCCATCGGACGCACCCAGATGGGTCGCGCGTTCGTGAAGCTCGGCCAGGACGACATCACCCCGGTCCAGACGGCGCTCGTCACGGGCCGCGCCCAGGCCGAGTCGTCCACGGTCGTCGAGGCGCACCCGCTCGGCTTCGGGGTCACCATCACCCCCGAGCAGGTCGAGGTCGACGACAAGGACGCCCCGACCGACCTGGACCTGCTGATCGACGCGATCGTGGAGGCCAACGACGAGATGGGGTACGCCCCGCCGCGCCCGGTGTGGCCCGAGGCGCTGGGCGAGCGCGTGGAGCTCGCCGGGCCGTACGCCCCGGCGCTCGCCGAGCCGGACCCGCACGGCCCGGCGCCGCTGCCGGTGGTCGGCTCCGTCGAGGGCGGGCGGGTGCTGTTCGCGATCTCGGACGAGCCCGACCGCCAGCGCCAGATCCCCGCCGCGTGGGACCTCGGCAACGGCAACGCGCTGATGATGGGCATCCCGGGCAGCGGCACCAGCACCGCGCTCGCGACGATCGGCCTGACCGTCTGCGCCGCCACCTCGCCCGAGGACGTCGACCTGCTGGTGATGGACCTCGGGAGCCGCGACCTCGCCCCGCTCCGCGACCTGCCCCACCTCGTGGGGTACGTCGGCTCCGGCGCCGCCGCCCGCGAGGAGCAGGTGCGCCTGCTGAAGTACGTCCGGGCCGAGCTGGACCGCCGGCGCGCGTCGAGCGGGCCGTACCGTCGCCTGGTCGTGCTCATCGACGGCCTGGCCACCCTGCGTGACGAGTACGACGACTACGAGGGCATCCGGCTCCTCGAGGGCCTCTACCGCGCCTGGACCGACGGCCCCGACCTCGGCATGCACTTCGTGGCCAGCACCGCGCGGGTCAAGGCGGTGCCGCCGGCGATCGACGAGGTCACCACGCAGAAGTGGCTCTTCCGCCTCGCCGACGCCTACGACTACTCGACCGCGGGGGTGCCGGCCAAGCTCGCGCCGCCGCCGGTCCCCGGCCGCTGCGTGCTGGCCGAGACCAAGCTCCAGACCCACGTGGCCACCCCGGCCGGGGGCCTGGCGGCCGCCGTCGAGGCCGTGCGCGGCACCTGGTCGGGCGCGCAGCGCAAGGCCACCGTGATCGGGCGGCTGCCCGAGGTCGTCTCGGTCGCCGACCTCGGCGTCGGCGCGCGGATCGACACCGAGCCGTGGCTCCTGCCCGTCGGGATCGCCGAGGCCGACCTCGGGGTCGCCGCGCTCGAGCTGTGGCAGGGCGAGCACGTGATGGTCACCGGCCCCGCGCGCAGCGGCAAGTCCACCCTGCTGCTCGCGATGGCCGAGACCATCCGTACGGCGGCCACCGCGGCCGGCACACCGGTCGCGATCTGGGGCGTGTGCGGGCGGCGCTCGCCGCTCGGCGACGCCGGCCTGGACAAGGTGGCCGTGGGCGAGGAGGACCTCGCGGCGCTGCTGGCCACCGCGCGCGTGCACCGCGGCCAGCTGGTCCTGCTCATCGACGACGCCGAGCAGCTCGACGACCGGGACCAGGCGATCACGGGCCTGCTCGACGCCAAGCTGCCCGGCCTGACCGTGATCGCCGCGGGCCGCTCCGACGACCTGCGCGGGATGTACAGCCACTGGTCCAAGACCGTGCGCAAGTCGCGCTGCGGTGTGCTGCTGATGCCGAACGTCGACTTCGACGGCGACCTGCTGGGCGTCTCCTCGCTGCCGCGCAAGGCGCCGGTCGCGCTCACCGTGGGCCGCGGCTACGCCGTGTCCGGCGGGGCGGTCGGCCTGGTGCAGACCGCCACCCCGACCCCGGCGCCCGCCGCGGGGGAGCCGGCGGTCGCCGGCTGACCGGTACGGGTCGGTCGGTGGGTCAGGGCCGGTACGGCTCGTCGTCGTACATGCCGGTCGGCCGGCGTTCCGCGTCCTGAGCGTGGGCGCCGCCGCCCGAGGGGCCGCGGCGGCGCGTCACCAGGCTGCGCACGAGCAGCACCAGGAGCAGCAGGGCGCCGACGCCGCTGAAGACGGTGACGCCGAGCGGTCCGTGGTCCGTGTCCCCGGTCTGGGCGACGTACGGCGACTCCGGGTCGTAGCGGACCTGGACCGCGCTCTCCCCACCGTCGGCCGGACAGGCGCCGCCGACCCGGTCGGTGATCTGCCAGTCGCGACCGTCGACGGCGTAGACGATCGTGCCGGCGCACCGCTCGCCGCCGGCGGAGAGGCTCTCGGTCTCGCCCGAGACGACCTCACCGGTCGTGGTGGCGCTCAGCGCGCGCTCCTCCACCACGCCCGTCATGGCGGCCGCCACGCCGACGAGCGCCAGCAGCAGGAGGAAGGCGAGGAGTCCGGGGGTGGCGACGCCACGGGTCGCGGGGCGTGACCTCGGGCTCGTGCCCGTCCGCGCCACCACTACAGGTCTCCCGAGGCGTCGAGCGCCGGAGGCCGCAGGTCGGCAACCTGCATGCCGCCACGAAGCTCGTGCGCGGGGGCCGGGGTGCCGCCGGCGGCGACGTGCTCGACCGCCTCGAGCGCCCGGCCCAGCGTGGTGGTGGCGGACGCGGGGACGCGCCCGTCGGTGCCGGCGATGCGGACAGCCACCTCGCCGCCGGACTGCTCGTGCGGCCCGCTGGTCAGGGCCTGCCACCGCGGGAGCCGGGCGCTGACGTCCGCGCAGTAGAGCACCAGGAGGGGACCGCCGGCGTCGCCACCGATGTCGAGCCGGGCGTGCCCGCGTGCGATCGAGACCACGGTGCGCCCGCGACCGTCCAGCGCCCGGACGGCATCGAGGAGGTCGGCGGTGGACGGGGTGTCGGGCTCGACCGTCTCCGGCCCGTGGTCCCACCGGACACGCACGGCCGTGGCCGGGCCGCGCCGACGGCCGCGCTCGGCGCGACCGGTGAGCACCATGCCGAGCACCGCGCCGAGCACCATGCCGGCGATCCAGGAGCCGCCCGACTCGGTGCGGTCCAGGGACCCCAGGACGACGACCCCGGTCGCGAGCAGGGCGAAGAACGCCGCGAGCTTCCGGCCGCCGACGAGTGGCCCGGTCGCCACGCCGGCCACGACCCCCAGGGCGAGGACCGCGACCGTCAGGGCCGGGTCGAGGCCGAGTGCGACGGGCAGGACGACCCCCGTCGCGGCACACCCCAGGCCGAGGACGACGTCGCCGAGTCGGTTGCCTACCGCCATGGTCGGACCCTAGGGGTCCGGGACGACGTCCCCGGCGCCCCCCACGCCCGCTCCGCCTCGTGCGGAACCGCGGGAGAACCAGTCGGCGGCGCGCCGGGTGACATCATGGTGCACCGCCACCCGCCGTCGCGTGGGTGATGGACGGATGGCGGACGGTCGCAGTGGGGTGGGCCTCAGGCGCCGCCGCCGGCGGTCATGATGTTCTGGCTGATCTGGTCCAGCTGCACGCGCAGCTCCTCGAGCTCGGTCTTGGCCTTGTCCAGGGCCGCCTTGGTCTCGGGCCAGGTCGCGGAGCGGAACCGCTCGGCCAGGGGGCCGTCCCAGTTGTTGGGGTCGGAGAGCTGCTGGCCCTTGGTGTCGAGCTGGTTGATCTGGTCGGTCAGGCCGCCGTTGATGATCGAGGACATCTGCTGGATGGCGGACTTGGCGGTGGCGGAGGAGAGAACGCGGTCGGACACGGGTGCCTGCCTTTCGCCGACCCCGTGGGCCGGTCGGGTGGGGACACGGGCCCGGCTTCTCCCGGCCCGTGGTGCTGCCTTGCGCGAGGAGGGTAAACCCGCCGGAGGGACTTCCGACCCCCCTTGAGCAGGACCGTCCTGCCCCGTCTGGACCAGGTGCGGGGCCGGCGCCCTCCTCAGTCGGTGCGCCGCAGCTCCGTCGGTTGCGGGTGGGCGTCGCTCCGCCCGAGGTGCTTCCAGCTGAGCCCGCGGTCGCGGGTGCCGTGGGTGAGCCACGTGCGCACCGCCGACTCGGCCTGCGCGAGCCCGACGACCCGGGCGCGGTCGACCTTGCTGCCGGGGAAGCCGCCCCGGACCAGCTCGCCGACGGCGCCACGCGGCAACGAGGCCGGGTCGACCACGACGTTGACGTCCCAGGCCGGCAGCAGCCGGTTGTCGGTCTGCTGCACGACGTAGCCGTCGCTCCTCCCGATCACGTCCATCCGCCCTCGACCCCGGTAGACGCTGACGTACACGTGCTGGGCCGACCCGAGGCGGCGTACCGCGTCGAGGACGACCGCGGGGTCGGGCTCGACGGCCTCGTACTCGTGGCGGGCGTCGCGCCAAGTGGCCAGGGTCCCGACGTCGGTGCCACCCCGGGGGTCGTGGTCGACCGCCGGGGCACCGGCAGCCGTGGCCAGGCGTCGACGCCGGTCCCGGCGCGCCAGGAGGGGGAGCAGGAGCGCGACGCCCACCCAGAACCCCATCAGCCAGGAGACCAGCTCACCGACGCCGTCCCCCTCCGGCCCGCCGATGACCGCCAGGCCCACGATCCCCGCCACCACGAGCGCGAGCAACCGCACCAGCCCGGGCAGGGGGTAGCCGGCCAGGCACAGCACGACCGCCGCTCCCAGGGCGAGCAGCACCTCGACCGGGTCGGCGCCGAGCACGGCCGGCGACAGGCCGGTCAGGAGTCCGACCGCGACCGCGAGCCCGACGGCGCCGCGGGCGGCCGGTCGCGAGGTGGTCACCCGGGGGACGTCGAAGGAGGTCACGCCGGGGGGCAGGGCCGCAGCCGGGGACGGGTCCGGTGAGGCGTACTGGGTCACGGCAGCAGTGTGCCGTGGTCCTCCTGAGGTACGCACGCCTCAGCGCGGGGCGACCGGTTCGGCGATGGACCGGATCCGTGCCGTGGCCAGCTCGATCATCAGCTGCGCCGCCGGGCTGAGGACCGCGCCGGCACGGTGCACGATGGCGAGCGTGTCGTACTGCCGGGGGCGCAGGCTGACGAAGCCGGCGTCGGGGGCCAGACGCGGGAGCAGCTGGTCGACCGCGCCGCGCGGGATGATGGTGTCCGCCAGACCCCGTCCGGCGAGCTCGACTGCGGTCTCGACGTCCTCGACCTCGATCCGGGTCGTGGGGTTGCGTCCGGTCTCGTGAAGCATCTGGCGCAGCACGATCCGCGTGGAGTCCTCCGCGCGCCAGGTCGTCTCGGGCATCACCAGGGAGGCTCGCGCCAGGCGCTGTGCGGTGACCGGGCTGGTGAGCCGCTCGGGGTCGGCGCTGACGTAGACCAGCTCGTCGCGGGCGACCGGGGTGACCGTCATGCCCTCGCCGGTGAGCCCGGGCACCGCGATCATCGCGGCCTCGATCCGACCGCGGCGCAGGTCCTCGAAGACGTCGGAGGAGTTCTGCCCGACCAGCTCGACGCGCACCCCCGGGTGCCGCTCGAGGACGTCGGCGACCAGGTCGGCGCCGGCGTAGAGGCGGGCGGTGCCGAACATGCCGAACCGGATGGTGCCGGTCTGCAGGGTGCGGGCGCGCTGGACCGCGCGGCGCGCCTCGTCGACGGCGGCCAGCACCTGCTCGGCGTGGGGGCGCAGCGTGTCGGCCACCGTGGTCGGCACCACACCCCGCCCGACCCGGCGGAACAGCTGCACCCCGAGCGTCTTCTCCAGGGCCCTGACCTGCTCGGACACCGACGGCTGGGCGTAGCCGAGCTCGTCGGCGGCGGCCGTCAGGGAGCCGTGCTCGTAGGTGGCGAGGAAGCAGGTGAGCTGATGCAGCGAGAGCACTGTCACATCATAGGAGATTCCTGGGGCTTCTGAAGGAAAGCAAGGCTGGTCCTGGAGGTTGAAGACGGTCACACTGGAGAAGCCCCCGATCCACCACCGAGGAGGTCCTCACCGTGTTCACCCGCCGTTGCACCACCTGCGAGCGCCGTCAGCTCGTCTTCCCCAGCCAGCTCGCCGGCATCTCGACCACCGCCCACGGCGTCGAGGTCTCCTACCGCTGCTGGTGCGGCGACGTGCAGTCCTTCGAGACCGCGCACGTCGACCAGGTCATGCCCCGCGTCGCGGCCTGAC
This sequence comes from Nocardioides aquaticus, assembly GCF_018459925.1. Taxonomy (NCBI): domain Bacteria; kingdom Bacillati; phylum Actinomycetota; class Actinomycetes; order Propionibacteriales; family Nocardioidaceae; genus Nocardioides; species Nocardioides aquaticus. The sequence goes on from NZ_CP075371.1 coordinate 490,229, forward strand.
CCACCTTCGGCTGCCCGTCAGGGCAGCAGCCGGGCGCCCAGGCGCAGCGCCGGCCGGGCGACCCGTCGTACGACGGGCCCGGCCACCCGCGCCGCCAGCGGCACCGGGGTCCGGCCCCGCGAGGTGACCTCGTCGCCGACCCGCAGCGTGCCTTCAGCGCGCACCTCGGCGTAGACGCCGAGGAACCGGCCCGCCTCGCGAGCGACCGCGCGGCTGACCCCGCGGTCCTCGGCGACCCCGTCGGCCTGGGCGTGCCCGGGCACCACGCAGCGGATGGTCGGCATCGTCACCGACACCCGGGCGGCTCCGAGCGCGAGGTCGTGGTCCACCCACGCCCGCTCGGGGAACCCCTCCCCGGAGCCGGTGGCAGACTCCAGCAGCGCGGTCGGTCGGAAGCGCCGGACGTCGGCGTCGACCCCCGCCGCCGCGAGCGTGGCCAGGCTGGTGGTGGTCAGCAGGTGCAGCCCTGCCACATCGGCGAAGGTGCCCGGCGGCGTGCTCCACACCGCGAGCCGCGCCAGCGTCCGGGCGTCGAGGAACGACGGGTCCGGCAGCGGCTCGTCGGGGTCCAGCCCGAGCTCGGCACGGATCGCCGCGGCGGTCCGCAGCCCGCCGCGGTGGGCGCGCCGGTCGGTGAGCGGCGGTAGCGGTTCGAGCCGGCTGGGTCGGCCGAGGACCTCGGTGAGCGCGCCATGGACCCGGGGGTCGGCGCTGCCGACCTCGGCACCGTCGGGGAGCGTGATCACGACCGGCCAGGGGTGACCGGGCCCGACGTCGGCCGGGGGCTCGCCCACGAAGCGGGCGCGGCAGGCCAGCAGTGCCGGCAGTCGCCGCGCGGTCGCCACCCGGCCGTCCTCCAGGTCGCGCACCGCCCACAACCGGTCGCCCACGACGCCGCGCGGGCCGAGGCGCACCTCGTCGACCGGCCCGCCGCCCATCGACTTCACCGGATAGCGCCAGATGCCGACGACGCGCGCGGAGGGGACGTCCATCCCGCCAGCCTCGCTCATCGACGTAGCCAGGCGTACCAACCGAAGGACTGTCCGGCAGGGTGGCGCGCTGACGGGCGGCGATGGCACGGCGTCAGGCGCGGTCGGGGGGTTCGGTACGCCTGGTTGCGACCGATCAGCGGTTGAGCCACCACATCGAGGCGTTCAGCGCGGTCGCGAACAGGACCCAGGCGAGGTAGGGGACCATCAGCCAGGCCGCCGGGCGGCTGCGCGGCAGGAACAGCGCCACGGTGACCACGATCGCGACCAGCAGCACGACGATCTCGACCAGCGCGACGCCGTAGAGGCCGGCGCCGAAGAACAGCGGCGTCCAGGCGGCGTTCAGCACCAGCTGCACCGCCCAGGCGGTCGTGGCGCGGCCCCACCCGACGCGGCGCCAGACCAGCCAGCCGGCCACCGCGATCATCACGTAGAGCACCGTCCACACCGGCCCGAAGACCGAGGACGGCGGCGCGAAGGCCGGCTGGGCGAGGCGGGCGTACTCCGAGCCCGCCGACCCGGCGGCGAGCCCGCCGAGGCCCGCGGCCACCGCGACGGCGGCCAGGAACCCGAGCAGGGCGAGCAGGGAGCGGGGGCTGGCCGGGCGGGGCGCGGTGCGGGGGGCGGAGGTCGACGGGCTCACCGGTCGATGGTCCCCGACGGCGGTTTCGCGGCGCACGGCGGGCGTCTGTATGCTCCGGGCGTTGCTCGTCACGGTGCCTCGCGGTGCTGGTCGACCTGCACGCCGCCTTAGCTCAGTCGGTAGAGCGTCTCACTCGTAATGAGAAGGTCGTCGGTTCGATTCCGACAGGCGGCTCCGATCTCCGGACCACCCGGTCCGACGCGCGAGGCCCCCGCACCGCCATCGGCGGTACGGGGGCCTCGGCCGTCCGCGGGGGGAGCGGACGCGACGGGTACGTCAGTTGGTGCGCGTGTTGCGCGACCGGCTGCGGCGGTTGCGCCGACGGCGACGACGGCGGCGGCGACCGTCCCGGCTGCCGGTGTCGGTGTTGTCGCCGCGTGCGGCGACGGCGGGGGTGAGGGCGGTGAAGATGCCGGACCTGGCCATGGGGTTCTCCTCGGGTGGTCTGTCCCCGGTGGACCGGGGCTGATGTCGAGAACTCTGGCGGGGCTCGGTGAGGTGACCGTGAGACCTGGGTGAGGGAATCCTCATCGACGGTCACCGATGTGGCGACGCGACCTCCGCGGGCCTTGTCTTGACTCGTTCCAGAAAAGCGGGCATGGTCGAGGGGTGCAGCCGACCCCCGAGATCCAGCAGGCCCTGCGCGGCGCCGAGCTGCGTGTGACGCGCCAGCGCGCCGCGGTGCTGGCCGCGGTCCTCGCCCACCCGCACGCCGACACCGACACCGTCCTGCGGGCCGTGCGTGACGAGCTGCCCGGGGTGTCCCACCAGGCCGTCTACGACTCCCTGCACACGCTCACCGGCGCCGGCCTGGTGCGTCGCATCCAGCCCGCCGGTTCGGTGTCGCGCTACGAGGCGCGTACCGGTGACAACCACCACCACGTGGTGTGCCGGTCCTGCGGCAGCGTCGCCGACGTCGACTGCGCCGTCGGTGCCGCGCCCTGCCTGACCCCCTCCGAGGACCACGGCTTCGTCATCGACGAGGCCGAGGTCGTCTTCTGGGGCACCTGCGGCGCCTGCGGCGCCGCCCGCCCCACCTGATCTTCCCGACCGACCGACCGTCCACCCGAAGGAGAGGAACCCCGTGACCGAGCAGAGCCACGAGACCCGCGAAGCAGAGATGAACACCCAGGACGCCGGCGGCTGCCCCGTCGCCCACGGGCGGATGAGCCACCCCACCGAGGGCTCGACGAACGAGCGCTGGTGGCCGGAGACGCTGAACGTCAAGATCCTCCGCAAGCACCACCCCTCGGCCGACCCGATGGACGACGACTTCGACTACGCGACCGCGTTCCAGTCCGTCGACCTCGCCGAGCTGCGCGCCGACGTCAAGCAGGTCATGACGACCTCACAGGACTTCTGGCCGGCCGACTACGGCCACTACGGCCCGTTCTTCATCCGGATGGCGTGGCACAGCGCCGGGACGTACCGCGTGGCCGACGGCCGCGGCGGCGCCGGCGCCGGCATGCAGCGCTTCGCCCCGCTCAACAGCTGGCCCGACAACGCCAACCTCGACAAGGCCCGTCGCCTGCTGTGGCCGATCAAGCAGAAGTACGGCCGCAACCTCTCCTGGGCCGACCTCATCGTCTTCACCGGCAACGTGGCGCTCGAGGACATGGGCCTGCCGACCTTCGGCTTCGCCGGCGGCCGCGCGGACGTGTGGGAGCCCGACGAGGACGTGTACTGGGGTCCCGAGACCACCTGGCTCGGCGACGAGCGCTACACCGGCGACCGGGAGCTCCAGGGACCCCTCGCTGCGGTCCAGATGGGTCTGATCTACGTCAACCCCGAGGGCCCGAACGGCAACCCGGACCCGCTGGCCTCGGCCCGCGACATCCGCGAGACCTTCGGGCGGATGGCGATGAACGACGAGGAGACCTTCGCCCTCATCGCCGGTGGCCACACCTTCGGCAAGACCCACGGCGCGGGTGACCCCGAGCCGCACGTCGGCCCCGAGCCCGAGGGCGCGGACCTGACCGAGCAGGGCCTCGGCTGGCGCAGCACCTTCAAGTCCGGCAAGGGCCGCGACGCGATCACCAGCGGCATCGAGGTCACCTGGACCCAGACGCCCACGCAGTGGTCGATGAAGTACCTCGAGAACCTGTACGACCTCGACTGGGAGCTCACCACGAGCCCCGGCGGCGCCCACCAGTGGCAGCCCTCCGGCGGTGCGGCCGCCAACACGGTGCCCGACCCCGAGGACGGCTCCCTCTCGCGCCCGCCGACGATGCTCACCACCGACGTGGCGCTCAAGGTCGACCCCGTCTACGAGGAGATCGGGCGCCGCTTCCGGGCGGACCCCGACGCCTTCGCCGACGCCTTCGCCCGGGCCTGGTTCAAGCTGACCCACCGCGACATGGGCCCGATCCAGCGCTACCTCGGCCAGGAGGTCCCGACCGAGGAGCTCGTCTGGCAGGACCGCGTGCCGGCCGTCGACCACGAGCTGGTCTCGGACGCCGACGTCGCCGCGCTGAAGGAGAAGGTGCTCGGGTCCGGTCTGTCGGTCTCCCGCCTGGTCTCCACCGCGTGGGCCTCCGCCTCGACGTTCCGCAACAGCGACAAGCGCGGCGGCGCCAACGGCGCCCGCCTCCGCCTCGCCCCGCAGAACGGCTGGACGGTCAACGACCCCGAGGAGCTCGCGCAGGCGCTGCGGGTGCTCGAGGGCGTCCGCGACGAGTTCAACGCCGCGGGCGGCGCGAAGATCTCGCTGGCCGACCTGGTCGTCCTGGCCGGTGCCGCCGGCGTCGAGAAGGCCGCCCGCGACGGCGGCCACGACGTCACGGTGCCGTTCACCCCGGGCCGCACCGACGCCACGCAGGAGCAGACCGACGAGGCCTCGATGGCGTGGCTCGAGCCCACCGCCGACGGCTTCCGCAACTACCTCGGCAAGGGCCAGATGCTGCCGGCGGAGTTCCTGCTGGTCGACCGGGCCAACCTGCTCGGCCTGAGCGCCCCGGAGCTGACCGTCCTGGTCGGCGGCCTGCGGGTGCTCGGGGCCAACACCGGCGGCTCGAAGGCCGGCGTGCTCACCGAGCGCGAGGGAGTGCTCAGCAACGACTTCTTCCGCACGCTGCTCGGCATGGACCTCGAGTGGAGCCAGGTCGGCGACGACCGCGACTCCTTCGAGGCCCGCCGCCACGGCTCGGACGAGGTCGTCTGGACCGGGACCCGCAGCGACCTGGTGTTCGGCTCGAACTCCGAGCTGCGCGCGGTCGCCGAGGTCTACGCCTCCGACGACGCGCAGGAGAAGTTCGTGCGCGACTTCGTCAAGGCCTGGGACAAGGTCATGATGGCCGACCGCTACGACGTGGCGGACGCCCGCGCCTGACGGTCCTGCACACGCAAGAGCCCGGTCGCCCCGAGAGGGGCGGCCGGGCTCTTGTCGTACGTCGCTGGGTCAGCAGCAGATCGTGGAACGCTCCCGGACCGGGGGCGCGACGTGGTGGGGGTCCGGTGCGCCGGCGACCAGGACGTGCGCCTGGGGCGCCCCGAGGTGCGGGCCGCGCACGCACCGCAGCGACCCCGAGCGGTGCTCGCAGCGCTCCTCGTCGTGGCCGGCGACCTCGATGCTGCCGATCCGGAACGGGGCGGGCGCCGTACGCAGGGTGCGGCGGGTGCTCAGCGACGTCACCGAGCGGCCGGGCCGGCGCCGGGGGACGGCGGGCTCGAGGTGGGTGACGGTCTTCACCGTCGCGGGGCGGGCGGGCTGGGCGGGCGGAACGGGTGTCGTGGCGATCACGAGGGCCTCCGGGAGGGGGTCGGGGTGGTCGGCCACCGGCGTGTCCGTCGGCCTGTCCGGAGGAACAACACCGGGAGGGCCCCGGACAGTCCCGCCCGAGGGGTGACTTCTACCGTCGTGGCTGCAGCGGCCCACCGGGCCGCGCCACCGACCAGGAGGGACAGACCATGACCACGTGGTTCATCACCGGATGCTCGACCGGGCTCGGGCGGGCCTTCGCCCTCGAGGCCCTCGACCGCGGCCACCGGGTCGTCGTCACCGCACGTGACGTGGGCTCGGTCCAGGACCTCGCCGACGCCCACCCCGACCAGGTGCTCGCGGTCCCGCTCGACGTCACCGACGACGCCCAGGTCGCCGCGGCCGTCGCCGCGGCGGAGGAGCGGTTCGGCGGCGTCGACGTCCTCGTCAACAACGCCGGGTACGGCTACCGCTCCGCCCTCGAGGAGGGCGACCACGAGGACGTGCTGCGGCTGTTCGACACCCACGTGCACGGCACCGTGCGCCTGACGCAGGCCGTCCTGCCCGGGATGCGCGCCCGGCGCTCGGGCACGGTCGTCAACCTCTCGTCGATCGGGGCGCGGGTCTGCCCGGAGGGCTCCGGCTACTACGCCGCCGTCAAGGCCGCCGTCGAGGCGCTCACGCTCTCGCTGCGCAAGGAGGTCGCCCCCCTCGGGATCACCGCCATGACCGTCGAGCCCGGCGCCTTCCGGACCGACTTCTCCGGCCGGTCGCTGACCCAGTCGGCCGTCCCGATCGACGACTACGCCGACACCGCGGGCCGCCGTCGTCGCGAGAACGACCCGACCGACGGCACCCAGCCCGGTGACCCGGCCAAGGCGGCGAGGGCGCTGGTCGACGTCGTGGAGTCGGGGCGGGCGCCGTACCTGCTCGTGCTCGGCAACGACGCCTCCGACGGCATCCGCGGGGCGCTGGACGCGCTGCGCGCGGACCTGGACGCCTGGGAGGACGTCAGCCGCAGCACGGACTTCGACTAGGCCCGGCCGAGCGGGTCCTCGGCCACCGCGCGGATCTCCACCAGCGTGCCCGGGACCACGAGCTCGGCGATCCCGATCGCCGACCACGCGGGGTACGGCGCGGGCACGTGCTGGTCCTTGACGGCGGCGAACGCGAGGAAGTGCTCGCGCAGTCCGACGTGGTACGTCGTGAGCTCGACCAGGTCGGCCGTGGTCGCACCCGCGGTGGCCAGCGTCGCGTCGAGGTGGGTGAACGCCTGGCGGAACTGGGTCGTCGGGTCGGGATCGACGGTGCCGTCGGCGCGCACGCCGGTGACGCCGGAGCAGAAGAGCAGGCCGCGGCTGCGGACGACGTGGCTGAAGTGCCAGCGCGCGGCGGGGTCCTGGGGGCCGGCGGCGGCGGGGTCGACGAGGTGGTCCACGGGGCGATCCTGCCCTGCTGCCGCCGGGTCCGCTCAGGCCCGTCGTCGCACCCACAGGCAGGCGACGACGTCGTCGGTGTCGGGTGCCAGGAAGAGCAGGTAGTGGCGTCCGGCGACGTCGTCGACGACCGGCGCCAGGCGGACGGTCTGCTGGCCGGAGGCTGCGAGGTCCTCGACTGCGCTGTCGAACCCGGCGTGCTCGACGCCGACGGCGACCACGTGCGCCGCGCGGCGCCGGTAGATCGTGAGCAGGTTCGCCGTGGTCGGCCGGCCCGGGAACGTCTCGGGGCGGGCGCCGCGCCCGATCGCGTCGGCGCAGTCGTGCGAGGCCGGGTCGGGTCGTTCCCGCAACGTCGCCTGCAGCCGGTCGAGGTCCATGCCCCGATGCTGGCACCCGTGTGCTGCGTTCCGGACCACCGCCGGGCCGGTCGCGTCTAGCCTGCGGGACGTGCTGCTCCACCTCGCCGTCGTCCCACCCCCGCCCTGGTCGACGAGGCCTCGGCCGTGCTGCGGGACCTGCGGGCTCCGGCCCCGGCTCGCAGCGGCGGGGTCGGGCGCCTGCTCGGGCGCTCCCGCACGACGCCCGCCGGGCCGGCTCCTCTCGACCTCCTCGACCCGGACCTGGTCCTGCTGCCCGTGACCCCCCTGGGCAACCTCACCCCGCGCGACGCCCGGCGCCTGGCCGCGGCGGTCACCGACGCCCTCGCACCGCTCGCCAGGCCGGTGGTGCGCACGCACGGCGGGGTCGCCCTCGAGCCGATCGGCGACGACCGTGTCCAGGTCCGCCTGGTCGGCGACGAGAGGGGACTGCGGACGGTGGTCTCGGCGGCGCTCGCCGCGATCGAGCAGGTCGGGATCTTCTGCGACCGCCGGGTGTTCCGTCCGCTGCTCCCGCTGGCCCGGGTCAACGAGGCGACCACCGAGGCCGACCTGGAGGCCGCTCTGGCCGCGCTGGCCGGGGCCGAGGGGCGGCCGTGGGCCGTCGACCACGTCGCGCTCCTCCAACGCCCCGCCGACGCGCGGACCCAGCCGTCGCGGGTGGTCGAGCGGATCCCGGTCGGGGCGCCGTAGCCCGGGTGTCCTGAGGGTGGAGATCGGGAAGAAAAGCCCCGCGGTGTTGTTCAACCTTGCATGAAGAAGATCGGCTTCCTGTCCTTCGGGCACTGGACCCCCTCGCCGCAGTCGCAGACGCGCTCGGCCTCCGACGTGCTGCTGCAGTCGATCGACCTCGCGGTCGCGGCGGAGGAGCTCGGGGCGGACGGAGCGTACTTCCGCGTGCACCACTTCGCGAACCAGCTCGCCTCGCCGTTCCCGCTGCTGGCCGCGGTCGGGGCGCGCACGAGCCGGATCGAGATCGGCACCGGCGTGATCGACATGCGCTACGAGAACCCGCTCTACATGGCCGAGGACGCCGGCTCGGCCGACCTCATCTCCGGCGGCAGGCTGCAGCTCGGCATCAGCCGCGGCTCACCGGAGCAGGTCGTCGACGGCTTCCGCTACTTCGGGTACGCCCCCGGTGAGGGCCAGGACGCCTCCGACATGGCCCGTCAGCACACCCAGGTGCTTCTCGAGGTGCTCAAGGGCGAGGGGTTCGCCGAGCCCAACCCGCGCCCGATGTTCCCGAACCCGCCGGGCCTGCTGCGCATCGAGCCGCACAGCCCCGGCCTGCGGGACCGGATCTGGTGGGGCGCCGGCACGCGCGCCACGGCCGAGTGGACCGCGGAGCAGGGGATGAACCTGATGAGCTCCACCCTGCTCAGCGAGGACACCGGGGTGCCCTTCCACCAGCTGCAGGCCGAGCAGGTCGAGCGGTACCGCAAGGCGTGGGCCGACGCCGGGCACCAGCGGGACGGCCGCGTCTCGGTCAGCCGGAGCATCTTCCCGGTCGTCAACGACCTCGACCGGGCGTACTTCGGTGCGGCCGGCGGGCAGGACCAGGTCGGCTACCTCGACGGCGGCAAGGCCCGCTTCGGCAAGACGTACGCCGGTGAGCTCGAGCAGCTGGTCAAGGACCTGGCCGAGGACGAGGCGATCGCGGCGGCGGACACCCTGCTGCTGACGATCCCCAACCAGCTCGGGGTCGACTACTGCGCCCACGTCCTCGACGTGGTCGTCAACCAGGTGGCGCCGGAGCTCGGCTGGCGCTGATCCGGGGGGCGCCGACCCGGCCCGCGCCGGACGCGGCGGGGCGCGTCCGGTAGACAATCCCCATGAGCGACCTGTTCACCGAGTCCAGCAGCCAGTGGCTGAGCCGCGACGAGCTGGAGTCGGCCCGCCAGCGGCTGCCGATGCTCTACGTCGACGCGGTGCCGGTCCGGGTCGACGAGACGGGCACGGTCACCGCGTTCGGGCTGCTGCTGCGGGTCAGCGGCGACGGCGAGATCAGCAGGGCGCTGATCTCGGGCCGTGTGCTCTACCAGGAGCGGGTCCGCACCGCGCTCCTGCGCCACCTGGAGAAGGACCTCGGCCCGCTGGCGCTGCCCAAGCTCCCGGCCCACCCGCAGCCCTTCACCGTCGCGGAGTACTTCCCGATGCGGGGCGTCACCCCGTTCCACGACGCCCGTCAGCACGCCGTCTCGCTGGCCTACGTCGTGCCGGTCGAGGGCGACTGCGCCCCCCAGCAGGACGCGCTGGAGCTGGCCTGGTTCACCCCCGAGCAGGCTGCCGACCCGGAGGTCCAGCAGGCGATGGCCGGCGGCCAGGGCACGCTGCTGCGCCAGGCGCTGGCGGTCTGCGGCTTCTAGCCGAGATGACGCTCGCGGACAGCCGAGGTGACGCTCGCGGACAGCCGAGGTGACGCTCGCGGACAGCCGAGGTGACGCTCGCGGACACGCGAGATGACGGTTGCGGCGCGTGGCATGCTCCGGCCATGCCCGCTCTGCTGACACCCGGCCCCGTGCGTCGATGAGGGCGGTCTCCTGCGCCCACGGCGAGCTGGAGGTCGTCGACCTGCCCGACCCTCGCCCGGCCGCCGGCCAGGTCGTGCTCGCCGTGCGCCGATGCGGGATCTGCGGCTCCGACCTGCACGCCAAGGACCACGCCGACGAGCTCGACGAGGTCATGGTGGAGGTCGGGTACGACGCCTCGATCCGCTCCGACCGCCCCACCGTGCTCGGCCACGAGATCTGCGGCGAGGTCGTCGAGCGCGGTCGTGGCGTCCCCCGGGAGCTCCGTCCGGGCACGCTGGCGGTGACCTTCCCGCTGGTCCGCGCGGCCGGGGCGGTGCACCTGACGGGGTTGTCGCCCCAGGCGCCGGGCGGGTACGCCGAGCAGGTGCTGGCGCAGGGCTCGATGACGCTCGCCGTGCCGAACGGGCTCGCGCCCGAGGTCGCCGTGCTGACCGAGCCGATGGCCGTCGCGCTGCACGCGGTGCGCCGGGCCGACGTCGGGCGGCGCGACGTCGCGGTCGTCCTGGGCTGCGGCCCCGTCGGCCTGGCCGTGGTCTGCCACCTGAAGGCGCGCGGCGTACGTCGGGTCGTGGCCTCGGACCCCTCGGCCGCCCGGCGGGCGCTGGCCCTGCGGTGCGGAGCGGACACCGTGGTCGACCCGCGCGAGGAGTCGCCGTACGACGCAGCCTCGACGCGGCGGACCGTGCGGACGGCCCCGCAGCTCCTCGAGCTGGCCGTGGGTTCGATGGACAGGCTGCGCCGGGTCCCGGGGTGGGTGCACCTCTACCGCGCCGCCGAGCTGGCCGGGGCGGCGGACGCGCCGCGGCCGGTCGTCTTCGAGTGCGTCGGCACCCCCGGGATGATCGACGGTGTCCTGTCCGGGGCGCCGATGGGCACCCGGGTCGTGGTGGTCGGCGTCTGCATGGGCGCGGACCGGATCCGCCCGTCGATGGCGGTCAACAAGGAGATCGAGCTCCGCTTCGTGCTCGGCTACACCCCTCTTGAGCTGCGGGACACGCTGCACCTGCTGGCCGAGGGCGAGGTCGATGCCTCGCCGCTGGTCACCGGGACGGTCGGGCTCGACGGGGTGGCCGGGGCGTTCGTCGCGCTGGCCGGGGCCGAGCGGCACGCCAAGGTGCTCGTCGACCCGTCGTCCGACGCCGTGCTCTGACCCCGGGGCGAGGGCGCGCCGCAACCGTCACCTCGAGGCGCCGCGAGCGTCATCTCGGCTGTCCGGAAGGGTCATCTCGGCCCGGGTGCGGTGCGGGGCCCGGGACAGGGGACGATGCCGGTCATGCGACTGACCTGGACCCTGCACGGTGACGGGCGCTCGGTGGCCCCCGACGCGATCGTCCGCCCCGGCGAGCGGCTCAGCTGGCCGCTGACGGTCGGGCTCGGCGCGCAGCACGTCGTCGCGATGTTCGGCGCGACCTTCCTGGTCCCGCTGCTGACCGGCTTCCCGCCGACCGCGACCCTGTTCTTCTCCGGCGTCGGCACGATCCTCTTCCTGCTGCTGACGGCGAACCGGCTGCCGAGCTACCTCGGCTCGTCGTTCGCCTTCATCGCCCCGATCACGGCCGCCAGCACCAGCGGCGGCCCCGGGGCGGCCCTGTTCGGCGTGCTGGCCACCGGGCTGCTGCTCGCCGCGGTCGGCGCGGTGGTCCTGGTCACCGGCACCGGCTGGATCGAGTCGCTGATGCCGCCCGTGGTCACCGGCGCGATCGTCGCCCTGATCGGCCTGAACCTCGCCGGCGCCGCGACGACCAACGTCGAGATGGCGCCGCTCACCGCCTTCGTGACCCTCGCCGTGGTGCTGCTGGTCGCGGTCGGCCTGCGCGGGTTCGCCGCCCGCCTGTCCATCCTGATTGGCGTCGCCGTCGGGTACGTCGTGGCCGCGGTCACCGGCGTCGTCGACCTCGCCCCCGTGGGCGACGCGGCCTGGGTCGGCCTTCCCGACTTCACCGCCCCGTCCTTCGCGTGGTCGGTCCTGCCGGCCTTCCTGCCGGTGGTGCTGGTCCTGGTCGCCGAGAACGTCGGCCACGTCCGTACGGTCGCCCACCTGACCGGGGACGAGTCGGTCAACCGGCTCACCGGACGAGCGTTGCTGGCCGACGGGCTGGCCACCACGCTGGCCGGGGCCGGCGGCGGATCGGGCACCACGACGTACGGCGAGAACATCGGCGTGATGGCCGCGACGCGCGTCTACTCGACCGCGGCCTACTGGGTCGCCGGGCTGACCGCGCTCCTGCTGAGCTTGTCGCCCAAGTTCGGTGCGCTGGTCAACACGATCCCGGCCGGCGTGCTGGGCGGGGTGACCGTCGCGCTCTACGGCCTGATCGGCGTCATCGGCGTCAAGATCTGGATCGACAACCGGGTCGACTTCTCCCGCCCGGTCAACCAGCTCACGGCGGCCGTCGCGCTGGTGATCGGGATCGGCGACCTGACCCTCGGCTTCGGCCTCGGCGGCGAGGACGTCGTGGTGACCGGGATCGCGCTCGGCACGATCGCCGCGCTGGTCGTCTTCCACCTGATGACCGCGGTCGAGAGGGCCCGCGGGACGGGCCCCGCCGGCCGGCCGTGAGTCTCCGGGCTGTTCTCGCCGAGCGCCTCTGGCTCGGTGTCTACTCTTGCCGGGTGCGCAGCCTGCTGGTGGTGGAGGACGACCGGGACGGGCGGGCCCGGACCGCCGCACCGGTCCCGCGACGACGCCCGGTGAGCCCGTGACCCTGGCCGAGGACCCCGTCGACGGCGTGCCGCGTCCCCGAGTCGTCGCCCACCTCGGGTGGGCCCTCGTCCTCGTCCTGCTCGTCCTGGTCGGTCGTCTCACCGTGGTGGGGGACGAGTCCCTCGGCCTGGTGTGGCCCGCGGCGGGGGCGGCGTTCATGTGGTTGTTCCAGCAGCGGGGTCGGCCGGCCTCGGCAGCCGTGCTGGCCGGCATCGCGGCCGCGGTGGGCGTCGCGACGGCGTTGACCGGTGCGTCCACGCTCGTCCTGGTGATCGCGGTCGTCGTCAACGTCGGCGAAGCAGCCCTGGCTGTGCTGCTCGTGCGGCGCTGGTGCCCCCAGCTGCTCGGCGCCGGAGGGCAGGACAGCGTGCACGATCCCGGGGTCGTGGCCCGCGGGGTCGCCGCGGTCGCCCTCGCCACCGGTGTGGGAGCGGTCGCCGCCAGCCTGTCGTTGGCGGCGGCCGGTCTCGCCGGGCCGGGCGCCGGTTTCCTCGACTGGTGGGCCCGTCACCTGACGGGACTCGTGGTGGTCGCGGCCGTGACGCACCTGCTCTGGGAGCGCCTGCTCCGACGACGCGCCGGCCTCCCCGCACCCGGGTGGACACGGACCTCGCGGCTCGAGGCCGTGGCGCTCGGGGTGGTCTCGCTGGCGTCCTACGGGACGGTCTTCCTGCAGGACTCCGGTCTGCCGCTGACCTTCCTGCTGATGGTACCTGCGATCTGGGTGGCGTCGCGGTTCAGCACCCTGGTCGCGGTGCTGCACAGCGTCGTCCTGGGGTCGGTGGGCGTCGCGCTGACGGTGACGGGTCGCGGGCCGTTCGGCGACCTGGCGACCGCGCAGGCCGAGGTGCTCGTGGTCCAGGCGTTCCTGCTGACCGTCCTGCTCACGGTTCTGGCGATCGGCTCCGGGCGGGACGAGCGGCAGCGGCTGGTGGCCGAGCTGGTCGTGTCCCACCAGGGCACCGCGCGTCGCGCGGAGCTTCTCGACGCGATGACCGACGCGATGGACGAGGGGCTCGTCGTGCTCGACCGCGCGGGAGTCATCCTGCGCACCAACCTCGCCGCGCGCGAGTTGCTGGAGATCACCGACACCGGGTACCGCTCGTCCTCGCGCGAGTACGCGGTGCTCCGGCCCGACGGGACGCCGATGCCGTTCGAGGAGCATCCCTCCCAGCGGGCACTGCGCGAGGGGCGCGTCGCCCCCGAGGACGTGGTGCTGCGCGACGTCGGTGGTGGTGAACGCGTCCTGTCGGTCACGGCGGCTCCTCTGTCGTCGGGCGTCCCCGGGGCGGCGGCGACGGCCTCGCTGGTGGTCTACCGCGAGGTCACCGCGGAGCGTCAGCAGCGCGCGCGGCTGGCGGACTTCGCCGCCGTGGCCGCGCACGACCTCCGCAACCCGTTGACCTCGGTCGGCGGATGGGTCGACCTGGCCCGTATGCAGGTCGCCAAGAAGGACGGCGCCGACCCCGTCGCGCTGGACCGCGCGCTGGGCCGGGCCCGGAGCGCCGTGGACCGGATGGCCTCCCTCGTCGACGACCTCCTGGCCCAGGCGCACGCCGAGGGCGGCGCGCTGGTCCTCGTCGCCACCGACCTGGGCGGGGCCGGCGGACTGGTGCGGGACGTGGCCGGCGAGCTCGACCTCGCCGTCGAGGTCGCCGACGGTCCGTGGCCGGAGGTCCTGGTCGACGCCGACCTCGTGCGTCAGCTGGTCGCGAACCTGCTGGGCAACGCCCACAAGTACGTCGCCCCCGGGGTCGAGCCGCGCGTCTGCGTGTCGTCGCAGGTCGCCGGTGCGCGCCTCGTGGTCCGCGTGGAGGACAACGGGATCGGGGTGCCCGAGGGCCAGCACGACCAAGTGTTCGAGCGGTTCCACCGCGCGCACGCCGAGGACGGGTCCTACCCGGGCACGGGCCTCGGCCTGGCGATCTGCCGCACGGTGGTGCAGCGGCACGAGGGCAGCATCGTCTGCACGCCGGCCCCGGGGGGCGGCACCGCCTTCACCTTCGACCTCCCGTTGGCGGCGACAGGAGGGGCCGAGGGCCCCGCCGAGGGTGCGAGCGGCGTCACGCCCGGTCGAGCAGGGTGGTGAGGGTGCGCACGACCCCGTCGTCGGTGTTGGCCGGGGCCCGGTGCCGGGCGCGCTGGAGGACGTCGGGGTGCGCGTTGTCCATCGCGAAGGACAACCCGGCCTCGTCGAGCATCTCGAGGTCGTTGAGGTAGTCGCCGAAGGCGGCCGTCTGCGCCGCGGTCACCCCGAGCGCCTCCTGCAGCCGCCGCACCGCGACGCCCTTGTGCACCCCGGCGTCCATCACGTCGACCCAGTGCGCGCCCGAGACGACCACCTGGTGGTCGGGCCGCAGCGGGGCCAGGGCCGGCTCGACCTGCTCGGTCGGGTCGCCGAAGGCGAACACGGCGACCTTGACCGCGATGTCGTCGACGGCGAGCAGGTCCTCGACCTCGGTCAGGCTGGCGTAGTAGGGGTCGACGTGGTCGAGGAAGGCCCGGTCGTGGCGCTCGACGTAGGCCGTGCGGCGACCGCAGACGACCACGCCGAGGTCGGCGCCGCCGTCCGCGAGCGCCCGCATCCGGCGGACGACGTCGGTCACCAGGGCGGCCGGCAGGGTCGCCGCGCTGATCTCCTGACCGTCGCGCACGACGTAGCCGCCGTTCTCGGCGATGAACACCATGCCCTCGGCTGCGCGGGCGAACATCGCGGCCAGGGTCGCGTACTGCCGCCCGCTCGCGGGGGCGAAGACCACGCCGGCCTCCCGCATCCGCTCGAGCAGCGGCCAGAGGCCGTCCGGCACCTGCCCGGCACCGTCGAGGAGCGTGCCGTCCATGTCGACGACCGCGAGGCGGAGGTCGGGACGCTCGGGCAGCGGTGCGTGGCTCACCCGGTCAGGATCCCAGTCCCGCCCGGAACCTGCGCACCCGGTCACTCGTCGCCGGAAGGAACGAAGTGCGCCGTGCCCCCTGGTGCGGGGCACTGACCTGCACCGACCGCGGACGGGTTGGAGGTCGGCACGACTTCCTTCCTTCCCACGACGTCACTACCCGCCGGGTGAGGCGTCCCGACCTACGGTTCTGCCCATGACTCACTACGACCTCGTGATCATCGGGACCGGCTCCGGCAACACCATCCTGGACGACCGGTTCGAGGGGTGGCGGGTCGCGATCGTCGAGGAGGGCGCGTACGGCGGGACCTGTCTGAACCGCGGCTGCATCCCCTCGAAGATGTACGTCGTCCCCGCCACCATCGCCCACGACGCGGCCGACGAGGGCCCCCGCCTGGGTCTGCGGACGTCGTACGACGGCGCCGACTGGCGCGCGATGCGGGACCGGGTCTTCGGGCGGATCGACCCGCTCGCACGGCAGGGCCACGAGTACCGCGTCGGGCAGTCGCACGTCGACGCGATCGACGGCCGGGCGCGGTTCACCGGGGCCCGTGCCCTGGTGGTCTCCCGCGAGGGGGAGACCGACCTGGAGCTGACCGCCGACCACGTCCTGATCGCGGTGGGCAGCCGGCCGGTCGTGCCGGACGTGCCGGGCCTGGACGCCGTGCCCTACGAGACCAGCGACACCGTGATGCGCCTCGACGCGCTGCCCGCGCGGATAGGGGTCGTCGGCGGTGGCTACGTCGGGTCGGAGTTCGCGAACGTCTTCGCCTCCCTCGGCACCCAGGTGGTGCAGGTCGACTCGGCGCCGCGGCTGATCGACAACCACGACCGGGAGGTCGCCGACCACTTCACCGAGCTCGCCGGGCGCCGCTGGGACCTCCGCCTCGACGCCGGTCTCGAGAAGGTGGAGCGCACGGACTCCGGGAGCATCACGATGCACCTCGGCGACGGCAGCCGCGCCGAGGTCGACGTGCTGCTGCTGGCCGTGGGTCGCACGCCCAACGCCGACCTGCTCGACCTCGACGGCAGCGGGAGCGGGGTGGAGGTCGACGACGCCGGCCGGGTGGTGGTCGACGAGCACCAGCGCACCACCGCAGACGGGGTCTGGGCCCTCGGCGACGTCTCCTCGCCTCAGCCGCTCAAGCACGTGGCCAACCAGGACGCCCGGGTCGTGCAGCACAACCTGCTGAACCCCGACGGCCTGCGGGTCAGCGACCACCGGTTCGTGCCGAGCGCCGTGTTCGCCTCCCCGCAGGTCGCCGCGGTCGGCCTGACCGAGGAGCAGGCCCGCGAGCAGGGCCTCGACCTCGCGGTCGGCCGGTCCCACTACGCCGACACCGCGCACGGGTGGGCGATGGAGACCGACGACCGGTGCCACTTCGCCAAGGTGCTGGCCGACCGCGCCACCGGCCGGCTCGTCGGCGCGCACCTCATCGGCCCCCAGGCCTCCGTCCTGGTGCAGCCGCTGATCCAGGCGATGAGCTTCGACCAGCCGGTGGTGGGGCTGGCCCGCGGGATGTACTGGATCCACCCCGCGCTGAGCGAGGTCGTCGAGACCGCGCTGCTCGCGCTCGAGGAGGAGCTGGTCGGCGAGAAGCCGTAGGCCCGGCCGCCGAGGCCGACGCCGCCGCCGGGGGTGAGCGGGGCCGCCGTACCGTCGGGGCGTGGACGAGACGACGAACGAGCAGGGCCCCGCGACGGCACGCCGCCGGCGGGTGCTGGTCACCGGCGCGACGGGGTACGTCGGCTCGCGGCTCGTGCCCGCCCTGCTCGCCGAGGGCCACGAGGTGGTCGCGGCGACGCGCAGCGCGTCGAGCCTCGAGGACTACCCCTGGTCGGACCGGGTCGACGCGGCCGAGTTCGACATCGCCGACGAGGACAAGATCGCCGCCGCGGTCGAGAGCGTCGACGCGGTGGTCTACCTGGTGCACTCGATGGCCGACGAGGACTTCGTCCGCAAGGACCGGGAGGCCGCCGAGCGGGTGGCCCGGGCCTGCGAGAAGGCCGGTGTGGAGCAGGTCGTCTACCTCTCCGGCCTCGTGCCGGACGCCGAGCTGACCGACCACCTGCGCTCGCGCCTGGAGGTCGAGGAGGTCTTCCTCGACTCGTCGGTCCCGGCGACGGTGCTGCGCGCCGCGATGGTGATCGGGTCCGGGTCGACCTCCTTCGAGCTGCTGCGCCGGCTCAGCCGTCGGGTGCCGCTGGTGACGCCGGTCCCGTCGTGGATGCGCCGCAGCCTCCAGCCGGTCTCGATCGACGACGTCGTCCACCTGCTGGTGCGCGCGCTCCAGGGTGAGGTGCACGACCGGCACTACGACGTCGGGGGCGACGACGTCCTGACCTACCCCGAGCTGCTGGCGCTGTTCGCCGAGGTGGACGGCCTGCGCCGACGCCGCGTGCTCGTGCCGGGCCTGTCGGCGAGGACGGTCGGGTGGGCCTGCGCGCGGATCAGCGGGATGGACATCACCACCGTCTCGGCCCTCGTCGAGAGCCTCGGTGAGGACATGGTCTGCGGCGAGGACGACGTACGTCGGGACCTCGCCGACCCCGACCACCGGTTCGTGTCCGTGCGGGAGGCGCTGCAGCGCTCCGTCTCGGAGTCCACGGACGGCGGGACGCTCGAGGGCGACACGCACGCCCCGGCACCGACCGACTCGGTCTGAGCCGCCTCAGCCGCCTCAGCCGCGCAGCGCCGCAGCCTCGCCGAGCGAGGGGCCGTACCAGGTCAGCAGGCGGCCGGGCACCCGGCGGGTCGGGACCCGGGTGAAGGCCTCGGGGCCGTCGGCGGCGGTGAACTCGTACGGCTCGTCGGGCAGCAGGACCAGGTCCACCCGCTCGGGGTCGTCGATCTCGGCCAGCTCGACGTGCGGGTAGCGCTCGCGGTCGCCGAAGGCGTTGGCCCAGCCCAGCCGGCGGGCCAGGTCGGAGGTGAAGGTGTCGCCGCCGACGACCATCCACGGGTCGCGCCACACCGGGATCGCGACCCGCGCGACGACCGGCGGCAGCGGTCCGCACCACTGCTCCCGCGCCGCGCCCAGCCAGCCGGGCCGGTCCCAGCCCAGCACGCGGTCGAAGAGGTCCTCGAAGGTCTCCACGGCCTCCGGGACCGTGCTGATCTCGCTGACGTGCACCCGGACGCCGGCGTCGCGCAGACGCCGCACGTCGAGCTCGCGGTTCTCCTCCTTGACCGCGAGCACGAGGTCGGGCGCGAGCGCGCGGACGGCCGCCAGGTCGGGGTTCTTCGTGCCGCGCACGCGGGTGACGTCGAGGTCGTGCGGGTGGGTGCACCAGTCCGTGGCGCCCACGACGCGCTCGGGGGCGACCGAGGCCAGCGCCTCGGTGAGCGAGGGCACCAGGGAGACCACCCGCTGCGCCGAGCGAGGCGCGCCGAGGATCACGACGGACGCCGCAGCGACAGGCCGGTGGCCACGTCGGCGACCCACGGGTGCGCGGCGACCTCGGCGCCGGCCCGGGCCGCGACGTCGTCCGGCATCGTGCTCGAGCGCCGCGCGTCCATGTCGACGTGCAGGTAGACGACCTCCATCCGGCATGCGACGCGGTCCCGCTCGCGGTCGAGGACGAGCGCGAGGCCGTGCAGCGCCTTGTCGGTGCGCCCGGCGAGGGCGGCGTGCACGGAGTACCGCTCGCCGAGCCGCAGCTCGCCGAGGTAGGCGATCCGGTGCTCGACGGTGAAGAAGGACGAGCCCCGGCGGGCGATGTAGTCCGCCCCGGTGACCCGCTCGGTGGTGAGGTCCCAGACCGCCCACGACGCGGCCGAGAAGTAGTGGCCGATGTTCATGTGGCCGTTCTCGTCGATGTGGTCCTCGGGCACCGTGGTGTCGGTCGCGGTGTGCAGCGCGAGGACCTGGGCGGTGGTCGGCTGCGCGGTCGGGCGGGCGGCGGGGGAGTCGGTCACGGGGCCTTCCTGAGGGGCGGGGGACGGTGGTCGGGGGCGCAGCGGACGAGGTCCAGGGCGAACCCGACGTAGTCGGCGGCGACCTGCTCGGCGGTCGCCGGGCCGTCGTGGCGGAACCACTGGGGCAGCGCGGTGCACAGGGTCACCGCGGCGCGGGCGGCCTCGTGCGGCCGGGTGGTGGCGAAGACGCGAGCGCGCACGCCGTCCTCGACGACGGCGTCGACGACCCGCTGCTCGGCGACCCGGCTCGCGGCGACGCGGGACCGGGCGGCCGGCTCCAGGCTGCGCATCTCGGAGGCGCCGACGAAGCCGAGCTCGCGGCGGTGGGTGTGGAACAGCGCCAGGCACTCGACCACGTGCGCGAACCGCTGCACGGGCCCGTCGGCCTCGTCCAGCGCGGCCCGGGTGCGGGCGTGCAGGTCGGCCATCGTCACGTCGAGCAGGGCCACGAGGAGGTCCTGCTTGCTGTCGTGGTGGTGGTAGAGCCCGGGCACCGACAGACCCGCCCGCCCGGCGATCGTGCGCATCGTGGCGCCGTGGTAGCCGTACTCGAGGAAGGCCGACAGCGCCCCGGTCAGCGGGGCGTCCAGGACCAGCGGCGGGAACGTCCGCCAGTCGCCGGCGTGCACGGCGGCCAGGGCCGCGGCGGCGCCGCGCGGGGGGCGGTCCGCGGGGTCGGCGAACAGCTGCTCCACGGGCACCCCGAGGGCCTGCGCGACCTGGGCCAGGCGCTGGGTCGAGACGCCCGTACGGCCGTTCTCGATCCCGCTGACCGTCGCGGTGCTCACCTCGAGCAGGGCGGCCAGCTGCCGGGAGGTGAGGCCGCGCTGGTGGCGCAGGCCGCGGATGGTCCGACCGAGCCGCTCGCGGTGGGTGACGTCGCCGGACGGGACCGGCGGGACGTCGTCGAGCGTGGGCACGGGTTCAACATAACTGAACCCGGCGGTGGTGAGGGGGACGGTGGACGGACCCTTGACGCCCGGGTGCGGCCCGCGACATGGTGAGGTACGTCATACGCGCGCCGAGCGCTCGCTCGGCCCGTGACCGCCACCGTGCTGGAGGAACCCATGAACGACGCCCCCGTCCCCGCCCTCGGCGAGCTGCTCAAGGACGCCCCGAGCAACTGGGGGAAGTGGGGGGAGGACGACGAGGTCGGCGGGCTGAACTACCTCGGCCCCGAGCAGGTGCTCGCCGCCGTCGGGCTGGTCCGCCAGGGCAAGACGTTCTGCATCCAGCGGCTGATCGGCGACCCGAAGGGCGACCCGGTGTGGCCGGGCCGCAAGCCCGCCGTGCGCACCCAGATCATGGACGAGGCGACCTGGGACGCCGACGACGCGCCGGCCTTCCCCGGCGGCCTGCACTACGCCGACGACATGATCAACGCCTTCCTCCAGGGCTCCACGCAGTACGACGCCCTCGGCCACGTGTGGTTCGACGGCCAGATGTGGAACGGCTACGACGCCCGCAGCTCGGTGGGCGGGATGGACAAGGCCAGCGTCGAGCCGATCGCGCAGAAGGGCGTCGTGGGGCGTGGCGTGCTGCTCGACATGGCCCGCTTCCGCGGCAAGACCTACCTCGACTCCGCCGAGACCTTCACCCACGAGGACCTCCTGGCCTGCGCCGAGTCCCAGGGCGTCGAGCTGCGCAAGCGCGACATCCTGGTGATCCGCACCAACTACCTCCAGCGGTTCTTCGAGCTCGGCGAGGCGTTCTACGAGGGCTTCTGCGAGCCGGGCCTGGTCTACAGCCCCGAGCTCGTCCAGTGGTTCCAGGACATGGAGATCCCCAACCTGGTCACCGACACCATCGCCAACGAGGTCACCTTCGACCCGAACACCGGTGTCGCGCTGACCCTGCACAACGCGCTGATGCGCAACCTCGGCGTCACCTTCACCGAGATCGTCGACCTGGAGGACCTCGCCGCCGACTGCGCCGACGACGGCACGTACGAGTTCTGCTACACCGCCGCCCCGATCAAGGTGGCCCAGGGCAGCGGTGCCCCGGTGAACCCCGTCGTCCTGAAGTGAGCACCCGGTGAGCGCCTACGACGAGTTGCCGTGGCTGGGCGTCTACGCCGGGCAGTCCGCCGAGCTCCCGCCGGAGCACCCCGACGCGCTGACGATGTACCGCGCCGGGCTCGCCGCCGACCCCGACGGCGTCGCGATCCGCTACTTCGACGGCGTGCTGACCCGGTCCGAGCTGGAGGCGCAGAGCGACGCCCTGGCCAGCGCCCTGCTGGCGCACGGCTTCGAGCGGGGCGACCGGCTCGCGGTCTACCTCCAGAACGTCCCGCAGTTCGTGGTCTGCATGGTCGCGACCTGGAAGGCCGGCGGGGTGATGGTCTCGATCAACCCGATGAGCCGCGCCCGCGAGCTGACCTACCTCCTGGCCGACTCCGGCGCGCGGGTCCTGGTCAGCCTGGAGACGCTGTACGACGAGGTGGCGCGCGAGGTCGTGCCCGGCACTGCGGTCGACCTCGTCCTGACCACCAGCGGGCTCGAGCACCAGCAGCGGCACGACGAGCGGCTGTTCGCCGGGGTCGCGCGCGCGCGGCACGACGGGACGACCGACCTGGCCACGCTGATCGAGGAGCACCGCGGCCAGGTGCCGCCGCCGGTCACGCTCGGGCCCGACGACGTCGCGTTCCTGACCTACACCTCGGGCACGACCGGGGTGCCCAAGGGCGCGATGAACACCCACCGCAACGTCGTCTTCACCGCCGGCGTCTACCGGGACCGGGCCCGGTTCGCGCCCGGCGGGTCGGTGTTCGGCGTCGCCCCGCTGTTCCACATCACCGGGCTCATCGGGCACGTCGCCGTCACCCTCGCCGCCCCGTCCGAGCTGGTGCTGGCCTACCGGTTCGAGCCGGGCGTCGTGCTGGACGCGCTGCTGGAGCACCGCCCGACGTACACGATCGGCGCGATCACCGCCTTCAACGCGCTGCTCAACGCCGAGGGCTTCACCCGCGACCACTTCTCGTCCTTCACCTCGGTCTACTCCGGAGGGGCCGCGATCTCGCCGACGGCCGAGAAGGCGTTCGCGGAGAAGACCGGGCTGCAGGTGCACAACGCCTACGGGCTGACCGAGACGACCAGCCCGATGACGCTCACGCCGTACGGCGCCCCCTCCCCGGTGGACCCGACCTCCGGGGCGCTGTCCGTCGGGGTGCCCGTGCCGAGCACGATCGTGCGGATCCAGGACGACGACGGGAACGACCTGCCGCTCGGCGAGGTCGGGGAGATCGTCGCCGACGGCCCGCAGGTCGTGGCGGGCTACTGGGGCAAGCCCGAGGAGACCGCCGCCGGCCTCCCGGGCGGGGCGCTGCGCAGCGGCGACGTGGGGTTCATGGACGCCGACGGCTGGGTCTACATCGTCGACCGCAAGAAGGACATGATCAACGCCTCCGGCTACAAGGTCTGGCCACGCGAGGTCGAGGACGTCCTGGCCGAGCACCCCGCCGTGCGCGAGTCCGCGGTGGTCGGCGTGCCCGACGAGAAGCGGGGCGAGACGGTCAGGGCGTTCGTCAGCCTGCACGCCGGCGCGACCGTCACCACCGAGGAGCTCGTCGCGCACTGCAAGGAGCGGATGGCGGCCTACAAGTACCCCCGCCAGGTCGTCGTCATCGACGAGCTCCCCAAGACCGTCACGGGCAAGATCCTGCGCCGCGAGCTGCGCGACTGACCACGTCGGACCACGGAGCCCCGCGCCCGTGGTCCGACGTGCCCCACCCGGGGCTCAGGCGTCGTCGGGGTCCAGGAACAGGTCCGGGAGGAGCGGCCCGGTGCCGCCCTCGACGCGGTACCCGTCGAGGTCGGTGACGCCCTCCTCGGCGAGGACCTCGTCGTCGACCAGGAAGCGGCCGGTGCAGGTGCGCGGGTCGCGGGTCAGCACGGCGTACGCCGCGTCGGCGACGATCTCCGGCGTGCGCGACCCGGCCACGGCCTCGGCGCCACCGAGCAGGTTGGCGACCGCGGCGGTGGCGATCATCGTGCGCGGCCACAGCGAGTTGACCCCGATGCCGGCCTCGCGCAGCTCCTCGGCCAGCCCGAGCGTCACCAGGCTCATCCCGTACTTCGCCATCGTGTAGCCGAGGTAGGACCCCGCCCAGCGCGGGTCGAGGTCGAGCGGCGGCGACAGCGTGAGGACGTGCGCCTGGTCGCTGCGCTCGAGGTGCGGGATCGCGGTCTTCGACAGCAGGAACGTGCCGCGGGCGTTGATCGACTGCATCAGGTCGTACTTCTTCATGCTGAGCTCGCGGGTGGGGCTCAGGTCGATCGCGCTGGCGTTGTTGACCACCACGTCGATCCCGCCGAAGCGCTCGACGGCCGCGGCCACCGCGCGCTCGACGTCGTCGTCGCTGCGCACGTCGCCGACCACGGCGAGGGCCTCGCCGCCGGCGGCCTCGATCTCGGCGGCCGCGGTGTGCACGGTGCCCTCGAGCTTCGGGTGCGGCTGGTCGGTCTTGGCCATCAGCACCACGCGGGCACCGTCGCGGGCGGCGCGCAGCGCAATCGCCAGGCCGATGCCGCGGCTGCCGCCGGACATCAGGATCGTGCGGCCGGCCAGGGTGCGGGTGCTCACGCGCGGCCCCCGTCGGTGTTCCCGGAGGTGGGGCCGGCGGGGGGCAGGACCGGCGTACGCCCGAGCTCGCCGCGCGCGATCGAGCGCACGTGAACCTCGTCGGGCCCGTCGAAGAGCCGCATCGCGCGGTGCCAGCCGTACATCGCGGCCAGCGGGGTGTCGTCGGTGACGCCGGCGCCGCCGTGGACCTGGATGGCCCGGTCGATCACCTGGGTCGCGGCACGGGGGACGGCGACCTTGGCCATCGCGACCAGGTTGCGGGCCTCCTTGTTGCCGTGGGCGTCGATCACCGCGCAGGCGCGGTGGCAGAGCAGCCGGGCCTGGTCGATCTCCATCCGGGACTCGGCGATCTGCTGGCGCACGACGCCCTGGTCGGACAGCGGTCCGCCGAAGGCGACCCGGTCCTGGGCGCGGGCGACCATGAGCGCCAGCGCCCGCTCGGCCGCGCCGAGGGCGCGCATGCAGTGGTGGATCCGGCCGGGACCGAGCCGGGCCTGGGCGGCGGCGAACCCGCCGCCCTCCTCGCCGAGCACGTTGGTCGCGGGCACCCGCACGTCGTCGAAGCGGACCTCGGCGTGGCCGTGCTGGTCGTGGTGGCCGAAGACGGGCAGGTCGCGCACGATCGTCACGCCGGGGGTGTCCCGCGGGACGATCACCATCGTCTGCTGGCGGTGGGTGGCGGCCTCGGGGTCGGTCTTGCCCATCACGACGAGGACCGCGCAGCGCGGGTCCATCGCGCCGCTGGTCCACCACTTGCGGCCGTTGATGACGTACTCGTCGCCGTCGCGGACGATCCGGGTGGCGATGTTGGTGGCGTCGCTGCTGGCCACGGCCGGCTCGGTCATCGAGAACGCCGAGCGGATCTCCCCGGCGAGCAGGGGGGCGAGCCACTGCTGCTTCTGCTGCTCGGTGCCGAGCAGGTGCAGCAGCTCCATGTTGCCGGTGTCGGGCGCCTGGCAGTTCAGCGCCTCGGGCGCCAGGTCCAGGCTCCACCCGGAGAGCTCGGCGATGGGGGCGTACTCGAGCTGGGTCAGCCCGGACTCCGAGGGCAGGAACAGGTTCCAGAGCCCCAGCGCCTGCGCCTTCGTCTTCAGCTCTTCGACCACCGGCGGCAGGGTGTGGTCGTCGGGACCGGCGGCGCGACGGTGGTCGGCGTAGGCCTGCTCGGCGGGCAGCACCTCGGTGCGCATGAACTCGACCATCCGGCCGTGCAGGTCCACCGCCCGCTCGGAGGGGCGGGCAGCGAGTGGTCGTCGTACGTCGTCACAGAGGCGCTCCTGAAGTCGGACCGAGCCAGCGCTCGGTGACGTTCACCATAGCGGGGGCGGGCCGCCCCGGCGGGGTCAGACGTTGCGGCGGTACTGCCCGCCGACCTCGAAGAACGCCTCGGTGACCTGGCCGAGCGAGCAGACCCGCGCGGCGTCCATCAGGACCGCGAAGACGTTCTCGCCGCCCATCGCGGCCTCCTTGAGCCGGGCCAGCGCGGCCTCGCCCTCGTCGGTGTGGGCGGTGCGGAAGGACTGGACCCGCTCGAGCTGGCCCTCCTTCTCCTCCTCCGTGGCCCGGGCGAGCTCGACGTGCTGCGGGGTCGCGTCGTCGGACTGCGGCGCCAGGAAGGTGTTTACGCCCACGATCGGCAGCGAGCCGTCGTGCTTGCGGTGCTCGTAGAGCATCGACTCGTCCTGGATGCGGCCGCGCTGGTAGCCGGTCTCCATCGCGCCGAGCACGCCGCCGCGCTCGTTGATCCGGTCGAACTCGGCCAGCACGGCCTCCTCCACCAGGTCGGTCAGCTGGTCGATGACGAACGATCCCTGGAGCGGGTTCTCGTTCATCGCCATGCCCCACTCGCGGTTGATGATGAGCTGGATCGCCAGCGCCCGGCGTACGGACTCCGCACCCGGGGTGGTGACCGCCTCGTCGTAGGCGTTGGTGTGCAGGCTGTTGGCGTTGTCGTAGATCGCGATCAGCGCCTGGAGCGTGGTGCGGATGTCGTTGAAGTCCATCTCCTGCGCGTGCAGCGACCGCCCGGACGTCTGCACGTGGTACTTCAGCTTCTGGCTGCGCTCGTTCGCGCCGTACTTCTCCTTCATCGCCACCGCCCAGATCCGCCGCGCGACGCGGCCGATCACGGAGTACTCCGGGTCCATGCCGTTGGAGAAGAAGAAGGACAGGTTCGGCGCGAAGGCGTCGATGTCCATCCCGCGCGCGAGGTAGGCCTCGACGTAGGTGAACCCGTTGGCGAGGGTGAAGGCGAGCTGGCTGATCGGGTTCGCCCCGGCCTCGGCGATGTGGTAGCCGGAGATCGACACCGAGTAGAAGTTGCGCACGCCCTTCTCGATGAACCACTCCTGGATGTCGGCCATCATCCGCAGCGAGAACTCGGTGGAGAACAGGCAGGTGTTCTGGCCCTGGTCCTCCTTGAGGATGTCGGCCTGGACCGTCCCGCGGACCGTGGCCACCGCGTGCGCGGCGAGCATCGCGGTCTCCTCCTCGCTCGGGTCGCGGCCCTCGGCCGTGCGGAACTTCTCGACCTCCTGGTCGATCACGGTGTTGAGGAAGAACGCCAGCACGGTGGGCGCCGGGCCGTTGATCGTCATCGAGACCGAGGTGGTCGGCGAGGTGAGGTCGAACCCGCCGTACAGCACCCGCATGTCGTCGAGCGTGGCCACCGAGACCCCCGACGTGCCGACCTTGCCGTAGATGTCGGGGCGCGGGTCGGGGTCGCGGCCGTAGAGCGTGACCGAGTCGAACGCCGTCGAGAGGCGCTTGGCGTCGCCGTCGGCGGAGAGCACCTTGAAGCGGCGGTTGGTGCGGGCGGGGTCGCCCTCGCCGGCGAACATCCGCGCGGGGTCCTCGCCGTCGCGCTTGAACGGGAACACCCCGGCGGTGAACGGGAACATCCCGGGGAGGTTCTCGTGGCGCCAGAAGCGGACCAGCTCGCCGTGGTCGGCGTACGCCGGCAGCGCGACGCGGGGGATCCTGCTGCCGGACAGCGACTCGCGGGTGAGCTGGGTGGTGATCTCGGTGTCGCGGACCTTGGTGACCTGCTCCTGCCCGGAGTAGGACTCGACCACGGCCGGCCACCCGGCCAGCTGGTCGTGCAGCGCCGGCGGCACCTCGCGGCGGCTCTTCTCGAGCAGCTGCGGGACGTCGCCCTGGTCGCCCTCGCCGAGGGCGGCGGTGACGGCCTCGACCTGCTGCAGCCGCCGCGCCGCGTCGGCCAGCCGCTCGGTCTCGGCGTGGTAGCCGCGCACCGTCTCGGTGATCTCGGCGAGGTAGCGGACCCGGTCGGTCGGCACCACCTGGCGGATGCCCGAGGAGTGCCGCACGTCGACAGCCGGCAGCACGCCGTCGGCCACCGGCAGGCCACGGTCGGCCAGCAGGCCACGCAGCTCCTGGTAGAGCGCGGTCACGCCGTCGTCGTTGAAGGTCGCCGCGCTGGTGCCGAAGACCGGCATGTCGTCGGGCTGCTTGCCGAAGGCCTCGCGGTTGCGGACCAGCTGGCGGCCCACGTCGCGCAGCGCGTCCTTGGCGCCGCGGCGCTCGAACTTGTTGATGGCCACGACGTCGGCGAAGTCGAGCATGTCGATCTTCTCCAGCTGAGAGGCGGCGCCGAACTCCGGCGTCATCACGTACAGCGAGGTGTCGACGAACGGCACGATCGCCGCGTCGCCCTGGCCGATGCCCGGTGTCTCCACCACGACCAGGTCGAAGCCGGCGGCCTTGAGGACCGTCATCACGTCGTCCAGGTGCTCGGGCAGCTCGCGGGCGCCGCGGGTGGCCAGCGAGCGGAAGTAGACCCGGTCGCCGTCGAGGGAGTT
Organism: Nocardioides aquaticus; assembly: GCF_018459925.1. Taxonomy (NCBI): domain Bacteria; kingdom Bacillati; phylum Actinomycetota; class Actinomycetes; order Propionibacteriales; family Nocardioidaceae; genus Nocardioides; species Nocardioides aquaticus. Next base: position 517,824 of record NZ_CP075371.1, read on the forward strand.
CATCCGGATCCGGTCGCCGAGCAGCGCCCCGCCGCCCTTGCGCCGGGTCGGGTCGACGGCCAGCACCGCGACGCGGAGCTTGTCCTGCTGGTCGAGCCGCAGCCGGCGTACGAGCTCGTCGGTCAGCGACGACTTGCCCGAGCCGCCGGTGCCGGTGATGCCGAGGACGGGCACCTGGTGGCCGGCCGCGGCCTCGCGCAGGCGGGTCAGCGTGGCCTCGTCGAGGCGGCCGGTCTCGGCGCCGGTGATCGCGCGCGCGATCGCGGCGTGGTCGCCGGTGAGCACCTGGTCGGCGGTGACCGCGCCGGCCTGCCACAGGTCGGTGTCGCAGTCGGCGACGACCGTGCTGATCATCCCGGCCAGGCCGAGGCGCTGGCCGTCCTCCGGCGCGAAGATGGTCACGCCGGACTCTCGCAGCCGGGTGATCTCGTCGCGCACGATGACGCCACCGCCCCCGCCGACGACCTTCACGTGGCCGGCGCCGCGCTCGCGCAGGGACTGCACGAGGTACTCGAAGTACTCGATGTGGCCGCCCTGGTAGCTGCTGACGGCGACGCCCTGGACGTCCTCCTGGACGGCGGCGTCGACGACGTCGGCGACCGAGCGGTTGTGCCCGAGGTGGATCACCTCGCAGCCCTGGCTCTGCAGGATCCGCCGCATGATGTTGATCGAGGCGTCGTGGCCGTCGAAGAGGGCGGAGGCCGTGACGAGGCGCACCGGGTTGGTGGGGACGTGGAGCTCGGGCACGGGTGCCTCCTGCGGCGGGGGAGTGGGGCTGGTCACGACATTAGTAGGACGTCCTACTAAATGCCATCCGCCCTCGGGCCGGCCCGGGGCGTCGTACCGTCGGTGGGTGACCCGACGCCTGACCGCCCTGCTCCTCGGCGCCCTCGCGCTGCTGCTCGCCGTGCCCGCCGGTGCCGGCGCCGGGGCCGCCCCGGCCGCGCCGCGGGACAACCCGCTGGCCGGGCGGGAGTGGGGCACCTACCGGGGCCCGGCCGAGATGGCCTGGCAGCCCTACGTCGACGCCCGCGGTCCGCGGAAGAGGACGCTGGCGCGGATCGCGCAGACCCCGAAGGCGAAGTGGTTCGGCGCCTGGATCCCCGACCGCGAGATCGCGGGCAAGGTGCGTGAGTACGTCGCGAACGCCCAGGGCGGCGACCCGTCGGTGCTGGTGCAGATGTCGGTCTTCCGGATGGTGCCGTGGGAGCACGAGGCGTGCTCCCGGCTGCCCACCGCACGGGAGCAGGCGTCGTACCGGACCTGGATCGACAACTTCGCGCGCGCCCTCGGCGACACCCCGGCCGCGGTCGTGCTGCAGCCCGACCTGCCGTTCGCGCTGTGCGTGCCGCGCGGCTCGGACGTGCCGACCCGGCTGGTGGCCTACGCCGCGAAGAAGCTCGCGGACCTGCCCCGCACCTCGGTCTACCTCGACGCGGGCGCGGCGGACTGGCCCTCGGCGGGGCAGGGTGGCGTGCGGCGGGCCCTGGACTTCCTGGTCCCGGCGGGGATCCGGCACGTGCGCGGCGTGGCCCTGAACGCGACGCACTACTCCGCCACCGCGCTGGAGGTGCGCCGTGCGGCCGCCCTGGTGAAGGCGCTGGACGCGCGCGGCATCACCGGCAAGCACGCGGTGATCAACACCTCCTCCAACGGCCAGCCGTTCAAGTTCGGCGAGTACGACGGCCCGGACCCCGACAACGCCCGCACCTGCCGCTCCCGTCACGACACCCGCCGCTGCGTCGCGCTCGGGATCCCGCCGACCCACCGCGTCGCCGCCGACCGCTGGCGGCTGCCGGCCGAGGTCGACCGGCTCGCCCGCCGCTACGTCGACGCCTACCTGTGGGTCGGCCGGCCCTGGCTGTACCGCCAGAACTCGCCGTTCCAGATGAAGCGGGCGCTGGCCGTGGTGCGCTCCAGCCCCTGGCGCTAGTCGTCCGGCGTAGCCAGGCGTACCCAACGGGTCCGGGGTGCTAGCGGCCAGGCCGCTGACCTGCGTCGACGCGGATGCCCGCGCGGCATCGGCCGCGGTTGGTACGCCTGGCTACGCGGTAGCACCGGCCCGGCCCAGGGGTTCTGGAACGGAAGAACGTACACAAGCCGTGCTGCCGCCCCCGCGGCCGCGCATCACCGCAGGTCAGCGCGGTCCACCCGGGCCCGGCCCGGGCTTGTGTACGTTCTTCCGTCGGCCGCGGGCCGACTCAGCAGCACAGATGGGCGCGCAGGCCGCGCATCGCCTCGTCGACGAGGCCGGCCAGGGAGCGGGAGGGGTCGCGCATCCAGGCGTCGTAGGCCGCCAGCGCCAGCGCCAGGGAGACGTGGCCGACGGTGGTGGGCAGCAGGTCGGTGGGGGCGCAGCCCAGCCGGTCGGCGACGTGCTCGGCGATCACGGCGCGCCACTCGGCGTAGCGCAGCGCGGAGTGGGCCTGGAGCTCCGGCGTGCCGAGGATCAGCTCCATCCGCTCGCGGTGGCCGGGGCGGGCGTCGCCGGGGAACTCGTTGAAGCGCACCACGCCGCGGTGCACCGCCTCCCACAAGGGGAGGCCGGCCGGGGTGGCGTCGAGGATCCGGCGGAAGTCGTCGAGGGTGCGGTCGAACTGCCCCCACGGGATGTCGTTCTTGGAGCGGTAGTAGCGGAACAGGGTCCGCCGCCCGACGCCGACCGCCGCGGCGATGTCGTCCAGCGTGGTGCCGGCGAAGCCCCGCTCGGCGAACAGGCCGAAGGCGGCCTGCTCGATCGCAGCGTGGCTGGTGGCTCCCGGGCGCCCGGCCGCCCGCGGGCGCGCCGGCGTGGTCGTCATGGCTCGGACCCTAGCCCGCCCCCGGCGGGACCGCGGCCGGCGGCGACCCGTCCGTTCGGAGGGGTCGTTGTGGCCACCGGTGCCAATAGCGTGACGCAGACCACGTCACACCCCGCCACGAGAGGAGTCGCGATGAACCCCGAGCACGCCCAGACCAGCCAGACCGACGAGGAGATGACCGCCGAGACGCTGGTCGAGGAGGTCTCCATCGACGGCATGTGCGGCGTCTACTGATGCTCGACGAGCCCTGGACCCTGTCACCGTCGGTGGCGCTGCGCCCCGAGCCCTTCGGTGCGCTGGCCTACCACTTCGGCAACCGGAAGCTGAGCTTCCTCAAGCGGCCCGAGCTGGTGGCAGTGGTCCGGGGACTCGGTGACGCGCCCGACGTCCGGTCGGCCCTGGTCGCCGCCGGCGTCCCCGACGCCCAGCACGACGCCTACGCGGCCGCCCTCGAGGGCCTGGCCGCCACCGACATGATCCGCCCCCGCACGGAGGTGCCCGCATGACCCTGGCTCCCGAACGCCCCCTCACCGTGACGCCCGCGCGTCCGGAGCGCCCGGTCGGCGGTGCGCTGGTCGACCAGTTCGAGCTCGGCCTCGACGCCCCGATCTGCCTGACGTGGGAGCTCACCTACGCCTGCAACCTCGAGTGCGCGCACTGCCTGTCCTCCAGCGGTCGCCGCGACCCCGACGAGCTGACGACCGAGCAGTGCGAGGCCGTCATCGACGAGCTGCAGCGGATGCAGGTCTTCTACGTCAACATCGGCGGCGGCGAGCCCACGATCCGCCCCGACTTCTGGCACCTCCTCGAGTACGCCGTGGCGCACGACGTGGGCGTGAAGTTCTCCACCAACGGCGTGCGGATCACCCCCGAGCGGGCGCGCTTCCTGGCCTCGACCGACTACGTCGACGTGCAGATCTCCCTCGACGGGGCGACGGCCGAGGTCAACGACTACGTGCGCGGCCCCGGGTCGTACGACACCGCGATCACCGCACTGCAGAACCTCCAGGACGCCGGGTTCGTCGACGCCAAGATCTCGGTCGTCTGCACCCGCGAGAACATCGGCCAGCTCGACGAGTTCAAGGCGCTGGCCGACTCGTTCGGGGCCACGCTGCGGCTGACCCGGATGCGTCCCTCGGGCCGCGGCGCGGACGTGTGGGACGAGCTGCACCCCCTGCCCCACCAGCAGCGGGAGCTCTACGACTGGCTCGTCGCCAACGGCGAGAACGTGCTGACCGGCGACTCGTTCTTCCACCTCGCAGCCTTCGGCGAGCCGCTGCCCGGTCTCAACCTGTGCGGCGCCGGCCGCGTGGTCTGCCTGATCGACCCGGTCGGCGACGTCTACGCCTGCCCGTTCGCGATCCACGACCAGTTCCACGCCGGCAACCTGCTGCGCGACGGCGGGTTCGACAACGTCTGGAAGACCTCACCGCTGTTCACCGAGCTCCGCTCCCCGCAGACCGGTGGCGCGTGCACGAAGTGCTCGCACTTCGACGCCTGTCGCGGGGGCTGCATGGCGGCGAAGTTCTTCACCGGCCTCCCGCTCGACGGACCCGACCCCGAGTGCGTCAAGGGGTACGGCGAGACCGCGCTGGCCGGCGAGCGGACCATCCCGGCGCAGAGCCAGGACCACTCCAAGTCCAACCCGACCCGCAACCAGCCGGTGATGCTGCAGCTGCTCACCCGTCGGCCCGACGGGTCCTCGGACGGCTCGGGCGTCCCGGTCTCGGCGTGCGCCGAGAGCCCGCTGGCCGGGTTCAGCCCGACCGACCCGACGGGCGACCCGCTGGCCGCCGCGAGCCCGTCCGGGGGCTGCGGCTGCAGCGCCGGAGGGGCGCACTGATGGAGACCTCGAAGAGCGCGCGGATGGCCACCATCCGCAAGAACCTCGAGAACCCGTGGAAGCAGAACCCGTGGTTCGAGTCCGTCGCGGTCGCGCAGCAGCGGGCCCGCAAGCGGCTGCCCGGCCCGGTGTACGGCGCCCTGGTCGCCGGCTCCGAGCGGGGCCAGACCATCGACGACAACCAGCGGGCGTTCACCGAGATCCAGTTCGCCCCGCACGTCGCCGGCCACCAGGCCGAGCGGTCGATGGCCACGACCCTGATGGGCCAGGAGATCTCCCTGCCCGTCGTGATCAGCCCGACCGGGGTGCAGGCGGTCGACCCCGAGGGCGAGGTCGCGGTGGCCCGTGCGGCGGCATCGCGCGGCACGATCATGGGGTTGTCGAACTTTGCCTCGAAGTCGGTCGAGGAGGTCTGTGCGGTCAACGACAAGACCTTCTTCCAGATGTACTGGACCGGCGACCGCGACGTGATGGTCCAGCGGATGCAGCGCGCCGCCGACGCCGGCTCGAAGGGTCTCATCGCGACCCTCGACTGGTCGTTCTCGATGGGCCGCGACTGGGGCAGCCCGGAGATCCCGGAGAAGGTCGACCTCCGCACGATGGTGCGGATGGCGCCCCAGGTCGCGACCAAGGTCGGCTGGTTGTGGCGGTTCGGGAAGACCGGGACCATCCCCGACCTCACCGCGCCCAACCTCGCCGCCCCCGGCGCCGCGAAGGGCCCGACGTTCTTCGGCGCCTACTACGAGTGGATGACCACCACCCCGCCGACCTGGGAGGACGTCGCCTGGATGTGCGAGCAGTGGACCAGGGTCAGTGGCGGCAAGCCGTTCATGCTGAAGGGCGTCTGCCGGGTCGACGACGCCAAGCGTGCCGTGGACGCCGGGGTCAGCGCGATCTCGGTCTCCAACCACGGCGGCAACAACCTCGACGGCACCCCGGCCACGATCCGCTGCCTCGCGGCGGTGGCCGAAGCCGTGGGCCACGACGTCGAGGTCGTCCTCGACGGCGGGGTACGGCGCGGGTCCGACGTGGTCAAGGCCGTCGCCCTGGGCGCGCGCGCGGTGATGATCGGGCGGGCGTACCTCTGGGGCCTGGCCGCCAACGGCGAGGACGGGGTCGGCAACGTCCTGGACGTGCTCCGCTCCGGCATCGACTCGGCGCTGCTCGGGATGGGCCTGTCGTCGATCGACCAGCTCAGCCCCGACGTGCTCGAGATCCCCGACGGGTTCCACCGCGCGCTCGGCGTCCCGGCGCAGCACCGGCACTGAGCCGGGTGGAAGGCGGCCGGGTGCGGACGGCGCAGGCGACGTCGGCCGAGGTGGTCAGCGCGGGCGTGGTGCTCGTGCCGGTCGGCTCGACCGAGCAGCACGGACCGCACCTCCCGCTGGGCACCGACACCCTGGTGGCGACGGCGGTCGCCGACGCGCTCGCAGCACGGCTCGGCCCGGACGTCCCCGGCGGTGCCTGGGTGGCGCCGCCGGTGGCGTACGGCTCCAGCGGCGAGCACCAGTCCTTCCCCGGCACCGTCTCGATCGGGACCGAGGCGCTGCGGGTGGTGCTGGTCGAGCTGGTCCGCTCGGTGCGCACCTGGTGCGACCGGGTGGTGCTGGTCAACGGCCACGGCGGCAACCTGGAGGCCGTGCGGGGGGCGGTCGAGCAGCTGACGTACGAGGGTCACCGCGTCGACTGGGTCCCGTGCGCGGTCGCCGGCGCCGACGCCCACGCGGGGCGTACCGAGACCTCGCTGGTGCTGCACCTGCAGCCCGACGCCGTCCGCACCGCGCTGGCGGAGGCCGGCTGCACCACGCCCGTGCGCGACCTGCTCCCGGCCCTGCGCGCCGGCGGCGTCGCGGCCGTCTCGGCCAACGGGGTCCTCGGCGACCCGACCGGCGCGAGCGCGGCCGAGGGCGAGAGGCTGCTGGCCGCGATGGTGGACGGGGCGCTGGCGCGGCTGCGCCCCGACGTCGAGGCGTCCGCGTGACGCCGGCCCGCGTCGCCCTGGTCACCGGCGCCGCCCGCGGGATCGGCGCGGCCACCGTCGCCCGGCTCGCCGCCGACGGGTGCGCCGTGCTCGCCCTGGACTCCTGCGCCGGGCCGGGCGCGACGCCGTACGACCTCCCGACCCGAGCGGACCTCGAGGCGGTGGCCGCACCGTGGCCCGAGGTGCTCCCCGTGGTCGCCGACGTCCGCGACCGCGCCGCGCTGCGCGACGCGGTGGGGCACGCCGTCGAGCGGTGGGGACGGCTGGACGTGGCCGTCGCCGCCGCCGCCGTGATGGTCGGGGGGCGCCCGCTCTGGGAGACCGACCCGGCCGAGCTCGACCTGCTCTGGGACGTCGACGTCAAGGGCGTCTGGCACACCGCCGCCGCGGCCGTCCCCGCGATGATCGACGGCCCGGACCCGTCCGGGTGCCGGGTCGTGGCCGTCGCGTCGGCCGCCGGCAGCCACGGGCTCTACCGGCTGGCCGGCTACACCGCGGTCAAGCACGCCGTGGTCGGCCTGGTGAAGGGCCTGGCCGCCGACCTCGTCGGCACCGGGGTCACCGCGGTCGCGGTCTCACCCGGCTCGACGCGGACCGCGATGCTCGAGCAGACCGCCGCCATCTACGCCACCACCACCGACGACCTGGTCTCGCACCAGCTGCTCGGCCGGGTGATCGAGCCCGAGGAGATGGCCGCCACGATCGCCTTCTGCGCGAGCCGGGAGGCCGCGGTCCTGCACGGCTCGGTGGTCTCCGCCGACGGCGGCTTCGGCGCCTGACGCGCCGTCACCGTCACCTCGACGCGCCGGAAGCGTCATCTGGGCTGTCCGGGAGCGTCATCTCGGCGGAGGACGGGGGCGAGGGAGGCGCGGAGGTCGGCGTGGGTCTGCCCGATCTCCCCGTACGCCCGGGTCGCCGCCGCGTCCGGCTGCACGGACGGCCCGGGGGCGACCATCGCGGCCACCGCCTCGTCGAAGCCGGGGTGGACGCCGGTCCCGACCGCGGCGCAGACCGCGGCCCCGAGCGCGGCCGGCGAACCGTCGTCGACGGCCACGCGGACCGGCAGGCCGGTGACGTCGGCGACCACCTGGCGCATCAGCGGCGACCGGGCGCCGCCGCCGGAGAGCAGCACCAGCCGCACGTCCCGGTCGAGCCCGTCGACCAGCGTCCGGAGGTGGCCCCCGACGGTCAGCGCCAGGCCCTCCAGCACGGCGCGGTAGAGGTGGGCGGCGCCGTGCCGGCCGTCGAACCCGACGAACGCCCCGCGCCGCCACGGCTCGTGCGCCGGGGCCAGCCAGTCGAGCACGGCCAGCAGCCCGTCCGCGCCGACCGGAACCTCCGCCGCGGCGCGGTTCAGCACGTCCTCGAGCTCCTCGGGCGCGCCGCCCGGGAGCAGCCCGGGGCCCACCAGGTCGCGCAGCCAGGACACCGTCCACATCCCGCGCCGCACGCCGCCGCCCTCCAGCAGGTACCGGCCCGGGACGCTGGCCAGGTTCGTCCAGGCGCCGGCGGCCTCCTCCTCACCGGGTCTCAGCGGGGCGTCGCCGAGCAGCATCGGGGCGACGTAGGTGCCCAGCGAGACCAGGGCCTGGTCGGGCCCGGCCAACCCGCAGCCGAGCGCCTCGACGGCCTTGTCGTTCGCGGTCGCGACCACCGGCAGGCCCGCCGGCAGGCCGGTGGCGTGGGCGGCGACCTCGGTCACCGCACCGAGCACCGCCCCCGGGAGGACGAGGTCGACCAGCTGGTCGCGGCGCAGGCCCGACGCCGCCACCACCGCGTCGTCGGTCGACCAGTCCCAGCGCTCCAGGTCCAGCGGCCACAGCACCGGGTAGGCGGCCGGCGAGTCCGCCGCCCGGCCGGTCAGCCACCGGGTGAGGTGACCCGACGAGGCGGTCACCACCGCGGTGTCGGCGGGTGCCGCGGCGGGGTCGTGGGGGCGGGAGGCCCGCTCGTCCATCCAGCTGATCACCGGGGCCGCGAGGGTGCCGTCGGCGCGGAGCAGGGCACGGGTTGACCGGATCCCGCAGAGCCCGAGCCCGACGAGGTCGCCGGTCGACCCGCCCGCCGCCGAGAGCGCGGCCACCGCGTCGCGGCAGGCGGCGGCGAGGGCGTCGACCAGGTCGTCGTCGGGGTGCTCCACCACGCCGGGTCGCGGGGTCAGCGCCGCGCGCAGCGGCCGTCGTCCGCTCGCCACGACCCGACCGTCGGCGGTGTGGACGGCGACCTTCGCGCTCTGGGAGCCGAGGTCGACACCGACCAGGAGCGGGCCGGCAGGCGACCGGGTCACGTCAGCGGGTAGATCGTGCCGGGGTTCATCACCCCGTGCGGGTCGAAGGCCTCCTTGAGCCCCGTCAGCAGCCGCCACGACGAGCCGTGCTCGGCCTCGACCCACGGCGTGCGGTACTTGCCGACGCCGTGGTGGTGGACCATCGAGCCGCCCACGCGCAGCGCCTCCTCGACCACGATCGCGTTGAGCGGGCGGTGGTAGAGCTCGATCTCCTCCCGCGGGTCGCAGGTGATGTCGTAGTCGTAGACGAAGTACAGGTTGGTGCCGGTCTGGTAGCTGTGCGAGGAGTGCGCGCCGAGCATGGTCAGGTCCGCGGCGCGGGGGAACTCCTCGCGCACCCGGCGCAGCACGGCGGCGTGCAGGTCGGCCACCTGCGACCAGGCCGCCGAGACCTCGGTGGTGTACCCGAGGTGCCGGTCGGTGAGCATCGCCTGCTTCTCGGCCTCGATCTTCTCCGGGCCCCAGTTCAGGTGCGCGAACCAGTCCTCCACCAGGGCGGGGTCCACCGGCCGCGCACCGACGGCCTCGGCGGCCGCGACCACGGCCGCGGCGGTGGCCTCGGCGATGCCCCGCGGGCCCTCGGACACGGCCACGAGCACCGCCGACCCCGGCCCGCCGGCCCCGTCGCCCGGGCCGTCGGCCCAGCCGGGCAGGTGGGAGAAGTGCTGCTGCGCGTCACCGGCGTCGTAGACCCGGGCGACCGAGGGCCGGAACCCCGCGGTGACCACCTCGCGGAGCACCTCCACGCCGCCGGGCAGGTCGTCGAGCAGGTAGCCGGTGAAGACCCGGTGCTCGGGCAGCCGGTAGACCTGCACGGTGACCTCGGTGACGTAGGCGAGCGCGCCCTCGTTGCCGAGCACGACGTGGCGCACGTCCGGGCCGGCGGCCCGGCGCGGGACCGGGCGGACCCGGACCACCTCGCCGCCGGGCAGCACCGCCTCGAGCCCGAGCAGCATGTCCTCGATGCCGCCGTAGAGCGTGGACAGCTGGCCGATCGACCGGGTCGCGACCAGACCGCCCATCTGGGCCAGCGGCTGTGACTGCGGCGAGTGGCCGGTGGTCAGGCCCTCCGCGCGCAGGGCGTCCTCCAGCACCGCCAGGCGCACGCCGCACTGCGCGGTGGCGGTCATGTCGACCGGGTCGATGTCGAGGATCTGGTCGAGGTCCGAGCCGTCCAGCACGATCGTGCCGTCCACGACGACCTCGAGGCCGCCCTCGGTGCCGGTGCCGCCGGTGCGCGGGACGACCGGCACCCGCTCGTCGTGGGCCAGGGCGAGCACGGCGGCGACGTCGTCGGTCGAGCGCGCCCGCACCAGCGCGACCGGCTGCGGGCCGTCGAAGATGCCGTGCACCGACTGGTACTTCTTCCAGCGGTCCTGGCTGACCTCGCGCAACCGGTCCGGGTCGACCACGACCCGGTCGGCGCCGACCAGGTCGACGAGGCGGGCGACGAGCGCGTCGGTGGAGAGGGTCACGGTGGCTCCTGCGGGTGGGTGCGGGGGTGCGGGGCGGGGAGTCGTACGGGCGCGGCGTCGCCGTCAGCGGACGAGGTAGCCGCCGTCGACGGTCAGCACGTGTCCGTTGACGTGGTCGGAGGCGCGCGAGGCCAGGAAGACCACGGTGCCCATCAGGTCCTCCGGCTCGCCCCAGCGGCCGGCGGGCGTGCGCTCGCGCACGGCCCGCTCGGCGACGGGGTCGGCGCGGGTCGAGGCCGTCAGCGCGGTGGCGACGTAGCCGGGGGCGATCGCGTTGACCTGCACCCCGTGGCCGCCGAGCTCGTCGGCGTAGGCCTTGGTGAACCCGACCAGGCCGTGCTTGGTCGCGGCGTACGCGGGCGAGGTGCGGCCGCCGAGGAAGGAGAAGACGGAGGCCACGTTGACGATCTTGCCGCGGCCGCGGTCGACCATCCCGGGTGCCGCGGCGCGCGCCATCGCGAACGGCGCGGTGAGGTTGACCTCGACCATCGGCTCCCAGTGCTCGCGGCCGAACTCCTGCCACGGGGCGACCCGGTTCAGACCGGCGGAGTTGACCAGCACGTCGGGCCCGCCCAGCTCGGCGGCGCAGGTGGCGACGACCTCCTCCGCCGCGCCGTCGCGGGTCAGGTCGATGGTCAGCTCGACGTAGCGCCGGCCCGTGGCCTCGACCAGGGCGCGGGTCTCGCCGCCGTCGCCGAGCAGGGTCGGGACGCACACGTCGGCGCCGGCCGTGGCCAGGGCCAGGCTGAACGCCTGCCCCAGGCCGCTGTTGCCGCCGGTCACGACGGCCGTACGCCCGGCCAACGAGAACCACTCCAGCGAGAAGTCGGTGATGCCCACGTGATGCAGCCTGGCACGTCCGGCCCCTCCTGTGGGGTCGGGGTGGCTCGAAGGGGTGAGCAGCCGGCCCCCGGGCGCGAGGCACCCTCGAAGGGCACCCTCGTTGTCCACAGGACCCGGGTGAGCCCTCACCTGCAGGAAGTGGGCGAGGGGACGGTGGCCCTGCTCCCCCGGGGGCGGGGCCACGACCGCTGCTCCCCGGCCCGGACGACCGCCTAGACCCAGGAGGAACAGCACCATGAGCGCGCGCACGAACCCAGGCGACCGCAACCGTGCCGGCAGGCAGGCCCAGCGGTGGGAGGACCCGGACGCCGGCGACGACGTCAGCTACGTCGGTCCGAGCCACACCGTGCGTCCGCGCTGGTCCTGGAGCGGGCTCGCCCTGCTCGTCCTCGGCGGCGTGGTCGCCGGCGTCGGGGTCGCGATCACCCTCGTCTGGCTGATCGCCGTCGGCGCCGTGGTCCTGGCCGTGGGGGCGTTCGCGGCGCTCAAGGGCAACCTCTTCTACGACATCGAGGGCGTCTCGCTCTCCCAGGAGGGGGCGAAGACCGTGGCCCCGGGCGCCACCGCGCTCGTCGACGACGGCGAGATGCGCACGGAGGTCGCCGAGGAGGAGCACGAGCTGGCCAGGATCCGCACCCGCGAGGGCGTGCGACCGACCCTGCGCAAGCCCGCCGCGGGGCTGCTCGTCGCCCTCGGCGCGTGGCTCGTGCTGACCCAGGGCGTCTGGTACTCCGAGTCCGACCCGAGCGGCCGCGACGGCACCTACCGCGCGCTGGCCGCCGGCCTCGCGCTGCTGCTCCCCGGGACGTACCTGCTGCTGAAGCGGTCCTCGGTCGTCGCTGCCGCCGTCTGCCTGGTCGCCGGGGTCGGCCTGGTGCTCGGCGGTCTGCTGGCCGGGACCAGCGACGTGCGCGGGCCGGTCAACGAGATCATCTGCGGCGTCCTGGTCCTGCTCGCCGCCCCGGTCGCCGCGCTTCCGGCGCTGAAGGGCCGCCCCCGCGCCTGAGCCGGGATGACGCTCGCGGACAGCCGAGATGACGCTCGCGGCGCGTCGAGATGACGGTTGCGGCTCAGAGCACGTGCTCGCCGTACATCTCGCCGAGCGGGTCGGCGATCAGCTCGAGGCGCGCACCGTCGGGGTCGCGGAAGTAGATCGAGACCCCGCTGTGCACCTCGTGGTCGACGCCCGCCGCGGTGAGCCGCCCCCGCAGGGCCTCCCAGCGCTCCGGGTCCACCGAGATCGCTACGTGGTGCAGGCCGCCGAGGACCTCGGCGTACGGCCCGACGTCGAGACCGGGGAAGTCGAAGAAGGCCAGCAGGTTGGAGTTCCCGATGTCGAAGAAGAAGTGCGAGGAGCCCGCGTAGTCGCGGTTCTCGATCAGCTCGGTCAGCGGGAACCCGAGCACGTCCTGGTAGAACGCCACGGTCCGCTCGACGTCGCTGCTGACCAGGGCGGTGTGGTGCAGCCCCCGCGCGGTCGAGGCCGGGCGCTCCCCGGTCGGGCGCAGGTGGGTGGCGCGGATCCGCTCGCGCGCGGCGGCGACGGCGTCCAGGTCGACGGTGCTCTCGGTCATCGCCCCATGGTAGTTGAGGCGTCAACCACCTGGTCCCGTTCCTGACGTCCTGGTCGGGGAGGCAGGAACGACGACGCCCCCGGCCGCGAGGCGACCGGGGGCGTACGGGTGGTGCCGTGCCGCAGCTGCGGCGGGCGACTACTTCGCGGAGACGCGGACCAGCTTCTTGTTCACGAACTCGTCCATGCCCCAGGGGCCCAGCTCGCGGCCGACGCCGGAGCGCTTCACGCCACCGAAGGGCAGGCCGGGCATCGTCGTGCCGTGCTCGTTGACGAAGGCCATGCCGACGTCGAGGCCCTCGGCCACCTCGCGGGCACGCTCGGTGTCCGCGGACCAGACCGAGCCGGAGAGCCCGTAGGCCGAGTCGTTGGCCAGGGCGAGCGCCTCGGCGGCGTCCTTGACCTTGTAGACCACGCCGACGGGACCGAAGAGCTCCTCGGCGAAGGCGCGCATCTCCGGGGTGACGTCGGCCAGCAGCGTCGGCTGGACGTACGCCCCGGGGCCGTCGACCTTGCCGCCACCGGTGAGCACGGTCGCGCCCTTGGACACGGCGTCCTCGACCTGCTCGACCAGGGTGTCGGCCGCGGTCTGCGAGGACAGCGGGCCCAGCTTGGTGCTCTCGTCGAGCGGGTCGCCGGTCTTGGTGGCCTCGAAGGCCGCGGTGAGCTGCTCGACGAAGTCGTCGTAGTACTCCTCGGTGACGATCAGGCGCTTCGCGGCGTTGCACGCCTGGCCGGCGTTGGACAGCCGGGCCCGGGCCGCGGACTTGACGGTGGCCGCCATGTCGGCGCTGTCCAGGACGATGAACACGTCGGAGCCGCCGAGCTCGAGCACGACCTTCTTCAGGTTGCGCCCGGCGGTCTCGGCGACCGCGGTGCCGGCGCGCTCGCTGCCGGTGAGCGAGACGCCCTGGACGCGCGGGTCGGCGATCATGTCGGCGATCTGCTCGTTGGTGGCGAAGATGTTGAGGTAGGCGTCCTCGGGCAGGCCGGCGTCCCGGAAGATCTCCTCCATCAGCAGCGCCGAGGCCGGGCAGCTGGGGGCGTGCTTGAGCAGCACGGTGTTGCCGACCATCAGGTTCGGGCCGGCGAACCGGGCCACCTGGTAGTAGGGGAAGTTCCACGGCATGACCCCGACCAGGGCGCCGATCGGGCGCCGCTGCACGACCGACGACTCCGCACCGGGGACGTCGAGGGTCTCCTCGGCCAGGAACGACGGGCCGTGCTCGGCGTAGTAGGCGTAGATCGCGGCGGAGAGCTGCACCTCGCCCTTGGCCTCGCGGACCGGCTTGCCCATCTCGAGCGAGATGGACCGGGCGAGCTCGTCGGCGCGCTCGGTGTAGATCTCGGCGACGCGGGACAGCACCCGCGAGCGCTCCTCGATCGGCGTGGTGCGCCAGGAGAGGTAGCCCTGGTGGGCGCTCTCGAGGGCCTGCTCGACACCTGCGGCGTCGAGGGTGTAGTACTCCTTCACGGTCTCGCCGGTGGCCGGGTTCACGGTCTGGTAGGTGCTCATGGGGGCATAGCGGTCCCGGGCGCCGAGGTATTCCAGGAGGCGTGGCGGCCGTCACCTCCGGTCGCTAGTCTGTGCGCACAGAGAACAGACGTTCGCTGTGCGAACAGGAGATCACCGTGACCGAGCCCTTGTCCGAGTCCTACGTGTACGCCGCCGCCCGCACCCCCTTCGGCCGCTTCGGCGGCGCCCTGGCCGAGACCCGTCCCGACGACCTCGCCGCCGTCGCGCTGTCCGGCGTGCTCGCGAAGGCACCCGCCCTCGACCCGGCCGCGGTCGGCGACGTGGTGTGGGGCTGCGCCAACGGCGCCGGGGAGGACAACCGCAACGTCGGCCGGATGGCGGTGCTGCTGGCCGGGCTGCCGACCTCGGTGCCGGCCAGCACCGTCAACCGGCTCTGCGGGTCCTCCCTCGACGCGGCGATGTCGGCCTCGCGCTCGATCGAGACCGGGGACGCCGACGTCGTGGTGGCCGGCGGGGTCGAGTCGATGACCCGGGCGCCCTGGGTGCTGCCGAAGCCCTCGCGGGCCTTCCCGGCCGGCAACGTCACGGCCGTGTCGACCACCCTGGGCTGGCGCCTGGTCAACGACCGGATGCCGCAGGAGTGGACGATCTCGCTGGGGGAGTGCAACGAGCAGCTGCAGGAGCGCTTCGGGATCTCGCGCCAGCGCCAGGACGAGTTCGCCGCGCGGTCGCACAACCTGGCCCACGAGGCCTGGGAGTCCGGGTTCTACGACGACCTCGTGGTGGCCGTCGACGGCGTCGACCTCGCCCGCGACGAGGGCATCCGGCCCGGCTCGACCGCCGAGAAGCTCGGCGGGCTGAAGCCGGCCTTCCGCCCCGACGGCACGATCACGCCGGGCAACGCCAGCCCCCTCAACGACGGTGCCGCGGCGCTGCTGCTCGGCTCCGGCGGGGCGGCCGGCACCCTCGGGCGCGACCCGCTCGCCCGGGTGGCCGGCCGCGGCGCCCACGCCCTGGACCCCCAGGAGTTCGGCTACGCCCCGGTCGAGGCGGCCAACACCGCGCTGCGCCGGGCCGGCATCTCCTGGTCCGACGTCGGGGCGGTCGAGCTCAACGAGGCGTTCGCGGTGCAGTCCCTGGCCTGTGTCGACGCCTGGGTGGCCGACGGCCTGGCCGACGCGGAGCTGGTCAACGCCCGCGGCGGCGCGATCGCGATCGGGCACCCGCTCGGGGCCTCCGGCGCGCGCGTGCTCGGCACCCTGGCCCACCGCCTCGTCGCCGACGGGCAGCGGTGGGGGGTCGCCGCGATCTGCATCGGTGTGGGCCAGGCCCTCGCGGTCGTGCTGGAGAACGTCGACACCGCGCGGCGGTCCGCGTGAGCGCCACGACCTTCGCGGGGGACACGGCCTACGACGACGCGCTCGCCGACGTCGCGGACGGCGCGACCGTGCTGGTCGGGGGGTTCGGGATGGCCGGGATGCCCGTCGAGCTGATCGAGGCCCTGATCCGTCAGGGTGCCGGCGACCTGACCGTGGTCTCCAACAACGCCGGCAACGGCGACACCGGCCTGGCCGCGCTGCTGGCGGCCGGGCGGGTGCGCAAGGTGGTCTGCTCCTTCCCGCGGCAGAAGGACTCGTGGGTCTTCGACGGGCTCTACCGCGAGGGCCGGGTCGAGCTCGAGGTCGTCCCCCAGGGCACGCTCGCGGAGCGGATGCGGGCCGCCGGCGCCGGAATCGGGGCGTTCTTCTGCCCGACGGGGGCGGGCACCCTGCTCGGTGAGGGCAAGGAGACCCGCGAGATCGACGGGCGGCTGCACGTGCTCGAGCACCCCATCCGCGGCGACCTCGCCCTGGTCAAGGCCTCCGTCGCCGACGAGCTCGGCAACGTCGTCTACCGCAGGACCGCGCGGAACTTCGGGCCGGTGATGGCGACCGCGGCGGAGACCGTGGTGGTCCAGGTCGACCGGGTCGTGCCGGTCGGCGGGCTCGACCCCGAGGCCGTCGTCACACCGAGCATCTACGTCGACCGGGTGGTGGTGGCATGAGCCGCAGCAAGGACGAGATCGCCGCGGCGATCGCCGCCGACATCCCGGCGGGCTCCTACGTCAACCTCGGGATCGGGCAGCCGACCCTCGTCGCGGACCACCTCACGCCCGGGTCCGGGGTGGTGCTCCACACGGAGAACGGCATGCTCAACATGGGTCCCGCCGCGCACGGCGACGAGATCGACCCCGACCTCACCAACGCCGGCAAGATCCCGGTGACCGAGCTGCCGGGTGCGGCGTACTTCCACCACGCCGACTCCTTCGCGATGATGCGCGGCGGGCACCTCGACGTGTGCGTGCTGGGGGCCTTCCAGGTCTCGTCCGGCGGCGACCTCGCCAACTGGCACACCGGCGAGCCCGACGCGATCCCGGCCGTCGGCGGCGCCATGGACCTCGCCATCGGCGCGCGGCGGGTGTTCGTGATGATGACGCTGCTGGCCCGCGACGGCACGCCCAAGCTGGTGCCCGAGTGCACCTACCCGCTGACCGGGCTGGGCTGCGTGGACCGCGTCTACACCGACCTGGCGACCTTCGAGGTCGGCCCGACGGCGCGCGCCGCGGGCGGGGTCCGGGTGCTGGCGACGTACGGGACCGGGGTGGCCGACCTGCGCGAGCTGCTCGCGGTGCCGCTGGTCGACGCCACCGCGGCCCCCGCCGACGGCGGCTGAGGGGCCCGGGGTGGCCGAGGAGTTCGTCCGGTCGCTGGCCCGCGGGCTGGAGGTGATCACCGCCTTCGACGCCGACCACCCCGCGTTGACACTGAGCGAGGTGGCCGCGCGGACCGGCCTGGGTCGCGCGACCGCGCGGCGGTTCCTGCTGACCCTGGTCGAGCTGGGGTACGTCCGCTCCGACGGCCGGCGCTTCACGCTGACGCCGCAGGTGCTCCGGCTCGGGACGGCCTACCTCTCGGGCCTGGACCTGCCCGGCGTCGCCCAGCCGCACCTCGAGCAGCTCTCGGCGGAGGTCGGCGAGTCGACGTCGGCAGCGGTGCTGGACGGGACCGACATCGTCTACGTCGCCCGGGTCGCGACCCGACGGATCATGTCGGTCGGGATCACCGTCGGCACCCGCTTCCCCGCCCACGCCACCTCGATGGGGCGCGTCCTGCTGGCCGGTCTGGACGCGCCCGAGCGTCGCGCGCTGCTGGGGGAGGGTCCCCTGGCCGCGCCGACCGGGCGGACGCTGACGCGCGTCGACGACGTGCTGGCCGCGGTCGACCGGGTCGCGGCGCAGGGGTGGGCCCTGGTCGACGGCGAGCTGGAGGTGGGTCTCCGTTCCCTGGCGGTGCCGCTGCGCGACGCCGGGGGCGCGGTCGTGGCCGCGCTCAACGTGTCCTCCACGTCACCGGCCGCGACGCTGCGCCAGACGCTCGGGCCGCTGCGCGCGACCGCGGCCGCCGTCGAGGCCGACCTGCGGCTCGTCGCGCGCTGAGGCCACGGCCCCGCGCTGCTCAGGCGACGAAGTCGTCCCAGTTCTCGGCCAGGTAGTCCACGAACACCGGTCCCACCGCCTCCGCCGCGAGGTGCTGGCGGGTGACCGGCTGGTCCACCGCCCGGAAGCCGGCGTCGGCGACCGCGCGGCGGGCGAAGTCGTGGTGCAGGATCGCGCCGGTGCCGACCAGGACGAAGTCCGCGCCGCGCGACAGGCACCACGCGGCGTCGGCGGCCGACTTGATCTCGCCGGCCAGCCCGAGCCGGGCGCCGTGGCGGGGCAGGTCGACGACGTGGTCGACCAGCAGGCCGTCCCAGCGCTCGGTGTCGTGCGGGGCCTTGCGGACGTCCCACATCGAGACGTCGAGGTAGTCCAGCCGCCCGCTCGCCAGCACCGAGCCGGCGACCTCGCGGAACTCGCCGAGCTCGATGCCCATCCGCTCCGGGGTCAGCCGCAGCCCGACCTGGAAGTCGGGCCCGGTCGCCCCGCGGACGCCCTCGAGGACCTCGCGCAGGAAGCGGGACCGGTCCTCGAGCGAGCCGCCGTACCCGTCCTGGCGGTGGTTCGAGCGCGCGTCGAGGAACTGCCCGATCAGGTAGCCGTGCGCGCCGTGCAGCTCGACCCCGTCGAAGCCGGCCCTCTCGGCGCGGACCGCGCCGGCCACGAAGTCGGCGACGGCCTCGTGCACCTCGGCGGTGCTCAGCGCGGTCGCACCGGTCGACTCGTCGTCCCAGGGCGCCTTCGTCGGGACGCCGGAGACCTCGCTGCTGGCGCGGCGACCGCCGTGGTGGAGCTGCACCGAGGAGACCGCGCCGGCCTCGCGCAGCGACGTCGCGAGCCGGGTCAGGCCGGGGAGGTGTGCGTCGGAGGCGATCCCGAGCTGGCCGTGCCAGGCCTTGCCGGCGTCGGAGACGTACGCGGCGCACGTCATGACCAGCCCGAAGCCGCCCTCGGCGCGCGCCCGCAGCCACCGGTGCTCGTCCTCGGCCAGGGTGCCGTCCGCGTGCGACTGCTTGTTGGTCAACGGCGCCAGCGCGTAGCTGTTCGGCCACGCGGGCCCGTGGGGCAGGGAGAGGGTCACCCCGCCAGTCAACCCGTCGGCCCGGGCGGGCGGGGAGCCGGGTGCGCCGACCCGACCGTCCGGCCGATGCCCCGGGCGGCCACCTGGAGCGGCGCGACCAGCCGGGCGCGCTGCCCGCGGAGCGTCGGGACCACCAGCCCGAGCGCGGCGACCACCTCGCCGTCGGCGCCGCGGCGCACCGGCACGGCCAGCGAGCAGGCGCCCAGGCTCATCTCCTCGCTGGTCGTCGCGTGGTCCTCGGCCCGGACCCGGGCGAGCTGGCGGTCCAGCGTCCCGGGCTGGGTGACCGTGTAGGCCGTGACCCGGGTCAGCCCGGCCAGCACCTGTCGCCGCACGTCCGCCGGGGCGTGCGCGAGCAGCACCTTGCCGACCCCGGTGGCGTGCAGCGGCAGCCGCGAGCCGACGGTGCTGACCACGGGCACCGACGCGTGCCCGCCCAGCCGGTCGAGGTAGAGCGCCTGGTCACCGTCGCGCACCGCGAGGTGCACCGTGGCGCGGGTCGCGGCGTAGAGGTCGTGCAGGAAGGGCGAGGCCGCCTCGACCAGGTCGGTGTTGACCGGTGCGAGCAGCCCGACGTCCCACAGCCGCCGGCCCACGACGTAGCGGCCGTCCTCCTCCCGGGCCAGCGCACCCCAGGAGACGAGCTCGCCGACCAGGCGGTGCGCCGTCGGCAGCGGCAGCCCGGCCCGCTCCGCGAGCTCGGTGAGGCCGAGCCGCCGGTGGGCGTCGTCGAAGGCGCCGACCAGCGACAGCGCGCGGGACGTGACGCTCGCGCCGGGTGCGGCCCGCGTACGCCCGTCGTCGCCCACCGCGTCCATCCCGCCATCATCGCCCGGGAAACCCCTGGCGCCGACCTCCCGGTCCTGCCTAGCCTCGTCGGGCCCGGTCGATCCCCGACCGGTCGGAGGAGGACACGTGCAGCTGCAGAACCTCGGGTTCGTCATCCTGTCCCGCGACGTCCGCGCGGCCTCGCAGTTCTACGTCGACCTGCTGGGCTTCCAGCCGCTGGTCGTCCTGGACTGGTACGCCAGCCACCAGCACCCGTCCTTCGAGGGCGTCTTCCTCGACGTCCTCGACGCCGACCACGAGGCGGCCGGCGGTCGCCTGCGAGGCCAGGAGACGACGGGCACGATGATCGCGCTCGTCGTCGCCGACGCCACGGCGGAGCGGGAGCGCCTGGCGGGGCTCGGGGCGGAGGTCGTGCTCGACCTGCAGGACGAGCCGTGGGGCCAGCGCCGGTTCCAGGTGCTGGCGCCGGACGACGTCGTGGTCGAGGTGGTCCAGCGGATCGACCCCGACCCGAGCTGGTCGGCCGGCTGACGGACGCTGGCTCAGGCCGTGCTCGGCACCCCGTCCGGCACCGTCTCGTCCTCGAGGTCCGCCGGCACGGTGGCCAGCGCCGCGAGGGCGAGCAGGGCGGCGACCGCGAAGGCGTAGAAGCCCCAGGGGTAGGCGATGCCGGCGGTGACCAGCAGGCCGCCGAGCGAGGGCCCGACGATCGCGCCCACGCGCCCCACGCCGGCCGACATCCCGAGCGCGGTCCCGCGGACCGCGGCCGGGTAGAGGTGCCCGACGAAGGCGTAGACGAGCACCTGCGCGCTGAAGACGAAGATGCCGGCCAGGGTCACGGCGACGTAGACCAGCGGGGTGCTCTCCAGACGGACCGACAGGGCAGCGAGGAAGACCGCCGCCAGGCCGAACCAGGCCAGGACGGTCGGCTTGTTGCCGCGCGAGTCGCTGATCCGACCGGCCAGCAGCAGGCCCAGCACCGCGCCGACGTTCAGCACCAGCAGCAGCCCGGTGCCCTGGTCGATCGAGTAGCCGGCCTCGCCCATGATCGTGGGCAGCCAGGTGTTGAGGCCGTAGACCAGGAGCAGACCCATGAACGAGGCGACCCACAGGCCCAGGCTGACCCGCAGGAAGCGCCCCCGCACGACGTCGGAGCTGCGGACGCGCGCCGGGGACAGGGTGCCCTCGGGGGCCGCGCCGCGGCGGGCCAGCTCGTCGAGGTAGCCCTGGGACTCGGGCAGCCTGAGCCACATCACCGGCAGCACCAGCAGCCCGGCCACGCCGCCGACCACGAACATCGACTCCCAGCCGGCGGCGGCGATCAGCCACAGCCCCAGCAGGGCCGTCAGCACCGCGCCGACGTGGTAGCCGGTCATCATCCGGGTCACCGCGGTGCCGCCGCGCCCGGGCGTCGCGTGCTCGCTCATGTAGGCCAGCGCCGTCGGCAGGCAGGCTCCCAGGCCGAGCCCGGCGGCGAACCGCAGCACCGTGAACGACGTCGTGCTCCCCGCCAGCGGGATCGCCAGGGTGAGCACCGAGAAGAGCGCGATGCACCCGATCAGCGGGAGGCGCCGGCCGTACCGGTCGGCGACCGGGCCGATCGCGACCGCGCCGATCCCCACGCCGACCAGGCCCAGGGTCGAGGCGACGGTCAGCGAGGCCGCGGTGAAGCCGAGGTCGCCGGAGGCGGCCAGGACCGGGATCACCGCACCGAGGACGACGAGGTCGAAGCCGTCGAGGGCCACGGCGGCCCAGCACAGCCAGACGGGCCAGGCCGAGCGGGCGGTGGTGGTGGGGTCGGTCATCGGGGTGCTCCGAGACGGTCGGGGACGGGGTGCATCCGGCCACGCTGCCCACGTCCGGGTGACGGTCGCCACAGGCCGGTTCCGTCCAGCGGAAGTCGGGTGTGTCGGTCGTCTCCGCCGACGGGACACGATGGCGTCATGCCCGAGGTCGCGCCCGTCCGTTCCCACGTGCCCGTCGCCGTCGTCGGTGCCGGTCCCGCCGGCCTCATGCTCACCCACCTGCTCGCCCGGTCCGGCATCGCCAGCACCGCCGTCGACCTGCGCACGCGCGCCGAGATCGAGCAGACCCACCGCGCCGGCATCCTGGAGTCCGACAGCGTGCGGATGCTGGTCGACAGCGGTGCCTCCGACCGGGTCCTGCGCGACGGCGACGAGCACCGCGGGATCGAGCTCGGCTTCGGCGGGGGCCGGCACCACCTCGACTTCGCCGACCTCGTCGGTGCCACCACCCGGCTCTACCCGCAGACCGACGTCTTCCTCGACCTCGCCGACGCCCGCGAGCGCGACGGCGGGGACGTCCGCTTCGGGGTCGCCGACGTCGAGGTCGGCGACCTGTCCGCCCGGACGCCGGCGGTGCGGTTCACCGACGCGGACGGCGTGCGGCACGAGGTCACCTGCGACTACCTCGTCGGGGCCGACGGCTCCCGCTCGGCGTGCCGCCGGGCGGTCCCGGCCGACGCCCGACGCCAGTACGTGCGGGAGTACCCGTTCGCCTGGTTCGGCATCCTCGCCGAGGCGCCGCCCAGCGCGCCCGAGCTCGTCTACCACCACAGCCCGGACGGCTTCGCCCTCGTCAGCCAGCGCACGCCGACCCTGCAGCGGATGTACTTCCAGTGCGACGCCGCCGAGGACCCCGACGCGTGGTCCGACGACCGGGTCTGGGCGCGGCTGCAGGCGATCTGCGGCAGCAACGGCCACGAGCTCCTCGAGGGGCCGATCACCTCGCGCACCGTGCTGCCGTTCCGCTCCTTCGTCCAGGAGCCGCTACGCCACGGCCGCACCGTGCTGGTCGGCGACGCCGGGCACACCGTCCCGCCGACCGGCGCCAAGGGCCTCAACCTGGCCCTGGCCGACGTCCGGGTGCTGGCCGAGGAGCTCGAGCGCGCCGTGCGCGACGACGACCCCGACCACCTCGACACCTACTCCGTCCGCGCCCTCGAGCGGGTCTGGAAGGTCCAGCACTTCTCCTACTGGATGACCACCATGCTGCACGCGCTGCCCGACGCGTCCGACTTCGACCTGCGCCGCCAGCAGGGCGAGCTGGCCGCCGTCGTCGGCTCCCGCGCCGGCTCCACCTGGCTGGCCGAGGCCTACACCGGCTGGCCGACCACGACCACGGGAGGACCCCGATGACCGAGACGACCCAGGCGCAGACGACCCAGGCCCAGCCGACCCAGGCCCAGCCGACACAGGCCGAGGTCAGCGCCGAGATCGAGGCCGAGGAGCAGGCGTACGCCGCCCGCCCCGCCGGCACGCCCGCGGAGACCGCGACCCGGCGCGGCTGGGGGGCGTACCGCTCCAGCGTGCTGCGCGTCCCGCGCAACGACCCCCACCCCGTCGACCCCGAGGGCGTCGAGCTCTGGGCGCCCTGCTTCGGCCAGCGCGACGTCGACCCGCTCGAGGCCGACCTGACCATCCAGGGCCGCGGCGAGCCACTGGGGGAGCGGATCGTGGTCACCGGGCGGGTCCTGGACGGCGACGGCCGCCCGGTGCGCGGGCAGCTCGTCGAGGTCTGGCAGGCGAACGCGAGCGGCAGGTACGTCCACCAGCGCGACCAGCACCCGGCGCCCCTCGACCCGCACTTCACCGGCACCGGGCGCTGCCTGACCGACCAGGACGGCACGTACCGCTTCACCACGGTCAAGCCCGGGCCGTACCCGTGGCGCAACCACCGCAACGCCTGGCGGCCGGCGCACGTGCACTTCTCGCTCTTCGGCACCGACTTCACCCAGCGGCTGGTGACCCAGATGTACTTCCCCGGCGACCCCCTGATGGGGCTGGACCCGATCGCGACCGCCGTGGTGGACCCCGCCGCCCGGGCCCGGATGGTCGCGACCTACGACCACGACCTGACCCAGCCCGAATGGGCCACCGGCTACCGGTGGGACGTCGTCCTGACCGGCGCGCACCGCACCCCCCGCGAGGACGACCTCGCCGCCGCCCTGGGCGAGGAGGCCTGATGACCGCGACGCCGCCGACCCCCGGCCCGACCCCCGGACCGACCCCCGGCCAGACGGTGGGCCCGTTCTTCCACGACGCCCTGCCGTGGCCGGGCGACGCCGAGCTGGTCCCGCCCGGGCGCGCCGACGCCGTACGCCTGCACGGCGTGGTCCGTGACGGCGCCGGCGACCCGGTGCCCGACGCGCTGGTCGAGCTGTGGCAGGTCGGCCCGGACGGCCGGGTCGTGCAGCGGCCTGGCTCGCTGCGCCGCGACGGCCACACCTTCACCGGCTTCGGGCGCTGCGCCACCGACCGGGCCGGGTCCTACTCGTTCACCACGCTGCTGCCCGGGCCGCACGCCGACGGAGCCGCGCCCTTCGTCGCCCTCACCGTCTTCGCCCGGGGGCTGCTCCACCGCCTGCTGACCCGTGCCTACCTGCCCGAGGGTCGGGGTGGCACGGCCGAGGCCCTGGCGGCCGACCCGCTGCTGTCCGCGCTCGACGACGCCGGGCGGGCGACGCTGGTCTGCGACGTGGACGGCGACGCGCTGCGCCGCGACCTGGTGCTGCAGGGTCCGGGGGAGACGGTCTGGCTGACCTACCCCCGGCTGCCGCACGGCGGCTGAGCCGGGCCGGGCGGACGTGGGCGAGACTGACGGGGTGACCGACCTCCTCGTGCCCGGCGACCACCGTGCCGACGGCGTCCTCGACGACGCCGCCGTGCTCGCGGCGATGCTCCGGGTCGAGGAGACCTGGCTGGCCGCGCTGGTCGTGCACGACGTCGCGCCGCCGGCCGCGGCCCTGCCCGCCGGGGGGCTGGGCCGCCTCGTCGGCGACGGTGACCTCGCCGTGCTGGCCCGGGAGGCCGACGACAGCGGCAACCCGGTCGTCGCGCTGGTCGCCCTGCTGCGCGCGCGGCTGGAGGACGCCGGGGAGCCGGACGCCGCGCGCTGGCTGCACCGCGGCCTGACCAGCCAGGACGTCGTCGACACCGCCCTGGTGCTCGGGGCCCGCGAGGGCGTGCGCCGGGTGCGCCTCGACCTGGCCACCCAGGTCGCCCGGCTGGCGCAGGTCGTGGCGGCGCACCGCGACACGCTCGCCGCCGGGCGGACGCTGACGCAGCACGCGGTCCCGACCACCGTCGGCCTGCGCGGCGCCGGGTGGCTGACCGGCCTGCTCGACGCCGACGACGACCTCGCCGCGCTCGAGGCCGACGGCTGGCCGGTCCAGGTCGGGGGTGCCGGCGGCACCCTCGCCGCGCTGGTCGCGCAGGCCGGGCCCGAGCGCGCCCGGGCGGTGGTCGCCACCCTCGCCGAGCAGCTCGGCCTGCGCCCCGTCGCCCCGTGGCACGGCCGCCGTCGCCCGCTGACCCGGGTCGGCGACGCCCTGACCACCACCACCGACGCCTGGGGCCACCTCGCCGCGGACGTGCTCGCGCTCGGCCGGCCCGAGGTCGGCGAGCTCGCCGAGGGCGCCGGCGGCGGGTCGTCGACGATGCCGGGCAAGGCCAACCCCGTCCGGTCGGTGCTGCTGCACCGCGCCGCGCTGGCCGCTCCCGCCCACCTCGCGACGCTGCACCTCGCGGCGGCCGGCCAGGTGGAGGAGCGGGCCGACGGGGCCTGGCACGCCGAGTGGCCCGCCCTGCGCGCCCTGGTCCGTGGTGCCGTCACCGCCGGCGGGCACGCCACCGACCTGCTGGCCGGGCTGGTGGTGCACGCCGACGTCGCCACGGCCCGGGCGCACGAGGCGGCAGAGGTGCTGACCGCGGAGCAGCGCTCGATGGCCGCCCTGGCCGGGCCCGCGCCCCGTGCCGTCACCGCGGACGCCGACCCCGCGTCGTACCTCGGCCTGGCCGGTGACCTCGTCGACGCCGTGCTCGTCCGCGCCGCCACGCACCAGGCAGCCCACCAGGCAGCCCACCAGACCCGTCCGTCCCCGACCCCGGAGGTCCCATGACCATCGCCGTCCGATTCGGCCGTGGCAGCACGGCCGACAAGCCGCTGCTCGTGCTCGGTCCCTCCCTGGGCACCTCCGCCACCACGCTGTGGTCGGCGGCCGCCGACCGGCTGGCCGAGCACTTCCACATCCTGGCCTGGGAGCTCCCCGGGCACGGGCTCGACCGGGTGGTGCCCGAGGGCCCGCTGAGCGTCGCCGACCTGGCCGCCGGCGTGCTCGAGCTGGTCGACGAGGTCGGCGAGCGTCGCTTCCACTACGCCGGCGACTCGGTGGGCGGCGCGGTCGGCCTGCAGCTGCTGCTCGACGCACCCGACCGCGTCGCCTCGGCCGTGCTGCTGTGCACCGGCGCGCGGATCGGCAGCGAGCAGGTGTGGAACGACCGGGTCGCCGCCGTCCGTGCCGGCGGCACCGCCGGCCTGGTCGAGGCCTCGGCCGGGCGCTGGTTCGGCCCCGGGTTCGTCGGGCGCGAGCCCGACCGCGCCGGCGCGCTCCTGCACGCGCTGGCCGGCGCGGCCGACGAGGGGTACGCCGCCGTGTGCCAAGCCCTGGCCGGCTTCGACGTCCGCGACCGGCTCGCCGAGATCGGTGCGGCCGTGCTGGCCGTGGCCGGCGCCGAGGACGCCGTGACGCCTGTCGACGGCCTGCGCGAGATCGCCGACGGTGTCCGCGACGGTCGCCTCGAGGTCCTCGACGGCGTGGCCCACCTGGCCCCGGCCGAGGCGCCGGACCGGGTGGCCGCGCTGGTGCTCGAGCACGCGCTGGGCATCCAGCCCGAGCCGGCTCCCGCGCCGGAGGAGGCGCCGGGGGTGCCGGGCCCGACGGCGGCGGGCCCGTCGTACGACGCCGGGATGGCGGTGCGGCGCGAGGTGCTCGGCGACGCCCACGTCGACCGCGCGACGGCGGCGACGACCTCGTTCACCGCCGACTTCCAACAGTTCGTCACCGAGCACGCCTGGGGCGCGGTGTGGACCCGCGACGGCCTCGACCGACGGAGCCGCTCCATGATCACGATCACCGCGATGGTCGCGCTGGGCCACCAGGAGGAGCTGGCGATGCACGTGCGCGCCGCACGTACGAACGGGCTGAGCGTGGAGGAGATCCGCGAGGTGATCCTGCACAGCGCGGTCTACTGCGGGGTCCCCGCGGCGAACACGGCCTTCCGGGTCGCCCAGGAGGTCCTGGTCGGCCTGGGCGACGTCGAGTCGCCTGTCTGAGAGCCGGACGTGACGGGCAGGTCGCGGCGGGGGAGGCCGCGCCGTCAGCGCAGCGCCATCGACCCCGAGACGGGGGAGTCGAAGCCCAGCGCCTGGTGCTCGGCGACCCGCTCGTCGAGCTTGGCGGCGACGTCGGCGGGCCAGGGGGCGGTGCGGCGGGTCTCCATCGAGACGTGGAGGAAGATCTCCTCCATCACGTAGCTGAGCCGCTCGTGGGTGTCGTCGAGCAGGTAGACCAGCACGTGCACGGCGCGCTCGGAGCGGCCGACCAGGCGCACGCGGACCGAGATCTTGTCGCCGGTGCGCAGCTCGTCGAGGTAGCTCATGTGGTGCTCGGCGGTGAAGACGCCGGAGCCGGCCACCGTGGGCCACTTCTGCGGGATGCCGCACTCGACGAGGGACTCGTCGAGGCCCTCGCTGGAGATGCCGACGTAGTGCCGGATGTTCAGGTGCCCGTTGACGTCCTCAAAGGCCGCCGGCACGGACCGCGCGGCGTACGACGGCAGGGCGGCGAGCTCGGCGTAGCTCGGCTGGGACGTGGCAGAGTTCGAGGAGGTCACGCAGCAGATCCTAGGTGGTCGACGTCACGTGGGCTGGCCCCCGGTCTGATCTGAGACACGGGTCACGCGCCGTCCGGTAAGGTCGGAGGTCCCAGTCGAGCCCCGGAGGCCTCCATGACCGTCGTCCTGTGCGTCCTCGCGTTCCTGGCCGCGATCCTCCTGGTCGACCTGGTGCTCGACCGCCGGCTCGCGGCCCGCCTCAAGCGCGGGGGACGTGGCGAGGTCGGTTCGCAGCCGTTCAACGCGGCGGCGGAGGAGCACGGCATCGAGCGCTCCGCCCAGCAGGGTCGGGACGCGACGTACGGCAGCGGCTTCTGAGATGGGCGCCGGACTGCTGGTCGCGATCGGGGTGGCCGCGCTCGTGGTGGCCTACCTGGTCCACGACTGGCGCTCCGACCGACGGCTGCGCCGGCGCCTCGCCGACGGCGGTGCGCCGCCGCGGGGTGTCGCCGGCGAGTACGACGCCGCCGTGCACGCCCACGTCAACATGCCCCGCGCCGACGACGGCCGGAGCGGCACCGGCTTCTGAGCCGGCGCCGCGTCCGGGCGTCGTCGGTCGTGCCAATCGGTCCTAGCGGACCTCGGCCAGCTCGCTCTCCCGGGTGCCCGGGCCCTCGCGCCGGGTGGCGTCCAGGTGCGCCTGGAGCTTCTCGCCCTCGACGTCGACGTCCGGCAGGATCCGGTCGAGCCAGGCCGGCAGCCACCAGGCCTTGTCGCCGAGCACGTACATCAGCGCCGGGATCAGCGCCATCCGCACGACGAAGGCGTCGAAGACCACGGCGACGGCGAGTGCGAAGCCCATCGACTTGATGATCGGGTCGTCGATCAGCACGAAGGCGGCGAACACCGAGGTCATGATCACCGCGGCGGCGGCGACCACGCGGGCGGAGTTGCGGAACCCGTCGACGACGGCCTCGCGGGCGTCGGCCCCGTGCACGTACGCCTCCCGGATCCGGGTGACCAGGAAGACCTGGTAGTCCATCGCCAGCCCGAAGACCACGCCGATCAGCAGGATCGGAAGGAAGCTGACGATCGGCTGTCCCTCCACGAGCCCGAACGCCCCCTCCTGGAAGACCGCGACGGTGGCGCCGATGGTGGCCAGCACCGAGAGCAGGAAGCCCAGGGTGGCGGTCAGCGGCACCAGGACCGAGCGGAAGACCACCATCAGCAGCAGGAACGCCAGCCCGACGACCACCGCGAGGTAGATCGGGAGCGCCCCGTTGAGGCGGTCCGAGACGTCGGTGGTGATGGCGGTCAGGCCGGTGATGCCGAGGTCGGTGCCGGTGGCCTGCTCGGTGTCGCCCTCGGTGTCGCGCAACTCCTGGAGCAGGTCCCGCGTCGCGGGGTCGTCCGGCCCGGCCTCGGGGGTGATCAGCACCTGCGCGCCGTCCCCGGCCTCGTTGGTGCCGGCGACCTGGGCGTTGACCACGCCGTCCTGGGTGGCGGCCCACTCGGTGACGGCGCCGAAGGCGGCGCCGCGCTCCTCGGCGGGCACGTCACGGGCGTCCACGACGACCAGGAGGGGGGCCTCGCGGCCGGGGCCGAAGGCCTCGGTGACCAGGTCGGAGGCGCGGCGCTGGGTGGTGTCGGAGGAGGCGGTGCTGTCGGTCGGGAAGGCCAGGAAGAGGTCCTTCATCGGGATCGCGACCGCGCCGAGCGCCACCACGACGAGCAGCGCCACCGCGACCGGGCGCTTGCCGACCACCCGGGCCCAGCGGACGCCGTTGTTGAGCACGGCGCCGTCGGCCTCGCGGGTCGGGCGGTAGCGGCGGACGACGCCGCCGAAGGCCTTGCCGCCGACCATGCCGAGCAGGGCGGGCAGCAGGGTGAGCGCCACCAGCACGGCGACCAGCACGGTCGCGGCCGCGGCCAGGCCCATCGCGGAGAGGAAGGGGATGCCGACGACCGTGAGCGCCGCCAGGGCGATCAGCACGGTCAGGCCGGCGAAGACCACCGCGGAGCCGGCGGTGCCGACCGCCTTGCCGACGGCCTCGGCCCGGTCGTCGGTCCGGGTCAGCTCCGAGCGGTAGCGGGCCAGGATGAACAGGGCGTAGTCGATGCCGACCGCGAGCCCGATCATCGAGGCCAGGGTCGGGGTGGTCGACCCGACGGTGTCGGTCAGGCCGGTGGCGGCGGTGATGCCGGCGATGCCGATGCCCACCCCGACCATGGCGGTCAGGATCGGCAGGCCGGCCGCGACCAGGGAGCCGAAGGTCAGCACGAGCACGCCGAGGGCGACGGCGATGCCGAGGGCCTCGGAGGAGGCGCCCGGCGGCTCGAAGCTGGCCATGCCCTGGCCGTTGGCCTCGGCGGTCAGCCCCGCGTCGCGGGCGTCGGCCAGGGCGTCCTTGACGGCGTCCTGGCTGGCCGGCTCGACGTCGGTGACGGTGTCGACGTCGAAGGCGAAGGAGATGACGCCGACCCGGCCGTCCTCGCTCAGGGTGGCGATGGTGTCGGCGTTGGCCTCGGCCGCCGCGCGCGGGGTGCCGGCCTGGACCTGCTGGGCCACGATGCCCTGGCGCTGCTCGGGCCAGGCGACCGACGGGTCGGCCAGGGGCGCGTCGTCGGGCACCTGGTCGACGGCCAGCAGGTCGTCGATCAGGGCCTGGACGGCCGCCTGGTTGTCGGGGTCAGCGAGCGTCTCGCCCTCCGGTGCCGCGACGACCACGTTGACGGTGGCCTGGTCGAAGGCGTCCTGGCTCGACGGGAAGAGCTCCTGCTGCAGGTCGGCGGCCTGCTCGGAGGGGATGCCGGGGATCGTGAACTCGTCGGAGGTCGGCTGCGACAGCGTGAACGCGGCGGCGCCGACGGCGACGACGGCGACGAGCCAGACGGCGAGGAAGGCCTTCCAGCGCCGGAACGCCGTCCGGCCGAGGCGGTAGAGCAGGGTGGCCATGGGGTTCTCCTGGGGAAGCGGGCGTACGGGGCGGGGAGCGGGTGGTGCAGGTGGTGCGGGTGACCGGGGGAGCCGGTCAGCGGAAGACGGTGCGGACCTCGCGCACCACGTCGGCGAAGGTGTCGGCGAAGGCCCGGGGGTCGGCGTCGGGCCGCTCGAGGACGCGGGCGAGGGCGAGGTCGTGCGCCACGACCAGGACCCGCACCAGCAGGGTCGCCCGGTCGCGGCCGAAGCCGGGACCCTCGCGCTCGATCAGCAGCCCGGCGAGCTCGGAGGCGAGCTGGTCGAAGCGCTCGTGCGCGGCCGCGAGCAGGCGCGGCTCGCCGAGCATCACCCGGCGGCTGCGCTCGAGCTCGTCCAGGCTGAGCCCGGCGGCGTCCACGAGGGGGCGGGCCGCGACCAGCAGGTCCTCCACGAGGTCGCCGGCCGGTCCGCCGGCGCAGAACTCCTCGACGTCGGTGCCCGCGACGTCGGGCAACGGGCCGAGGACCGCGTCGACCTTGCTCGGGAAGTAGTTGAACAAGGTGCGGCGCGAGACCCCGACGGCGGCGGCGAGGTCGTCGAGGGTGAAGCCGTCGAGGCCGCGCTCCTCGGTGAGGGCCTGGGCGGTCGCGGTGATCCGGTGCGCGGTGTCCCACCGACGCAGGTCGCGCAGGGACACGCGTCCGGACGGCGCGGAGGTTGCACTCTCGGTCATGAAGTGCAGTTTTGCACTCTGGACCCCGGAGTGCACCATCGGCGCCGTAGGTCCTTGGTCACACGTGGGTGATCTCCCCGGACCCGCGGACGTCCAGGCCGCGCGCGACGACCATCCGCTGGATCTGGTTGGTGCCCTCGAAGATCTGCATCACCTTGGCCTCGCGCATGTAGCGCTCGACCGGGAAGTCGCGGGTGTAGCCGGCCCCGCCGAGCACCTGGACGGCGTCCGTGGTCACCTTCATGGCCTGGTCGGTGGCGACGAGCTTGGCCACCGAGGCCTCCCGGGAGAACGGGCGGCCGAGGTCGCGCAACCGGGCCGCCGCCAGGGTCGTGGCGCGGGCCGACTGCACGGCCGCCTCCATGTCGGCCAGCACGAAGCCGAGCCCCTGGTGGTCGATGATGCGGCGTCCGAAGGTCTCCCGCTCCCGGGCGTAGGCCAGCGCGTGGTCCAGCGCGCCCTGGGCCAGCCCGGTGGCCACCGCGGCGATGCCGAGGCGCCCGGAGTCGAGGCCGGCCAGCGCGATCTTGAGCCCGTCGCCCTCCTCGCCCAGGCGGCGCCCGGCCGGCACGCGCACCCCGTCGAGGCGCATGGTCGCGGTGGCGGACCCGGTCAGGCCCATCTTCCGCTCCGGCGGGTCGGCCACGAGGCCCTCGGTGCCCGCCGGCACCAGGAAGCAGGAGATCCCGTTGCGGTCGTCCGAGGTCCGCGCCATCACCTTGTAGAAGTCCGCGTGGCCGCCGTGGGTGGTCCAGGCCTTGGCGCCGTCGAGGACGTAGTCGTCACCGTCGCGGCGCGCGGTGGTCCGCATGGCGGCCGGGTCCGAGCCGGCGTGCGCCTCCGAGAGGCAGTACGCCCCCAGCTGCTCGCCCCCGAGCATGTCGGGCAGCCACGCCTTCTGCTCCTCGGTGCCCCGGGTGAACAGGCCGAAGCAGGACAGGGCGTGCACCGAGACCCCCACGCCGACCGAGGCCCACACCGCCGCGAGCTCCTCGAGCACCTGGAGGTACACCTCGTACGGGACCCCGCCCCCGCCGACCTCCTCCGGGTACGGCAGCCCCAGCACCCCGGCCCGCCCCAGCAGCCGGAACACCTCGCGGGGGAACTCCTCCTCGGCCTCGGCCCGCGCCACGGCCGGGGCGAGCTCGGTGGTGGCGAGGTGGCGGACCAGGCGGAGCAGGTCCGCGGTCTCCTCGGTGGGCAGCACGCGGTCGGCGGGCACGGGTCCTCCAGGGGTGTCGGGCTGACGGTCAGGGCCGAGTCGAGTACCAGAGTACGCCGCTGGGTACTGCTAGCGTCGATCCATGACCTCGGAGGTCGGGCCTCGGACGCGTCGAACCCGTGAGGCCCTGCTCGACGAGCTGGTCGGGGTGTTCCTCGCCGAGGGGTTCCGTCACCTCGGGGTCGCCGACCTGGCCGCCCGCCTGCGGTGCTCCCGGTCCACGCTCTACGCGGTGGCGCCCAGCAAGGAGCAGCTGGTGCTGGCGGCCGTCCGGCACTTCTTCCGGCGCGCCACGGAGCGGATCGAGCCGGCGGTGCGGGCCGAGCCCGATCCCGGGCGCCGGCTCGGCGCCTACCTGGCGGCCGTGGCGCGCGAGCTGGCCCCGGCGAGCGCCGCCTTCCGGGCCGACCTGGCCGGGCACCCGCCGGCCGACGAGGTCTACCGCGCCAACACCGAGCGCGCGGCCCGACGGGTGCAGGAGCTGGTCGACGACGGCGTGCGGGCCGGGCGGATGCGTCCGGTCGACGCGCGCTTCGTGGGCGCGGCGGTGGCCGAGGTGATGACGGGCATCCAGCGCGGGGTGCTGCAGGAACGGACCGGGCTGGGCGACGCCGCGGCCTACGCGGCGCTCGCCGACCTCGTCACCCGCGGCGTCGGCACGCCCGGGACATGAAGGACGCCGCGCACCCCGGGGGGTGCGCGGCGTCGTGCTCCGGGGGGTGGAGGGATCAGCTGGCGACGGCCGACAGCGTCGTGCCGGTGCTCGCCGGCGCCTGGGTGTCGGTCGCCTCGACCTCGTCGGTCTCGAGGTCTTCGGGCAGCGCGCCGCCGAGGCCGTTGGTCATGCCCCAGGCCACGGCCTGGGCGCGACGCTCGACGTCGATCTTGCGGTAGGCCTGACGGATGTAGGTCTTGATCGAGTTGATGCTCAGCGTGAGCTGCTCACCGATCTCGGCGTTGGTCAGGCCGTTGGTGATCAGCACCAGGATCTCGTGCTCGCGGCGGGTCAGGCGCAGGCCCGAGGGCGTCTGCGGGTGCACCGGGGTGGCGGGGCGCATCGGGCGCACCTCCTCGACCTCGGCGGCGGCCTGGGCCTCGGCCTCGGCGCGGGCGGCGACCTCGTCCTCGCCCGGGGTGGTCTCGAGCTCGCCGCGGCCGCTGACGAGGTCCTCGAGCGCACGGACCAGCTGGGAGGCGGTCAGTCGCTTGGACAGGTACGGGCGGGCCGTCGCGGTGGGCAGCTGGTCGGCGGGCGCCCAGCTCCACACCACCGAGGTGGCGTCGCCGGCGCGCTGCAGGTCGCGGAGCACGGCCTCGCCGAAGTGGGACTGGCCCATCGGCTCGTACAGCACGACGTCGACGTCCTTGGCCCGGGCGAGCCCGGAGCGGAGGTCGAGCAGCTCCACGCGCTCGGCGTACGGGGCGAGCATGCACTCGAGACCCGAGACCGACAGGTCGTGGTCGTCGACGAGGGCGATGGTGATCTGCGGGGTGGTGGAAGACATGGGGGAACTCCTAGGAAGCCGTGTCGGACGATGCGTCGAGCAGAGGACGTGCCTCGCGGAGCGAGGCGCGGTTGGCCGGTGGCAGGGCCGGCAGGAGCTCGTCGAGGACGGCCCCGACGAGGGCGTGCAGCAGGTGGGGGCGCAGTCGGGCCCGGGTCGCCTCGGCGACCAGGACGGCCAGGTCGCGGCGCAGCTCGCCGGTCTCGTGGTCGTCGAGGTCCGAGAGCGGCAGCGAGAGGCGGGCGAGGTGGGCGAAGTAGACCAGGCCGTTCCGCACGCTCGCGGCGTGTTCGCGCCGGGCGTCCGCGCTGCCCGGGGAGTCGTCCCCGAGAGCGGTCCCGGTCGGGACGGAGTGGAGTGCGGCGGACATGAGTCCGTCCTCTCGGTCGGGTCGGGCGCCCGGTCGAGCGCCTCGAACCCCCCGTTCTCCGCCCGTGCGGGTTTCAATCACCTCGGGCTGAAAAACTTTCTACAAACTTTGTACAGGCCCCTCCGGGCCGGACCGGCGGATCGTCCCGCGCAGGCGCTGGGGGACCAGCTGCTGGGCGCTGGCGACCGGGTCGCCCGACAGGTGGGTCGCCCCCCACGCCGCGGCCAGGGCGGCGTCGGCGCCGGCGCCGGCGATCGCCAGGGGCCAGCGGGTACGGAGCTCGGTCAGCGCGGGGTCGTCGGTGTGGAACGCGGCCCGCCGGGTCGCGGCGAGCACGACGAGGTCGGGCTCGACGACCTCGGCCGCGGCCAGCAGCGAGCGGGTGGGGGTCTGGGTGCCGAGGAACCGGGTCCGCCAGCCGGAGCGCTGCAGGACGACCTCGAACGCCTTGAGCGCCAGGTCGTGCGTCTCTCCGGGGGGACAGGCCAGCAGGACCAGCGGACCGGTGCGGGGGGCGCCGCCCACGGCCAGCGCGGACAGGCGGGACCGGACGACCTCGGTCGCGAAGTGCTCGTCGGCCACGTCGTAGTCGCCGGTGGACCAGCCCCGGCCCACCTCGTGCATGAACGGCATCAGCACGTCGCGGATGGCGGCCTCGACCGAGACGCTGCGCAGGACGCGGTCGATCGTGTCGTGCATCGCGGTGACGTCGTAGCCCACCATCGCGGCCCGCAGGTCCTCGCGGGCGACCTCGGCGTCGTGCTCGCGCCGCACCCGGTCGGCCTCCGCGGCCTCCTCGTCGTGGGCCCGCCCGGCAGCGGTGGCCCGCTCGGCGGTCAGCACCTCCGCCGCGGCGCGGGCGGCCGGCACCCCCTGGTCGCGGGCGGCGACCATCGCGCGGATCCGCCGCTCGTCCTCCGGGCCGTAGAGCCGGTAGCCCGAGGCCGAACGGGTCGGGCTCAGCAGGCCGTAGCGGAGCTCCCACGCACGCAGCAGGGTCTCGGAGACCCCGACCCGTGCGGCGAGGACGCCGATCCTCCACCGCTCGCCCGGGCCGGCGGGGCGCGCTGCGGGACCGCCGGGACCACCGTCGGGACGGCCGTCCTGCAGATCCTCGGGCACCGGCTCTTAACCTTCCACAAACATTCGACTACCCTGAGGTTACCGCAGCAGTCACCGCGCGGCCGGGCTCGTGCCCCGGGCACCGGCGCTTTCCTGGGGAGGGACCGTTGATGACACAGGCAGAACCGCTCGGCGGGCTCGTCGACTCGCTCGGCGTCCGGCACCGCCCCGAGGAGGGTGAGCTGGTCCTCGGCGCGGTCGTCCTGCTGAAGGTGATGGAGCCCGACGGCGAGATCACGATGCGGTCCGCGTGGTCGCCCGGTCTGTCGTGGATGGAGCGGGTCGGCATGCAGCACGCCGCAGCCCAGGCCGACCAGCCGGCCCGCGAGGAGCGGCGCGACGCCGTGCCCCCACCAGCCCGGCTCGATCTGGTGGCGGACCTGGCCGAGGACCTGGTCGACGAGGACGAACCGGCCTGAGGGCAGCGCCTGCCGCGGTTGGCGGGCCGGATCAGCCGACGTCGCCGAGTGTGGCGCGCAGGTGCGTGAGCATCTTCTGCAGCAGCCGCGACACCTGGATCTGGGTCATGCCCAGGCGCTCGGCGATCTGGCGCTGCGACATCTCGTCGACGAACCGCCAGGCCAGGATCTGGCGCTCGCGCTCGTCCATCGAGGCCACCAGCGGGGCCAGCATGGTCCGCGCCTCGGCGGCCTCGGCCGCGTGGTCGCCGACGTCCGCGACGTCGATCGTGCTGCCGCCGGCCTCGGTGGGCTTGTCCAGGGAGAGCAGCGAGAAGCCGTCCCGCGCGACGAGCGCCTCACGGACGACCTCGACGGACTCCTCGACCTCGGCGGCCAGCCGCTCGAGCGCGTCGGCGTCGTAGCGGTCGCGCTGGTCGCTGCTGCGCAGGATCCGGGAGTGGGCCCGCTGCACCTCGCGCGGGGGCGGATGCTCCACCCCTGGTCACGGAAGTGGCGGCGGATCTCGCCGGTGATGTTGGGGACCGCGAAGGTCAGCAGGTCCTCACCGCGGTCGGCGTCGTAGGTGGCCACGGACCGGACCAGGGCGAGGTAGGCGACCTGGGTGAGGTCCTCCAGGGGGATGCTGCGCTGGGCGTAGCGCCGGGCGACGGCCTCGGCGACCTGCATGTTGAGCTCGACCACGGCGTCCAGCAGGCGGTCGCGCTCCACCGGGTCGCCACCGTCGGCCGCCGTGGCGGCGGCCGCGAGCAGCTCGGTGGTGCGCGCCGAGCGTTCCGCCGGGGGGACGCGCCGGGAGCGGCGCTGGTGCGTGAGATCGATGCGGTCCACGATCCTGGCCTCTCCGTCGGGCACCGTCCGGTGCGGGTCGTGTTGAACCTTGTTCAACCTTGTCTCCACAAGGTTGCACAGACCTACGGCGTAAGCCAGCCACGCCGGATATTCCACCTCTCGGGGTGAGAGCGCCCCGAGGGCCCGGTGGGCAACACCGCTGTCCGGCTCCGACCGGCTCCGGTCGGCCGCTACCCTGCCGCCATGCCGACGAGCCCCCAGGGCGTGGGTTCCACCGCCTTCGAGTCGGTCCTGCTGGGTCCCACCGACCAGTCGCCGCGCCGGCTGCGCTGGCGCGTGCAGGTCCTGCTCACTTCGATGCTGCTCGCCACGCACCTGATCGGCGCCGCCGTCGTGGTCGTGCTCTCGGTGCTGGTGCTGCCGTCCACCCCGCTCTCCGACGCCAGCGTGGTGGGGCTGGCGATCGCGGTGCCCGTCTACGTCGTCGTCGCGGTGGTGGTCGGTGGCACCGCCGCGACCGTCCGCGGGCTCCGCGCCCTGCGCTGGTCCAGCCAGGGGCGCGCGCCCTCGGAGCAGGAGCGGCGTACGGCGCTGCGGCTGCCGTGGCAGCTGACCCTCGTGCAGGCCGCGATGTGGGCCGGGGCGCTCGGGGTCTTCTCGCTCCTCAGCCTCCTCCTGCAGCCCGAGCGGGCGCTGACCACGGCGCTGACGATCGCGATCGCGGGCCTGGTGGTGAGCGCCGTGGCCTTCCTGCTCAGCGAGTTCGGGCTGCGCCC
The DNA here is from genome assembly GCF_018459925.1 of Nocardioides aquaticus. Classification (NCBI taxonomy): domain Bacteria; kingdom Bacillati; phylum Actinomycetota; class Actinomycetes; order Propionibacteriales; family Nocardioidaceae; genus Nocardioides; species Nocardioides aquaticus. The sequence goes on from NZ_CP075371.1 coordinate 554,942, forward strand.
GATCGCGGCACGGGCGCTGACCGGCGAGCTGCTCCAGGACGGTCGCGGCCTGGTCGGCGTGCGTCGGCGGATGGTCGTCTTCTGGTTGATCGGCACGGCCGCGCCGCTGATGGGGGTCTTCCTGGCCGCGGTCATCTTCCTGGCCGACGGCGCGCTGGGCGGCGAGGACCTGGGGCCGACGCGGTTCGCCTGGATCGTGCTGGCGCTGGCCGGGGTGGTCCTCGGCGTCGGGCTGCTGGTCACGCTGCTCACGACGCGGGCGGTGGTCGGCCCGATCACCTCGGTCCGGCAGGCCCTGCTGCGGGTCGGCGAGGGCGACCTCGACACCGAGATCACGGTGTACGACGGCACCGAGCTCGGGCTGCTGCAGGCCGGCTTCAACCAGATGGTCCGGGGCCTGCGCGAGCGCGAGGAGCTGCGCGACGTGTTCGGGCGCCACGTCGGGCGCGAGGTCGCGGACGCGGCCGCCGCGGGGTCGGTCGAGCTGGGCGGGCAGTCCCGCGCGGTCACGGTCCTCTTCGTGGACCTGGTCGGCTCGACCTCGTTCGCGACCGAGCGGGACGCCGACGAGGTGGTGGGCACGCTCAACCGGTTCTTCGCCGTCGTGGTGGAGGAGGTCGGGCGTGAGCGGGGCCTGGTCAACAAGTTCATGGGCGACGCCGTCCTGGCGGTCTTCGGGGCACCGGTCGACCACGAGGACCACCCGGGTGCCGGGCTCCGCGCGGGGCGACGGATCGCGGCCCGGCTGGCCGAGGAGGTCGGCGAGATCCGTGCCGGCATCGGGATCGCGACGGGCACCGCCTTCGCCGGCAACGTGGGCGACGAGCAGCGCTACGAGTACACCGTGATCGGCGACTCGGTGAACTGCGCGGCGCGGCTGTGCGACCTCGCCAAGGACCCGCCCCCCGGGACCGCGGAGGCGGTCGGGTCGTCGCTGCTGCTCGCCGCGATGAGCACGGTGGCGGCCGCTGCGGGCGACGAGGCCGGGCACTGGCGCGCGGCGGGCTCGACGGTGCTGCGCGGGCGCAGCGAGGAGACGGAGCTGGCGGCGCTCGCCGCCCCGGTCAGCGCGGCCCGGTGACGAGCCGGCCGAGGCCGTCCAGCAGGCGGTCGACGTCCTCGTCGTCGGTGTAGGGCGAGATCCCCACCCGGAGGCCACCGGTGTCGCCCAGGCCGAGGTGCCGTGAGGCGTGCACCGCGTAGAAGTGGCTCGCGGGCGCGTTCACCCCCAGCCCGGCCAGGAACCGGTACGCGTCGGCCGCCTCGACGCCGGGCACGTCCTCGAACGTCAGCAGCAGGGTCGGGGTGCGCCGGGCCGCCCGGGACCTCACGGTGACGCCCAGGTCGGTGGCGCCCTGCTCCACCCGGTCGCGGAGCCGGGCCTCGTGCGCCTCGACCGCGGCCAGCGAGTGCGCGAGGCGGGTGGGCCGCGGGTCCGTGGCCGCGGCGGCGGGCGCGCCCACCACGTCGGCCAGCCCGGCCAGGAAGTCGACCGCGGCGCTCAGCCCGGCGAGCAGCTCGTACGGCAGCGTGCCGGCCTCGAACCGCTCCGGCACCCGCTCGGGCGACGGCTCCAGCTTGGCCGGGTGCAGCGTCTCGAGGAGCGCGGGGTCACCGTGCAGGACGCCGCAGTGCGGGCCGAGCACCTTGTAGGGCGACCACGAGTAGAGGTCGGCGCCGATCGCGGGGAGGTCGACGCGGTGGTGCGCGGTGAGGTGGACGCCGTCGACGTGCACCAGCGCGCCGGCGTCGTGGGCGGCCTCGGTGATCGCGGCGACGTCGGGGCGGGTGCCGAGCAGGTTGGAGGCGCCGGTCACCGCGACCAGGCGGGTGCGCGGGCCCAGCAGCCCGGTGATCGCGGCGGGGTCGAGCTCGCCGGTGGCCGGGTCGAAGTCCGCCCAGCGCACGGTGGCGCCGACGGCCGCGGCGGCCGAGGTCCAGGGCGCGACGTTGGCGTCGTGGTCCAGCCGCGTCACGACCACCTCGTCCCCGGGACCCCACCCCGCGGCCAGGGTGCGGGCGAGGTCGAAGGTCAGCGCGGTCATGCTGCGGCCCACGACCACGCCCGCGGGATCCCCGCCCACGAGGTCGGCGGCAGCCTGTCGGGCGGCCAGGACGACGGCGTCCGCGCGCCGCTCCGAGGCCGTGGTGCCACCCCGGTTCGACAGCCCCGCGACGAGCGCGCCGGCGACGGCCTCGGCGACCGCGGTCGGGGTCTGCGAGCCCCCGGGCCCGTCGAAGTAGGCGGTGCCGTCGGCCAGCGCCGGGAAGTGCGCCCGGAGCGCGGCGACGTCGTAGGTGGTGCCGGTGCTCACCGCAGGACCTCGCGGACGGCGGCGGTGAAGCCGTCCACGTCGGCCACGGTGAGGGTCGCGCCCGGGTGCCGCAGCCGGCCGGTCGGCTCGATGCTATGGACCGGCTCGTGGAAGGAGACGCAGGCGCCGCGGTCGCCGTTGGTGGCGAAGCTGATCCCGCGGTCGCTGAAGGAGAGGTGCGGCGGGCCGGCGGTCTTGAGCAGGGCGTAGCCGCCGGAGACCTCGACACCGGCCAGGTTGGCGACCGGGGTCCGCAACCGCCACGGCCCGAACCGCACCCGCAGCTCGTCGTCCAGCTCCACGCCGGTGGTGGCGGCCGTGATGCCGAAGGGCAGGCCCAGGACCTTGTAGCGCGGGTCGAGGCGGAAGGCGAAGCGCTGCGTCATCCGGGCAACCTACGCGTGGCCCCCCCGGCCCCGTCCTCGCCCGTCAGGTCGGGGTGGCGGCGAGATTCTGGAGGCACAGTCGCGCGGATCAGGGTTCACCCTTCAGAATGGGGCGCGGCGGCACGCGCTGCCGTTTCGATCGGGCGTGGCCCGCACCACGTTCCCCCCTGCGGCGACCACCGAGCCCGCGACCACCGAGCCCGCGACCGCGAAGGAGCCCCGTGACCCCCCACGCCCACGACGCCCGGGCGGCCCGCCGGGCGCTCCGGGGGGTGCGCGGCGGGGTGCTCGGGGGGACCGGTCGCCCGGTACGGCTGGCGGTCGTCGACGACTACGAGATCGTCCGCGCCGGCATCACGGCGATGCTCGAGCCGTACGCCGCGCGGGTCCGCGTCGTCGAGGTCGCCGCGGCCGACCTCGACCAGGAGGACGTCGACGTCGTGCTCTACGACACCGACACCCAGACCCAGGGCACCCGGGTCAGCCTCGAGGTGCTGCTCGGGCGGACCCCGGTGGCCGCCGACCGGGCCCCGGGGCAGCGACCGCCCCGGGTGGTGGTCTTCAGCTGGAACGTGGACCCCGCCCGGGTCGACACGGCCCTGCGGCGCGGTGCGGCGGGCTACCTCAGCAAGGGGCTCACGGCGGTGGACCTGGTCACCGCGGTCGAGCAGGTGCAGGCCGGCGAGCGGGTGCGTCCCGAGGCCGAGGGCGACGACGACGAGCCGGCCGGCGGGTGGCGCGGCCAGGGGGAGGGCCTGAGCGCGCGGGAGGCCGAGACCATCGCGCTGATCACCCAGGGCCTGTCCAACCAGGAGATCGCCGACCGGTCCTTCCTGTCGATCAACTCGGTGAAGACCTACATCCGCAGCGCCTACCGCAAGATCGGCGTGACCCGTCGCTCGCAGGCGGTGCTGTGGGGCCTGCAGCACGGGTTCGACGTCCCGGACCGGCCCGTGCCGGGGGTCGGCGCCGCGGGGGCCGACCTGACCCGGCGGCCCCCGCCGTCCCACCCGCCGTCCCACCCGCCGCCCCACCCGCCGTCCCGCCCGCGCCCGCCCGCCGTCGAGGCGTAGCCCCGCACCGTCGGGTCGTTCGTCGGGCCGCTCGTCGGGGGTGGGCCGATCCGGCATACTGGGCGTGCCGGCGGTCACGCCCGGGTTCCCGACTCACGCAGACGGGGCCCGAGCCTGGCTGCCGGTGCCACGTCCGGGGGACGGACCGACGCCCGCCGACCCGACTGGGTGGCCGGTGCCCACGCGCGCTGCTGGCAGGCTGGGACGGTGAGCCCCACCGAGAAGCTGCCCCCGCACGTCATGGTCCTCTTCGGCGCGACGGGTGACCTCGCCCGCCGCAAGCTCTTCCCGGGCCTCTACAAGCTGGCCCGCGCCGGTCGGCTGCCCGCGGACTACCAGGTCATCGGCAGCGGCCGGCACAGCCCGGGCTCCGACGAGGAGTTCCGCGACCAGGTCCGCAAGGGGCTGGCCGAGACCGTCGGCGACCTCGACGACGACCTGGTGGCCGAGCTCGTCGGCCGGGTGTCGTTCCAGACCTCGAACGCCGACGACGGTGCCGACCTCGCCGAGGCCGTCCGGACCGCCGAGCAGGCGCTGGTGGGGGGCGACGACGTCTCCGACGTCCGCCGGCTGGTCTACCTCTCGGTGCCGCCGTCGGCCATGCAGGACATGATCCACATGCTCGGTCGGGAGGGCATCGCCGAGCGCGCCCGCCTGGTGATCGAGAAGCCGTTCGGTCTGGACCTGGAGTCCTCCCGCGAGCTCGACGCGGCCCTCAAGGACGTCGTCGACGAGGACCAGGTCTTCCGCATCGACCACTTCCTGGGCAAGGAGGCGGTGCAGAACATCCTGGCGCTGCGCTTCGCCAACGGCCTCTTCGAGCCGGCCTGGGACGCCCAGCACCTCACCTCGGTGCAGATCGACGTGCCCGAGGAGCTCGGGCTGGAGGGACGCGGCAGCTTCTACGAGTCCACCGGCTGCCTGCGCGACATGGTCTCCACCCACCTCTCGCAGCTGCTCGGCTTCGTGGCGCTGGAGGACCCGGGCGAGTTCAGCGCCGACGCCGTGCGCGACGCGAAGGCGAAGGTCTTCGCCGACCTGCAGCCGCTGGACCCGGCCAAGGTCGTCTTCGGGCAGTTCGAGGGCTACCGCGACGAGGAGGACGTGGCCGAGGACTCCGACGTCGAGACGTTCGTGGCGATCGAGGCCCGCGTCGACAACGACCGGTGGCGCGGGGTGCCGTTCTACCTGCGCACCGGCAAGGCGCTGGCGCAGCAGCGGCGCACGATCACGCTGCGCTTCCGGACCGCGGAGAGCCTGATCTTCGGCGAGGACCCCGGCCCGAACGAGCTGGTCCTCGAGCTGACCGACGACCCGCAGGTGCTCATCGACATGCGCGCCAAGCGGCCCGGGCCCGACATGGAGCTGGCCGAGGCCACGATGCGGATGGACTTCTCCGACGCCATCCCCGGGGCCGACCCGCTGGAGGCCTACGAGCGGCTCCTGCTCGAGGTCATCCGCGGCGAGCAGACCCTGTTCACCCGCTCCGACGAGGTGGACCGGCTCTGGCAGGTCGTGCAGCCGGTGCTGGACAGCCCGCCGCCGCTGCAGACGTACGCGCAGGGCTCCTGGGGCCCGCAGGCCGCGCTGGACCTCCCCGAGGGCGGCTGGCGGCTCGGGCGCGACGATGACTGACGCCTCCCAGGAGGGGGCCCGCAGCCGCAGCACGGGCGGGTCGCAGAGCGCGCTGGGGGACCGGGAGTTCCTCGCCATCGCCGACCACGGCCTGATCGGCGACCTGCGCACCTGCGCCCTGGTGGGCTCCGAGGGCACCATCGACTGGTTCTGCGCGGGGCGGTTCGACGCGCCGAGCGTGTTCGGGGCGCTGCTGGACCCCGAGCAGGGCGGTGCGTGGCGGTTCGAGGTCGTGGACGGTCACGTCACGACCGCTCAGTTCTACTTCCCGGACTCCAACATCCTGGTGACCCGGTTCCTGACCGAGGAGGGCGTGGCGGAGGTCCACGACTTCATGCCGGTCGTGAAGGCGCACGACCCGGACCACCGGCAGCGGATCGTGCGCCGCGTGGCGGCCGTGCGCGGCACCACCCGGCTGCGCATGGAGCTGGCCGCCCGGCCCGACTACGGCCGCGTGACCCCCGACGTCGAGCTGGTCGGCACCGACGCCCTGGTCACCGGCGGCGGGCTGCGGCTCGGGGTGGCCTCGACGGCCGACCTCACCGCCGAGCACGGCACGGTGCACGCCGACCTGACCCTGCGCGCGGGCGAGGAGGCGCTGTTCGTCCTCCAGGTGCTCGGCGAGGGCGAGGACCTGACGCCCGGCGACTGCGAGGACACCGCGCACCTGTTCACCGAGACCGCGGCGTTCTGGCGCGAGTGGCTCTCCCGCTCGACCTACCAGGGGCGCTGGCGCGAGATGGTCAACCGGGCGGCGCTCACGCTGAAGCTGCTCACCCACGAGCCGACCGGCGCGATCATCGCGGCGCCGACCACGAGCCTGCCGGAGGAGATCGGCGGCCCGCGCAACTGGGACTACCGCTTCGTCTGGATCCGCGACGCCGCGTTCAGCCTCTACGCCCTGCTGCGCCTGGGCTTCACCGACGAGGCCAACGCCTTCATGGGCTGGCTCTCACGCCGTCTCGAGGACCAGGGCGACGACGTCGACCCGGAGCTCGGCCCGCTGCGGGTGCTCTACGACATCGACGGCCGGATCCCCGACACCGAGCACGAGCTCGACCACCTCCGCGGCTACCTGGACTCCAAGCCGGTCCGGGTGGGCAACGCCGCGGCCGGTCAGCTCCAGCTCGACATCTACGGCGAGCTGATCGACTCGGTCTACCTGTTCAACAAGTACGGCAACGGCCTGTCCTACGACTCCTGGTCCGACCTGACCCGGGTCCTGGAGTGGCTGATGGACAACTGGGAGCGGCCCGACGCCGGGATGTGGGAGATCCGCGACGAGCCGCGCCACCACACCACCTCGCGACTGATGGCGTGGGTGGCGCTGGAGCGGATGATCCGGACCGCCCGCCAGCGGGGCCTGCCCGGCGACGCGACCCGGTGGATGCAGGTCCGGGACCAGATCTACGAGCGGCTGATGGACCGGTCCTGGAATGCCGAGATCGGGGCGTTCGTGCAGCACGAGGGCGCCGACGTGCTCGACGCGGGCGTGCTGCTGATGCCGATGGTGAAGTTCGTGGCGCCCGACGACCCGCGCTTCCTGTCCACCCTGAAGGCGATCGAGGAGCGGCTGGTCTCGGACAGCCTGGTCTTCCGCTACGACGTGGAGATGTCGGCCGACGGCCTCGAGGGTGGCGAGGGGACGTTCTCGCTGTGCTCGTTCTGGTACGTCGAGGCGCTCACCCGCGCCGGTCGGCTCGACGACGCGCGGCTGGCGCTGGAGAAGATGTTCACCTACGCCAACCACCTCGGCCTCTACGCCGAGCAGATCGGGCTGACCGGAGTCCAGCTGGGCAACTTCCCCCAGGCCTTCACCCACCTCAGCCTGATCAGCGCGGCGCTCAACCTCGACCGCGCCCTCGGCTGACCGCCGAGGTGACGCTCGCGGACAGCCGAGATGACGCTCGCGGACAGCCGAGATGACGCTCGCGGACAGGTCAGTCCTTGAACGGGGCCTCGTCGAGGTGCGCCATCAGCTCGCGCGGGCTGTCGTAGACCGCGACGGCGCCGGCCTCAAGCAGCTCGGCGCTGCCGAACCCGCCGGTGAGCAGGGCGACGCAGGGGACCCCGGCCTTCGCCGCGGCCTCGACGTCCCAGACGGCGTCCCCGATCATCACGGCGCGCGTGGCGTCGACGGACTCCAGCGCGACCTCGATCAGGTCCGGCTCGGGCTTGCTCTGCTCCGCCTCGGCGCCCGCGATCGACTCGTGCAGGTGCTGCCCGGCGCCGTCGAGGAGCTCCAGGAGCCGCTCGCTGAGCTCCTTGTCGGCGGAGCTGGCGAGCACGACGTTGAAGCCCTTGCCGCGCAGCGCCTCGAGCAGCTCGCCGGCGCCGTCGGTGGCGCTGAGGTCGTGGAAGCGCTCGTCGAGGTAGCGCTGGTGGCGCTCGCGCACCTCGTCGCCCATGGCGTCCTCGACGGACTGGCCGGCGACGTGGGCCACGAGGCGGTCCCCGCCCATCCCGATCGCGCGCTGGACGTGGTGGCTGGCCACGGTCACGCCGACGTCACGGAAGGCGAGCTTCCAGGCGGTGGTGTGCACGTAGACGGAGTCGACGAGGGTGCCGTCGAGGTCGAGCAGCACGGTGTCGATGGACACGAGGTGGGCTCCTTGGGTCGGGTACGGGGGACCCGCCACCCTCGCAGTGTCACGACCCGACGGTCCTCACCCCCGGGGTCGGTGCCGGTCCCGGGCGCGCTGGCTAGCGTGGTCCGTCCCCGAGGAGAGGTGGCGGCGTGGCCCCGAAGCAGGAGGACCCCGGTCCGAGCGTCAAGGACCCGGAGCTGTACGAGAAGCTCCGCGACGAGGGCAACAGCAAGGAGAAGTCCGCGCGCATCGCCAACGCCGCCGCGAACAGCTCCCGCTCCGAGGTCGGCGAGCGGGGCGGGTCGTCGCCGTCGTACGAGGAGTGGACCGTCGCGGAGCTCCGCGAGCGGGCCGCCGAGCTGGACGTGGAGGGCCGGTCGACGATGACCAAGGACCAGCTGGTCGACGCCCTGCGCGACCACTGAGCCGCCTGGAGGACCGGGCGCGCGGCGATCAGGCGCCGGCGGGCCGGGCGAGGCGACGGCGCAGCGAGGTGTTGGCCGTCCGCAGGCGGGCGACCTCGTCCTCGAGCGCCACGACCCGGGCCACGCCGGCCAGGTTCAGCCCGTCGGCGAGCAGGGCGCGGACCCGGTCGACCCGCTCGAGGTCGGCGGCGGAGTAGAGCCGCGTGCCGCCGTCGGTGCGGCCGGGGGCGACCAGGCCGTGCCGCTCGTACACCCGCAGGTTCTGCACCTGCGTGGAGCACATCCGTGCCGCCACCGAGATGGCGAAGACGCCCTGGTCCCGTCCGGTCATGGTCTTGATCCTGCCTCATCGCTGCGCTATATAAAACCTGTAACAACCGATACAGGTACGCGACGCCACCCGGCGTCGCCCGTCATCCGAGGAGGACACCATGCTGCTGCGCACCACCGACCCGTTCCGCGACCTCGACCGCCTCGCCCAACAGGTCATGGGCACCACGAACCGCCCCGCGGTGATGCCGATGGACGCCTGGCGCGAGGGCGACCGGGTGGTGCTGGAGTTCGACCTGCCCGGCGTCGCCCCCGAGACGATCGACCTCGACGTCGAGCGCAACGTGCTGACCGTGCGCGCCGAGCGCGTCGCGCGCAACGGTGACTGGGAGTCGCTGACCGCCGAACGGCCCCGCGGCGTCTTCAGCCGCCAGCTCGTGCTCGGCGACAACCTCGACCTCGACGCGGTGGAGGCGTCCTACGACGCCGGGGTGCTGCGGTTGGTCGTGCCGGTCGCGGAGAAGGCCAAGCCGCGGCGGATCGCCGTGACCGCCGGCCACCCGGGAGCCTCGACCGAGCAGCCCGCGATCCAGGCCTGAGCACGGGGTGGCGGGGTGGCCCGGTCCCGGTGCCGGGGACCGGGCCGCCCCGTCCGGTGACCCGGCGCCGCGGGGGCGGACCTGCCTGACGAGGGACCGGAGGGAGCGTGTCGCCATTCCTTCGACAGGGTCCGGCGACGCGCCACGGCGCCGGGTCAGGAGTGGTTCGGAGCACATCTGTAGCCGGATTGGTCCGAGCGTCGGCGGGTTGAAGGCCGGTCAGCGCCCGGGCCGGGCGACGAGCACGGTGGCGTCGAGGTCGTCGTCGACCTCGACGCGCGCCGTCATCCCGGCCGCTCCTGCGGCGGCGGCGGACGCGGCGGACTGCCCGCGCGAGGTCTCGACCAGCACCAGCCCGTCGGGCGCGAGCCACCGGGCGGCGCCGGCGAGCACCCGCCGCTGCACGTCGAGTCCGTCGACCCCGCCGTCGAGGGCGCGGAGCTGCTCGTGCAGCCGGGCCTCCGGGGGCATGAGCGCGACGGCGGCGGTCGGGACGTACGGCGCGTTGGCGAGCAGCACCGCGACCCGTCCCGCCAGCGCCGCCGGCAGGGCGTCGTAGAGGTCGCCCTCCCGCACCCGCTCGGGCGCCAGCACCTGGCGTGCACAGCGGACCGCGGCGGGGTCGACGTCGACGGCCCAGACCTCGGCGTCCGGTCGGGCCGAGGCCACGGCCGCCCCGAGCGCACCGGTGCCGCAACCCAGGTCGACGACCACCGCGGCGGCCGGTCGTACGCCCAGCTCCTCCACGGCGAGCCGCACCAGCAGGGCACTGCGGGCGCGGGGGACGAAGACGCCGGGCTCGACGGGGACCCGGACGCCGGCGAAGGCGGCCCAGCCGACGACGACCTCCAGCGGGACGCCGGCCTCGCGGCGGACCACGAGGGCCTCGAGGTGGGCCGGGGTCAGGGCCTCGTCGAGGAGCAGGGCGACCTCCTCCTCGGCCCACACGCAGCCGACGGCGCGCAGCCGGGCGGCGAGGCGGGCCGTCTCCGCGGTGCCGGGGTCGGGGCTCACCCCGTCATGGTCGCAGGGGCCGGTACGCCGGCGCGCCGCCCCGCGTAGCCTCCGGCGGGTGACCAGCACCCCGACCTCCCGCGCCGTGTCCCCGGACTCCGGCGAGCACTGGACCGAGCCCGGCGCGTGGCCGGTCGCCGACGGGGTCCACCGGATCCCGCTGCCGCTGCCGCAGGACGGTCTGCGCGCGGTGAACGTCTACGCCGTCGAGAGCGAGGCCGGCCTGACGCTCGTCGACGGCGGGTGGTCGATCGTCGAGGCACGGGAGCTGCTCGAGCGGTCGCTGGCCTCGATCGGGTACGCCTTCGCCGACGTGCGGCGCTTTCTGGTCACCCACGTGCACCGCGACCACTACACGCTGGCGCACGTGATCGGTCGCGAGGTCGGCGCCGAGGTGAGCCTCGGGATCGGCGACAAGCCGACGCTGGACCTGATGCACGCCACCGAGCCGCCGTTCACCGGGTCCAGCGACCTGCTCCGCGCCGCCGGTGCGACGGAGCTCGCGGACCGCTGGGGCCGTCCGAGCGCGAGCCCGACCCTGGACCTCGCGCACTGGGGCTACCCCGACCGCTGGCTCGAGGGCGACCACGACATCACCCTGGGCTCGCGCACGCTGGCCGCGGTGGAGACGCCCGGGCACACCCAGGGCCACGTCGTCTTCGCCGACCACGGCGGGGGGCTGCTGTTCGCCGGCGACCACGTGCTGCCCACGATCACGCCGTCCATCGGCTTCGAGCCGGTGCCGGTGGAGCAGCCGCTGCGCGACTTCATGGGGTCGCTGGCCAAGGTCCGGGCGATGCCCGACCTGCGGCTGCTCCCGGCGCACGGCCCGGTGGCGCCGTCGGTGCACGCCCGGGTCGACGAGCTGCTGGCCCACCACGAGGAGCGCCTCGCCGCCTGCCTCCGGGCGCTGGTCGGCGCGGCCCCGGCGGGGCTGACCTCGTACGACGTGGCGGGCGTCCTGCCGTGGACCCGGCACGAGCACGCCCTGGCCGACCTCGACCTCTTCAACGCGGGACTGGCGACGATGGAGACCAAGGCGCACCTCGAGCTGCTGGTGGCCCGCGGCGACGCGGCGCGCTCCGTGGTGGACGGGGCCGTGGTCTTCACCGCTGCCGGCTGAGGCGACCCGGTGTCGATGGGTGGTCTTCCTCCACCCGGTGCGTGCAGATCACCCATCGACCGGCGGGGGCGTGCCGGTACACCGGTGGGGCGGGTCTCGAGACGGTTGCTTGCGCTCCCTCCTCGACCACCGTCCCGGGCCCGTGCCCGTGCCTCAGCGCCCCTCGCGCCGCATCGGCAGGTGGGGGATGTCGTCCTCGAGGAACTCCGGGCCCGCGACGGCGAAGCCGTGCGTGGCGTACCAGCGGGCGAGCGGCGACTGGGCGTGCAGGACGACGGCGCGGTCGCCGGTCTCGGCCAGCGCCGCGCGCATCAGCAGGTCCGCCAGCCCCCGTCCGCGGCCGGCGCGGGCCAGCACCACCCGCCCGATCCGGGCCTCGTCGCCGTCGTCGAGCACCCGGAGGTAGCCGAGCAGCACGTCGTCCTCGTGCAGCAGCACGTGCCGGGTGGTCGGCTCCCGGTCGCGCCCGTCGAGGTCGGGGTAGGGGCAGTCCTGCTCGATGACGAAGACGTCCTGCCGCAGCCGCCAGGCGTCGTACGCCGTCGCGACGTCGAGCTCGGCGAAGGAGCGGACCGCCACCTCGACGCCGCTCATCGGACGAACTCCGCGACCGCGACGCCGGCCGTACGGGCCTCGGGGACGCCCGGCAGCAGCGGGTACACGTGGATCAGGTCCGGCCGCTCGACGTAGGTCATCGCCCACCGCGCCGCGGCGGCCCGGTCGGCGAGCAGCCGGCAGCCGGGGTGCAGCAGGTCGCGGGTGCCGCAGAGCACGAGGGTCGGCGGCAGCCCGTCGAGGTCGCCGAGCGCGGGCGACAGCTCCGGGCGCGCCAGCTCGGCCGGGTCGTCGGAGCCGGCCCACCACGAGGCGTAGAGCCGGAGCTTCGACAGGTGCAGCCATGGGTCCGTGCCGTCGAGGGCGGCGGTCTGCGGCGTCGACTCGCTGAGGTCGACCCAGGGCGAGACGAGCACCATCCGCGAGGGCGCCGGTCCGCCGCGGTCGCGGAGCTCCTGGGCGACGGCCAGGGCGATGCCGCCCCGGCGGAGTCGCCGGTCAGGACCACCCGCCCGAGCTCGGCGTACCGCGCGACGTCCTCGACGAGGGCCGCGCGGGAGGACCGCCAGTCGTGCGCGGGCGCCAGCGGGTAGTCCGGCAGCACCACCCGCGCCCCCAGCGGACCGGCGACCCGGGTGGCCCACCGCACGTGCGCGGAGTCGGCCGGCGACACGAACCCGCCCCGTGCAGGTGGTAGACGGTCGAGGTGGCCTCGCCCGTCCGCGGCTCCAGGGCCCAGGCCGGGAACTCCCCGTCCGTGCCGGCCAGGAGCTCGCGGCGGGCGACCCACTGCCGGCCCAGGCCAGGCACCAGGCCCGTCGGCAGCGACCGGTCGAGGCCCTCCTGACGGCGGGAGACGCGGTCGCGCTCCACCGTGGCGGCGGCTGCGACCCCGCTCGAGACGTCGAGGTCACCGGCTCCTCGCAGCCGGGGCACGAGGGTGGCGAGGAGCTGGTGGCGCAGGCTCGGGGTCACCGCCGAAGCCTCCCACGCGCGCCCTCGCGGACCGCCCCGTATGGTGGGCGGCACGACAGGGGAGCACGCGCAGCGTGCTGAGAGTGCGGACCAGCCGCAGACCCTAGAACCTGCTCCGGCTAGTACCGGCGAAGGGAGTCATCATGATGCTGCCCGCACGCACCCGAGGTGCCGCACGACCACTGCTGGCGGGGGTGGGAGCGGCCGCGCTGCTGCTGACCACGTCCTGCAGCCTCGTCGGAGGGGGTGACGAGGACGAGGCGTCGGGCACGCCCACCGGCGCCGCCGGCGAGGCAGGCGGGACGGTCACCCTGGTCACGCACGACTCGTTCGTGCTGCCGGGCAAGGTCCTGCGCGGCTTCACCGCGGAGACCGGCTATGACCTCGAGCAGCGCCCGCTCGGCGACGCCGGCTCGATGACCAACCAGCTCGTCCTCGCCGCGGGCACGCCGCCGGGCGACGTCGCGTTCGGCGTCGACAACACGTTCGCCTCGCGGGCCCTGGAGGAGGACGTCTTCGTCCCGGCCCTGCCCGACGACCTGCCCGCCGGCGTCGAGGACGACCTGCTGCCCGGTGACGACGAGGGCCTGCTGACGCCCGTCGACGACGGCAACGTGTGCGTCAACGTCGACGACACCTGGTTCGCCGAGCGCGACCTCGAGCCCCCGGCCTCCCTCGACGACCTCGTCGACCCGGCCTACGCCGACCTGCTCGCCCTGCCCGCGGCCACCACCAGCTCGCCTGGCCTGGCCTTCCTGCTGGCCACGATCGACGAGTACGGCGACGACTGGCCGGCCTACTGGGAGGCGCTGGTCGACAACGGCGCCGAGATCACCTCCGGCTGGGAGCAGGCCTACCAGTCCCGCTTCACCCAGGGCGGGGGCGACGGCGACCGCCCGGTCGTCGTGTCCTACGACTCCTCGCCGGCCTTCACCGTCGACGGCGGTCGGAGCACCACCAGCGCGCTGCTCGACACCTGCTACCAGCAGGTCGAGTACGCCGGGGTGCTCGCCGGCGCCGAGAACCCCGAGGGCGGCGCGGCGCTGGTCGAGTACCTGCTCTCGCCGGAGGTCCAGGAGGCGCTGCCGGAGAGCATGTACGTCTTCCCGGTCGTCGAGGACACCCCGCTCCCGGCGGACTGGGCCCGCTTCGCCGAGCGGCCCACCGACCCGTACGCCGTGGACCCGGCCGAGATCGCCGCGAACCGCGACACCTGGCTGCGCGAGTGGGCCGACGTCACCAGCCGGTGACGGCCAGCCGGTGACGACCGCGACCTCGACCACCACCCGCCGCCTCGCCACGACGGCGGCGCTGGCTGCGCTCCCGCTGGCCGTCCTCGGGGTGTTCTTCCTGCTCCCCGTGGCCGGCATGGTCGACCGCGGCCTGCGACCCGACGGGGTGCTCGACCCGGGGGCCGTGCTGGAGGTCCTCACGCGGCCCCGGACCGGCCGGGTCGTCTGGTTCACGCTGTGGACCGCGACGCTGGGCACCGCGGTCGCCGTGGTGCTCGGGCTGCCCGCGGCCTACGTCCTGCACCGGCTGCGGTTCCCCGGGCGCGGACTCGTACGGGCCGCGCTGCTGGTGCCGTTCGTGCTGCCCACGGTCGTGGTCGGGGTCGCCTTCGACCTGCTGCTGCGCGACGGGGGCCCGCTGGCCGGGCTCGGCCTGGCCGGCACCCCGGCCGCGATCGTCGCGGGCCTGGTCTTCTTCAACGTCGCGGTGGTCGTGCGCAGCGTCGGCGCCACCTGGGAGGGCCTGGACCGGCGACCCGCGGAGGCCGCCGCCGCGCTCGGGGCGGGCCCGTGGCAGGTCTGGTGGACCGTCACGGCCCCGGCGCTGCGCCCGGCCGTGGTCTCGGCGGCCAGCGTCGTCTTCCTCTTCTGCGCCACCGCCTTCGGCGTCGTGCTGGTCATCGGCGGCGTCCGGTACGCCTCGGTGGAGACCGAGATCTACCTCCTCACCGCCAACCTGCTCGACCTCCAGGCCGCCGCCGCCCTCTCGCTGGTCCAGCTGCTGGCCGTGGTCGCCCTGCTGCTGGTCTCCGCGCGGCTGCGGACCACCGCCGACCCGACCCGGTCGCGGGTGGTCGCCGCGCCGCGCCGCCCGGCCCGGGGCGACGCCGTCCCGGTCGTGGTCACCGCGCTGGTGCTGCTGGCGGTGGCCGCGCCGGTCGCCGCGCTGGTCGTGGGGTCGCTGCGGGTCGACGGGGCGTGGAGCCTCGCGTCGTACCGCGCCCTGGGCGCCGACCCCGGCGACGGGGGCGGGCAGGCGCTGCTGGTGCCGGTCACCGACGCCCTGCTGAACTCCCTGCGCACGGCCGTCGACGCGACCTGGATGTCGGTCCTGCTCGGCCTCCTGGTCGCCGCCGTGGTCACCCGGCGGTCCCGCTCCCGGGCCGAACGGCGGGTCCGCTCGCTGCTCGACGGCCTGTTCATGCTGCCGCTCGGCGTCTCGGCGGTGACCCTCGGCTTCGGCTTCCTGGTCACCCTCGGCCGTCCGCCGCTGGAGCTGCGTGACAACCCGCTGCTGGTCCCGGTCGCCCAGGCCCTGGTCGCGCTGCCGCTGGTGGTCCGCACCCTGGTCCCGGTGCTGGCCTCGGTCGACGAGCGGCTCCGCCAGGCCGCGGCGTCGCTCGGTGCGACACCCGCCCGTGCGCTGCTGGCCGTGGACCTGCCGGTGCTCTGGAAGCCCCTGGTGGGGGCCGCCGGGTTCGCCTTCGCGGTCTCGCTGGGGGAGTTCGGCGCGACCTCGTTCCTGGCCCGTCCCGACCACCCGACCGTGCCGGTGGTCATCTTCCGCCTGCTCGGCAACCCCGGCGAGCTCAACTACGGCATGGCCCTGGCCGCGTCGGTGGTCCTGGCCGCCACCACCGCCGGCGTCATGCTGGCCGTGGAGCGGCTGCGCGTGCCGTCGCTCGGGGCCTGGTGAGGCAGGCATGACCCTCCGCGTGCGCGACCTGTCCGTGTCGTACGACGGCGCGCCGGCCGTCCGGGCCGCCAGCCTCGAGGTGCCGGCCGGGTCGACCCTGGCCGTCCTCGGCCCGTCCGGCTGCGGCAAGTCGACCCTGCTGCGCGCCGTGGCCGGCCTGGAGCCGCCCGACGCCGGGACGATCGGGTGGGTCCCGGGGGAGGAGAGCGAGGTGGAGGACCTGACCCGGGTCCCCACCCACCGGCGCGGGTTCGCGCTGATGTTCCAGGACGGACAGCTGTTCCCGCAGATGACCGTCGGGCGCAACGTCGCGTACCCGCTGCGGCTGCGCCGCACCCCGGTCGCCGCACGGCGCCGCCGCACCGCCGAGCTGCTCGACCTGGTCGGTCTCCAGGGGTACGCCGACCGCCTGCCCGCCACCCTGTCCGGGGGCGAGCGGCAGCGGGTGGCGCTGGCGCGGTCGCTGGCCGCCGACCCGCGGCTGCTGCTGCTCGACGAGCCCCTCTCGGCCCTGGACGCCGGCCTGCGCGAGCGGCTCGCCGCCGACCTGCGCGACATCCTGCACTCCGCCGGCACCACCACGGTGCTGGTGACGCACGACCACGAGGAGGCGTACGCCGTGGCCGACCGGCTCGCGGTGATGCGCGACGGCGTCGTCGTCCAGCAGGGCGCGACCGCGGAGGTCTGGCGGCACCCGCACGACGCGGCCACGGCGCTCTTCCTCGGCTACGCCCGGGTGCTCGAGCGCGACGCGGCGACCCCTGTGCTGGCCGCGGCCGGCCTCGGCCCGGCGTCCGCGGTGGCGCTGCGGCGCTCGGCGCTGGTGCTCGCGGACCCCGGGACGGGTGGCCTGTCAGGTCGGGTCGTGTCCTGGCGGGCCACGCCCGACCAGGTCCGGCTGGTGCTCGACGTGCCCGGTGCGGGGGAGGTCGACGCCGTCGCCGGGCCGGCCGGACCGCCGGTCGGGCTCGCCGTCGGGGACGAGGTCCGCGTCACGGTCGACCCGGACCGCCTCGCCGTCGTGTGAACGGGCCGTGAACGCCCCACCTAGACTGACGCCCGTGCATCGCAGAGCCTGGACCCTTCTCGTGGGGATCGCCGCGACCATGGGCGTGCTCGCGTTCGTGGTCTCGTACCTCTACGACCGCCCGCTGCTGGACCCGGAGGGCAGCTTCCTCGGCCCGACGTGGCTGCGGCTCCCGCTGCTGCTGCTCGGCGCGCTGCTGCTCGACCTGCTGCCCCGCACGCTCTGGTTCTCCCGGGGCAACCCCAAGGCGATGCCCGGCATCGTCCGGGAGCGGCTGCGCACGCACTGGGACCGCGACCGGCTGACGCTGGTCGCGCTGGGCGTCTTCTGCTTCTACATCACCTACGTCAGCTACCGGAACCTCAAGTCGGTGCTGCCCGAGGTGATCGACACCAAGTACGACCGCGAGCTGCACCTGGTCGACCGGGTGCTGATGTTCGGCGGCGACCCCTCCGACGTCCTGCACGCCGTGCTCGGCACCGGGATCTCGGCGCACGTGCTGTCCTACATCTACCTGTGGTTCCTGCCGCTGGTGCCGATCGCGCTGACCGCCTGGCTGGTCTTCCCCAAGAACCTGTCGTACGGGTACTGGTTCGCGACGTCGCAGTGCATCGCCTGGACGTTGGGGACGCTTTCCTACTACCTGCTGCCCACGCTCGGGCCGGGCTTCGAGTACTCCGCGAAGTACAAGGACGTCGTCGACGCCGGCACGCCGAGTGGCGACCTGATGGACTCGCTGTCGAACTCGCGCGCCACGGTGCTGAGCCAGCTCGAGGGCGCCGAGGGATTGGTGAACTCGGTGGCCGGCTTCGCCAGCCTGCACACCGCGATCACGCTGCTGGTGGCCCTGATGGTCCAGTTCACCCTGCAGTCGCGGACGCTGAAGATCGTCTTCTGGGTCAACTTCGGGATCACGGTGGTCGCCACGCTCTACTTCGGGTGGCACTACATCCTCGACGACGTCGCCGGCATCTTCATCGCCTTCGTCGCCTTCTACGTCGGGGGCTGGCCAGCGGTCAGAAGTTCGAGCGCGGCAGCCTGCGCTCCCACCCCACGACGACGACCGACAAGGTCCCGGTCGACCGCTGAGGTCCTGACCGACCCCGCGTCGCCGCGTCCCCGCCTCCCGGCCCGGGGCGTCATACGCCTGCGCGCACGGCCCGCGCGCGGACCGTATGACGTCCCGACGGCCCGTGCGACGAGAATGACATCGTTGTAGTTCGCAAGTCGACACGCCGTATGGGTTCGAGTTTCTTGGTGAAGATGTTCCTTTTGTGACTCCTGAGCACTAGCGTGACGCGAGTGCCGCATGGGAATCGACCGCGCGAGCGCTCCCGAGTCCGTCGTCAGCCAGGAGTCCCTCACGTGCACCGCCCCCGCGGAACGGTCCGTCGCCTCGCCCCCTCCCTGATCGCCCTCACCGTGCTGTCCGGTGTGCTCGGCGTCCCGGCCGCCCAGGCCGACCCGGCCGACCCGGCCCCGGTGCCCGTCCCCAGCCGTGCCGAGATCGACGCCGCCGCCGGCGAGGCCGAGGTGGCCGAGATGGACCTGGCGACCGTCCGGGCCCAGCTCGCCGCCGCCGAGCTCGAGGTCCAGGAGTCCGCCGAGCGGGCCGCCCGGGCGGCGGAGGCCTACAACGGTGCCCGCTGGCGCGCCGAGCAGGCCGACGAGGCCGCCGACCGTCGCGAGGTGCTCGCCGCCGACGCCGCCGACGAGGCCGCCGACCTGCGGGAGGCCTACGCCGACGCCGTGCTGACCGGCTACGAGCAGGCCCCCACGATGACCGCGCTGTCCTCGCTGACGCGCGCGGACGGCATCGGCGCCGTGGTCGACCGCACCAGCGCGCTGCGGATGGCCACCGAGGCCCTGGACGAGCGCACCCGCGAGGCCGAGGGCGCCGCGCGCGGCGCCTCCGCCGAGCGCACCACCGCGGTGGCCGACCGGATGGCCGCCGACGCCGCCGCGGACGAGGCCGCGCAGGCCCGCGACCTCGCCGCCGCCACCGCCCGCTCCGCGGCGAGCCAGGCCACGCTGGTCGCCGACCAGCGCGACGCGCTGGTCGCCCGCGCCGCTGCGCTGCAGGGCGTCAGCACCGCGCTCGCCGCCCGCCGTCAGGCCGGTCTCGAGGCCCGCGCCGCAGCCCGGACCCAGGCGGCGGTCGCAGCCCAGGCGACCGCGCAGGCAGGCCAGGCAGGCCCGGACGGTGTTTCGGACCCGGCGGACCAGGGCCTCGACGCCGCCTCGGACCGCGCCCCGGCGCCGGTCCCGCCGCCCGCGACGCCCGACCTGGCCGACCTGCCCGCGATCCCCGACGTCCCGCCGGCCCCTGCTCCGCTGCCCGCCCTCCCGGCCGCGGCGGCCGCCCCGGCTGCCTCGGCCTCGGTCCCGTCCGCCACCGGGGGCGCCGCGGCCGTCGCGTTCGCCCGTCAGCAGCTCGGCGAGCCGTACGTCTGGGCCGCCGCCGGGCCCGACTCCTGGGACTGCTCGGGCCTGACGATGGGCGCCTGGGCCGCGGGCGGGACGTCGCTGCCGCACTACTCCGTCGCGCAGTACGAGGCCTCGACGCCGATCGCCCCGTCCGACCTGCAGCCCGGTGACCTGGTCTTCTGGGGGGACTCCTCCGACCCCGGCTCGATCTTCCACGTGGCGCTGTACGCCGGGAACGACATGATCATCCACGCCCCGCGCACCGGTCGCCCGGTGGTGGAGGAGTCGATCTACTACTGGCGGCTGCCGGACTTCTACGCGCGGCCCTGAGCCGGGCGTACCGCCCTTGCGGAGACCTCCCGCGGCACGCACGCTGGCGGTAGCGTGAACACATGTCCACTGACACCGCCACCCCGCGCACCGCGACCCCCGAGGACGACGGCGTCACCGACGCCACGCACGCCCCCGGGGGGAGCCCGGCGACGGGGGGCTTCGACCCCGCCGCGATGACCCGCCTGCTCGACGGGCGCTACGCCGAGGTGCGCGCGCTCGTGCGCTCCAACCTCGCCGAGTACGCCTCCGTGCTCGAGGACGCCGAGACGATGAGCCGCGCGGACTACCGCGAGCGGGTCAAGGACATCGTGCTCGAGATGGCCGCCACCGGGCAGACCGGGATGGGCTTCCCCGAGGAGTACGGCGGGGGCGGCGACATCGGCGCGTCCGTGGCCGCGTTCGAGACCCTGGCGCTGGGCGACCTGTCGGTGCTGGTCAAGACCGGGGTGCAGTTCGGGCTCTTCGGGGGCGCCATCCAGCAGCTCGGCACGAAGCGGCACCACGACGCGTACCTGCGTCCGCTGATCACCGGCGAGCTGCTCGGCTGCTTCGCGATGAGCGAGACCGGGCACGGCTCCAACGTGCAGGCCCTGGACACCACCGCGACCTACGACGCGGACACCGAGGAGTTCGTCCTGCACACGCCGACCGAGCAGGGCGGCAAGGACTACATCGGCAACGCCGCGCAGCACGGCGAGGTCGCCGTCGTCTTCGCCCAGCTGCACGTCGGCGGCGAGGGCCACGGCGTGCACGCCTTCGTGGTCCCGATCCGCTCCGGCGGCGAGGCCTGCGCGGGCGTCCGGATCGAGGACGACGGGCTGAAGATGGGCCTGAACGGCGTCGACAACGGTCGGCTGTGGTTCGACCAGGTCCGGGTGCCGCGCGACGCGCTGCTGGACCGCTTCGCCTCGGTCAGCGCCGACGGTGCCTACTCCAGCCCCATCGAGAACCCCAACCGACGCTTCTTCACGATGCTCGGAACCCTGATCACCGGTCGCGTCTGCGTCGGCGGCGCCGGCATCAACGCCGCCAAGGTCGCCCTCGCGGTCGCGGTGAAGTACGGCCTGCGTCGCCGCCAGTTCGAGGCGGCCTCGAAGGACGAGGAGCAGCTGGTCCTCGACTACGGCATGCACCAGCGGCGGCTCTTCCCGCGCCTGGCGCGCGGCTACGCGATGCACTTCGCGCAGGAGGCGCTGGCCGCCGAGCTGCACACCGTGCTGACCGACCAGGTCGAGGACGACACCCGTCGTCGCGAGCTCGAGACGATGGCGGCCGGGATCAAGGCGCTCGGCACCTGGCACGCGACCGACACGATCCAGGAGTGCCGTGAGGCCTGCGGCGGTGCGGGCTACCTCGCCGTGAACCGGTTCCCGGCGCTCAAGGCCGACACCGACGTCTTCACCACCTTCGAGGGCGACAACCACGTCCTGCTGCAGCTGGTCGCCAAGGGGCTGCTGACGAACTACGCCGAGGAGTTCGAGGACCTCGACTCCCTCGGGATGGCCCGCTTCGTGGCCGGGATGGCCGTCGACACCGTCGTGGAGCGCACCAGCGTCCACAAGCTCCTCGAGCGGCTCCGCGGCGTGCTGCCCGGCGGTGACGACGAGGGCGTGGAGGGCGTCCGGGACACCGACTACCACCTGACGATGCTGCGCTTCCGCGAGGAGCACCAGGTCGGCGGCGTGGCCCGCCGCCTCAAGCGGGGGATCGACGCCGGGGGCAACCCGGGCGTGGTCTTCTCGGAGGTGCAGGACCACGTCATCGCCGCAGCCCGCTCGCACGTGCAGCGGGTCGTGCTGGAGGCGTTCGTCGACAAGGTCCGCGGCCTGCCGGAGGGCGAGCTGCGCGACGCGCTGCAGCTGCTCTGCGACCTGCACGCGCTCTGCACGATCGAGGACGACCGGGCCTGGTTCATGGAGCACGGCCGGCTCTCGGCGCCGCGGTCGAAGGCGGTCAGCCGCGAGGTCAACGCGCTGTGCCGCCGGGTGCGTCCGCTGGCCGAGGCCTACGTCGACGGGTTCGGCGTGCCGCCGGAGATGCTCCGCGCCCCCGCGCTGGTCGACGCCTACGCCAACGCCACCCGCACGGCGCCCGGCGAGACCCACTAGGCCGCGGGGCTCCGGGTGGTGCGCGGCGTGCGGGGCCGCGCCGTCCTCCTGCCCGGGCGGGCCTACGCCGTCTCGGCGCCGCTGCTGGCCCGTGCGGGCGAGGTGCTCGCGGCCGACGGGTGGGACGTCCGGCCGGTGCACTGGGACGCCCCGGCGCCGCTGCCCGGATCGGTGGCCCCGGCGGTCGCGGAGGGCTTCGTCGTCCGGCACCTGCGGGAGGCCACCGCCGACCTGCCGCCGGGGAGGTCGGGCGAGGTGCTGGTCGTCGCGAAGTCGCTCGGCACCCGCGCCGCGTCGTACGCCGCCTCCCGCTCGTGGTCTGCTGCGTGGATGACTCCGCTGCTCACCGACCCGTCCTGCCGCGCCGGGATCGCGGCCAACCGGGCGCCGCAGCTGCTGGTGGGCGGGGCGGCCGACCCGTACTGGGACCGGGCCGTCGCGGCGGGGCTGGGGCGTGCGGCCACGGTGGAGGTGCTCGAGGTCGCCGGCGCCGACCACGGCCTCGTCCTGGGCGACGCCGGCGCCACCGCGGCCGCGCTGGACCGGGCCGGCCGGACGCTGGCTGCGTTCGCCCGGCGGCTGCAGGGGGCGTCGTGAAGATCGTGGGGGGCTGGTCCGAGGACCCGCTCTGGGCGCACGTCTACGACTGGATGGTCGAGCACCCGGTCGCCGGGGGAGCGGCGTTCCGGGCCGGTCTGGGGTCGCCGCTGCGGCTGCTCCACGAGGCGACGTACGAGCTCGGGATCCTGCCCGCGGGCACGCGCGTGCTGGACGTGCCCTGCGGCGGGGGCGTGGGGTTGCGGGGCGTCCGGCCCGGCCAGGGCCTGGACTACCTCGCGGTCGACGTCAGCGAGGCGATGCTGCGGCGCACCCGGGAGGCCGCGCACGCGCGCGGGGTGGGCGACCAGGTGACGACGGTGCGCGCCGACGTGGGCGCGCTGCCGTACCCCGACGGCCACGTCGACCGGGTGCTGACCCTGACCGGGCTGCACTGCTTCCCCGACCCGGCCGCCGCGGTGGCCGAGATGGCCCGCGTGCTGCGCCCGGGCGGCGTCCTCACCGGCAGCACGGTGCTGGAGGAGGCCGGCCCGCGCTGGTGGCCGATGCGCGTCGGTGGGCGCCTCGGCGGGATCCTGGGCCCCGGCGTGACCGCGGCCCAGGTCCGTGACCTGCTCGCCGCCCACGGGATGGTCGACGTCGACCTCCAGGTCACCGGGGCGCTGGGCTACGTCCGCGCCCGCCGAGATGACGCTCCCGGACAGCCGAGATGACGCTCGCGGCGCGTCGAGATGACGATTCCGGCGCGCCGCGCAGACCCCGAGGGGTCAGTGACCGCCCTCGTCGACCTGGCGCTGGAACGACGCCTTGACCTCGGCCTCGGCCTCGGTGCGCCCGACCCAGTCGGCGCCCTCGACGGACTTGCCCGGCTCCAGGTCCTTGTAGACCTCGAAGAAGTGCTGGATCTCGAGCCGGTCGAACTTCGGCACGTGGTTGATGTCGCGGATGTGCTCGGCGCGCGGGTCGGTGGACGGCACGCACAGCACCTTGTCGTCGCCGCCGGCCTCGTCGGTCATCCGGAACATCCCGATCGCGCGGCACTTGATCAGGCAGCCCGGGAAGGTCGGCGCCTGCAGCAGCACCATGGCGTCGAGGGGGTCGCCGTCCTGGCCGAGGGTGCCCTCGATGAACCCGTAGTCGGTGGGGTACTGCGTCGAGGTGAACAGCATCCGGTCCAGGCGCATGCGCCCGGACTCGTGGTCGACCTCGTACTTGTTGCGCTCGCCCTTGGGGATCTCAATGAGCACGTCGAACTCGAGCACCTGTCCACCTCTCTCGCCTGCCGCGACCGCCGCGGCCGTGGCGCGCTCATCCTGCCAGGCCGGGGCCGCGCCCGGGGCGCCCGCCCGGAACCCGCCGTCGGCACGCCATGATGGAACGGTGAGCGAGAAGACCGGGCGGCGTCGGGGCCGGGGCGCCCTGGCGGTCCTGGTCGTCGTCGTGCTCGCGGTGGTCCTCGCGGTGACGACCGACCTCGCGCTGCATCGCCCGCCGCGCCCGCCCGTCGGTCCCGCCGGGATCGCCCCGCCCCCCGGGCTCGACCTGCCGCAGGCCCGGCCCGCGCCCGCGGTGGTCGAGGCCGCGCCCACCGCACCGGTCGCCCCGGAGGCCGTACGCCGGGCGCTGGCCGGCCCGCTCGCCGACCCCGACCTCGGACGGCACGTGGTCGCGTCGGTCGCCGGGCTCGACGGGGGGCCCCGCTGGGAGCTCGGCGGGACGGGTCCGGGCCGGGTCGCCGTCCCGGCGTCGACGACCAAGGTGGTCACCGCGGCCGCGGCCTTGCTCGCCCTCGACCCCGAGGACACCTTCACCACCCGGGTCGTGGCCGACGGTCCCGGTCGTGTGGTGCTGGTCGGCGGCGGCGACCCGTTCCTGGCGGCCGCCCCGCCCGCCGACGGCGAGGAGGCGTACCCGCCCGTGGCGGACGTCGTCGACCTCGCGCGTCAGAGCGCCCGGGCCCTGCGTGCCGACGGTGTGCGGTCCGTGCGCGTCGGGTACGACGACACCCTGTTCAGCGGCCCCGCGGTCAGCCCGCGGTGGCCCGCGACCTACCTGCCCGACGTCGTGACGCCGATCCACGCGCTGTGGGTGGACCAGGGTGTCGACGGCGACGGTCTCCGGGTGGCGGACCCGCCGCGGTCGGCCGCGGACGCGTACGCCGCCGCCCTGCGCGCCGAGGGGATCCGCGTGCGCGGCGGCCCGACGCCGGTGACGGCGCCCGCGGCGTCCCCTGACCTCGCCTCCGTGGAGTCCGCCCCGCTGGCCGCGGTCGTCGAGCAGGTGCTGCGGGTCAGCGACAACGAGGGCGCCGAGGTGCTGCTGCGCCACGTCGGCCTGGCGACCGGACGACCCGGCTCCTTCGACGGTGGTCGCGCCGGAGTCCAGGAGGAGCTGGCCGCGGCCGGCGTCGACCTGGCCGCGCCGTCCGTGCTCTGGGACGGCAGCGGGCTGTCGCGCGAGAACCGGCTGGACCCCGGCCTCCTGGTCGACGTCCTGCAGCTGACCGCCTCCGAGGACCGGCCCGAGCTGCGGGCGGTCGTCACGGGCCTGCCCGTCGCGGGCTTCGACGGGTCGCTCGCCGACCGCTTCGACACCGGCGACCCGCGTGCTCCCGGCCGGGTCCGGGCCAAGACCGGCACCCTGTCCAACGTCTTCGGCCTCGCCGGGCTGGCCGTCGGCGCGGACGGCCGTCCGGTCGCGTTCGCCCTGCTCGCCGACCGGATCCGCCTCCCGCGCACCTCGCTGGCCCTGCAGGCGATGGACCAGGCCGCCGCGGCCCTGGCCGGCTGCCGCTGCACGCGCTGAGCGGTCGTACGACCCCCGGAGGTGTCCGGAACCGTCACCTCGACGCGCCGCGCGCGTCATCTCGGCTGTCCGGGAGCGTCATCTCGGCGGAGGGGGCCGGGCTAGATTGCAGGACATGAGCTCCCCTGCCACGACCGGCCCGCCCTCGACCGGTCCGTCGATGATCGACTGGGACCTCGCCGTCTCGCTGGCGTCCCGGCTCGCGGGGGAGGGGCCGCGGGTGCCGCGGGACCGGGCCGTCGCGGCGGTCGCCGAGCTGCGCGCCGACGCGGACCGCTCGACCGGGCTGGTGCGCGACTTCACCGGCCTGGAGGCCGCCGACCACGGCGCGCCCGTGCTCGTCGTCGACCGCCCGGGCTGGATCCAGGCGAACGCCGACGGGTTCCGCCGGATCATCGACCCCCTCGCGGACCGGATCACGAGCGCCAAGCCGCCGAGCGGCCTCACCCGCGCGGTCGGCTCCCGGATCACCGGGGCCGAGGTCGGCGGGCTGCTCGGCTTCCTGGCCGGCAAGGTGCTGGGCCAGTTCGACCCCTTCGCCGACCCCGCCGGGCGGCTGCTCCTGGTGGCGCCCAACGTGGTCGCCGTCGAGGACGAGCTCGGCGTCGACCCGACGGACTTCCGGCTCTGGGTCTGCCTGCACGAGGAGACCCACCGCGTGCAGTTCACCGCCGTGCCGTGGATGCGGGAGCACCTGTTCTCCGAGATCGAGAACCTCTCGGCCACGGTCCGCCCCGACGCCGCGATCGACGAGACCCTGAAGCGCCTCACCGAGACCGTCCGCACCGTGCGCCGCGACGGCGTCGGCCAGGGCGGGCTGCTCGACCTGCTGGGCAGCCCCGAGCAGAAGGCCGTCCTCGACCGGGTCACCGGGATGATGTCGCTGCTCGAGGGGCACGCCGACGTCGTGATGGACGGCGTCGGGCCGCAGGTCATCCCGTCGGTGCGTCGCATCCGCGCCTCCTTCGACCGCCGCCGCCAGGGCGTCGGGACGCTCGACCGGGTGCTGCGCCGGCTGCTCGGGCTCGACGCCAAGATGGCGCAGTACCGCGACGGCGCCGCCTTCGTGCGCGGGGTCGTCGACACCGTCGGCATGGAGCGGTTCAACGCCGTCTGGGAGCGCCCCGAGCACCTGCCCACCAAGGCCGAGCTGCTGGACCACGGGGCGTGGATCCGCCGGGTCCTCTGAGCCGGGCCCGCCCCCGATGAGCCACGACCAGGCCGTCGTCGCGGTCCGCCGCGGCGTCCGCGACGCCCTGGCCGGCCTCGACCCCCGCGCCACCGGCCCGGTGGTCGTCGCCTGCTCCGGCGGCGCGGACTCGCTGGCGCTGCTGGCAGCGACCGTCGCCGAGGTCGCCCGGGCCGGCCGCGCCGGCGCCCCGACGCCCCGGGTCGTCGGCGCCACCGTCGACCACGGGCTCCAGGACGGCTCCGCCGAGCACGCCGCGCGCGTCGTCGAGCAGATGGCGACGACCGGCGCCGACGAGACGCTCACCGCGCGGGTCGCGGTGACCACCGCCGGCCGCGGGCCCGAGGCCGCGGCCCGGGAGGCGCGGTACGCCGTGCTGGAGCAGGTCGCGACCAGCCTGGACGCCGCGGCGGTCCTGCTCGGCCACACCCTCGACGACCAGGCGGAGACCGTGCTGCTCGGGCTGGCCCGCGGCTCCGGGGGTCGCTCCGTGGCCGGGATGCGGCCCGGGTTCGGTCCGTTCCTGCGCCCCCTGCTCGACGTGCGCCGCGCCGAGACCCTCGCCTACTGCGCCGCCGAGGGCCTCACCGTGTGGGACGACCCGCACAACGAGGACCCCCGCTTCACCCGGGTCCGGGTCCGCCGGCGGGTGCTGCCGGTGCTGGAGGAGGAGCTCGGCCCCGGCGTCGCCGAGACCCTGGCCCGCACCGCCGGACAGCTGCGGGCCGACACCGAGGCGCTCGACGGCTGGGCCGAGGACGCCCTGGCGACCGCCTCGACCGGGGACGGGGCGCTCGACCTGGCCCCGCTCACCGCCCTGCCCGCGGCGGTGCGCACCCGCGTCCTGCGCGCGGCGGCCCTGCGGGCGGGCTCACCGGGCGCCGAGCTCTTCCACGTCCACGTCGCCGCGCTGGACCGGCTCGTCGCCGGCCGGCTGCGCGGCCAGGTGCAGCTGCCGGGCCACCTCACCGGCTCCCTGGTGGCCGGCACGCTCCGCTTCACCGCCACCGTGGTCCCGGGCTAGCCCGGGACCACTCGCCGGGGCGTACCGGGCCCCGACCCCTCAAGCGCGCCGGTCGGACGGCCGAGACACCCCCTGCGGGAGAAGCCCGGCCCCACCCCCCCCGGAGGGTCCGGGCCTCCCGCTCCGCCGACCTCCGTGCGTACCCCCCGAGGACCCCTCATGACCCGTCGCCGCCCCCCGCTCGCCCTCCTCGCCGCCGGTGCCCTGACGGCGGCCCTCGTCCCCGGGCTGGGGTTCGTGGCAGGCGTGGCCGCGGGTCCCGTCGCGGGGGCCACCCCGGCCACCGGCGCCGCGGGCCTGCTCGGCGTCACCGCGGAGCCCCCGGCCGGTCGCGCCTGGATCCAGGGCCTCGTGGTCGACCGGGCCGGCCACCGCTTGGACGACGTGGTGGTGCAGGCCTTCGACGCCGCGGAGGTCGAGACCGACCCGGACGCCGACCCGGTGGCGACCTGGATCACTTACGCCGACCCCGCCGACGGACCCGCCCACGGCTTCTTCCGGCTCTACGTCCCGCAGGGTCAGGGCGCGGTCTACGACGTCCGGTTCTCCAGCCCCGAGGGCGACGCCGACCCGTACCGCGCCCGCGGGCTCGACGGTGCCGTCCTGATCGGTGGTGGGAAGAGGGCCGCGGGCAAGGTCGAGGATCTCGGGACGACCGTGATGACGCTCCAGCGCCGCGCGGAGACCAGGATCTCGCTCCGGCCGTCGCGTGACGTGACCCGGCAGCACCGGTCCGGGCGCCTCGCGGTCACGCTCACCAGCCCCGACGTCGACCCGGTGACCGGCACGGTCGCCGTGAGCGTCGACGGCCGGGCCCGGGGCCGGCAGGTGCTCACCCGCAGGTCGGACGGGCGCGCCGCCTTCGCGCTGCCCGTGCTGAGGCCCGGCCGGCACACCCTCGCGGTCCGCTACGCCGGGTCCCGGCTCGTCGCGGCCGCCTCGGCCCGCGTCGTGGTGAAGGTCGACCGGGCCCCGCGCACGGGCAAGGGCGGCGGCGGCCGCTGACCGCGGCCTGTGGGAGGCTTCGCGCCATGGACGCGTCACACGTGGAGCAGGACCTGGTCAACGTCCTGTTCACCGAGGCCCAGATCCGGGAGCGGCTGGCCGAGATGGCCGCCCAGATCGAGGAGGACTACGAGGGCCACGACCTGGTCATCGTGGGCATCCTGCGGGGCGCGGTGATGGTGATGGCGGACCTCGCGCGGGCCTTCGGCCGGCACGTCGAGATGGACTGGATGGCGGTGTCCTCCTACGGCTCCGGCACGAAGTCCAGCGGCGTGGTGCGCATCCTGAAGGACCTCGACAGCGACATCTCCGGCCGGCACGTGCTGGTCGTCGACGAGATCATCGACACCGGGCTGACCCTGTCCTGGCTGACCGCGAACCTCTCCTCGCGCAACCCCGCCAGCGTCGAGATCGCCACGCTGCTGCGCAAGCCCGAGGCCCTCCAGATGCCGGTCGACGTCAAGTACGTCGGCTGGGACATCCCCAACGAGTTCGTCGTCGGGTACGGCCTGGACTACCGCGAGCGCTACCGCAACCTGCGCGACATCGCCACGCTCGCGCCGCACGTCTACTCCTGAGCCCGCCGGACACCCACCACGGTGCCGCCCGGCGGCGTTGCCGTCCACGTGTACCGTCGTAAGTCAGTCCACCGTGCGCCGGCCCGGACCGGCCTCACCCGCCGGAGCAGGGAGCGGCGCCCATCCCTGAGGTCGAGAGAAGTCCGTGAAGAAAGCGCTCAAGGGTCCCTGGGTCTGGATCGTGGTCGCCGTCGTGGCGGTCCTGGTCGCCCTGAACTTCCTCGTCCCCGACGGCGGGTACGACGAGGTGCCGACCTCGCAGCTGGAGTCCTACATCGCCGAGGGCCAGGTCGACGAGATCACCTTCATCGACGGTGAGCAGGCGATCCAGGCCACGCTCGACGACGGCGTGCGCGACGAGGGCGAGCAGGTCCAGTCCTACTACGTGCTCGGCCAGGTCGAGGACATCGTCAACGCGGTCGACGAGCAGGTCGCCGCGGGCACGATCAGCGAGTCGAACTCCGAGAACCCCCAGCCGAGCTTCCTCGGCCAGCTCCTCGGCGCGTTCCTGCCGATCCTGCTGATCGTGGGCATCTTCCTGTTCCTGATGACCCGGATGCAGGGCGGTGGCCGCGGGGTCATGCAGTTCGCCAAGTCCAAGGCGAAGCTGATCTCCAAGGACATGCCGAAGTCGACCTTCGCCGACGTCGCCGGCTGCGAGGAGGCGATCGAGGAGCTCGGCGAGATCAAGGAGTTCCTCTCCGAGCCGGCCAAGTTCCAAGCCGTCGGCGCCAAGATCCCCAAGGGCGTCCTGCTGTACGGCCCCCCGGGCACCGGCAAGACCCTGCTGGCGCGCGCCGTGGCCGGCGAGGCCGGCGTGCCGTTCTACTCGATCTCCGGCTCCGACTTCGTCGAGATGTTCGTCGGCGTGGGTGCCTCCCGCGTGCGCGACCTGTTCGAGCAGGCCAAGGAGAACGCCCCCGCGATCGTGTTCATCGACGAGATCGACGCCGTCGGTCGCCACCGCGGCGCCGGCATGGGCGGCGGGCACGACGAGCGCGAGCAGACCCTCAACCAGCTGCTGGTCGAG
Organism: Nocardioides aquaticus; assembly: GCF_018459925.1. Classification (NCBI taxonomy): domain Bacteria; kingdom Bacillati; phylum Actinomycetota; class Actinomycetes; order Propionibacteriales; family Nocardioidaceae; genus Nocardioides; species Nocardioides aquaticus. The sequence continues at coordinate 584,912 of NZ_CP075371.1, forward strand.
ATGGACGGCTTCGACGTCAAGGGCGGCGTGATCCTGATCGCCGCGACCAACCGCCCCGACGTGCTCGACCCCGCCCTGCTGCGCCCGGGCCGCTTCGACCGCCAGATCCAGGTCGACGCCCCGGACCTCAAGGGCCGCCACCAGGTCCTCGAGGTCCACTCCCGCGGCAAGCCGATGGCCGCCGACGTCGACCTCGTCTCGGTCGCACGACGCACCCCCGGCTTCACCGGCGCCGACCTCGCCAACGTCCTCAACGAGGCCGCCCTGCTCACCGCGCGCAACGACGGCAAGCTGATCGACGCCGAGGCCCTCGACGAGGCCATCGACCGCGTGATCGCCGGCCCGCAGCGCCGCACCCGGCTGATGAACGAGCACGAGAAGCTGATCACGGCCTACCACGAGGGTGGCCACGCCCTGGTCGCCGCGGCGCTGCCCGGCACCGACCCGGTGCACAAGATCACGATCCTGCCGCGCGGTCGCGCCCTGGGCTACACGATGGTGCTGCCCGACGAGGACCGCTACTCCCAGACCCGCAGCCAGATGCTCGACCAGCTGGCCTACATGCTGGGCGGCCGCGCCGCGGAGGAGATGGTCTTCCACGACCCCACCACCGGTGCCGGCAACGACATCGAGAAGGCCACCAACCTGGCCCGGGCGATGGTCACCCAGTACGGCATGACCGAGCGGCTCGGTGCGATCAAGCTCGGCGACGCCACCTCCGAGCCGTTCCTCGGCCGCGACATGGGCCACCAGCGCAACTACTCCGAGGACGTCGCCGCCGCCGTCGACGAGGAGACCAAGAAGCTCCTCGCCGTGGCGCACCAGGAGGCCTTCGACATCCTCGAGGAGAACCGCGACGTCCTCGACGCCCTGGTGCTCGCGCTGCTCGACCGCGAGACCCTGGACAAGAAGGAGATCGCCGAGGTCTTCGAGGCCCTGCGCCGCCGGCCCGACCGTCCCGCGTGGACCGGGTCGCCCTCGCGCAACCCCTCGGTGATCCCGCCGGTCGAGGTGCCGCAGGAGATCAAGGACCGCGCGCTGGCCCACGCCCAGGCGAACGGGCACTTCCCGGCCGCCGACCCCGGCGCCGTGCTGACGCCGCCGGGCGCCGACGGCGACGTCCACGACCCGACCCTGCCCCCGGACGGCGGCGGGTCCGGGCCGGTCCCGCCCGCGCCGGGTGCGGGCCCCTCCGGGACCCTCTGAGTCCCCGGTGACCGACATCATCTCGGCGGCCTCCCTGCCGACGGGGGAGCCGCCGGCCTTCGACCACGCCCGCGCCGAGGCGGCCGTGCGGGAGCTGCTCCACGCCATCGGGGAGGACCCGGAGCGCGAGGGGCTGCGCGAGACGCCGGCCCGCGTCGCCCGGGCGTACGAGGAGCTCACCGCCGGCCTGCGCCAGCAGCCGGAGGACGTGCTGACGACCGTCTTCGACCTCGGCCACGACGAGATGGTGCTGGTGCGCGACATCGAGCTGTGGTCGATGTGCGAGCACCACCTGGTGCCGTTCACCGGGGTCGCCCACGTCGGCTACATCCCGGCCTCGAACGGCAAGATCACCGGGCTGTCCAAGCTGGCCCGCCTGGTCGACGTCTACGCCAAGCGGCCCCAGGTCCAGGAGCGGCTCACCACCCAGGTCGCCGACGCCCTGGTCGACATCCTGGACGCGCGCGGCGTGATCGTGGTGATCGAGGCCGAGCACCTGTGCATGACGATGCGCGGGGTCCGCAAGGCCGGCGCCCGCACGATCACCTCCGCGGTGCGCGGCGTGATGCGCAACGCCGCCACCCGCTCCGAGGCGATGAGCCTCATCCACCGGGGCGGCTGGGCCCGCTGAGACCCCGCCGCCGGCGGTAGCGTCGCGCCATGCCCGCCCCCGTCCGTCCCCTGGTGATGGGGGTCCTCAACGTCACCCCGGACTCGTTCTCGGACGGGGGCCGGTACGCCGCGACCGACGCCGCCGTCGCCCACGGCCTGCGGCTCGTCGCCGACGGGGCCGACCTCGTCGACATCGGCGGGGAGTCGACCCGCCCCGGTGCCACCCGGCCGCTGGTCTCCGAGGAGCTCGACCGGGTGGTGCCGGTGATCCGCGAGCTGGTCGACGCCGGCGCGGTGGTCTCGGTCGACACCATGCGCTCGGAGGTCGCCGCCGCCGCGGTCGCCGCCGGGGCGCGCGTCGTCAACGACGTCTCGGGCGGGCTCGCCGACCCCCGGGTCCTCGACGTGGTCGCGGACTCGGCGGCGACCTACGTCGCCATGCACTGGCGGGCGCACGCGGACCGGATGGTCGACCTCGCGACCTACGACGAGCCGGGCGGCGTCGTGGCCGCGGTCCGCCGTGAGCTGGGCCAGCGGGTCGAGGCCGTGCTGGCGGCCGGGGTGCCGGCCGACCGGCTCGTGCTCGACCCCGGCCTGGGCTTCGCCAAGCGCGGCGCGCACAACTGGGAGCTGCTGCGGCACCTCGCGGACGTGGCCGTCCTGGGCCTGCCGCTGCTGGTGGGGGCCAGCCGCAAGTCCTTCCTGGGCGACCTGCTGGCCGACGACGGCACCTCCCGCCCGGTGGCCGACCGGGAGGTCGCCGGGCACGCCCTGAGCGTGCTGGTGGCCGGCCAGGGGGCGTGGGGCGTGCGGGTGCACGACGTACGCGGGACCCGCGACGCCCTGGCCGTGTGGGAGCGTCTGGGCATGCCCCGCACCACCGTCCCCGTCCCGCCCGGACCGCCCGTCGCCGGCCCGGACCGCCCGTGAGCGCCCCCGACGAGCTGGCCGTCACCGGTCTGGAGTGCTGGGCCCACCACGGCGTCTTCGATCACGAGCGCCGCGACGGCCAGCGCTTCGTCGTCGACCTCGTGCTGGGGCTCGACACCCGGGAGGCGGCGGCCTCCGACGACTTGCACCGCACCGTCGACTACGGGACCCTCGGGGCCGCGGTGCACGCTGCCGTCCAGAACGATCCGGTCGACCTGATCGAGACCTTGGCCCAGCGGATCGCCGACGTCTGCCTCGCAGACGGTGGTGTTCAATGGGCGCGGGTCACCGTCCACAAGCCGGATGCCCCCCTGCAGGTGACGTTCTCCGACGTCGCCCTGACCATCACCCGGAGACGCGAGGGCCAGTGACCGAGACCCCGAACCCCTACATCGTCGATGCCGACACCCTGACCGGCGAGATGCGGCCGATCCGCCGCGTCGTGCTGGCCCTGGGCTCCAACCTGGGCGACCGCATGTCCTGCCTGCAGGGCGCCGTCTCGGCGATCGCCGACACCCCCGACGTCTGGGTCACCGGCGTCTCCCCGGTCTACGAGACCGAGCCGGTCGGCGCCCCGGACGGCTCCGAGCCGTTCCTCAACGCGGTCGTCCTGGTCGACACCACGCTGGCCGCGCACCGGCTCATGGAGCGCGCCCTGGCCATCGAGGACGTCTACGACCGCGAGCGCACCGACGTCGTCAACGCCCCCCGCACCCTCGACGTCGACCTGATCGTGGTCGGCGACCGCCGCAGCCACGACGAGTCGCTGCGGCTGCCCCACCCGCGCGCCCACGAGCGCGCGTTCGTCCTCCAGCCGTGGGCCGACCTCGAGCCGGACGCGGTGCTGCCCGACCACGGCCCCGTCGTCGAGCTGCTGGCCGCCCTCGACGGGTCGGGGCTGACCCGGCGCGACGACCTCGAGCTCGACCTCGGGTGAGCCAGGGCCCGCGGGGTCCCGGCGGCGGTGACCGGGACCGCGGGCCGCTCGCCGGCGGTCCCGACGACGGCGCCGGCGACGGACCCGACGGCGGGTCCGGCGACCGGATGGTGCCGACCTCGCCGACGGTGCTGCTCGGCGTCGCCCTCGCCGGGGTGGTCCTGGGCCGCCTGGTCCGCCCCGCGATCGAGTGGGCCGGAGGCCTGGCCCCGGTCGTGGGCTGGTCGCAGGCCTCGGTCCTGGTCGTGGTGGCGGCTGTGCTGCTCGCCACCGCCCGGGCCACGCGCGCGGCCCTGCCCGCCCACCGGGTGGCCGAGCAGCCGCAGCTGGCCGTGAACCGGCTGCTGCTGGCCCGGGCCAGCGCCGTCGTCGGCGCCCTGGTCGGGGGCGGCTACGTCGGGTACGCCGTCGCGTGGCTGGGGGACCCCTCCCAGCTGGCCGACCAGCGCGTGCTGCGCTCGCTGCTCACGGCGGCGGCCGCCGCCGCGGTGGTGGTGAGCGCGGTGCTCCTCGAGCGCGCGTGTCGCGTCCCCCCGGCGCCTCCGGCGCCCTAGCCTGCGGGCATGACCTCCCCGTCCCAGCCCTCCCGGCGTCGCCAGCGCTCCGCCCGGGTGCTCGTCGCCTGCGTCCTGCTCGCCCTCGCCGTCGTGGCGGTGGTCGGCGCCGCCGTGGTCGGTGGGTCGGGTCCGCTGCTCGGTGCCGCGGTCCTCGCGGTGCTGCTGGGCGCCACGGCCACCCGCATCACGCACTCCGAGCTGGCCGACTCCCGCCGGGACGCCGCCCAGGACCGTGCGGAGCAGGCCCAGGCCTACCGTGACCTGACCGCGGACCGGGTGGCCGAGCAGCAGCACTACGTGCGTCGCACGACCGCCACGCTCGAGGGGCACCGCAGCACGATCTCGGGCCTGGTCGAGGAGCTGGCCGGGGCGCGTACCGAGGTCGCCGAGGCCCGGCTCGCCGTCGAGCGGGAGCACGACCGCGCCGACCGGGCCGAGGCCGAGGGCCGGCTGCTGACCGGTCTGCTCGACCAGGCCGAGGAGCGGGCCGCCGAGGCGATCGTCCGCCTCGCCGAGCTCGAGGACGAGCACCTCGTCCTGCTCGCCGAGCTGGACGCCGAGCGGGCCGCGTGGGCGGTGTCCCCGGCGATGCGCAAGCGCGCCTGAGAGCGTCCCCGGACCCTCCGGCGGGACGGCCCGCGGACGGTTGCGGCATGATCGATGACCGTGATCCCCGAGGACTCCCGATTCGAGACCGACCCCGAGCAGCTCCTTCCCGAGCTGCCCGGGCTGCCCGGCGGCTGGACCGTCGACGTCCCGGACCCCGGTGACCGAGAGGACGTCGCCCGGCTGACCGTGCTGCTGCGCGCCCACGAGAAGGAGGGCCGCGGCTGGGCCGGGGCCGCCGAGGAGGACGTGCTGGTCGAGGTCTCCGAGCGGGGCCTGCGCACCCGGTCCAACGTGGTGGTGCGCGACGCGGACCGGGTGCCTCGTGCCTGGGGCAGCGTGCACGACCGGGCGGGGGGCCGGATGCTCCTGCTGCACGTGGTCGAGCGCGGCCTGCCCGACAGCGTCGCCCGGGCCTGCTCCGACGTGCTGGTGGAGTGGGCGGTGGGCCAGGCCCGCGAGGTCGGCGCCGCCCGCGGCCTGGAGGTCCAGCAGATCGACACCGGCGCCTTCGAGGGTGACGAGCGCCAGGCCCGGTGGTTGCGCGAGGCCGGCTTCGAGAAGGTGCGGACCTGGTGGCAGATGAACCGTCCGGTGCAGCCCGAGGAGTCCACCCTGGTCCCCGACCCGGCCGGCTGGGAGCGGGCGGAGAAGGGCGTGCGGTTCCGCCTGGTGCGCCGCGCGGGCAGTGGGATGCCGAACGAGGACGACCTCCGCGACGTCCACGACGTGCTCGAGGAGGCCTTCCTGGACCACTTCAACTCCTGGGAGGAGACCTTCGAGGAGTTCCTGTACCGCCTGCGCGAGGACCCCGGCCACCGCTGGGACCACTGGTGGCTGGCCGAGACCGTCGACGGCTCCGAGCCGCGGGCCGTCGGCGCCCTGGTCGGCACCGTCTCGGAGAGCAGCAACGGCCCGGACGGGTCGTACGTGTCCTACATCGGCGTCCGGGAGGCCGCCCGCGGCCGCGGCGTGGCCAAGGGCCTGCTGCACACGATCATCGCGGACGCCGCGGCCCGGGACCGGGACCGCGTCGGGCTCGAGGTCGACGCGGACTCCTCCACCGGCGCCGACGGCCTGTACGGCTCGCTGGGCTGGCGCACCAAGTACGTCACCGAGTCCTGGCACCGCGACGTGCCGGTCGACTGACCCGCGTCCCCCCGCCCCGCCCGTCGGGGCCGCCCGGGACGTCATACCTCCCGCGCCTCGGCCACCGACCGGGGCGGATGACGTCCCGCGGTCAGGCCAGCGAGGACCGCAGCGCCCGGTGGACGCCGTCGGGGGTCAGCACGCCGACGATCCGCGCGCCCTCGCGGACCGCGACCATCGGCTTGTCGCGGCGCAGCATCTCGGCCAGCGCCTCCTCCAGGCTGACGCCGAGGGCGACGGACCCGCCGAGCTGGCCGCCGGTGACGCCGTCGACCGGGTCGAGGTGCTCGCGGGCCAGCGGCGTGACCGTCAGCCGTCGCAGGCCCTTGGTCGAGCCGACGAAGTCGGACACGAAGTCGTCGGCCGGACGACCGAGCACCTCGGCCGGGGTGCCGTACTGCGCGAGCCGGCCCCCCTCGGCGAAGACCGCGACCCGGTCGCCCATCCGGACGGCCTCGTCGATGTCGTGCGTGACGAGCACGACCGTCTTGCCCAGGTCGCGCTGCAGGCGCAGGAACTCGTCCTGCAGCCGGACCCGGACCACCGGGTCGACGGCGCCGAAGGGCTCGTCCATCAGCAGCACCGGCGGGTCGGCGGCCAGCGCGCGGGCCACGCCGACCCGCTGCCGCTGGCCGCCCGAGAGCTGGTGGGGGTAGCGCGGGCCGTAGGTGGCGGAGTCCAGGCCGACGGTGTCGAGCAGCTCGGCGGCGCGGGCGCGCGCGGTGGCCTTCGACTCGCCGTACAGCAGCGGCACGGTCATCACGTTGGTGATCACCTTCTGGTGCGGGAACAGCCCCACCTGCTGGATGACGTAGCCGATGCCGCGGCGCAGCGCGACGGGGTCCTGGTCGGTGACGTCCTGGCCGTCGATCTCGATCCGGCCGGTGGACGGCTCGATCAGGCGGTTGATCATCTTCAGCGTCGTCGACTTGCCGCAGCCCGAGGGACCGACCAGGCAGACCAGCTCCCCGCGGCGCACCTCGAGGTCGAGCTCGTGCACCGCGGCCGTGCCGTCCGGGTACGTCTTGCCGACCCCCGACAACCGGATCATGGTCTCGCCGGGCCCGTCGGAGTCAGCACGGGACGCCGCGCCGGTAGTGTCCATGCGGTGACCCTACTGGTGGCAGCAGCCGCGGTCCCGTCGGTCGACGCCGCCTCCCAACCGAGCTGCTACAGCCGCCTGGTCAACGAGTGGTTCTGCCTCGACTACGTCCAGGACCGGCAGTCGCAGATCCTCGACGCCCTGCTCCAGCACGTCGCGATCACGCTCGCCGCCGTGGTGCTCGGCGTGGTCGTCGCGCTGCCGCTGGCCCTGCTCGCGCGCCGGTTCCCGCGGCTGGAGACCGGCGTGCTCGGCGTCAGCACCGGTCTCTACACCGTGCCCTCGCTCGCCCTCTTCCCGCTGCTGGTGCCGTTCACCGGCCTCAGCCCGGTCACCGTGGTGATCGGGCTCGCGCTGTACGCCCTGACCGTGCTGGTCCGCGCCATGCTCGAGGGGCTGCGGGCCGTGCCGGAGGACGTGCTGGAGTCCGGGCGGGGCCTGGGGTACGGGCCGACGCGGCTGCTGCTCAAGGTCGAGCTGCCCCTCGCGCTGCCGGTGGTGATGGCCGGGCTGCGGGTCGCCACCGTCTCCACGGTCGCGCTGACCACGGTCGGCTCGCTGGTCGCCTACGGCGGGCTCGGCAACCTGATCAGCGAGGGGGTCTCCACCGACTTCCGCGCCCAGCTCCTGACCGCCGCGGTGCTCTGCGTGGTCCTCGCCGTGGTGCTCGACGTCGTCATCGTGGTGCTGCAACGGCTGCTGACGCCCTGGACCCGGGGGGTGCGCGCATGACCGTCCTGGTCGACATGTGGGCCTACCTCACCGACGGCGGGAACTGGTCCGGCAGCGGCGGCATGCTGCAGCTGCTGGGCCAGCAGCTCCTGCTCACCGTCACCGCGCTGCTGGTGGCGGTCGCGGTCGGGCTGCCGGTCGCGCTGTGGCTGGGCCACCTCGGCCGCGGCGGCTTCCTGGCCATCAACATCTCCAACGTCGGCCGCGCCGTGCCGACGTTCGCGCTGCTGGCGCTCCTGGTCACCGCGGACTTCCCCGGCACCGACACGCTCGGCCCGTACGGCCGCGCCGGCCTGGCGACGCTGATCGCGCTGACCCTCTTCGCGCTGCCCCCGATCATCACCAACGCCTACGTCGCCGTGCGCGAGGTGCCGGCCGACGTCGTGCAGGCCGCGACCGGGATGGGGATGTCGGGGCGGCAGCGCTTCGTGCGCGTGGAGCTGCCGCTGGCCCTGCCGCTGGTGGTCTCGGGCGTGCGCCTGGCGCTGGTCCAGGTGTGGGCCACCGCCACCATCGCCGCGCTCGTCGCCGGGCCCGGCCTGGGCCGGGTGATCACCGACGGGTTCTTCCGCACCGACTACGGCAAGGGCCTGGCCGGCGCGGTGGTCGTCGCGGCCGTCGCGCTGGTCCTCGAGGGGCTCGCGGCGCTGGTGCAGCGCGCCGTACGTCCGGTCCCGACCGGCCCGCCCGCCGGCGACGCCGGCCCCGATGGTCACGGTCACGCATCATCGGCTGCGGGGGTGGAGGCGTCGTCGGCGTGAGCGCCTAGGCTCACGCAGGACAGCGCCACCGGCCCCTCCACCCCGCGTCGCGGGCGGGCCGCGGGCCCCCGGACACGCGCGGTGCACGCCGCGGGACACACAAGGACCTCTCTCATGCAGCTCCGCCTCACCCTGGCCGCGCTGGCCTCCGCCGGCGCCGTCCTCCTCGCCGGCTGCGCCGGCGACGACCTCGCCTCCGACACCCCGGCCGGCGGTTCCTCCGAGGGCTCCGGCGACAAGGGCTCGGTGGCCATCGCCGGCCAGAGCTTCCCCGAGGCCGCCCTGGTCGCCGCGATGTACGACCAGCTCCTGACCGAGGCCGGCTACTCGACCGAGGTCACGCTGGTCGACGCCCGCGACGCCTACATGGCCGACTTCCCCGGCAACATCGACGTGGTGCCGGAGTACGTCGGCGGCATCGTGAACTTCCTCAACGCCCGTGAGAACGGCGCGAGGGCCGAGCCGTTCACCGCCGGCGACGGGGCCGAGCTGGTCGAGCAGGGCGGTGACCTGCTGACCGAGGCCGGGATCACGCTGCTCGAGCCGTCCGCGGCCGCCGACGCCAACGCGTTCTTCGTGACCCAGGAGTTCGCCGAGGAGAACGACCTCAGCACGCTCTCCGACCTCGAGGGCGAGTCGGTCGCGCTGGCCGCGGCCCCCGACTGCGAGGGCCGGCTGGACTGCGAGGGCGGGCTCTCGGACGAGTACGGCATCGACGTCACCGAGGTCCTCCCGCTGGGCTACGCCAGCAACCAGACCTACCAGGCCGTCCTCGACGGCGAGGTCGAGCTCGGCGAGACCAGCACCACCGACGGCACGCTCGAGAGCCAGGGCCTGGTCGTCCTCGAGGACGACCAGCAGATCCAGCCCGCGCAGAACCTCGTGCCGGCCGTCAGCACCGAGTTCCTCGAGGCCAACCCCGACGTGGCGGAGGTCCTGAACCCGCTCATGGAGGCGCTCACGACCGAGAACCTCACCGAGCTGAACGGCCGCGTCGCGGTCGACCGCGAGCAGCCCGAGGACGTCGCGACCGACTTCCTCACCGAGGAGGGCCTGCTCTGAGCCGGTGACCCGGCGGCCCGTCCGGCCCCGGCCGAGGTGTCGGCCACGTCACACCGCCGGGCTGGTGTCGGGGCGCGCGGGGCGGCGTACGGTCGGACCGACACCACGAGCACGACGTCTGGTACCCGGACCGGCCCCGACCAGGGGTGGGCGGCGGGACTGGAACCGAAAGGCTGGACCATGTCGCACCTCCCCGGCGGGGGCCTGCGGGTGGGCGTGGTCGGCGCTGGTCGCGTCGGCGCCGTCCTCGCAGCCCGTCTGCACACCAGCGGTCACCGCGTCGTCGCGGTCGCCGGTGAGTCCGACGCGTCGCGCGCCCGGATCACCGACCTGCTGCCCGGTCTCGAGCCGCAGCGCCCCAGCGCGGCCGCCCGTGCCTGCGACCTGCTGCTGCTGACCGTGCCCGACGACATGCTGCCGAACGTGGTGCGCGTGCTGGCCGACAGCGGGGCGCTGCACCCGGGCCAGCTGGTCGCCCACACCTCGGGCCGGCACGGCCTGGCCGTCCTGGAGCCGGCCCGCGCCGTCGGCGCCCGACCGCTCGCGCTGCACCCCGCGCTGACCTTCACCGGGACCCGGCTCGACCTCGACCGGCTCACCGGCTGCGTGGTCGGCCTGACCAGCGGACCGGCCGAGCGCGAGGTCGCCGAGGCCCTGGTCGCAGACCTCGGCGCCCGGCCGACGTGGGTGCCCGAGGAGATGCGCACGCTCTACCACGCGGGACTGGCGCACGGCGCGAACCACCTCGTCACGCTGGTGACCGAGGCGATGGAGATGCTGGCCGCCGCCGGGGTCGACGACCCCGCCGGCACCCTGCGCCCGCTGCTCGGCGCCGCCCTCGACAACGCCCTCGCCGACGGCGACGCGGCCCTCACCGGGCCGATCGTCCGCGGGGACGTCGGCACGGTCACCGCCCACCTCGCCGACCTGGGCGCCTCGGCGCCCCAGGCGCTCGGGTCGTACGTCGCGCTCGCCCGCGCCACCGTCGCCCGCGCGGTCACCGACGGCCGCCTGGTCCCGCTGCGGGCGCACGCCCTGGGGCAGGTCCTCGACGCGGCCGTCGCCGCCGACCGCTCCGGGGTGGCCGACCCGGCCGCCGGGGACGCGCGGTGACGCGACCGCAGGTCCTCACCACCCGCGCCGCCCTGCAGGAGGCCCTGGCCCCGGCCCGCCGGTCGGGGGCGAAGGTCGCGCTGGTGCCGACCATGGGCGCCCTGCACGCCGGGCACGCCAGCCTGCTGCGCGAGGCGCGGGCGAGGGCGGGTGCGGGCCCGGTGGTGGTGTCGGTGTTCGTCAACCCCCTGCAGTTCGCGCCCGGCGAGGACCTCGACCGCTACCCCCGGACCCTGGAGGCCGACCTCGAGGTCTGCGCCGCCGAGGGCGCCGACCTGGTCTTCGCGCCGTCGGTGGCCGAGGTCTACCCGGGCGGGCCCGACCCCGACCCGGTCACCGGGATGACCACGGTCGTGCCGGGCCCGCTGGCCGAGCGGCTGGAGGGCCGGACCCGCCCCACCCACTTCCGCGGCGTGCTGACCGTGGTGGCCAAGCTGCTCGGCCTGGTCCGGCCCGACGTGGCCGTCTTCGGCGAGAAGGACTACCAGCAGCTGGTGCTGGTGCGACGGATGGTCCTGGACCTCTGCCTGGGCGTCGACGTGGTCGGCGCCCCGACGGTCCGCGAGCCGGACGGGCTGGCGCTGTCGAGCCGCAACCGGTTCCTCGACGCCGAGCAGCGCGAGGCCGCCACCGCGCTGCCGCGCACCCTGCACGCCGCGGTGGGCGAGGCGCCGTACGGCCTCCGCGCCGCGCTGGACGCGGCCCGCGCCGAGCTGCGCGCCTCGCCGGGCGTGGACCTGGACTACCTCGAGATCGCCGGACCCGACCTCGAGCCGCTGCCCGAGGACCCCGCCGCCGGCACGCCCTGCCGGGTGCTGATCGCCGCGCGGGTCGGCAGCACCCGACTGATCGACAACCTGCCCGCCGTCCTGGGCACCCCGAGCGAACGGAGCGGCTGATGCTGCGCACCATGATGACGAGCAAGATCCACCGCGCGACCGTGACCCAGGCGGACCTGCACTACGTCGGCTCGGTGACCGTCGACGAGGACCTGCTGGACGCCGCCGACCTGCTCCCCGGCGAGCTGGTGCACATCGTCGACATCACCAACGGGGCCCGGCTCGAGACCTACACGATCGCCGGCGAGCGCGGCAGCGGCGTGCTCGGCATCAACGGGGCGGCGGCCCGGCTGGTGCACCCCGGTGACCTGGTCATCCTGATCGCCTACGGCCAGATGACGACCCAGGAGGCGCGCGAGCTCCGCCCGCACGTGGTCTTCGTCGACGAGGACAACCGGCTGGTCGCCACCGGCGCCGACCCCGCCGATGCGCCGGTCGGCAGCGGGCTGGTGCGCGGCGACCTCGTCGCGGCCCGGCAGTAGCCTGAGGCGATGACCACGGGCCCCGTACGCGTGCCACCGGTCGCCGGGCCCGTCCCGGGGGTCCCCGCCAGGCTGGCGGCACCCGAGCCGGGCTGGACGACCTCCGCCGACGTCGTCGTGGTCGGCAGCGGCATCGCCGGGCTGACCGCCGCGCTGCGCCTGCGTGCCCGGCTGGCCGGCCGGGGGACGGTCCTGCTCGTGACCAAGGACGTGCTGTCGGCCGGCTCCACGCAGTGGGCGCAGGGCGGGATCGCCGCGGCCCTCGGCCCCGGTGACACCCCGGCAGAGCACCTCCTCGACACCCTCGTCGCCGGTGCGGGGGCCTGCGACCGCGAGGCCGTGCACGCGCTGGTCACCGAGGGCCCGGAGGCCGTCCGCGAGCTGATCGCGCTCGGCACCGTCTTCGACCACGACCCCGACGGGGTCCTGTCGCTGACCCGCGAGGGCGGCCACCACCGCGACCGGATCGCGCACGCCGGCGGTGACGCCACCGGCGCCGAGATCCAGCGGGCGCTGACCGCGGCGGTGGACCTGGCGCCCGGGATCGAGGTCGTCGAGCACGCCCTGGCCCTGGACCTGCAGCGCGCCGCGGACGGGGGCGTCGCCGGGGTGACCCTGCACGTGATGGGCGAGGGGCAGCGCGACGGCGTCGGCGCGGTCCGCTGCCGGGCGGTGGTGCTGGCCAGCGGCGGCCTCGGGCAGGTCTTCTCCCAGACCACCAACCCCTCGGTGTCTACCGGTGACGGCGTGGCGCTCGCGCTGCGCGCCGGAGCGACCCTGCGCGACCTCGAGTTCGTCCAGTTCCACCCGACCGTGATGTGGCTCGGGCCGGGCTCCCGCGGCCAGCAGCCCCTGGTCAGCGAGGCCGTCCGCGGCGAGGGCGCGTTCCTCGTCGACGACGCCGGCGACCGGTTCATGACCGGGGTGCACGAGCTGGCCGACCTCGCTCCGCGCGACGTGGTCGCCAAGGCGATCACCCGCCGGATGTACGAGCAGGGCAGCCCGCACGTCTGGCTCGACGCCCGCCACCTCGGCGCGGCCTTCTGGGAGCGTCGCTTCCCGACCATCCTGGCCACCGCGCGCCGCCACGGCGTCGACCCGGCCACGCAGCTGCTCCCCGTCGCCCCCGCCTGCCACTACGCCTCCGGCGGCGTCCGCACCGACCTGCACGGGCGTACCGACGTGGCGGGCCTCTACGCCACCGGCGAGGTGGCCTGCTCCGGGGTGCACGGCGCCAACCGGCTGGCCTCCAACTCGCTGCTCGAGGGCCTGGTGTTCTCCCGCCGCATCGCCGAGGTCCTCCCCGACGAGCTGCGCCCCTGGAGCGACCCGGCCGACGACCCGCGCGCCGCGGGCGCGGTCGACGGCGACGTGCGGGGCGTGCTGCAGGAGACGATGACCGCCCGGGCCGGGGTGCTCCGCTCGGCCGCCGGGCTGGCCGTCGCCGCCGACGTGCTGGACGGCCTGGCGGACCGGCCGGCCACCGCGCTGGGCGTCGACGCCTGGGAGGCCACCAACCTGGTCACCGTCAGCAGCGCCCTGGTCGCCGCCGCCACGGTGCGCGAGGAGACCCGCGGCTCGCACTGGCGCGAGGACCACCCCGAGCGGGACGACGCACGCTTCGCCGGCCACGTGGACCTCCGGCTGGACGGCTCGGGCGTGCTCGGCAGCACCTGGGCACCGGCCCCGGCCAGCGACACCGGGCCGCTCCCGGCGGTCCCCGTGGTCGGGGTCGCGCCGTGATCGCACGCCCGGCGTACGACGACCTCCCGGTCGGCCTGCGCGAGGAGCTGGCCGCCGCGGGGCTCGACCCCCGCGCGGTGCACGCCCTGGTGGTGGCCGCCGTCGACGAGGACCTCGCGGGCGGGCCGGTCGCCGACGACGTGACCAGCGCGGCCACCGTGCCCGACGGCGCGCGGGGCCGTGCGGTGATCGGGTCGCGCGACGGCGGCGTCGTCGCCGGGCTGGCGGTCGCCGAGCTGGTCTGGCGCCACGTCCTGGGTGACGACGTCGAGGTCCTGCACCGCGCCGCGGACGGCGCCCGGGTCGAGCCCGGCGACCGGGTGCTCGAGGTCGCCGGCCCCGTGCGCGGCCTGCTGACCGGGGAGCGGACCGCGCTCAACCTCGCCTGCCACCTCTCGGGCGTCGCCACCACGACGGCGCGCTGGGTGGACGCGCTCGCGGAGGGCGGCGGGGGCACGCGTGTGCTCGACACCCGCAAGACGCTGCCGGGGCTGCGCGCCCTGCAGAAGTACGCCGTGCGCTGCGGCGGCGGCACCAACCACCGGTTCTCGCTGGCCGACGCGGCCATGGTCAAGGACAACCACGTGCTCGCCGCCGGCGGTGTGGTGGCGGCCTACGAGGCCGTGCGCGCCCGCTTCCCCGACCTCGTCGTCCACGTCGAGGTGACCGACCTCGAGCAGCTCGTGGCGGTCCTCGCCGCCGGGTGCGCCCACGTGATGCTGGACAACATGACCACGGCCACGATGGCCGAGGCGGTCCGGGTCACCGCCGGCCGGGCGACCCTGGAGGCCACCGGACGGATGAGCCTGGACCGGGCGGCCGAGGTCGCCGCGACTGGGGTCGACTTCGTCTCGGTGGGGGCGCTGACCCACTCGGTGGGCGTCCTCGACCTCGGACTCGACCTGCTGTCGTGAGCCTGCTCGCCGTCGACGTCGGCAACGCCCACACCGTGCTGGGCCTGCTCGAGGACGGGGTGGTCGGTCCCACCTGGCGGGTCGCCAGCGACGAGCGCCGCACGGCCGACGAGTGGGCGGTGCTGCTGCGCGGCCTGCTCGCCGGGGTCGGCACGACGGTGCGCGACCTCGACGGCGTCGCGGTCAGCTCGGCGGTGCCGTCGATCCTGCACGAGTGGCGCGAGATGCTCCGTGTGCACGTCGCCGGGGTGCCGCACGTCGTCGTCGGGCCCGGGGTCCGGACCGGCCTGCCGGTGCTGACCGACAACCCGCGCGAGGTCGGCACCGACCGGGTCGTCGGGGCGGTCGCCGCGGCGCACCGGTTCGGCGGGCCGGCCGTCGTGGTGGGCCTGGGCGGGACCGCGACCACCGTGGACGTCCTCGACGCCGCGGGCCGCTACGTCGGCGGGGCGATCGCCCCGGGCCTGGAGGTGGCCTCGGCCGCCCTCGGTCGCTCCGGCGCCCAGCTGCGGGAGGTGGAGCTCGTCCGGCCCCGCACCGCGATCGCCCGCAACACCGTCGAGGCGCTGCAGTCGGGGATCGTCCTCGGCGGCGCGGCACTGGTCGAGGGCATGGTCGCGCGCGTCGTGGCCGAGCTCGGCGTGCCCGTCACCGAGGTCGCGGTGGTCGCCACGGGCCACCTCGCGCCGGTGGTGCTGGGGGAGTGCGCCTGCTTCACCGACCACGTCCCCCACCTCGCGCTCGAGGGCCTCGGCCTGGTGTTCTCGCGCAATTCCCCTTTCGCCTGAAACGCCCCGCCCGGCATCTTGTCGGGCACGTCCTGCGCTTTATCGCGGAGGCGTCGGCGCCGGGACCTTCGTCGCTTTTCCGAGACATTCCGGAGAATGGTCGCGGGTGTCGTCCGCTAACTGATCTTGCTTTCTGGTGCGCCAGAAGAATGGTGTGCTAACTTCGCATTGACAGGGCGCTTATCGAAATGCGCCCACGAATGTGATCGTCAGCTCACCCCCGAGCAGAGAGCAAGGAATTCCCCATGGCGCAGAAGGTCCACATCGTGCTCGAGGACGACCTCGACGGCGGCGACGCCTCCGAGACCGTCTCCTTCGGGCTCGACGGCAAGAGCTACGAGATCGATCTCAACGAGGAGAACGCCGCCGGTCTGCGTGAGGCCCTTTCGGCCTACGTGGGCCACGCCCGCAAGGTCGGCTCCGGACGACGGACGACCAAGCGGTCGGCCGCCTCCGGCGGCAGCACCGCCGGCGGCCCCGCCGCCAAGGACGTGCGCGAGTGGGCGCGCGAGGCCGGCCACGAGGTGCCCGACCGCGGTCGCATCCCGGCCGACGTGCGCGAGGCGTACGACGCCGCGCACTGACCCACCCGGACCCCCGGGCCCGCACCACCCCAGGACCCCCGCCCGCACCCCGGTGCGCGCGGGGGTCCGGCGCGTCGGGGCGGGCTTGTTCGCTGTCGGCGGACGACCCTTGGTCCGTGGGAGGGAACGTCTAGGCTGTGGACGGGGTTGATAGTCCTGAACGCCCACCCGTCAGCCCAGGCGGGTCGGGCACCCCTCAAGCCCCCGAGGAGCACTGCATGTTTGAGCGGTTCACAGACCGAGCCCGCCGGGTGGTCGTGCTGGCCCAGGAAGAGGCCCGCATGCTCTCCCACAACTACATCGGGACCGAGCACATCCTGCTCGGCCTCATCCACGAGGGCGAGGGAGTCGCCGCGAAGGCGCTCGAGAGCCTCGACATCTCGCTGGAGGCCGTGCGCGCCCAGGTCGAGGAGATCATCGGCCAGGGCCAGCAGGCCCCCAGCGGTCACATCCCCTTCACCCCGCGCGCCAAGAAGGTGCTCGAGCTGTCCCTGCGCGAGGCGCTGCAGCTCGGCCACTCCTACATCGGCACCGAGCACATCCTGCTCGGCCTGATCCGCGAGGGCGAGGGCGTCGCCGCGCAGGTCCTGCAGAAGCTCGGCGCCGACCTGAACCGCGTGCGCCAGCAGGTCATCCAGCTGCTCTCGGGCTTCCAGGGCAAGGAGTCCTCCGCCGCGGCCGCGACCTCGGGTGGCGGCGCCGAGTCGCCGTCCTCCTCGCTGGTCCTCGACCAGTTCGGCCGCAACCTGACCCAGGACGGCCGCGAGGGCAAGCTCGACCCGGTGATCGGGCGCGAGAAGGAGATCGAGCGGGTCATGCAGATCCTCTCGCGACGCACGAAGAACAACCCGGTCCTGA
Source organism: Nocardioides aquaticus (assembly GCF_018459925.1). NCBI lineage: Bacteria > Bacillati > Actinomycetota > Actinomycetes > Propionibacteriales > Nocardioidaceae > Nocardioides > Nocardioides aquaticus. The sequence continues at coordinate 601,887 of NZ_CP075371.1, forward strand.
TCGGGGAGCCCGGCGTCGGCAAGACCACGATCGTCGAGGGCCTGGCCCAGGACATCGTCCGCGGCAACGTGCCCGAGACGCTCAAGGACAAGCAGATCTACACCCTCGACCTCGGCGCGCTCGTGGCCGGCAGCCGCTACCGCGGTGACTTCGAGGAGCGGCTGAAGAAGGTCCTCAAGGAGATCCGCACCCGCGGCGACATCGTGCTGTTCATCGACGAGATCCACACCCTCGTCGGGGCCGGCGCGGCCGAGGGCGCCATCGACGCCGCCAGCATCCTCAAGCCGATGCTGGCCCGGGGCGAGCTGCAGACGATCGGCGCGACCACCCTCGACGAGTACCGCAAGTACCTTGAGAAGGACGCCGCCCTGGAGCGCCGCTTCCAGCCCATCCAGGTCGCCGAGCCCTCGATCGCCCACACCATCGAGATGCTCAAGGGCCTGCGTGACCGCTACGAGGCGCACCACCGGGTCACCATCACCGACGAGGCGCTGGTCTCGGCTGCGACCCTGGCCGACCGCTACATCTCCGACCGCTTCCTGCCCGACAAGGCCATCGACCTGATCGACGAGGCCGGGTCGCGCCTGCGGATCCGCCGGATGACGGCGCCCGAGGACCTGCGGGAGTACGACGAGAAGATCGGCGAGGTGCGCACCCGCAAGGAGGCCGCCATCGACGGCCAGGACTTCGAGGCCGCCGCGCGCCTGCGCGACGAGGAGAAGCAGCTGATCCTGGCCAAGTCCGAGCGCGAGAAGCAGTGGCGTGCCGGCGACATGGACGACGTCGCCGAGGTCGACGAGGAGCTGATCGCCGAGGTCCTCGCGGTGGCCACCGGCATCCCGATCGTGAAGCTCTCCGAGGAGGAGTCCTCGCGGCTGCTCAAGATGGAGGACGAGCTGCACAAGCGCGTCATCGGCCAGGACGAGGCCGTCAAGGCGCTCTCCCGGGCGATCCGACGCACCCGCGCCGGGCTCAAGGACCCCAAGCGTCCCGGTGGGTCGTTCATCTTCGCCGGGCCCTCGGGCGTCGGCAAGACGTGGCTGTCCAAGACGCTCGCGGAGTTCCTCTTCGGCGACGAGGACTCGCTGATCCAGCTCGACATGAGCGAGTACGGCGAGAAGCACACCGTCTCGCGGCTGTTCGGCTCGCCCCCCGGTTACGTGGGGTACGAGGAGGGCGGCCAGCTCACCGAGAAGGTGCGCCGCAAGCCGTTCTCGGTGGTGCTCTTCGACGAGGTCGAGAAGGCCCACCCGGACATCTTCAACAGCCTGCTGCAGATCCTCGAGGAAGGTCGCCTGACCGACTCGCAGGGCCGCGTGGTCGACTTCAAGAACACCGTCATCATCATGACCACGAACCTCGGTACGCGAGACATCGCCAAGGGTCAGGGTCTCGGTTTCGCGCAGACCGGTGACGCCGCCGGTTCCTACGACCGGATGAAGAACAAGGTGAACGAGGAGCTCAAGCAGCACTTCCGTCCCGAGTTCCTCAACCGGGTCGACGAGACCATCGTCTTCCCGCCGCTCTCGCAGGAGCAGATCGTGGCCATGGTCGACAACATGGTCACCGGCGTGGAGCTGCGGCTGCGCGACCGCGACATGAAGCTGGAGCTGACCGACGCGGCCAAGCGCCTGCTCGCCGAGCGGGGCTTCGACCCGGTCCTCGGTGCGCGGCCGCTGCGCCGCACGATCCAGCGCGAGATCGAGGACGTGCTCGCCGAGAAGATGCTCTTCGGCGAGGTCGGCCCCGGCCAGATCATCCTGGTGGGCGTCGAGGGCGAGGGCCCGACGGCGACCTTCACCTTCCGTGGCGAGAAGGTCGGCGAGCTGCCCGACCTCCCGCCGCTGGAGAGTGCGGAGGTCGGCGGGTCCGAGGACCTCGGTCCCCGCGACGTGCCCAAGGGCAGCGGCGACGACGGCGAGCCCGGCGCGGCCGGCGCCACCGCACCGCCCGCCCCGCCGGTCTGACCGGCAGCACCTGGTAGCACCCCGGAGCCCCGGACCCCTGCGGTCCGGGGCTCCGGTGCGTCCGGGCCCGGGTCGGGCCCGGGTCGAGGCCTGGGTCCGGGCCTGGGTCGGGGCCCGGTCAGGGGCGGGTCAGGGGAGGGCGTGCCGGCCGTCGTCGAGACGCACCGCGAGCCCGTCGGCGACCAGACCGGCCAGGCAGCGCACGCGTTGCGGCGCGTCGGCCCACGCCTGCTCGAGGCGGGCCAGGGGCACCGTCCCCTCGGCCTCGCGCAGCACGGCCAGCAGCCGGCCGCGGCACTGGCGGTCGGTGCCGGCCCAGGCCTGCGCGCGGCGGGGTGGGCCGTCGTACGCCGGTCGGCCCGCGGCCACCCACGCGCAGCGGTCGACGACCGGGCAGGTGCCGCAGCGGGGGTTCACCGCGGTGCACACGAGCGCACCGAGCTCCATCACCGCCACCGACCAGGTCGCCGCGGTCGGGCGGTCCTCGGGCAGCAGCGCGGCCGCCTGCTCCCGCTCGGCCCGGGTGAGGGACGCGCCCGGCAGCTCGACGCCACCGACCACGCGGCCCAGGACCCGGCGCACGTTGGTGTCCAGCACGACGTGGCGCTGGCCGAAGGCGAAGGTGGCGATCGCCGCCGCGGTGTACTCCCCGACCCCCGGGAGCGTGAGCAGCACGTCGTGGGAGGTCGGGACCTCCCCGCCGTGCTCGGCGACGATCACGCTCGCCGCGGCGTGCAGCCGCAGCGCGCGGCGCGGGTAGCCCAGGCGTCCCCACGCGCGCACGGCCTCCCCGGTCGGCTCGGCGGCGAGGTCGGCGGGGGTCGGCCAGCGCTCGAGCCAGGCGGCGTGCACGGGCAGGACCCGGGCCACCGGGGTCTGCTGGAGCATCAGCTCCGAGACCATCACCGACCACGCCGACGCCGACGGCTCGCGCCAGGGCAGGTCCCGCGCGTGGGCGTCGTACCAGGCCAGGACGGGGGCGTGCAGCTCGTTCATCACGCCCATTGTCGGCCCCCGGTGTGGCGTCGACGATCTCCCCCTCCGGGCTGGCTAGCGTGCGCCCATGAGCTCCCTGGTCCGAGGCCCGCTGTCGCCCAGGGTCTACTGGCGCCGCCGGCTCGTCGTGCTCGCGGTGCTCCTGCTGCTGGTCGTCCTGGTGCTGCGCGCGCTCGGTGGCGGTGGCGGCGACGAGCAGGGTGCGGCGACCACCGTGGCCGACGACGCCGCCGCGACGACGCCGGAGGGGCCGTCGCCCAGCGCCGGGCCCACGATGAGCGCCGCCGACCAGGCCGAGGTCGACGCCGCCGACGCGGAGCGGGCCGAGGCCGAGGCGGCCGAGGCCGCCGAGCGGGCGGCCGAGCGCGCGACCGAGCGGGCGGCCCGCAAGGCCGCCACCGCGCCGCTGCCCGAGCCCGAGGGCCGGTGCTCCGACGCCGACGTCGTCGTGACGCCCGTGGTCGAGGGCGCGGTGGCCGGCAGCGACGTGAGCGTCCTGCTGAACCTGCGTACCGTGGCCACCGAGGCGTGCACCTGGGAGACCGGCCCGGCGCACCTGACGGTGAAGATCACCTCCGGCGACGACGACGTCTGGTCCAGCCGGCAGTGCCCGGGCCGACTGGACCGCTCCACCCTCACCGTCCGCTCGGACAGCACCACCACGACGTCCCTGGTCTGGGACGCCAAGCGCTCGGCCGAGGACTGCCCGAGCACCACGCCGTACGCCGCGCCCGGCTACTACCACGTGATCGCGTCCTCGCTGGGTGGTGAGCCCAACGACGTGCAGTTCGAGCTGGTCGACCCGCGCGACATCGTCGCGGAGCAGGCCGAGGCGGCGCAGGACGAGGCAGCGCAGGACGACGCCGACGCGCAGGACCGCCGGGCCGGGCAGCGCGCCGAGCGGGCGCAGCAGGACTGACGGCGCCCAGCGGCGCTCAGGCGGCGCTCAGACGTCGCGCTCAGATGGTGCTCAGACGTAGCGCTCGAGGATCGTCGACTCGGCCAGGCGGGAGAGCCCCTCGCGCACGCCGCGGGCCCGCAGCTCGCCGACCCCGTCGACGGTCTGCAGGTCGCTGACCCCGGCCGAGAGCAGCTTCTGCAGGGACCCGAAGTGGTCGACGAGCCGCTCGACCACGGCGGGGGAGAGGCGAGGGACGCGGGCGAGCAGCCGGTAGCCCCGCGGGGTGACCGCTCCGTCCAGGTGCTCGTTGCCGCCGAGGCCCAGGACGGCGGCGGTCGCGGCCGGGTCGACGAGGTCGGTCGCCGAGAGCGCCTCGAGGTCGTCGAGCAGCTCGCGCGGGGTCCGGTCGCCCCGGGTGGCGGAGACGTAGTCGCGCACCAGCAGGCCGCGCTCCACGTCGACGCCGGTGACCAGCTCGTCCAGCTGGAGCGCGAGGAGCCGGCCGTCGGTGCCGAGCTGGAGGACGTACCCCTCGATCTCGCGGGCGATCCGGGTGACCATCTCCAGGCGCTGGGCGACCACGGCCACGTCGCGCACCGTGACGAGGTCCTCGATCTCGAGCGCCGAGAGGGTGCTGGAGACCTCGTCGAGCCGCATCTTGTAGCGCTCGAGCGTGGCCAGGGCCTGGTTGGCGCGGGACAGGATCTGGCCGGAGTCCTCGAGCACGAAGCGGTTGTCGTCGACGTAGGCGGCGATGATCTGCATCGACTGGGACACCGAGATCACCGGGAAGCCGGTCTGGCGCGCCACGCGGTCGGCGGTGCGGTGGCGGGTGCCGGTCTCGTCCGAGCTGATCGTGTGGTCAGGCATGAGGTGCACCGCGGCGCGCAGGATCCGGGTGATGTCGGTGTCGACGATGATCGCGCCGTCCATCTTGGCCAGCTCGCGCAGCCCGGTGGAGGTGAACGGGACGTCCAGCTCGAAGCCGCCGGTGGCGATGGAGCGCACCACGTCGTCGGAGCCCAGCACGATCAGGGCGCCGGTGCGCCCGCGCAGGATCCGCTCCAGGCCGTCGCGCAGGGGCGTCCCGGGGGCGATCAGCGCCAGCGTCTCCCGCAGGCGGGTGGCAGCGTCGGGACGGTCCGTGGGCACGGTGGTGCTCCCCTTCGTGGTGCCGCGGCGGTGGGTCCGGGCGCGGGCCGGTGCACGGAGTCTAGGACATGGCCCGGGTCATCGGGGACGCTGCGCGGGGGTGGCCTCGTCGGCGCTGGTCAGCGTCAGCCGGGGCGTGCCGAGCAGACCCATCAGCCGCAGCGCGGACACGGCGTCGGGTGCCTCGACGACCCGCAGGCCGTCGACCATCCGCGCCGCGTCGCGCCGCGGCGTACGGCGTGAACCGGGCTCCATCGGGACCACGGCCATCTTGAACCCCAGCCGCGCGGCCTCCGCGACGCGCAGCTCCAGGTCGCGCACCCGCCGCAGCTCCCCGGCCAGCCCGATCTCGCCCATCGCGACCACGCCGACCGGCGGCGGGGTGAGCGTGGTGGCCGAGACCACGGCTGCTGCCACCGCCAGGTCGCTGGCCGGCTCGGACAGCCGCGCCCCGCCGACGGTGGAGGCGAAGACGTCGTGGTGGTGGAGCATGACCTTGGCGTGCTGCTGCAGGACCGCGAGGACCATGGCGATCCGGGAGCCGTCGAGGCCCGAGACGGTGCGTCGGGGACGCTCGAGCGCCGACGGGGTGACCAGGGCCTGCACCTCGGCCAGCAGCGGCCGGCGCCCCTCCATGGTCACGGCCACGCAGGTGCCCGAGACCCGGCCGTGGTGGTCCTCGACGAAGAGCCCGGTGGGGTCGGTGACCGCGCGGATGCCGGTGGCCGACAGGTCGAAGCAGCCGACCTCGTCGACCGGGCCGAAGCGGTTCTTCATCGCGCGCACCATCCGGAACCTGCTCTCCCGGTCGCCCTCGAAGTGCAGCACCACGTCGACGAGGTGCTCCAGCACGCGGGGTCCGGCGATGGAGCCGTCCTTGGTGACGTGACCGACCAGCACGGTGGTGATGTTGCGGGTCTTGGCCACCCGGATCAGGGCGGCCGCGACCTCCTTGACCTGGGTGACGCCGCCGGGCACCCCCTCGGTGCCGGGCGCGGCGATGGTCTGCACGGAGTCGACGACGATCAGCTGCGGACGCACCTGCTCGACGTGGGTCAGCACGGCGCCCAGGTCGGTCTCCGCCGCCAGGTAGAGCTCGTCGTGGACACCGCCCGTGCGGTCCGCGCGCAGCCGGACCTGGGAGGCGGACTCCTCGCCGGTGACGTAGAGGACGCGACGCGCGCCACCGGTCGCCGAGGCCGAGGCCGTGCGCGCGGCGACCTCGAGCAGCAGCGTGGACTTGCCGACCCCGGGCTCGCCGGCCAGCAGGATCGCCGCCCCGGGCACCAGCCCGCCGCCGAGCACGCGGTCGAGCTCGTCGACGCCGCTGCTGCGGAAGGCCGACTCGGTGACCGAGACCTGCCCGATCGGCACCGCCGGCGTCGTCACGGGCGTCGCCGCGGTCGCGCGTGCCGGTGCGGCGGCAGCCTCGGCCACCGACCCCCAGGCCTGGCACTCCCCGCAGCGCCCGACCCACTTGGCCGTCTCCCACCCGCACTCGCTGCAGCGGTAGAGAGCGCGGACGCGGGTGCTCGACTTGGCCATCCCCGCAACCTAGGCGATCGCGCCGACACCGCTCCCGCTCCCTCCCCAGGCCGGTGCGGGCGCGACGACGGCGGGCGACGTGGGCGTGGCCCTCGTGCCCGGTCAGGGACCCGATGTCATGAGAAGCAGGTCTGGAGGGCGCCAGGACCTGCTTCTCGTGACACGTCCGGGTCCGGGCAAGGGAGGTGGCTGCAGGGATCACACCCAGGGAGGGAGCGGACCGGGCGGGGGCGGGCGCTAGGCTGCTTGGAACGATCAAAGGAGTGCGCCGTGGGCCGGATGCCGGAGCGCGTGCCGGGCAGGCTGCCCGGGTCGCCGCCGACCCTCGCCGACGTCGCAGAGCGGGCCGGGGTCTCGCGCCAGACGGTGTCGAACGCGGTCAACAACGCCGAGCTCCTGCGCCCCGACACCCTCGAGCGGGTGCGGGCGGCCATCGCCGAGCTGGGGTACCTGCCCAACCGCGCCGCGCGCAACCTGCGTACCCGCTCCTCGCACCTGCTCGGCCTGCGGATCAGCCCCCACCTGGAGGGCACCGCCGAGGCCACGATGGACCGCTTCGTGCACTCGCTGGTCGAGGCCTCGCGCGGTGCCGGCTACCACGTGCTGCTCTTCGACGCCGTCGACCGCACCGACCCGCTCGCCGGGTACGACGACCTGCTGCGGGCCACGGCCGTCGACGCGTTCGTGGTCACCGACACCTACCTCGGCAACCCCCAGGCCGGGCTGCTCGACGAGCGCGGCGCCCCGTTCGTCGCCTTCGGCCGGCCGTGGGACGACCCGGGTGCGCCGCACCCGTGGGTCGACGTCGACGGCGCCGCCGGGACCCGCCTGGCCACCGAGCACCTCCTCGACCGCGGGCACGAGCGGATCGCCTGGATCGGGTGGCGCAAGGACTCCACCATCGGGGAGGACCGTCGCTCGGGCTGGAGCAGCGGCCTGCGCGACCGCGGGCTGCCCACCACCGGGCTGGCCTCCCGGGTCGAGGACACCGTGGCCAGCGGGCGCGGGGCCAGCGCCGTGCTCCTCGACGAGGCCCGTCCCACGGCGTTCGTGTGCGCCTCCGACACGCTGGCCGTCGGCGTGCTCCACACGCTGGCCGACCGCGGCCTGGTCGCCGGGCGTGACGTCGCGGTCGTCGGCTTCGACGACTCCCAGGCCGCGCAGCTGGTCCTGCCCGGCCTGACCTCGGTACGCCAGCCGCTGGAGCAGGTGGCCGTCGAGGTGGTCCGCGCGCTCGAGGGCGTGATGACGCACCAGCCGCGCCCGGAGCCCGGCCTGCTGCTCACCCCGACGCTCAGCGTCCGCGGCTCCAGCTGACCGGAAGCGTCAACTCGCGGCGCCGCAAGCGTCACCTCGGCTGTCCGCGAGCGTCATCTCGGCTGGTGCTTGACCCAGAGGTTGACGGCGTAGTCGACCTCGAGGCCGTCGTGCCCGGCCAGCACGGCGTCGGCGACCTCGGGCCGCAGCTCGATCCGCACGACCGCCTCCAGGTCGGCGCGCGACGCGAAGCGCCAGCCCATGTCGACCCCGACCCGGGTCCAGCCGCGGGTGGTCCAGAAGCGCTCGGTCTCCTCGGGCGGGTCGAGGTGGGGGTAGCCGCGGCGGAACCACGACCCCCAGGTCGACCGGGCGCCGTCGTTGTCGACGACCAGGGCGGTGCCGCCGGGGCGCAGCACCCGGTCCAGCTCGACCAGGCCGGGCTCGCAGCCGCGGCCGAAGAAGTAGGCCCAGCGGACGTGGACGACGTCGACGCTGGCGTCGGGCAGCGGGACCTCCTGGGCCACGCCCTCGCGGACGTCGACGCGCGGCAGCCCCCGGACCCGCCGGCGGGCCAGCGAGACCAGGGACGGGTGCGGCTCGACGCCGACCACGCTGCCGCCGGGGCCGACCTCGTCGGCGAGCCGGGGCAGGTGGAAGCCGGTGCCGCAGCCGAGGTCCAGCACCGTGCGGCCGGCGAACCCGCCGCGCCCGCCCTCGGTGAGGGCGTCCCGCATCGCCTGCCAGAGCCGGCCGTCCGGGTCGGCGGCGCGGTTCTCGGTCTCGTAGGTGTCGGTGTGGCGCCAGATGTTCGGGCTGGGCACCGCTCCGGGGAGCACGCTCAGATGCGGACGAGCCCGGTGGGCGTCTGCACGTGGGCCGCGAGGATGCCGGGGGTGCCGTGGGGGGCGACCCAGTCGACCTTGACGTCCTCGAGGGGCTGCTCGACGGACTGACCGAGCCACTCGCTGACCCGCTGCGGGTCACCGGCGATCTCGAGGCAGGCCAGCGAGAACCGCCCGTCGCTCTCGGCGCCGGGGTGCAGCTCGGGGGTCTCCCAGGCCACGAAGAACGGCAGCTGGGGGTCACCCATCAGGCTGGTCACGCCGATCTGGTGCCAGCGCAGCTCGACGCCGTCGGGGCGGTGCCGGTTGCCGGCCACCGAGGGACGACCCAGGCGCGCCTCGACCTCGGAGATGTCGTCGACCGCGACGACCCACCCGAGCCAGCCGCCGCCGAGCATCGAGCGGGCGCGCACGGCCTGGCCGAACGGCGCCTTGTCCGAGGCCGGGTGGTCGAGCACCTCGACGACCTCGAGGTAGGTCCGGTCCGCCAGCGGCAGCACCATGTTGCGGGTGCCGAAGCGGGGGTGGATGCCGCCGTCGAGGAACGTGGCGCCCAGCAGGTCGCCGATGCGGTCCGCCGTGGCCTCGAGGCCATCGGGTCCTGCTGCGTACGAGACGTGGTCCAGGCGCATGACGAGATTGTGCGCACAGTCGCGTGGAGGCGTGACACCGGGGTCCCGGTGTCTTGACGTCGAGACGTCAGGCCGGGTCGGCCGGGTGCAGCGCGAGCCGCGGACGAGCCGCGAGGTGGGTCTCGCAGTGCCCGACCAGCGCGTCGTAGGCGCCGCGCCCCATCAGCGCCACCAGCTCCGGGGCGTGGGTCACGTAGACCGGCTCCGGCGCGTCGTGCGCCTCGGTGTTGCCCGAGCAGTACCAGTCGAGGTCGTGCCCGCCGGGGCCCCAGCCACGACGGTCGTACTCACCGATCGTGACCTCGAGGTACTCCGTGCCGTCGGCGCGCTCGACGTCGCGGAACGTGCGCCGCATCGGCAGCTGCCAGCACACGTCGGGCTTGGTCTCCAGCGGCTCGCGGCCCTGCTCCAGCGCCAGGGCGTGCAGCGCGCAGCCGGCGCCGCCGGCGAAGCCCGGCCGGTTGCTGAAGACGCAGGCGCGCTGGCCCTCCGACTCGATCACGCGCGTCTTGCGGGCGTCGTCCTCGACCTCGACCCAGTCGGCCTCGGTGACCTCGCGTCCGGGGTGGTGCTGCCACAGCCGCTCGTCGAGCTGGGCCACGAACCCGGCCGTACGGGTCTCGTCGTCCTCGTCGGAGAAGTGCGCGCCGAGGGTGCAGCAGCCGACGTCGGGGGCGTCGGCGAAGATCCCCGCGCAGCCCGAGCCGAAGATGCAGCGGTAGCGCGACGTCAGCCAGGTCAGGTCGCAGCGCAGCACCTCGCCCGCGTCCTCGGGGTTCTCGAACTCCACGAACGCGCGGGGGAACACCAGGTCGACCTCGGGCACCGCTGGAGCCTACGACGCGGGGGAGCGGGGCGAGGGGGGAGGTCCGGCCCGGGTACGTTGGTCCCATGCGCCTCGGCGTCCTCGACATCGGCTCCAACACCGGCCACCTCCTGGTGGTGGACGCCCACGACGGCTCGGCGCCGCTGCCTGCCTCCAGCCACAAGCAGCGGCTGCGCCTGGCCGAGCACCTCGACGACCGCGGCGCGGTCACCGACGAGGGCGTCGCGGCGCTGACGGCCTTCACCGCCGAGGCCGTCGCGGTCGCCGAGGACAAGGGCTGCGAGGAGATGCTTCCGTTCGCCACCTCGGCGGTGCGCGACGCGGTCAACTCCGACGACGTCCTGGCCCACGTCGCCCGCGAGACCGGTGTCCAGATCCCGGTGCTCTCCGGCGAGGACGAGGCCCGGCTGACCTTCCTGGCCGTACGCCGGTGGTTCGGGTGGTCGGCCGGCCGGCTGGCGGTCCTCGACATCGGCGGCGGCTCGCTCGAGATCGCCGGCGGCACCTCGGAGCTGCCCGACGTGGCCTGGTCGCTGCCGCTGGGCGCCGCGCGCCTGGCCCGGGGCCACTTCGCCGAGGGCCCCGCGGACGCCGGGAGCCTGCGCGCGCTGCGCCGTACGATCCGCACCGAGATCGCCCGCGACGCCGGCCTGCTGCTGCGCGCAGGCCCGCCCCACCGCGCCGCGGCGACCTCGAAGACCTTCCGGTCCCTGGCTCGGATCTGTGGCGCCGCACCGTCCGACGACGGGCCGCTGGTGCCCCGCACCCTCGCCCTGGAGACCCTGCGCGACCGCCTGCCCGCGCTGGTGACGATGTCGGTCGAGGAGCTCGCGGGCCTGCCCGGCGTCTCCGCGAGCCGCGCCCACCAGATCGTCCCCGGGGCGCTGGTGGCCGAGGCCTGCATGGACATCTTCGACCTCGCCGAGCTCGAGATCTGCCCGTGGGCGCTGCGCGAGGGGGTGATCCTCGAGCGGATCGACCGGCTCGGGGAGGACCTGGCGGCCCCCGGCCGACCGGGCGCCTGATGCCGACCCGGATCGGGTTGTCGACGTCCTCGGTCTACCCCGAGTCGACCGCGCACGCCTTCGGCTACGCCGCCGACCTCGGCTACGACGCCGTCGAGGTGATGGTCGGCGTGGACGGCCTCAGCCAGCAGACCAGCGCGGTCGCGCAGCTCTCGAAGCACCACGGCGTGCCGGTCAGCGCGATCCACGCCCCGACGCTGCTCTTCACCCAGCGCGTCTGGGGCGTCGAGCCCTGGGGCAAGCTCGAGCGCGCGGCCGAGATGGCCCACGTCGTCGGCGCCGAGGTGGTCGTCCTGCACCCGCCGTTCCGCTGGCAGAAGGAGTACGCGCGCGACTTCGTCAACGGCGTCGCCGCGCTGGAGCAGTCCACCGGCCTGGCCTTCGCGGTCGAGAACATGTACCCCTGGCGGGCCTCCTCGCGCCGCGGCGTCGAGATGTACCTGCCCGGCTGGGACCCCTCGACGGAGTCCTACGCCAACACCACCGTCGACCTGTCCCACGCCTCCATCGCGCAGGCCGACCCGGTCGCCATGGCCACGCGCCTCGGCGACCGGCTGCGCCACGTGCACCTCACCGACGGCAACGGCACCGCCAAGGACGAGCACCTCGTCCCGGGGCGCGGCACGACCGGCGCCGCGGCGTTCCTGCGGCACCTGGTCGCGACCGGGTTCGCCGGCGAGGTCGTGCTGGAGATCAACACCCGTCGCTGCCGCACCCGCGAGGAGCGCGTCGTCGACCTGCGCGAGTCGCTGGAGTTCGCGCGCGAGCACCTCGGTCCCGCGGGCGCGGTCGCCGGCTGAGCGGGCTCCCCCGCGCGCACGCCCCGGTGCCCGCCCTTGTCAGGCGGTCGGACCAGGAGAACAGTTCCTCGGGTGGCGACGACGGTGGTGGAGGTCCGCGGCCTGAGCGTGGTGCGGGGTGGTCGCCCGGTGCTCGAGGGCCTCGACCTCGACGTCGGCGGCGGGGTCACCGGCCTGCTCGGTCCCTCGGGGTGCGGCAAGACGACGCTGATCCGCTGCCTGGTCGGGGTGCAGCGGGTGGCCGGCGGGACCGTGCGGGTGCTCGGCGAGCCGGCCGGCAGCAGACCACTGCGTGACCGCGTGGGGTACGTGACCCAGCAGGCCAGCGTCTACGACGACCTCGGCGTCGAGGAGAACCTGCGCTTCTTCGCCCGGGTGCTGCGCACCCCGTCGGCCTCGGTGGACGCCGAGGTGGACCGGGTCCTCACGACGGTGGGGCTCACCGACCACCGTTCCAGCCTCGTCCGCGCCCTCAGCGGGGGCCAGCGCTCCCGGGTGGGCCTGGCCGCGGCCCTCCTCGGAGACCCCGGGCTGCTCGTGCTCGACGAGCCGACCGTGGGCCTCGACCCCGTCCTGCGCCGGGACCTGTGGGAGGTCTTCCACGCCATCGCCGGGCGCGGGGCCGCGATCCTGGTGTCCAGCCACGCGATGGACGAGGCGGAGCGGTGCGACCGGCTGCTGCTGATGCGCGAGGGGCGGGTGATCGCCGACGGCACCCCGGCGGCCATCCGGGAGAGGGCCGGTGCCGCGGACGTCGAGGGAGCCTTCCTGAGGCTGGTCGGCGAGGCGTCGTGAGGACGCCGGTGGTGGTCCTGGTCGCGGGTCGGGTGCTGCGCCAGCTGCGCCGCGACCGGCGCACGGTGGTCATGCTCCTCCTGCTGCCCTGCCTGCTCGAGGCCCTGCTGTGGTGGGTCTACCGCGACGTGGGGGAGGTCTTCGACCGGGTGGGGCCCGGGCTGCTGGCGGTCTTCCCCTTCGTGGTGATGTTCCTCGTCACCAGCGTCGCGACGCTGCGCGAGCGCTCGTCGGGGACCCTCGAGCGCCTGCTGACGCTGCCGGTGACCCGGCTCGACCTGCTGCTGGGCCACGCCCTGGCCTTCGCCCTGGTGGCCGTCGTGCAGGCGAGCCTCGCGGTGGCGACCTCGGTCGGCCTGCTCGGGCTGACCCTGGCCGGGCCCGGGTGGCTGCTGGTCGTGGTGGCGGTCACGAACGCGGTGCTCGGCACCGCGCTCGGCCTCTTCGTCTCCGCCTTCGCCCGCACCGAGTTCCAGGCGGTGCAGTTCATGCCGGTGTTCGTGATCCCGCAGCTGCTGCTGTGCGGGCTGCTGCTGCCACGCGCCGAGATGCCCGGCACGCTCCGCGCGGTCTCCGACCTGCTCCCGCTGTCGTACTCCGTGGACGCCATGGCCGAGCTGACCCGCTCGAGCGCCACCGGCGCGGTCTGGCGCGACCTGGCCGTCGTGGGCTGCTTCGTGGTCCTGGCCCTCGGGCTGGGGGCCGCCACGCTGCGACGCCGCACGCCCTGAGGCCGCGCCGGTGCCGGCCGGCGTCGCCCGCGGGCTAGGGTCGTGCGCCGTGGACGAGGAGCAGCGGGCGCCGTACGACCCGATGCCCTACGGCCCCGACGAGGTCGGGGTGGGCCCGTGGCCCGGCGGTGAGGCGGCGTGGCCCGACGACCCGCGCTACGACCCGGTGCTGCTGCGCGACGGCGACCGGCGCAACGTGGTCGACCGCTACCGCTACTGGACCCTCGAGGCGGTCGTGGCCGACCTCGACACCCGCCGCCACGACCTGCACGTGGCCGTGGAGAACTGGCAGCACGACTTCAACATCGGCACCGTCGTGCGCACCGCGAACGCGTTCCTGGCCGCCGAGGTGCACATCGTGGGCCGCAAGCGGTGGAACCGGCGCGGGGCGATGGTGACCGACCGCTACCAGCACGTGCGGCACCACCCGACCGCCGCGGACCTCGCGGCGTACCTCGCCGACCGGGGCACGCCCCTCTACGGCGTGGACAACCTGCCCGGCTCGCGGCACCTGGAGACGCTGGCGCTGCCCCGGCGGGTCTGCCTGCTGTTCGGGCAGGAGGGGCCGGGGCTGTCCGAGGACGCCCGGGAGGCGTGCGAGGCGACCTTCTCGATCGCGCAGTTCGGCTCGACCCGTTCCATCAACGCCTCGGCGGCCGCCGCGATCGCGATGCACACCTGGGTGCGCCAGCACGCCGACCTCGGCGCCGAGGAGACCTGGCGGGGCTGACGCCCGTCGCGGGAGCCGGGCCTCAGCCGGCCGTACGGACCCGGGCGCCGGTGGTGGCCTCGACGTCGGCCAGCAGCGCGCGCTGCGTCAGCTCCATGACGACCTCGCGGGCGGGCAGGTCGGTGACCAGGTAGGTCCAGCCGAGCACCCCGCGCGGGGCGAAGGAGATGGCCAGGGTGACCACGCTCCAGTCGGCGCCGGCGTCGGCCACCGAGACCTCCATCCGCACGGTGCCCGGCGCCCGGACCGAGGCCTGCATGGTCATCCGGCGGGTGTCGTGGTCGACCTCCAGGACCTCCCAGAACCCCGCCCGGTCACCGCTGCGCAAGAGGTCCCGGTCGGGCAGCGGCCAGCGCCGGCCCTGGCCGAGGGCGACCCGGTCGATCGCGCCCCGGACCACGAAGCCGGGCGCGTCGACGTACCAGACGTGGCCGTCCTCGTCGGGGCGGGCAGAGGCGACCGCGGCCCAGACGTCGCCCGCCGCGCGGTCCAGGGTCGTCGATCGTCCGCTGCGCTGCAGGGTCGGGAAGGCTCTCACCTCGTGAGCGTACGGCGGCCCGGCCACCCGGCCGGTTCCCCGCCGCACCTCACCGGTCGGCGTCGGCCAGCAGGGCCTGCAGCCGCTCGCGGCCGCGGGCGGCGTGGCTCTTGACCGTCCCCTCCGCGATCCCGAGCTCGGCGGCGGTCTCCGCGGTCGACATCCCGAGCCAGTACCGCAGCAGCACCGCCTTGCGCTGCATCGCGGGCAGGTTCTGGAGGGCGTCGAGCAGCGCCGAGCGCTCCTCCACGGGCTCGGGCTCGCAGGACCCGCCGTGCTCGGGCACGCCGACGTGCTCGCGGTTGGTGGCGCGCCGGTGCCGGTCGATGTTGGCGCGGACGATGATCCGGCGCACGTACGCCTCCTCGTTGCCCTCGCAGCGGATCCGCGGCCACGCCACGAAGGCCTTCACCAGGGCGGTCTGCACCAGGTCGTCGGCGGTGTGCCAGTCGCCGCACACGGCGTAGGCGATCCGGCGCAGGTGGTCGCGGCGGGCGGTCACGAAGGCGGTGAACGAGGCCTCGCGCTCGTCGTCCCTCATCCCGGTCCTGCGCCCTGCGGCCCGTTCAGCCGGACCTGGTCGTCGACCCAGCTGGTGAAGGAGGCGTAGGCGCCCCAGGGACCCCAGGAGCTGATCGTCGACTGCTGCGGCGAGCGGTCGAGGAGGTACCAGTTGGTGCTGCCCCCGCGCCGCACCGAGACCGCCGCGGAGTACGCGGGCGGCTCGCGGTCGAGGGGGTTGGCGACCTGCTCGAGGATCGTGGCGCCGTCCACGGCGACGAGGCGGCCGTCGGAGGTCAGCCGGACGCCCCGGGCCGGCCCGCGCCGCGGGCGCCACCGCTCGATCCCCACCCTGCTCATCCGGTCGACCACCTCGCCCTGGCCGGTCGACGGCGCGACCGAGCGGGGGCGCGGAGCCGTCGAGGGGTCGGCCGCGGGTGGGACCGCGGGGTCCGGGGCGACGTCGGGGGCGGGCGTGCCGGGCACGACCAGCGCGCCGGTCACGGCCACCACCGCGACGACGGCGAGCGCCGAGGCCGTCGTGGCGAGCCGGCGCCTCAGCAGGGCCCGGCGCCCGGCCGCGACGGTCCCGGAGACCGGGGGCGGCACGGGGCCGTGCCCGATCGCGTCGTCGAGCTGCTCCGACAGGTCCATGCCGGTCCTACGCACCGGCCGGCCGATCGGTTGTCACGCGTGCGGCGGGGGAGCGTGGTCCACGTTGACCGTCGGGACGCCGTCCCCGGCGCGGGCGATCACCGCCAGCGAGGGCTCGTCGCCGGGGTTCGACTCCCGGTGCACGGTGCGGGCCGGCACCTCGACGAAGTCCCCGGGGTGCGCGTCGACGTGGCCCGCGACGCCCTCGCACTCCAGGCGCAGCACGCCACGGACGACGTACAGGCTCGAGACGTTGGTGTCGTGGTGGTGCCAGCCGGAGACCGC
The DNA here is from genome assembly GCF_018459925.1 of Nocardioides aquaticus. Taxonomy (NCBI): domain Bacteria; kingdom Bacillati; phylum Actinomycetota; class Actinomycetes; order Propionibacteriales; family Nocardioidaceae; genus Nocardioides; species Nocardioides aquaticus. The sequence continues at coordinate 618,067 of NZ_CP075371.1, forward strand.
GCCCGGGTCGGTGACGACCGTGCCGGCCCACAGGCCGGGGACCTCGAGGGCGCGGGAGCGCTGCATCCCGGCCGTGGGGTCGGCGGCGACGAGGTCGGCGGCCCGCACGACGCGGACCGGGTGGGGAGGGTCGTGCGGGGTCCGGCTCACCCCCGCACCCTAGGCGTGGCGCACGCCACACGCACTAGGCTGGCCGGGCACGTGACGACGTGTCCGGCAGTGCCGGGCACGGCACCGGACCCCGCCCGAGGAGAGCAACGATGCCCATCGCCACCCCCGAGAAGTACGCCGAGATGCTCGACGCCGCGAAGGCCGGGGCGTACGCGTTCCCCGCGATCAACGTCTCGTCCTCCCAGACCCTCAACGCGGCGCTGAAGGGCTTCGCCGACGCCGGCTCCGACGGCATCATCCAGGTCTCGACCGGCGGTGCGGAGTACTTCTCCGGCCAGGGCGTCAAGAGCATGGTCACCGGCTCCGCGGCGTTCGCGGCGTTCGCGGCCGAGGTCGCCGCGGCGTACCCCGTGAACATCGCCCTACACACCGACCACTGCCCGCAGGACAAGCTGGACGGGTTCGTGCGTCCGCTGCTGCAGATGTCCACCGAGCGGGTGCAGCGCGGCCAGGCGCCGCTGTTCCAGTCGCACATGTGGGACGGCTCGGCCGTGCCGCTCGAGGAGAACCTCGAGATCGCCGCCGACCTGCTCGAGAAGTGCATCGCGGCGAAGATCATCCTCGAGATCGAGGTAGGCGTCGTCGGCGGCGAGGAGGACGGCGTCGAGGCCGAGATCAACGACAAGCTCTACTCCACCCCGGAGGACGCGATCGCCACCGCGAAGGCGCTCGGGTACGGCGAGCAGGGCTACTACATGACCGCGCTGACCTTCGGCAACGTGCACGGCGTCTACAAGCCCGGCAACGTCAAGCTGCGCCCGTCGGTGCTCAAGGAGGCCCAGGAGGCCGTGGTCCGCGAGTTCTCCCTCGAGGACGGCGCCAAGCCCTTCCACCTGGTCTTCCACGGCGGGTCCGGCTCGTCGGCCGAGGAGATCGCCGAGGCGCTCGACTACGGCGTGGTGAAGATGAACGTCGACACCGACACCCAGTACGCCTTCACCCGGCCCGTGGCGGGCCACATGCTGGCCAACTACGAGGGCGTGCTGAAGGTCGACGGCGAGGTCGGCAACAAGAAGCAGTACGACCCGCGCGCCTGGGGCAAGGCCGGCGAGGCCGGGATGAGCGCCCGCGTGGTCGAGGCCTGCGAGAACCTGCGCTCGGCCGGTTCGTCGATCGGCTGAGACACCGCACCGGGGCGCCCGTGGGGCGGGCGGTGGGGCGGGCGGCGGTCCGGCGCGCGAGGATGGGGCCATGACGTTCCAGGACCTGATGGCCGGCCCCCCGCCCACCCACCTCCCCGAGGACCCGGCCGAGGCCGAGCTCGCGGGATCCACCCCGGCCGACGTGGTGCGCCGCCACCCGGCCTCGCCGATGGCGTGGGCCGCGCTGGCCGAGGAGGCGCGCGACGGCGGCGCCGACGTCGTCACCGCGTACGCCTACTCGCGCGTGGGCTACCACCGCTCGCTGGACATGCTGCGCCGCAACGGCTGGAAGGGCAACGGCCCGGTGCCGTGGGAGCACGAGCCCAACCGCGGCTTCCTGCGCTGCCTGGCGATGCTGGCCGTGGCCGCCCGCGAGATCGGCGAGACCCCGGAGTGGGAGCGCTGCTCGACGTTCCTGCGCGACTCCAGCCCCGCGGCGTACGACGCGCTGCTCGGCGACGCCTGACGGCTGCCGGGGAGCGCACGGCGGCCGCGCTGTAACGCTGTGTTACTCGATCTGGTGCAGCGTCACGACGCGGCTCCAGACGAAGTAACACAGCGTTACAGCTGGCTCGGCCGTACGCAGCGGCTCGGCGTCAGCGGGCCTCGGCGCGCAGGTGCGGGAACAGGATGGTCTCGCGGATCCCGACGCCGGTGAACAGCATGATCAGCCGGTCGATGCCGAGGCCCAGGCCGCCCATCGGCGGGGCGCCGTACTCCAGCGCCCGCAGGAAGTCCTCGTCGAGCTGCATCGCGTCGGGGTCGCCCCCGGCGGCCAGCTCGGACTGCCGGGTCAGCACCTCGCGCTGCACGACCGGGTCGACGAGCTCGCTGAAGGCGGTGCCGCGCTCGACGCCGGCGATGATCAGGTCCCAGGCCTCGATCAGGCCGGGCTCGCTGCGGTGCGGGCGGGCCAGCGGCTGGGCCGAGGGCGGGTAGTCGCACAGGAACGTCGGCTGCAGCAGCGTCGGCTCGACGAGCTCCGAGAGCAGCTCGAGGACGACCTTCTCGGCGCCCCAGGCCGGGTCCAGCTCGACGTCGTGGGCCTCGGCGAGCTCGCGCAGGCGCTCCACCGGCGTGAGCGGGGTGACCTCCTCGCCGACCGCGGTCGAGACGCCCTCGTAGACCGGCAGCCAGCGCCACTCGCCGTCGAGGTCGACCACGCCGGCGGGGGTCTCGACCTGACGGGAGCCCACCGCGTCGGCCGCGGCGAGGAACATGGTGCGCATCAGGTCGGCCATCGTGTGCTGGTCGCCGTAGGCCTCGTAGACCTCGAGCATCGTGAACTCGGGGGAGTGGGTCGAGTCCGCGCCCTCGTTGCGGAAGATCCGGCCCATCTCGAAGACCCGGTCGACGCCGCCGACGACGGCCTTCTTCAGGTTCAGCTCCAGGGCGATCCGGAGCGTCATCTCCTGGTCGTAGGCGTTGAAGTGGGTGCGGAACGGGCGGGCCGCGGCGCCGCCGTGGATGCGCTGGAGCACCGGCGTCTCGATCTCGAGGAAGCCGCCGTCCTCCAGGGTGCGACGGACCGCGCGGGTGATCTCGGAGCGGGTACGGACCATGTCGCGCGCCTCCTGGCGCACGATCAGGTCGGCGTACCGCTGGCGGACCCGGGACTCCTCGGACAGGTCCTTGTGCAGCACCGGCAGCGGCCGCAGCGCCTTCGAGGCCATCTCCCAGCGGGTCGCCATCACCGACAGCTCGCCGCGGCGCGAGGAGATCACGCGGCCCTCGACCAGCACGTGGTCGCCGAGGTCGACGGTGCGCTTCCAGTCCTCCAGCTGCTCCTCACCGACCTCGGCCAGGCTGAGCATCACCTGGAGCCGGGTGCCGATGCCCTCCTGGAGCGTGGCGAAGCACAGCTTGCCGGTGTTGCGGACGAACATGACGCGGCCGGCGACGCCGACGACGTCCTGGGTCTCCTCGCCCTGCTCGAGGTGCTCCCAGGTGCTGCGCACCTGCGCGAGCGTGTGGGTGCGCGCGACGGTGACCGGGTAGGCCTCGCGGCCCTCGTCGAGCAGCCGCTGGCGCTTCTCGCGCCGGACCGCCACCTGTGCGGGCCAGTCGTCGGTCTGCTCGTCGTGATCCATGGCGCAGAGGCTACCGAGACCTCCGGGCCCGCCCGGACGGCACCGTCGGCACGACGATCAGGGCAGGACCATCTCGTACGCCGCCGGCTCGATGCGCCAGGTGCGTCGGCGCTCCGGGCCGCTGATCTCCCCGTCGGCGCTGACCCAGAACTCCTCGCCCACGACGCTGACGGTCCGGGCGCGGAGGTAGTCGACGTCGCTGCGCTCGTGGTGCGTGCCGAGGAGGAGGCGGGTGGCGTACCCGAAGCGCGCCAGCGGTCCGGCCGCGCGCGAGATCATCACGTCCAGCCGACCGTCCTCGGGGTCGGCCTCCGGGATCAGCTCGGTGCCGCCGCCCACGGAGCGGCCGTTGCCCACCGCGACCATCAGCACCGGGCGGTCGAAGTCGTTGACGACCTCGCCGTCGACCTCGACGCGCAGCCGGACGACCGGGGGGTCGATGGCGGTGATCGCGGCGCCGATCGGGTAGCCGAGCTTGCCGAGGTTGGCCTTCTTGTAACCGACCTTGCCCAGCCGGTGCTTCCAGCGCACGGAGCGGCGGCTGGCCGCGGCCCCGGCGCCGACGTGGGCGTTGTTGACCACGATGGTGCCGACCTCGTCGACGATCAGGTCCATCGGGCGCGGGGTGCCCTCCAGGACGACCTCGGCGGCGTCCTCGACGTCGAGGGGGACGCCGTTGGTCCGGGCGAAGTCGTTGCCGGTGCCGAGCGGGAGCAGCGCGACCTGGTTCTGGCCGAGCTCGTGGCGCTTGTGCAGCGCCGAGAGCACCGCGTGCAGGCTGCCGTCACCGCCCGCCACGACGATCCGGCGGGTGCCGGCACGGTGCAGCACCCCGTCGAGCTCGCCGGGGTTCGCGGTGCGGGCCACCTCGACCGACGCCCGGCCCCGCATCACCTCGAGGGCCAGGCCGAGCCGTTCCTCGTCGGAGGTGCCGGCGTCGGCGTTGGCGATGACCAGGAGGGGGTCTGACATGTCTTCATCATGCCGGGCGGGTGGGTCCCGCGGATCGGGTGGGCGGGCCGGGACCTTGGTAGGTTGAGCAGCCGCAGCCCCGGTCCGCCCGGGGCTCTCGCACGTACGGGAGCACCGCCCGCGGACCCGGCCGTACCGTCCAGCGAACGTCCAGCCTGAGGAGCACCATGCCCGCGATCGCCATCATCGGAGCCCAGTGGGGCGACGAGGGCAAGGGCAAGGCCACCGACCTGCTCGGTAGCCGCGTCGACTACGTCGTGAAGTTCAACGGCGGCAACAACGCCGGCCACACCGTGGTGATCGGCGACGAGAAGTACGCCCTGCACCTGCTGCCCAGCGGGATCCTCTCGGCCAACTGCACGCCGGTCATCGGCAACGGCGTGGTGATCGACGTCGACGTGCTCTTCGAGGAGCTCGACGCCCTCGAGGCGCGCGGTGTCGAGGTCGGCAAGCTGAAGGTCAGCGCCAGCGCCCACGTGATCGCCAGCTACAACCGCAGCGTGGACAAGGTCGCGGAGCGGTTCCTCGGCTCGCGCCGGATCGGCACCACCGGGCGCGGCATCGGCCCGACGTACGCCGACAAGATGAACCGGATCGGCATCCGGGTGCAGGACCTGTTCGACGAGAAGATCCTCCGCGCCAAGGTCGAGGGCGCGCTGGAGCTGAAGAGCCAGATCCTCACCAAGATCTACAACCGCCGCGCGCCCGACGTCGACGCGGTCGTCGAGGAGCTGCTGGCCCACGCCGAGCGGCTCCGCCCGATGGTCTGCGACACCGGCCTGCTGCTCAACCAGGCGCTGGACCGCGACGAGACCGTGCTGCTCGAGGGCGGCCAGGCCACGCTGCTCGACGTGGACCACGGGACGTACCCGTTCGTCACGTCGAGCTCGGCGACCTCCGGCGGCGCCTGCACCGGCTCCGGCATCCCGCCGCGCCGCCTGGACCGGGTGATCGGGATCGTCAAGGCCTACACGACCCGGGTCGGCGAGGGTCCGTTCCCGACCGAGCTGTTTGACGACTTCGGTGCGCACCTGTCCAAGGTCGGCGCGGAGTTCGGCGTGACCACCGGTCGCGCGCGGCGCTGCGGCTGGTTCGACGCCGTCATCGCGCGCTACGCGGCCAGGGTCAACGGGGTCACCGACTTCGTGCTGACCAAGCTCGACGTGCTGACTGGTCTCGAGCAGGTCCCGGTCTGCGTGGCCTACGAGGTCGACGGGGTGCGCCACGACGAGATGCCGGTCAGCCAGACCGACTTCCACCACGCCAAGCCCGTCTACGAGTACTTCCCCGGCTGGTGGGAGGACATCTCCGAGGCCCGGACCTTCGAGGACCTGCCCAAGAACGCCCAGGACTACGTGCTCGCGGTCGAGAAGATGTCCGGCGCCCGGATCTCCGTGGTCGGCGTCGGTCCGTCGCGGGCCGCCACGATCGTGCGCCACGACCTGCTCTAGCCGAGATGACGCTCGCGGACAGCCGAGATGACGCTCGCGGACAGCCGAGATGACGGTCGCGGCGCTCAGGCGTCCGGCGGGCCGTACCGGACCAGGCTGTGGTGCGCCTCGCCGAGCCGGCGGAGCACCTCCAGCAGCCGGCCGTAGACGACCTGTCCCACCACCAGCTGCGTGAGCAGGTCGGTCGGGTCGCCGTCGCCGAGCGCCGCGACGTCGTGGCGGGCGACGAGGTCGGCGGCCACGACGTACGGGCGCAGGTCGGTCGACGCGACCGGCAGCCCGAGCCGCTCCCAGGCCAGCACGGTCTCGAGCACGGAGCGCACCGCGGCCCACTCGGGTGCGGCGCGCAGCTGGTCGTCCCACCCGACCTCGTCGGCCAGCTCGCCGGCGAGCGCGTCGGCCCGCTCGGCCAGGGGGCCGGGCGCGGGGACCGGGCCGGCGAGAGCGCTCGACCCGGCGGCCAGGACGCCGAGGCTCCGGTGCGGACGGTCGGCGCCGTGGTCCTCGAGCGCGGCGACCAGGTCGCGCAGGCGCCCGACCGGCACGTCGCCGACCTCGCGCAGCAGGCGCAGCAGCCGGAGCCGGGCGAGGTGCGTCTCGTCGTAGTCGGCGCGGGTGGTGCTGCGCAGGCGCCCCTCGGGCAGGAGCCCCTCGCGCAGGTAGTACTTGACCGTGCCGACGGGGACCTCGGCGGCCCGGGCCAGCTCGCCGAGGGTCAGGGGGGCGGTCGCGGGCGTTGACACCATGCCTGGATAGTGCCAGTCTCCAATCAGGAACCAGCACTTCCCAATGGGACGAGGATGCGATGTCGACGACGAGCACGAGCACCACGACCGGCCCCCCGGCGTACCGCGGGGCGGCGGACGCGGCGCCCGCGGGCGTCCTCGGTGGTGCCCTGTCGGCCGACCTCGGCGAGGACGAGGTCGTCCTGTTCCTGATCGGGATGCGCGTCAACCGGCTCCGGAGGGTGCGCAGCTGGAGCTACGTGGCCCGGCAGATGCCGGCGATGCTGCGTGAGCTCGCCGCGCTGCCGGACAGCCCGCTGCTGGCCTTCCGCACCTGGTGGTCTGGTCGCGACGTGATGGTAACGCAGGTCTGGCGCTCGGCCGAGGAGCTGGGTCGGTTCGCGCGCGACCAGGACCACCCCCACGCGACGGCGTGGCGTGAGTTCAACCGGCGGATCGCGGCGTCCGCCGACGTCGGGATCTGGCACGAGACGTACGTCGTGCGCGCCGACCAGGTCGAGTCGCTCTACGGCAACATGCCGCCGGTCGGGCTCGGGGCCGCCCACGGGCTCGTGCCGGCCGGCACGCGGCGGGCGACGGCGGCCGTACGACGGGTGCACGGCGCGGCCGGCGACCACGCGCTGGGCCAGCTGGACTGACACCGACCGGCCGCGGGGCGCCGGAATCGTCATCTCGGGGCGCCGCGAGCGTCATCTCGGCTGTCCGGAAGCGTCACCTCGGCGGGGCGGGCGGCGAGGCGGCACTAGGGTCGTGGCCCGTGAGCGAGCACCGTACGGACCCCGCCGCCCCCGCCCCCTCGGCCCCGCCCGCGTCCGACGCCCGCGACGGGCTGCTGACCGTGCTGGTCGTCGGCACCGGCGGGCGCGAGCACGCGCTGGCCCGGGCCCTGGCCCGCGACCCCGGCGTGCGCGCCGTCCACGCCGCCCCGGGCAACCCGGGCATGCGCGCGGTGGCCGAGCTGCACGACGTGGACCCGATGGACGGGGCGGCCGTGGCCGACCTCGCCGTGGCCCTCGGCGCGGGGCTCGTGGTGGTCGGTCCCGAGGCGCCGCTGGTCGCCGGGGTCGGCGACGTGGTCCGCGAGCGGGGCGTGCCGGTCTTCGGGCCGACCCGCGAGGCCGCCCGGCTGGAGGGCTCCAAGGCCTTCGCCAAGGACGTGATGGCCGCCGCGGGCGTGCCCACCGCGGCCGCCCGGGTCTGCACCACGCCCGCGGAGGCGGCCGCGGCGCTGGACGAGCTCGGCGCGCCGTACGTCGTCAAGGACGACGGCCTCGCCGCAGGCAAGGGCGTCGTGGTGACCACCGACCGCGAGGAGGCGCTGGCGCACGCCGCGGCCTGCGAGCAGGTGGTGGTCGAGGAGTTCCTGGACGGCCCGGAGGTCTCGCTCTTCGCGATCACCGACGGCGTCACGATCCACCCGCTCCAGCCCGCGCAGGACTTCAAGCGGATCGGCGACGGCGACGTCGGCCCGAACACCGGCGGCATGGGCGCCTACACGCCGCTGCCGTGGGCTCCGCCCGGCCTGGTCGACCAGGTGCTGCGCGAGGTGCTGCGTCCCACCGTGGAGGAGATGGCCCGGCGGGGGACGCCGTTCTCGGGCCTGCTGTACGCCGGCCTCGCGATGACCTCGCGGGGGGTGCGCGTGGTCGAGTTCAACGCCCGGTTCGGCGACCCCGAGACCCAGCCGCTGATGGCGCTGCTCGAGTCCCCGCTCTCCCCGCTGCTGCTCGGCGCCGCGACCAGGACCCTGGCCGACGTGCCGGCACCGTCGTGGCACCCCGGCTCCGCCGTCGCCGTCGTGCTGGCCAGCGCCGGGTACCCCGCCACCTCCTCCTCGGGCGACGTGATCCGTGGCCTCGACGACGCCGAGGCCGCCGACGGGGTGCACGTCGTCCACGCCGGGACGGCCGAGGCGGGCGACGACGTCGTCACCGCCGGCGGGCGGGTGCTGGCGGTCGTCGGCACCGGCGCCGACCTGTCCGCGGCCCGCGCCACGGCGTACGACGGGGTCGCCCGGGTCTCCTTCCCCGGCGCCCAGCACCGCACCGACATCGCCCTGGTCGCCGCCCGGGACGAGGCGCAGGACCGGGCCCGGGAGAGGATGGACCCGTGAGCGTCCCCAACGTCCTGGCCACCCGCTACGCGAGCGCCGACCTCGCCCGGATCTGGTCGCCCGAGCACAAGATCGTGCTCGAGCGACAGCTGTGGATCGCGGTGCTCCGCGCCCAGCGCGACCTCGGCGTCGAGGTGCCCGACGGCGTCGTCGAGGCGTACGAGGCAGTCGTCGACCAGGTCGACCTCGCCTCGATCGCGGCACGCGAGCGGGTCACCCGCCACGACGTGAAGGCCCGGATCGAGGAGTTCTGCGCGCTGGCCGGGCACGAGCACGTCCACAAGGGGATGACCTCGCGCGACCTCACCGAGAACGTCGAGCAGCTCCAGGTGCGCCAGTCCCTGGCCCTGCTGCGGGACCGCGCGGTGGCCACGCTGGCGCGGCTCGCGCGGCTGGCCTCCGAGCACGAGCTGACCGTGATGGCCGGCCGCTCGCACAACGTCGCCGCGCAGGCCACCACGCTCGGCAAGCGGTTCGCGACCGTGGCCGACGAGCTGCTGGTCTCCCTCGAGCGCGTCGAGGAGCTGCTCGCGCGCTACCCGCTGCGGGGGATCAAGGGCCCGATGGGCACCTCGCAGGACATGCTCGACCTGCTCGACGGCGACGAGGCCCGCCTCGCCGAGCTCGAGGAGCGGGTCGCGACCCACCTCGGCTTCGCGCGCGTGCTGACCTCGGTCGGCCAGGTCTACCCGCGCTCGCTCGACTTCGACGTGCTGTCCGCGCTCGTGCAGCTGACCGCCGCACCCTCCAACCTGGCCACCACGATCCGACTCATGGCCGGCCACGAGCTGGTCACCGAGGGCTTCGTCGAGGGCCAGGTCGGCTCCTCGGCGATGCCGCACAAGATGAACACCCGCTCCTGCGAGCGGGTCAACGGCCTGGCCGTGGTCACCCGCGGCTACCTCTCGATGGTCTCCGAGCTGGCCGGCGACCAGTGGAACGAGGGCGACGTCTCCTGCTCGGTCGTGCGCCGGGTCGCCCTGCCCGACGCGTTCTTCGCCGTCGACGGGCTGTTCGAGACCTTCCTGACCGTGCTGGAGGAGTTCGGCGCGTTCCCAGCCGTGGTGGCCCGCGAGCTGGACCGCTACCTGCCGTTCCTGGCCACCACCAAGGTGCTGATGAGCGCGGTCCGCAACGGCGTGGGCCGCGAGAGCGCGCACGAGGCGATCAAGGAGGCCGCCGTCGGCACGGCGCTCGACATGCGCGCCGGGCAGGCCGAGAACGACGTGCTCGTGCGCCTGGCCGCCGACGAGCGGCTGGGCCTGACCGAGGCGCAGCTCGCCGCGCTGGTGGCCGAGCCGATCACGTTCACCGGCGCCGCCGTGGCCCAGGTCCAGGCCGTCGTACGCCGGGTCGCGGCCGTGGTGGAGCAGCACCCCGCCGCCGCCGCGTACGCCCCCGGCGCGATCCTCTGACGTCGTGGGCGACCGGGGCGGGCGGTCGCTGCTGAGGCTGCCGCGCCTGCCGCGGCTCTCGGTCGCGGCGGCCGTGGTGCTCGGGCTGCTCGGCGGGTTCCTGGTCGCCGCGGTCACGCAGGAGGTCGGCGGGACGGTGACCCCCGACGTGGTCGACGAGGTGTGCAGCGCCCCCGCGGACGGGGGACGCTGGTGCGTGCAGCGCCGCCAGCGCGCCGACGGCCTGGTCGTCGGCGCGGTCGACGAGCTCTGGGTGGTGCGCCGCCAGGGCGGGGAGGACGCCGACCGGGTCACCGTGGTGGCGTGGCCGTACCCGGGCGAGGCCTTCGACGCCCGGTTCGTCGAGGACACGATCGTCGTCCGCGGCCCCGAGGGGGCGCAGGCGGTCTACCCGCCGGCGTTCTACGCCCTGGACTGAGCCGGCGCGCTCCCGGCGTCCGACGCCGGGGCGGTCCCGCCCGGGTGGCGTACGGCGCGCACGGCCATCGCCAGGGCCAGCCCGAGCAGCACCGCGCCCACGGCCAGGGAGACCCGGAACGCGGTGTCCGGGTCGTACCGGGCGGCGGTGAGCTGGTAGGCCGTCACCAGCAGCGCGGCCCCGATCGAGGCGCCGATGCGCTGCCCGGTCTGCAGGGCGCCGCCGGCCGCGCCGCCCATCCGGGGCGGCACCTCGGCCAGGGTCAGGGTGATGTTGGGCGAGACGACCGCGCCGCCGCCGAGCCCGGCCAGCAGCAGGGTCGGGGTCAGCCAGAGCCAGAGCGGCTCGCGGCCCGGGGCCAGCACCAGCGTCAGCACGACGCCGACGATGGTCGTCACGAGCGCGGCGACCGTCAGCCCCCGTCCGACCCTGGTCACGAAACGGCCGGCGACCGGGGAGCTGATCGCCGAGCCCGCCGCGAACGGCACGAGCAGCAGCCCGGTCTCGAGCGGGGAGTAGTCGAGCCCGTCCTGCAGCCACACCGAGAGCACGAGCAGCAGCCCGGTGAAGCCGGTGAAGTACAACGCGCCGACGGCCAGGCCGTTGAGGTAGCCGGGCAGGGTGCGGAGCAGCGCGAGGTCGAGCAGCGGCGGGTGGCCACGGCGGGCCGTACGGCGCTCCCAGACCGCGAAGGCCCAGCCGAACAGCGGCACCCCGGCGAGCAGGACCAGCGGCAGCCGCGCGCCGCTCTCGAGGCGGACGACCGGGTAGAGCAGGCAGATCACCGTGAGGCCGAGCAGGACCGCGCCGGGCACGTCGATGCGCGGGTCGCCCTCGTCCTCGCCACGGACCCGGCGGGGGACCATCCGCGCCACCGCGAGCAGGGCGACCGCGCCGATCGGCACGTTGACCAGGAACAGCCACCGCCAGCCGTCGTCCTCGCCGGCGACAGCGATGATCAGCCCGCCGATCACCGGGCCGGCCGCCGAGGCGACGGAGACGGTGAACCCGAAGAGGCCGAACGCCTTCCCGCGCTCGTCACCGGTGAACAGCTGCTGGATCAGCCCGGAGTTCTGGGGGGTCAGCAGCCCGGCGGTGGCGCCCTGGAGCAGCCGGGCCGCGATCACCAGCTCGACGTTCGGCGCGAGGCCGACCATCGCGCTCGAGAGCACGAACCCGGTCAGCCCGACCAGCATCATCCGGCGGCGCCCGTACGCGTCCCCGAGCCGCCCGCCGGCGACCAGCGTCAGACCGAACGTGAGCGCGTACCCCGAGACGACCCACTGGATCGTGCCGGGCGAGGTGTCCAGCCCGGCCTGCATCGAGGGGATCGCGACGTTCACGATCGAGACGTCGAGCAGCGACATGAACCCGACCACCAGCGAGACGGCCAGGATGCGCCAGCGCCGCGGGTCCGGGGCGGCGACCTCACTCACCGGGACACTGTGGGGCACGGGGCTCCCCCCGAAAGGGCGGGTCGCCCGGGTACCGGACGCGACATGCTGGCCGGCATGAGCGGTCCGAGCACCGGCCCGGCCGACCGCACCACCGACCGCACCACCGCCGTACGTCTCGTCGTCCGGGGCGACGTCCAGGGCGTCGGCTACCGCGCCGCGGCCGGCTCCCGGGCGCAGGATCTCGGGCTGGTCGGCTGGGTGCGCAACGAGGCCGACGGCACCGTCGCGCTGCACGTCGAGGGTCCGCCCGACGCGGTCGAGGAGATGGTGGCCTGGACCCGCGAGGGGCCGTCGTCTGCCGTGGTCGAGGGCGTGGACGAGCGGGAGGCCGAGCCGCACGGGCCGTCGGCCTTCGACGTCCGCGCCTGACCGCCGAGATGACGCTTGCGGACCGCCGAGGTGACGCTTGCGGTCACCGCCGCCAGGGCGCCGGTTCGCCGGCCAGCCACCAGCCCAGGGCCCGCGTCATCCACGGCAGCGCGACGTAGGTCATCACCGGCGTCATCACCAGGGTGGTCCCCAGGACGCGCCACCCGACGGCGAGCTCCGGTGCGACCACGCCGAGCAGCAGCGTCACCACCAGGCTGAGCGGGAAGAAGACCAGCCAGATCATGGTCGCCTGCTTCCACCGCGGGGGAGCGGGGGCGGGCGGGCGGAGGTCCTCGACGTCGTGGGCCGAGGGCTCGTCGAACCAGCCCTCGATGCCGGTACGTCGCTCCAGGCGGGACTCCCCGACCAGGCCCTGCGCGGCGCCGAGCCACCACTGACGCTGGCTGGAGTGCTCCCAGCCGCGCAGCGACTCGTCGTCGGCGAAGCGGTAGAGCATGTGCCACTCGTCGGAGTCGGCACCCGTACGCACCCAGCCGGTCCCCAGGAAGCCGGGGAACCGGACGGCCAGGGCGCCGCCGGCCCGGATCCAGGCCAGCATCTGGTCGGCGTGGGCCGGGTCGACGTGGCGGGTGATGGAGACGGTCACCGGGGAGGACATGGCTCCATGGTCCCGCCCGGATGCCGGGGGCGCTGCCGCGGGCCGTCGTACGGGGGCCGCGGTGTGACGACCGCCCGGATCACGGTGTCCGGACGTGTCACCTCGAGGCGCCGCGAGCGTCACCTCGGCTGTCCGCGAGCGTCATCTCGGCGGTCAGGCGCGGGCGGTGCCGCCCCAGTTGGCCAGGCGCTTCGCGACGTGGGCCAGGTCGGCGCGCCAGACGTCCTCGGGTCCGGGCGGGAGCACGTCGTTCCACTCCGAGGCCGGCGAGCCCAGGACGTGGGTCAGCCGGGCGGTGCGCGCGAAGAACCAGGTGTGCAGGTGGGAGCCGCCGTCACCCCACCGGTTCACGTGGACGCGGCCGATCTCGGGCAGGTGCTCGACGATGCGGACCAGCCGGTTGGTGATCCGGCCGAGCTCCGAGGCGAGGTCGTCGTCGAGGCCGCCGAGGTCCTGGTGCTCGCGCGAGTGCAGCACCAGCACCAGCGGCAGGCCGGACGGGGCGCCGAGGTGGGTCAGCACCCAGTGCTCGTCCTCCCAGACCACCGTCTCCGGGTCGAACCCGGCGCAGGCCCCGCAGGGCTTGTCGGGGGACTCGCCCCACCGCGCCGGCTCGTCGCTAGGCGGGGGGAGGACCCGGGGCACGATCGCCCCGTCGACGGCCTCCCACGGGAAGATGTCCCACGAGGAGGAGTCCGACATCGGCAGGCGGCCGTCCGCGCCGACGGCGGCGACGACGCGGGCGTGGACCTCTTCGGCTGACTCCGGCATGGCCCACACTCTGGCACCGTGCCCGTGTCAGCGCCCGCGGACCCCCCGGTCCCCGGGTGGCACGTGCCGGGCCAGCTCGACCAGCCGCTCCGCGACGTCGCGGCGCGCCTCGGCGGCGGCCACGGAGCGGTCGCGCCCGTCGAGCACCGCCGCCCAGGTCGTCAGCCCGTCGTCCACCCGGGCCTGCAGCTCGCGTACGCCGGGCCCGAGGTCGCCGCGACGCGCCGCCGCACCACGGGCCGCGACGCGGGTGGCCGCCTCCGCCCGCCAGCGGTCGTGCTCGGCCCGCAACGACGCGGACACCGCCCCCAGACGCCGCAGGGCGTCATCCGTCCCGGCACCGGCCTCAGGCGGCGCGGACACCGAGGAACCCCGCCTCGGCGACCTCGGCCATGTCCTGCCCGGCCTCGGCGTGCGCCCCGGTCTCGACCGCCGCGGCGAGCGCCGTCAGCGCGTCCAGCAGCGCCTCGACCCGGCGCAGCACCGCGACCGCCAGCTCGACCGCGCGCACCAGGTCGGTGATCGCGTCCCGTCCCTGGTCGATCAGCCGGACCATCCGGATCACCATCCGGGGCGAGGTCGCCGCCGCCTTGGTCCACCCCAACGGCCCCGCGGCGGCGTCCAGCAGCAGCTCCTGGACCAGCCCGTCGAGGAACTGCAGCGCCGCGCAGACGACCTCGGCGGTGGCCTTCGACACCGACACGACGTGGCCGAGCTGCTCGGCCACCAGGGTGGCGGCCTCGCGCTGCTCGTCGTGCGCGACCGCCAGCCTCCCGGCCAACCGGGCCGCCGCGTCGGCCGACAGGCCCTCCCAGACCCCGGGCACCTGCTCGGCCAGCGCCCGGTAGTTCTCGCCGACCGCGCCGGTCGCCGTGGCGAGCTCGGCCCACCCGGCCCGCATCGACGACACCGCGTCCATGTCACCGGCCAGCGGCTCGAGCAGCTCGGTCAGCAGGTCGCGGCCGGTGAGCCGACGCACCACCTCGAGCACCCCGCCGATCAGGAGCCCGCAGTCGTCCCGCAGCCCGTCGACGAACGCACCCTCCGTGCCCGGCGGCCGTGCCCCGCCGCGCACCACCGCCCCCGCGTCGCGGACCTCGTGCACCCCGGCAGCACCGTTCACCGCCACCACCCCCGGGCGCCGTGGGCCACCTGGCCGGCCGACGGGGTCGCGCCCGCCGCGACCACGAAGTCCTGCTGCGCGCTGAGGTCGCCCAGCGCGTCGGCGGTGACCCGCACCGAGTCACCGAGCGCCCCTGCCTTCTCGCGCACGTCGTCCAGCGCCTGGTCGGCGTCGCGCACGGCGCCGAGCAGGTCGCCGAGGCCCGCCCGCCCGTCCGGGCCGGCGCGTCCCGGCCCCGTGGCCCCGTCCGCACCCCCGCCCGTGCCCCCGTCCGCGCCCCCCGGCAGCCGCAGCGCCAGCGGCTCCCGCGCCGGCGTCGGCGCACCGCCCCCGACCGGGGGCCCGCCGGGTGGGAGGTCGTACCGGCCCTCGGGACGGGTCCGGTCCAGCCGGCGCGCGACGTCGTCGTCGGTGGCCAGCACCTCGGCCCGCAGCCGGGCCATGCCGCGGCCCATCACCCCGGCCGCCCGGCCGGCCCCGGCGAGACCGCGGCGACCCGCCGCCACCGCGCCCGCGTGCGACCCCGCGAAGAGCACCAGGACGCCCGAGAACGCCTCGGGGCGGTCCAGGACCCCGTCGAGGTAGCGGCTCATGTCCTCGACGTGGGCCTGCTGGCGCACGCACAGGGCGCCGGCGGCGGCCAGGGCCTCGGGGTCGATCTCCACAGCCTGCTCCTCGGGGTGTGTCGGGATGTCAGGAAGAGGGATACCCGCTCGCGGCCCGGCCAAACCCGGCCGGCGCAGGATGTGGAGAACGGGGTGTGGAGGGGGCCGGGGGCCGCGGCGCTACCCTCGCCCCATGCCGCCCGCGACCCCGACGCTCGCCGGGGCGACCCACCTGCACTCCGGGAAGGTGCGCGACCTCTACGCGCTACCGTCCGGCGACCTGCTGATGGTGGCCAGCGACCGGCTCTCCGCCTACGACTTCGTCCTCGACACCACCATCCCCGACAAAGGCGAGGTGCTGACCCGGATGTCGCTGTGGTGGTTCGACCAGCTCGCCGACCTCGTGCCCCACCACGTGCTGTCGACCGACGTGCCCGAGGAGGTCCGCGGCCGCGCCGTCGTCTGCCGACGCCTCGAGATGTTCCCCGTCGAGTGCGTCGCCCGGGGCTACCTGACGGGCTCCGGCCTGCTCGACTACCGCGCGAGCGGCGAGGTCTGCGGGATCACCCTGCCGCCCGGCCTCGAGGACGGCTCCCGGCTGGACGCCCCGCTGTTCACCCCGGCCAGCAAGGCCGCCCTGGGCGACCACGACGAGAACGTCTCGTACGCCGCCGTCGAGGCCGAGGTGGGGCCCGACCGGGCTGCGGAGCTGCGTGGGCTGACCCTCGCCGTCTACGCCCGCGCCGAGGGGCTGGCCCGCGAGCGGGGGATCATCCTGGCCGACACCAAGCTCGAGTTCGGCGCCACGCCCGAGGGCACCGTGGTGCTCGCCGACGAGGTGCTGACCCCCGACTCGTCGCGGTTCTGGCCGGCCGAGGACTGGGCCCCGGGGCGCGCGCAGGCCTCCTTCGACAAGGACGTCGTCCGCCGCTGGCTGACCTCGCCCGACTCCGGCTGGGACCGCACGTCCGGCGAGCCCCCGCCGCCGCTGCCGCCCGAGGTCGTCGAGCGCACCCGTGACCGGTACGTCGAGGCGTACGAGCGCCTCACCGGCGAGAAGTTCTGAGGAGCAGGCGATGGTGACGGTGTTCCTGCCGGTCAGCCCCGAGGTGGCCTTCGACTACCTCGTCGACCCGGTCAACCGCCCGGCGTGGCAGGCCAGCCTGAAGGCCGTCGAGGACGTCGACGGCGAGGTCGGCCTCGGGCAGAGCTGGACCGACGTCACCGTCCCCGGGGTGCGCCCGCGGATGCGCACCACGGCGTACGAGCGGCCCTCCCGCTGGGCCGAGACCGGCACCTGGCGCGGGGTCAGTGCCGAGCTGACCCTGCGGTTCACGGCGTGCGGCGCGGGCTGCAGCGTCGAGGTCGGCACCCGGTTCACCGCGCGGGGCGCCTACAAGGCGGTGCTGCCGTTCCTGCCGCTCGCGGCGCCGCTGGCCGCGCGTACCGACCTCAAGGCGGCGGCCCGGGAGCTCGGCCGCCGCTGAGTCCCCGCGGGTCAGGCGCGCCGGTCAGGCGAAGGGGTCCGGCCGACCACCGGGCAGCTGCGCCAGCAGCTCGCGCGCCTGCTGGGCGTGCTTGTGCTCGACGAGCACCTCGTAGCGCGTGGCCACGATCTGGGCGACCGAGGTGAAGTCCCGCCGGCCCCGGGTGAAGGCGTAGCCGACGAGCGCCCAGACCAGGCCGAACAGCGCGCCGAACAGGACGGTCGAGAAGAACGTGGCCAGGCCCTCCGAGGAGAAGATGCTGAAGATCAGGCCGACGAAGGCGCCGAGCCACAGCCCGGACACGGCGCCCGCGAGGGCGACCTTGCCGGTGGTGAGCCGGCCGGTGATCCGCTCGACCCGCTTCAGGTCGGTGCCCACGATCATGCACGCCTCCACCGGGAAGTGCTGGTCGGAGAGGTGGTCGACGGCCTTCTGGGCCGCGGTGTAGTCGTCGTAGACGGCGAGGGACTGCGGGAACTGGAGGGTCAGCGGGCTCTGCGTCCCGCCGGTGCCGGAGGTCATGCTCATGGCCCCATCCTCGCGCACCGACCTGTGAACCGCCTGAGGCGTACGGCCCTGGCCCGGCCCCCGTGCGGCACCCGGCCCCGCGCGCGGCGCGCCGCGGCTTCACTACGATGGGCCGACAGCCCCCGCCACCGGATGGAGCAGCCGTGCCCCGTGTCGTCGTCGACGTCATGCCCAAGCCCGAGATCCTCGACCCCCAGGGCAAGGCGGTGCTCGGCGCCCTGCCGCGTCTGGGCTTCTCCGGGGTCACCGACGTCCGTCAGGGCAAGCGCTTCGAGCTCGAGGTCGCCGGAGAGGTGACCGACGCCGTGCTCGAGGACGTCCGCCGGATGGCCGAGACGCTGTTGTCGAACCCGGTCATCGAGTCGTTCACCGTCCACGTCGACGACGCGGTCGAGGACCAGCCCGCCGTGACCGGGACGGCGGCCGGCTCGTGAAGGTCGGCGTCGTCACCTTCCCCGGCTCGCTCGACGACGTCGACGCCCGGCGCGCGGTCGGTCTCGGCGGTCATGAGGCCGTCGCGCTGTGGCACGGCGACCACGACCTGCGCGGCGTCGACGCCGTGGTGCTGCCCGGCGGGTTCTCCTACGGCGACTACCTGCGCTGCGGGGCCATCTCGCGCTTCGCGCCGGTGATGACCGAGGTCGTCGAGGCCGCCGGCCGCGGGATGCCCGTGCTCGGGATCTGCAACGGCTTCCAGGTGCTGTGCGAGTCCCACCTGCTGCCCGGTGCGCTGATCCGCAACGACCACCAGCGCTTCGTGTGCCGTGACCAGCGCCTGCGTGTCGAGAACACGCGGACGCCGTGGACGGGGGCCTACGCCGAGGGCGCCGAGATCACCGTGGTGCTGAAGAACGGCGAGGGCGGCTTCGTGGCCGACGACGCGACGCTGGACCGCCTCGAGGGCCAGGGCCAGGTCGTGGCCCGCTACCTCGAGGTCAACCCGAACGGCTCGATGCGCGACATCGCCGGCGTCGCGAACGAGCGCGGCAACGTGGTCGGGCTGATGCCGCACCCCGAGCACTCCGTCGAGGCGCTGACCGGCTCCGGCACCGACGGTCTCGGCTTCTTCACCTCGCTGGTCGAGTCCGTCTGGGCCTGAGACCCGGCCCAGACCCGGCCCAGACCCGGCCTGAGACCGGGCCCAGGACCGGGCCCAGGCCCCGACCTCAGGCCCGGCCGCGCAGCAGCGCCGCCCAGTCGTCCCTGGTGACGATCCCCGTGGCGGGCAGGTCGACCCGGCCCTGCCAGGCGCGCAGCGCGGCGGCGGTCGCGGGGTTCATCACCCCGCGCGGGCGGAGCCGGGTGCCGGGCGAGGCGGCGTTCAGCGCGCGCTGGACCCGGCGAACCTGGGACCCTGCCGAGCCGACCTTGAGCACCGGCTTGCGCCCGGCGGAGAGCAGCGACATCCACACCGTGCGGCCGGCCTCGTCGCCCGCGGAGATCCCGCGACGCTCGCGCCAGCTCGCCACGGCCGCGGCGGTGCGCTGGTCGTAGACGCCGTTGAGAGCACCGTCGTGGAGGCCCTTCTCCTGCAGCAGGCACTGCAGCGCCGTGGTGTGCGCCGCCGGTGCCGTGTAGCCGGCGGCGGGCCGACGCAGCAGCGGGTAGGCGCGGAAGTCCACGCGGACGCCGCCGCACCGCTCCTCGGCGGGCGCCACAGACCCCTTGCCGAGGTCGAGGAAGTTGCTGTCGATGTTGATCGTCACGCCGCCGTGCGTCTCGTTGTGGCCGCCGCGGTACTGCTTGACGCGCCCGCCCGGCCGCCACCCGTCGTCGCGGAGGTAGCTGGTGGAGGTGTTCGCGACGCCGTCCCAGCGGGCGATCCAGACCTGGTCGGGCAGCGCGAAGGCCTTCGGCCGGTTG
Source organism: Nocardioides aquaticus (assembly GCF_018459925.1). Taxonomy (NCBI): domain Bacteria; kingdom Bacillati; phylum Actinomycetota; class Actinomycetes; order Propionibacteriales; family Nocardioidaceae; genus Nocardioides; species Nocardioides aquaticus. The sequence goes on from NZ_CP075371.1 coordinate 637,407, forward strand.
ACGCGGGCGTCGTCCAGGGCCTTGATGCCGGACGCGGCCGAGGAGTAGACGCCGGAGACCCAGCCGAGCTCGTGCAGGCGGGTCGTCCACGCGGAGAGGAAGGACAGGGCCGACTCGCGGCAGGCGGTGTTGGTGACGTCGAAGGCCTCGAGGTCGTACCAGAGGGTGCTGCCGGGGGTCAGTCCGAGGGCGCGGGCGGCTGCGACGGCGCGACCGGCCTCCGTACGCCCCATCTCGCGGGCCCTCGGGTAGCGGCCGGACGAGCCGGCGGCGGGGTCGATGGTCGGGTCGTTGCCGTAGCGCGGGAAGGACGGCTGGCAGGACGCCTGGGGGCCGAGGGTGATCGGCAGCAGCCGCCAGCCCTTGCGCAGCTGGGTGCGCACCCACGACGGCGTCAGGTTCGGCTGGTCGCGGCAGCCGCGGGAGGCGCCGGAGATGTAGATGCCCACCGACAGGAACGGCGAGGTCTCGAGCCAGCGGTCCATCGCCGCCTGCGTGGGGGCCACGCACTGGTCGAAGCCGTACCCGGTGAGGTCGCCCGGCGTGACCGGGTTCGGCTTCGGTGCGGCCTGGGCGGCGGGGACCGCCGAGGCGACCAGGGACAGCGACAGCAGGAGGGCGGCGAGCGGGGCCAGCAGCCGGGCGAGCGGAGGTGCGAGGGAGGGCATGACGGGGGTCCCTTCCGGGGGACAAGGAGCCGGGGCGGGAGCACTCTAAGCACAGGAGTCACACCCGTCACAACGATCCGGTCGAATTACAGATGCGTAGTTTCCGCAGGTCAGAGCGGTGCGCGCGCCCTCCGGTCGGGCGCGACCGCGATCCTCGATAGGTTGGCGCCCGTGCTCGACACCGTCTCCGCCGCCGCCCAGGACCCCGACCGCGAGCAGCCGTTCGCCGAGCTCGGGCTCGCCCCCGACGAGTACGCCCGGATCCGCGAGATCCTCGGCCGCCGCCCCACCGGCAGCGAGCTGGCGATGTACTCGGTGATGTGGAGCGAGCACTGCTCCTACAAGTCCTCCAAGGTGCACCTCAAGCAGTTCTCCGAGATCCCCCAGGAGACGCCGGCCGGGCCGATGCTGGCCGGGATCGGCGAGAACGCCGGCGTGCTCGACATCGGGCAGGGGTACGCCGTCACGTTCAAGGTCGAGTCGCACAACCACCCGTCGTACGTCGAGCCGTACCAGGGCGCCGCGACCGGCGTCGGCGGCATCGTCCGCGACATCCTGGCGATGGGCGCCCGCCCGGTCGCGGTGATGGACCCGCTGCGCTTCGGCCCGCTCGACGCCGAGGACACCCGGCGGGTGCTGCCCGGGATCGTGGCCGGCGTCGGCGGCTACGGCAACTGCCTCGGCCTGCCCAACATCGGCGGGGAGGCCGTCTTCGACGCCTCCTACCTCGGCAACCCGCTGGTCAACGCGCTGTGCGTCGGGGTTCTGCGCCACGAGGACCTCCACCTCGCGCAGGCCTCCGGCGAGGGCAACCAGGTGATCCTCTACGGCGCGCGCACCGGCGGCGACGGCATCGGCGGCGCCTCGATCCTGGCCTCGGTGACCTTCGACGAGGACGGGCCCGCGAAGCGCCCCAGCGTGCAGGTCGGCGACCCGTTCATGGAGAAGCTGCTCATCGAGTGCACCCTCGAGCTCTTCGCCGCCGGCGTCGTGGCCGGGATCCAGGACTTCGGCGCGGCCGGCATCTCGTGCGCCACCTCCGAGCTGGCCGCGGCCGGCGACGGCGGCATGCACGTCGAGCTCGACAAGGTGCTGCTGCGCGACTCCTCGCTCTCGCCCGAGGAGATCCTGATGAGCGAGAGCCAGGAGCGGATGATGGCGGTGGTCCACCCCGACCACGTCGCCACCTTCCTCGAGATCTGCGCGCGCTGGGACGTCGAGGCCACCGTGGTCGGCGAGGTCACCGGCGACGAGCGGCTGCGCATCGACTGGCAGGGCGAGACCGTCGTCGACGTCGACCCCCGCACCGTCGCCCACGACGGCCCGGTCTACGAGCGGCCGCTGGCCCGCCCGGACTGGCAGGACGCGCTGCAGGCCGACCGCGCCGAGCTGCTGCCCCGCCCGGGCACCCCGGCCGAGCTGCGCGCGACCCTGCTGCGCCTGGTCGGCTCGCCGAACCTCTGCGACAAGTCCTGGATCACCGACCAGTACGACCGCTACGTCCGCGGCGACACCGTGCTCGCCCAGCCCTCCGACGGCGGCGTCCTGCGCATCGACGCCGAGTCCGGGCTCGGGGTCGCGCTGGCCACCGACGGCAACGGCCGCTTCGCGAAGCTGGACCCGTACGCCGGCGCGCAGCTGGCCCTGGCCGAGGCGCACCGCAACGTCGCCACGGTCGGCGGCCGTCCGCTCGCGGTCAGCGACTGCCTGAACTTCGGCTCGCCCGAGGACCCGGCCGTGATGTGGCAGTTCGCCGAGGCCTGCCGGGGCCTGAAGGACGCCTGCCTGGCGCTCGGGACCCCCGTCACCGGCGGCAACGTCAGCCTCTACAACCAGACCGCCGAGACGGCCATCCTGCCCACGCCCGTCGTGGCCGTGCTGGGCGTGCTCGAGGACGTCGCCCGGCGTACGGCCTCGCACTTCGCCGGCGACGGCGAGACCGTCCTGCTCCTGGGCGACACCCGCGAGGAGCTCTCCGGCTCCGAGTGGGCCCACGTCGTGCACGACCACCTCGGGGGACTGCCGCCGCTGGTCGACCTGGGCGCCGAGCAGGCGCTGGCCGCGCTGCTGGTCGAGGCGTCGGCGGGCACGCTGCTGACCAGCGCGCACGACCTCTCCGACGGCGGCCTGGCCCAGACCCTGGTCGAGGCCTCGATCGGCGGACGCGGCGCCCGGGTCGGCTGCACCGTGGACGTCGGCGACGTGGCCGGGGGCGACCCCTTCGTCGCGCTCTTCTCGGAGTCTGCGGCCCGGTGCGTGGTCACGATCCCCGACTCCGGTGTCGAGGCGCTGGTCGCCCTGGCCGACCACCACGGCGTCCCGCTGACCCGGCTCGGCACCACCGGGGGCGACGCGCTCGTGGTCCGGGCCGGCGGCGAGCCCGTCCTGGAGGTGCCGCTCGCGGAGCTGCACGTCACGTGGAGCGCGACACTGCCGGCCGTCCTGGGCTGAGGGTCGGTCAGCTGGCCCGGGACGTCATCCAGAAGCGTGGCGACGTCCCCACCGTTCGTATGACGTCCCGGGCCTAGGCGGGACCGGGACTCAGGCGAAGACACCGCCGGGGAACGCCCCGGCGGCGACGGCCTGCTTGGCGAACGGGCGGGCCAGCTCGCGCAGCCGGGTGGCCTTCTCCTCGCCCAGCGCCGCCCAGGGGGCGAGGCCGAGGCGGTCGGTCTCGGCCTCGACCTGCGTACGCAGCGCCGTGCCGTCGTCGGTCAGGTCGCCGCCGGGCGTCATCAGCCCCCGGTCGGTCAGCGCGTCGACGCTGGCCTGCCACTCCTCGGCCGACCAGCCGCGGGTGGCCTGGGCGGCCGCCACGGTGAAGCCCTTGCCGGTGGCGGTGTGGCTGACCAGGGCCTCGCGGCCGCTGAGCCCGGCGTGCAGGAGCGCGGCCACGTGGCCGTCGCCGCGGTGCTCGCGCACAAGGGTCAGCGCGTGGAACAGCACGAGGTGCGGCTCCTCGGGCCAGGCCATGTCGGCGTGCGCGGCGTGCAGGGCGCGCCCCTCGGGCGTGCAGCCCTCGGCGAGCTCCCGGGCGATCCCGGCGGCCTCGAGCATCTCGGCGGAGCCGAGGACGTCGTCGCCGAGCAGGTGCCGGTAGGCGGCGTCGACGCCGCGGTAGCGGGCCTCGTGGACGTCCTCGGGCGAGGCGATCTCCCAGGCCGAGGGGATGAAGTGGCCGACCAGCGAGGGGTTGAAGACGTAGAAGGTCGCGGTGACAGGGCCGCCCCCGACGCGGCCCATCGGGGCGGCGCGGCCGGCGAAGTAGCACATCCGGCCCTTGCGGAGCCCGAGGTCGACCAGGGAGGACTCGACCTCCGCGGAGAAGTAGCAGAGGGCGTGCAGGGTCTCGAGGGAGCGGGCGGTGCGTCCGGCGTCGTGGGCGTCCATGGGCACATGTGTACACGCAGCGACCGCTGCCGTCCCACGCCCGCCTCCCCGGTGCGGACCACTCGGTTCATTGCCGATCGGCAACAGAGTTTGCCGGGGGCGCCGGCGCAGGGCAGGCTCGCAGGATGAGCGACGCGCAGCCCACCGACCCGCCGGACGACGCCGAGATGCGGCGGCTCTTCTTCGAGAGCCCCGCCTGGGACGAGCGGTACGCCGCCACCGACCGGATCTGGAGCGGGCGGGTCAACCCGGTGCTGGCCACCGAGGCCGCGTCGCTCACGCCGGGCCGTGCGCTCGACGTGGGGAGCGGGGAGGGCGGCGACGCGATCTGGCTCGCGACGCAGGGCTGGGAGGTCGTCGGGCTCGAGTTCAGCCGGGTCGCCCGCGAGCGCGCCGCCCAGCACGCCACCGACGCCGGGGTGGCCGACCGGACGACCTGGCGCGACGCCGACGTGCGCACCTGGGAGCCCGGCGAGGAGCGCTGGGACCTGGTCACCTCGCACTTCTTCCACCAGCCCGACCAGCGCCTGCCTGACGTCGCACGACGCCTCGCCGGCGCGGTCGCCCCGGGCGGCACGCTGCTCGTCGTCGGGCACCACCCCGCCGACCTGGGCACCGGCGCGCGGCACGGCGACCCGACGTGGCTCTTCACCGCCGAGGAGCTCGTGCCCGCCCTGGACCAGGACGCCTTCGAGCTCGAGGCCGTGGAGGCCCGCACGCGCACCGGCGCGCACCCCGACGGCGGCACGGCCGACTTCACCGACGCCGTCCTGCGGGCCCGCCGCCGCTGACGCCCCGCCGGCGCGCCGGTGACTCCCGGTCGTCGGCGCGGTCGGAGAGGATGAGGCGCCCGCCACCCGGAGCGGGCGCCCACGACCGGGAGGACCCCCATGGGACGCATCGTCGCCTGCTTCTTCACCACCGTCGACGGGGTTGTGGAGTCGCCCCACGAGTGGCACTTCCCCTACTTCGACGAGGCCATGGGGCGCGCGGTCGAGCAGGTCACCAACGAGGCCTCGGCCTACCTGATGGGCCGCACGCTCTACGACCAGTGGTCGCAGTACTGGCCGGGCAACACCACCGACGACTTCGGCGACTTCATCAACCCGATCGCCAAGTACGTCGTCTCGTCGACGCTCACGCAGGCCGACTGGGAGAACACGACGGTGATCCCGGGCGACGACGCCGCGCGCCGGGTCGCCGAGCTGAAGGCGACGACGACCGGCACGATCGCCATGTCGGGCTGCGCGACCACCGTGCGCTGGTTGCTCGCCGAGGGCCTCCTGGACGAGCTGGTGCTGCTGGTCGACCCGATCGCCGTCGGCACGGGCGCGCGGCTCTTCGAGGACGGCGACCGCACCCCGTTGACCCTGCTCTCGAGCGAGGCGTTCGACACCGGCGTGCTGCACCTGCGCTACGCACCGGCGCCGCGGGTCGCCGAGCCGGCCGCGGGCCCGGCATCATGAGGGGATGCCCGACGACCTCGCGGTGACCAGGTCGCTGGTCATCCCCGCCGCGGAGCTGCGCGAGCGCTTCTCGCGCAGCTCCGGGCCGGGCGGTCAGGGCGTCAACACCGCCGACAGCCGGGTCGAGCTGAGCTGGGACGTCGCGGGCTCGGCCGTGCTGACCCCCACCCAGCGCTCCCGCCTGCTGGAGCACCTCGCGCCCCGGCTGGTCGACGGGACGCTCACCCTCGCGGCCAGCGAGCACCGCACCCAGCTGGCCAACCGGCGCGCCGCCCGCGAGCGCCTCACGGCCCTGGTGCGCGACGCCGCCGCGCCGCCCCCGCCGCCACGTCGGGCGACGCGACCCACCCGCGGCTCCCAGCGCCGCCGGCTCGACACCAAGAAGCAGCGCGGCGAGGTCAAGCGGGGCCGTCGCGGCGGCGGGTGGGACTGACGGTCGTCCGCGCCTGGTTCACTCCCCGGGTGAGCCCGATGCGTCGCCGTACGCTCCTGCGCGGTCTGGGCCTGCTGGCCGGCGCGGGCGCGGTCGGCGGCCTGAGCAGCTGTGGAGACGACCCCGTGCCCCCACCCCCGCCCACCAGCCCCGACGGCCTCCCGCAGGGCCGGCTGACCTACGGCGACGACCCCAGCCAGTACGCCGAGCTGTCCCGCCCGGCCGGTGAGCCGCGCGGCGTGGTCGTGGTGCTCCACGGCGGGTTCTGGCGCGCGGAGTACGGCCTCGACCTCGGCCGGCCGCTGGCCGCGGACCTGACCGGGCGGGGCTGGGTGACCCTCAACGTCGAGTACCGCCGGGTCGGCGACGGCGGGGGAGTGCCCGAGACGCTGGACGACGTCGCCGCCGCGATCGACCTGCTCGCCCGGACCGACCTCGGCCTCGACCTGACGACCGTGGTGACCCTGGGCCACTCCGCCGGCGGCCACCTCGCCGCCTGGGCGGCCTCCCGCGGACGCGACGAGCGCTGGGCCGGCGGGGTGGACGTGACCGCGGTGGTCAGCCAGGCCGGCGTGCTCGACCTGCGCGCCGCCGCCGAGGAGGGGGTGGGCGGCAGTGCGGTCGAGGACCTGCTGGGCCACCCGTACGGCCCCGACGACGCGATCGTCGACCCGGCCCGCCAGGTCCCGCTGGACGTGCCGGTCTGGTGCGTGCACGGCACCTCCGACCCGATCGTGCCCCCGTCGCAGTCGGTCGGCTACGTCGAGGCGGCGACCGCCGCGGGCGCGGAGGCCACGCTGGTCGAGGTCGACGGCGACCACTTCACCGTCATCGACGTCTCCTCGACGGCGTGGGCGCGCACGGTCGAGGTGCTCGACTCCCTCGGCTGAGCGCGTCGCGGCGGTCGCCTACCAAGACCCCGTCGTGCGCCGCCGCGACTCCGGGCCCGGCCCGGGCTGGCAGTGCGGGCACCACCACGTACGCCGGTTGCCGGGGTCGTTCTCGAGCTCGGCCACCATCTGCACCTGGGTGCCGCAGCGCAGGCACGGCCGCCGCTGGCGACCGGAGACCCAGTGCGTCTCGCCGCGGGTGCCGAGGCCGGTGGTGACCTGGTAGGCGCCCTCGACGGTCGCGGAGCGCCGCAGCGCGAGCGCGGCCCGGTCGACCAGGCGGACGAGGTCGACGCCGCCCACCGGCGTCCACGGGCTGACCCCGGTCAGGTAGGCCAGCTCGTTGGCCCACAGGTTGCCCAGCCCGGCCATCCGGGTCTGGTCGAGCAGCGCGGTGACCAGCGGGCGGTCCGGGTCGGCGGCGAGGCGTCGTACGGCGGCCGCGGCGTCCCAGTCCGGCCGCAGCGGGTCCGGCCCGAGGTGGCCCACGAGGCGGTCCTCGTCGCGGGTGCGGACGAGGTCCAGCTGGTGCAGCCGCCGCCCCCACCCGGTGCCTCCGGTGGTCTCCAGGACCACGCGGACCTCGTTCATCAGCCGGGTCGGCAACCGCTTGCCCGGCCCGGTCACCGACCACTCGCCGTCCATCAGCAGGTGGGAGTGCAGCGTCACGGGCTCGGGGTCGACGCCGTCCGGCGGACCGGCGTCGAAGCGGGTCAGCAGGTGCTTGCCGTACGTCGCGTGCTCGACCAGGGTGCGCCCGGTCAGGTCGCGGGTGGCCAGCCGCGGCACGCGCAGGTCGGTCCGCACGACGCGCTGCCCGCGCAGCCGGCGGTCGAGCCGCCGCGCGAGCTTGTAGACGCTGTCGCCCTCCGGCACCCCGCCAGTCAACCAGCGCGCCGGCGGGGCCCGTCCCACCCGCCCGGGCCGCCGGAACCGTCACCTCGAGGCGCCGCGAGCGTCATCTCGGCTGTCCGCGAGCGTCATCTCGGCGGAGGGCAGACTGGGGGAGTGCCCGCCCGTCTGCGCCTCCTCGACCCGACCACCGTCGCCGCCGCGCTGGCCCGGCTGCACGCCGGCGAGGAGGAGAAGGGCGACCGGCGGCTGCTGGTCAAGCACTACCTCGCGGTGCTCGAGGACCGGGTGCCGGGACGCTCCGTCGAGGTACGGGTCCCGCCGTACGCCGCGGTCCAGGCCGTCCCGGGCGTGCGGCACACCCGGGGCACCCCGCCGGCCGTGGTGGAGACCGACGGCGGCACCTGGATCGACCTGGCCAGCGGCGCGACCACCTGGGCGGAGGCCGAGGCGGCCGGGCTGATCCGCGCCTCGGGCCAGCGCGCCGACCTCGCGCCGTACCTGCCCCTCACCTGAGCCGCCGCGCTGGCTAGCGTGGGCGTCATGAGCACCGACAGCCCCGCCGACGACCAGACCAGCGACCTCCGAGCCCGCGTCCAGGACCTGCTGCCCGGGCTGCGCGCCGACCTCGAGGACCTGGTCCGGATCGAGTCGGTCAGCGCCGACCCCGCCCGCGCCGGGGAGGTGCGCCGCAGCGCCGAGGCCGTCGCGACGCTGCTGCGGGCCGAGGACTTCGACCGGGTCGACGTGGTCTCCGTGGACGACGGCGCCCCCGCGGTGATCGCGCACAAGGCCGGGCCGGCCGGCGCACCGACGGTGCTGCTCTACGCCCACCACGACGTCCAGCCCGAGAACGACCACGCCGACTGGGACAGCCCGCCGTTCGAGCCGACCGAGCGGGACTCGCCGACGGGTCGCCGCCTCTTCGCCCGCGGCGCGGCCGACGACAAGGCCGGGATCGTGGCCCACCTCGGCGCCGCCCGCGTCTTCGGCGCGGAGCTGCCGGTCAACCTCACGGTCTTCGTCGAGGGCGAGGAGGAGGTCGGCTCCGAGACGTTGCCGGCGCTGCTGGCCGAGCACCGCGAGCGGCTGGCCGCCGACGTGATCGTGATCGCGGACTCGGGCAACTGGGACGTCGGCGTCCCCGCCCTGACCACCAGCCTGCGCGGGCTGGTCCGGATGGACGTCACCGTGCGCACCCTCACCCACGCCGTGCACTCCGGCATGTGGGGCGGGCTGGTGCCGGACGCGCTGATGGCGCTGACCCGGCTGCTGGCGAGCCTGCACGACGACGAGGGCAACGTGGCGGTGGCCGGGCTGCATGCCGGCCCCGCCGCCGACGTCGACTACCCCGAGGAGCGGCTGCGGGCGGAGTCCGGCGCCACCGCCGACGTGCACTGGATCGGCTCCGGCAGCGCCGTCGAGCGGCTCTGGACCAAGCCGTCGCTGTCGATCACCGGCCTGGACGCCCCGAAGGTCGAGGGCGCCAGCAACACCCTCGTCCCGGCTGCGCGGGCCCGGATCAGCATGCGGATCGCGCCCGGCGACACCACCGCGTCGGCCGTGACGGCGCTGCGTTCCCACCTCGAGCAGCACGTGCCGTGGGGCGCCACGCTCGACGCGGTGGTCACCGACACCGGGGAGGCCACGCAGATCGACGCGAGCGGACCGGCGTACGACGCCGCGCGCGAGGCGTTCGCGGAGGCCTGGGACGGCACCCGTCCGGTGGACATGGGCGTGGGCGGGTCGATCCCGTTCATCGCGGAGTTCCTCGAGACCTTCCCCCAGGCCAGCGTCCTGGTGACCGGGGTCGAGGACCCCGACACCCGCGCCCACGGCGCCAACGAGGGCCTGCACCTGGCCGAGTTCGAGCGGGTGGTTCTGGCCGAGGCGCTGCTCCTGGCGCGTCTGGGGCGAGGCGCCGGCGGCTGATCTCACGGGGTGAGACGCTTTACAGATCGCGTGACCTTGTAACGGTCGTCACGTTAACTCCGGTTAACCGATCGGGAGGTCCCCCATGACCAGCACCACCGTCCAGCCCGCGGAGCACCCGGACGAGAGCGGACGCGGCCTCGGCCGCCGCCGCTTCCTCGGCTACGTGCTCGGCGGATCCACCCTCGTCACCGCCGCCGACCTGTCCCTCGGCCGTGCCGCGCACGCCGCCGGGATCAAGTCCGCGCCCCAGGTCTCGGAGATCTACGACCTGGAGGACCTGCAGACCGACGCAGCGCTCCCCACGGCGCAGCTGATCCAGATCGAGATCAACCGGGACGGCACCGCGTCCTTCGCCATCCCGCGGATGGAGGTCGGCCAGGGCATCGTCACCTCGACCGCGATGATCATCGCCGAGGAGCTCGACCTGCCCGTCGAGAAGGTCCGGGTCACCCTGGCCCCGGCGCGTCCGGAGCTGCTGCTCAACCAGCTCACCGGCGGGTCGAACACCACGTTCTCCACCTACACCCCGATCCGCGTCGCCGCGGCGCTCGCGCGCGGGGCCCTCATCGAGGCGGCGCTGCCGCTGCTCGAGGCCAACGCCGACCGGATCCAGGTGATCGCCGGCACGATCACCAACATCGACACCGGCGAGTCGATCGGCTTCGGCGACCTGAGCGAGGCCGCGGCCTGGCCGGTCGACCGGATCTCCGAGGTCGTGCTGAAGGAGGAGTCCGACTTCACCGTCATCGGGACCCCCCGCAACCGAACCGACGCGCGGGCGGCGGTGACCGGGGCCAAGGAGTTCTCCATGGACCTCGACATCCCCGGCGCCCTGCCCACGATGGTGTGCCGGCCCCCCACGCTGAACGGCACCCCGGAGCGCCTGCTGAACCGGCGCGAGGTGATGAGGATGGACGGCGTCACGCACGTCGCCAAGACCTCCCGCGGCATCGCGGTGCGCGCCCGCACGTTCGGTCAGTGCATCGACGCCATCCGGGCCATGAAGGTCTCCTGGAACGCCGGGTCGGTCGAGGGCGAGTCCGACGAGACCATCCTCGCCGAGCTGCGCGGGGCCGAGCTGCCGTTCACCCCGCTCACGCAGATCCCGGACCTCCCGCTGGGCAACCGGACGCTCGAGATCGACTGCGAGTTCATGTTCCGCTCCAGCGCGGCCCTCGAGCCGTACGCCGCCATCGCCAGCGTCACGGAGGACTCCGCCGAGATCTGGGGCGGGCTCAAGGTCCCGATCCTGGCCCAGCAGGACATCGCCCAGATGCTCGGGATGTCCCAGGAGCAGGTGACGGTCAACGTCATCACCGGCGGCGGCTCCTTCGGCCACAAGCTCTTCAGCGACCACGCGATCGAGGCCGCCGAGTGCTCGCGCGCCTTCGGCAACGTCCCGGTCCGCCTGATGTGGCACCGCGCAGACGAGCCGCGCCAGGGCCGGCTGCACCCGATGGTCACCTCGCGGGTCCGCGCCGCCACCGGCGGCGGGCTCCTGGGCGGGGGCCGCAAGGTCTACGGCTACGAGCAGCGCAACACCAGCGTGGTCACCGACTTCAGCCACGGCCTCGGCGAGATGATCACCTCGATCTCCGCCGACGACCTCCCGCTGAACCTCGGCGAGCTGACCTACTCGCAGTCGATCTTCCTGCTCACCCAGGAGCTCGGCTACGACTTCGGCGCGGTCACCCAGCTGCTGAACGAAGTCGACGACCGGTTCAACACCGGCAGCATGCGCAACATCTACTCCCCGGACACCCGCGTGGCCGCCGAGATGATGGTCGACGCGCTCGCCAAGGACGCCCGGATGGACCCGATGGAGTACCGCCTCGAGTTCCTGCGCAACGAGAACACCAAGCGGGCGCTGCGCAAGGTCTGCAAGGAGGGCAACTGGGGTCGCACGATGCCGCCCGGCACCGCCCAGGGCATCGCCATCCACCGGGAGTACAAGGGCACCACGGCGTGCCTGGTGGAGATCGACTGCCGTCCCGCCACCGTCAACCGCAAGATCCGCGAGGCCGTGACCGGCCCGCGGGTGACCAAGGGCGTGTTCGCCGTCGACGCCGGGCTCGTGATCAACCCGCGCGGGCTCGAGGCGCAGATGATGGGCGGGTTCGCGGACGGACTCGCGCTGACCCTGACCAGCAGCGTCCACCTCAAGGCCGGCCACTTCCTCGAGGCCAGCTGGGACAACTACTTCTACACGCGCCAGTGGAACATCGCGCCGGAGTTCGAGGTGCACGTGCTCGAGTCCGACCGGCCGGGACCCGGCGGCGCCGGCGAGGCCGGCGTGGCCGCGACCGCGGCGGCGACGGCGAACGCCTACGTCCGGGCGATGAGGATCGACCCGACCAAGCAGACCATGCGCTTCCCGGTCAACCACGACACGTCCCTGTCCGCCTTCACGCCCAAGTCGTTCGTGCCCCCGGTCCCGGTGTCGCCGACCAACGGCCTCAAGCTGACCCGCTGATCGCGCGAGAGAGACAAGGAACGAGACCATGCCCAAGCAGACCTTCATCCTCAACGGCAAGAGCGTCACCGTGAACGTGGCGGACGACGTCCGCGTCCTCTGGGTGCTGCGCGACATCCTCAAGGTGACCGGCCCGAAGTACGGGTGCGGCATCAACGTGTGCAAGGCGTGCACCTCGCACGTGAACGGCAAGGCCTTCAACCCGTGCTCGGTCAAGGTCGGTGACCTGAAGCGGACCGACGAGATCACCACCATCGAGGGCCTGGCCACCCTCGACGGCCGCAAGGACCTGCACCCGATGCAGCAGGCCTGGATCGACCGGGACGTCGCCCAGTGCGGCTACTGCCAGCCCGGCCAGATCATGGAGGCCGTCGCGCTGGCGCGCCGGGTCAGGCGGGAGCGGCGCTCGATCACCGAGGCCGACCTCGACGCGATCCGCAACGTGTGCCGCTGCGGCACCTACACCCGCATCCGCGAGGCCGTGGTGCAGGGTGCGCGGGCGATGGGCCCGAACGACTGAGGCTCGCTGTCTGAGGCCCGCCGTCCCAGGCCGGCCGTCGCAGGCCGACCCCGGCCCGGCTCAGGTCCCGCTGCCCGCCAGCGGTGCCCGGGCCGGGCCGTCGTCGTCCCGGTCGTCCCGGTCGTCGTCCTGCCCGTCCTCGGGCAGGTCGAGGTGCGCCCCGCGGACCTGGGCGACGAGGTCGGCCTCGAAGGCGGCCTCGGCGGCGGCCCGCTCGAACTCCTCCACGCTGGGCAGGACCACCCGGAACGTGCTCCCGACCCCGATCTCGGAGGTCACGGTGACCCGGCCGCGGTGCCGCTTGACGATCCGTCCGACGATCGCCAGGCCCAGCCCCGTGCCGCCCTGGCGGCGTACGGCGGGGTCGGCGGAGCGGAAGAACTCCCCGAACACCGCGCGCTGGTCCGCGGGCGAGATGCCCAGGCCCTGGTCGGTGCAGGTCAGGGCCACCTCGCGGGCGTCCTGGGTCAGCACGAGGCGCACCACGGTGCCCTCGCCCGAGTACTTCAGCGCGTTGCCGACGAGGTTCGAGACCACCGTGTCCAGGTCGCCGGTGAGCCCCCGGACCAGCACCGGGGAGTCCGGCAGCTCCACCTCGACGCGCTGACGGCGACGCCGGGCCGGCAGGTCGTGCAGCTCGCGCACGTCGCGCACCACCTCGCGCAGGTCGATCACCGCCGGCGCGAAGACCCGGCCGGGGTCGCCGACCTTCGAGAAGGTGAGCAGGTCCTCGATGATCCGTTCGAGCCGGCTGGTCCCACGCTCCATCGCCGCCAGCGAGCGGTCGGTGCCGTCGGGCATCGCGTCGCGCATCGAGCGCAGGATCTCCAGGTGGCCCGCGACCGCGCTGAGCGGGTTGCGCAGCTCGTGCGACACCGTGGCGATCAGGCCGCTCTTGTAGGCGTCGAGCTCGCGCAGCTCGGTGAGCAGCTCCCGCTCGCGCCGGTGCGCGCGGGCGTTGAGGATCGCGTGGCCCAGGTCGTGGCCGACGTCGAGCGCGGTCGAGCGCTCCACGTCGCTCCAGGTCGGGTCGCCGGGGCTGCGGGTCAGGGCCAGGCTGCCCAGGCAGGTGCGGCCGACCCCGATCGGCACGAACAGCAGGGAGCCGATCTGCTGCTGGCCCAGGTACTCCTGCAGCGTCAGGGCCTCGGTGTCGCCGAGCCAGTCCCCCGGGGGTGGCAGCGGTCGACCACGGAGACCTGCTGCGCCGACCAGGCCGTCCGGGCGGCGCGCTCGGCGATGTCGACGACCGGCTGCGGGATCGACGTCTCCTCCCCGTCGGCGCGGTAGACGGTGCCGACCCGGGCGACGCCCTGCTCGCCGAGGAGCTGGATGAACAGGCCGCGCGCCCGGAAGCCCTCCATCACCGCGGTGTGGCTGCGGGCCAGGATCGACGGGATCGTCTGGCGGCCCGCGCTGCGGCGCACGACGTCGCGGGCGGTGCGCGCCATCCGGGCCTGGGCGGAGAGGCGCTCGCGCTCGCGGGCGGCGACCAGGGAGCGGGCGGCCGTGGCGCAGCGCCGGTCGAGCTCGGCCAGGCGGTGCGCGTCGGGCCGCCGGCCGTCGAGGGGCAGGTCGAGCTGGACCACCCCGACCACCGCGCCGTCGTCGTCGTGGGCGAGCACGGCCAGCCAGTCGTGCGGGTGCCAGCTCCCCTCGTCGTCGGCGGGCTCCTCGTGGCTGGTCCACCAGACCCGGGAGAGGTCCTCGTCCGGCTCCAGCCGCCGCACCAGCGCGGCCGCCCCGACCCGGGTGCCGCCGGTCATCAGCTGCTCGAGGACCGCGAGGGGGAGCCGGGTGCCGAGCAGCTGGGCCCGGGCGGTCTCGTCGCCGGCGATCGCGACGGTCTCGCAGACCGCGGTGTCGTCCACCACCCCGATCGAGACCACCTGGAAGCCGGTGGCGTCGCGCAGCGCCTCGGCCAGCAGGAGCAGGGAGTCGCGGGTGGCCTCGTCGGACCAGGTCGACCGACCCGGCCTGGCGTAGCCGCCGACGTGGAGCTGGGGGGCCGTGCGGGTCATGGGGGAGGCCTCGGGGCAGGGAGGGGAGGGGGAGGGTCGACAGGGGCGTGGACGGCCGGGGGCACCCCTGATGACCAGCCCCATCGTACGGCCGCGCCCGGCGGGGCGCAGTCGGTCGGGGGATCGGGCCGAGCGGGCTGACGAGCGTCTCGCGCCCCGGTCTCCTAGACTCGGGTCGTGCCCTACCTCAGCGGTCCCGGCCAGCGGCCAGGCGACGGCCGGCTCACCACCGACCTCGACCCCCAGGACCGGGGGCCCCAGGACGCCTGCGGGGTCTTCGGGGTCTGGGCCCCGGGCGAGGACGTCGCCAAGCTGACCTACTTCGGGCTGTACGCGTTGCAGCACCGGGGCCAGGAGTCGGCCGGCATCGCGGTCAGCAACGGCCGCCAGATCCTGGTCTACAAGGACATGGGCCTGGTCTCGCAGGCCTTCGACGAGGCCACCCTGGACTCGCTGCAGGGCCACCTCGCGATCGGCCACTGCCGCTACTCGACCACCGGTGCGAGCACCTGGGAGAACGCCCAGCCCACGTTCCAGCCCACCGAGGCCGGGTCGATCGCGCTCGGCCACAACGGCAACCTGATCAACACCCACGAGCTCCAGGCGCTGGTCGCGGCCCTTCCGGGCACCGCCGGCGAGCTGGAGATCAACATCCGCCGCCAGGAGGGGATCACCAACGACACCGGCCTGGTCACCTCGCTGCTGGCCCACCACCCCGACACCACGCTCGAGCAGCGTGCCCTGGAGGTGCTGCCGCTGCTGCGCGGCGCCTTCTCGATGGTCTGGATGGACGAGGACGCGCTGTACGCCGCCCGCGACCCGCAGGGCATCCGCCCGCTGGTGCTCGGCCGCACCGACCGCGGCTGGGTCGTGGCCAGCGAGGACTCCGCCCTGGCCACCGTGGGCGCCAGCCGGATCCGCGAGGTCGAGCCCGGCGAGATGCTGGTCATCGACTCCGAGGGCCTCCGGTCGCACCGCTTCGCCGAGCCCGAGCCCAAGGGCTGCGTCTTCGAGTACGTCTACCTCGCGCGCCCCGACGCCCGGATCGCCGGTCGCAGCGTGCACGAGGCGCGGGTCGAGATGGGTCGCCGGCTGGCCCGTGAGTTCCCCGTCGAGGCCGACCTGGTGATGCCGGTGCCCGAGTCGGGCACCCCGGCGGCCTCCGGCTACGCCGAGGAGAGCGGGATCCCGTTCGGCCAGGGGTTCGTCAAGAACGCCTACGTCGGGCGGACCTTCATCCAGCCCAGCCAGACCCTGCGACAGCTGGGGATCCGGTTGAAGCTCAACGCGCTCGAGCACATGATCCGCGGCAAGCGGATCGTGGTGGTCGACGACTCGATCGTGCGCGGCAACACCCAGCGTGCCCAGGTGCGGATGCTGCGTGAGGCCGGGGCCCTGGAGGTGCACGTGCGGATCTCGAGCCCACCGGTGCGGTGGCCCTGCTTCTACGGCATCGACTTCGCGACCCGCGCCGAGCTGATCGCCAACGGGCTGTCCCCGGCGGAGATCGCCGCGAGCGTGGGCGCCGACTCGCTGGGCTACATCTCGCTCGACGCGATGGTCGAGTCCACCGGGCAGGCCTCCGAGAGCCTGTGCAAGGCCTGCTTCACCGGCGAGTACCCCGTGGAGCTGCCCGACGAGGCGCTGCTGGGCAAGCACCTGCTGGAGACCTCGCTCACCGCGCCGACCCACGGCAAGGCCCTGCCGGTCCTGAACAACCCCTGACCTCGCCCCCGAGCCCGGAGCCCGCCTGATGAGCCAGACCCACCCGACCGCGCCCGGTGTCCCCTCCGGCTCCTCGGCCGGCGCCGACACGGGCACCTCCGCCTACGCCGCCGCCGGGGTGAGCATCGAGGCAGCCGACGCGGCCGTCGACCTGATGCGCGCCTCCGTCGAGCGCGCGCGCCGGCCCGAGCTGATCGGCGGGATCGGCGGGTTCGCCGGGCTCTTCGACGCCTCGGCCCTGACCCGGTTCGAGCGCCCGGTGCTGGCCACCTCGACCGACGGCGTCGGCACCAAGGTGGCGATCGCCCAGGCGATGGACGTCCACGACACGATCGGCTTCGACCTGGTCGGCATGGTCGTCGACGACCTGGTCGTGTGCGGCGCCGAGCCGCTGTTCATGACCGACTACATCGCCACCGGGCGGGTCGTCCCGGAGCGGATCGCCGCCATCGTCAAGGGCATCGCCGACGCCTGCGTCGAGGCCGGCTGTGCGCTGGCCGGGGGCGAGACCGCCGAGCACCCCGGGCTGCTGGCCCCCGACGAGTACGACGTCGCCGGCGCGGCGACCGGGGTCGTCGAGGGCGACCGGCTCCTCGGCCCGGCCCGCGTACGCCCCGGGGACG